>CANPXN010000024.1 GCA_947586185.1 uncultured Clostridia bacterium
CGGGTTTCAAGCCCTGCGGCGTTTGAGCAGCCTGTTTCTTTGGTTCGTTTCTTTGCAGGAGCAAAGAAATGAACATATAAACCTTTCCGAACGCTTTTGTAAAGCGTTACAAAAATTTACTTATGCTTTAAAAAAGCATAAAAAGTCTTTGCAAAGGCTTTCTGAAAGAAAGCCGGAAAAAAGGAGAATACTATGTCGCCAATAAAGTTTTCCTGCCGAAAGGATGACATTTGCTCAGCAATAAGCAATGTTTCCAAGGCAGTTTCACAAAAATCAACAATAGCAGCCCTTGAGGGCATAAGACTTAAACTCTCAGTGGATACGCTGGAGCTTACCGGCTATGACCTTGAGATCGGTATTACTACCGAAATAGAAACGGAATCCACCGATGCCGGAGAGATCGTTCTCAATTCAAGGCTTTTCAGCGAGATAACAAGGCGTATGCCGGGAGATTTCATTACATATGAAACCGATGAAAACCTCAATATGAAAATTTCCTGCGGCTCAACTGAATACCATATTTCAGCCATAAGCGCCGAGGAGTATCCTGTTTTGCCGGAGGTTGACAGAAACAAATGTATAAGCCTGAATCAGGAAACCCTTAAAAGTATGATAAATCAGACAAATTATGCGGTTTCACTAAATGACGCAAAGCCTATTCTTACCGGAGAGCTTTTCGATATCGACGAAAACGGCTTCAATATGGTGGCTATAGACGGCTACAGACTTGCTATAAGGCATGAGAATATGGACTGCGGCGAAAAATATCACTTTGTAGTGCCTTCAAAGGCTCTTTCAGAGGCTTCAAGACTCCTTAAAGAGGAGGCCGAGGAGGACTGTAAAATTTACGTCAGCGACAGGCATATTATGTTTGAGATAAACGGCTATACCATTTTCACAAGGCTTCTGGAGGGAGAGTTCCATAATTACAGGAGCAGTGTTCCAACAGAATATAAAACGGAAATAACCGTCAATACAATGGATATCGTTCACAGCCTTGAGCGCTGCGCTTTGCTTATAAATGAAAAAAATAAGGCTCCTATCAGATGCAGATTCGAGGATTCGGCTATAAAAATAAGCTGCCGTACCGGTATCGGAAGCATTGAGGACAGCATAAAGTGTGAAATAAGCGGCGAAAATGTTATTATAGGCTTTAATAACAAATATCTGCTTGACTCTCTCCGTTCAGCGGATACTGATAAGGTAAAAATACAGATGACGGGCAGTAACAGAGCCGTTAAAATAGTGCCTCCTCAGGGAGAGCATTTTACAGCAATAGTTATGCCTATACAGATAAAGGGCTAAGGAGTATATGCTTTGAAAGAAATCGAAAAAACTATAACCACTGAGTTTATAAAGCTTGACGCCCTGCTTAAATTTGCAGGAATAGCCGATACGGGCGGTCACGCAAAGGAGCTTGTTCAGTCAGGCATGGTAAAGGTCAACGGAGAGGTATGCACAATGAGAGGCAAGAAGATACGCCCCGGAGATACCGTTGAGGCAGAGGACACAAAGGTCAGAATAGTTTGATATGTTTATTACTTTTGTTGATATTGACGGATATAAAAATCTGAAAGAGGTTTTCTTTGAGCCTCATAAAAAATATAACCTTATAACCGGAAAAAATGCCCAGGGGAAAACTAACCTCCTTGAAGCTATCTGGATAATGACGGGATGCCGCAGCTTTCGTGGCTCCAGGGACAGGGATTATATCGCTCTGGACAGGAGGTTCATGAAAGCAAGGATCGACTTTGCAGGAGGAAGACGGCTCCAGAAAATTGACTATATACTTTCAAGGGATAATATCCGTGATAAAAGAATATCAATAAACGATATAAGATTAAAAGGCACAAGAGAGCTTTTTGAAAGCTTTAAATGCGTGGTTTTTACTCCCGGTGACATTGACCTTATTAACGAGGGACCGGAAAAACGCAGAAACTTTATCGACATGTGCTGCTGTCAGATAGCTCCCTCATCTCTTGGATATATCCGGAAGTATGAAATACTTCTTGCACAGCGCAATGCTGCCTTGAAAGAAATTGCTGCCGGCAGAGGTGATGAGGCGGCTTTGGACGTGTGGAACAGGCAGATGTCTGTTATTGGAACACGGATATGCAACATGAGAAAAAGGTATACCGCAAGACTTGACAAAATATGCCGTGAACTTTACGGTAAGATAACATCAGGGGCTGAGGAGCTGAGGATAGACTATTGCTCCAATATTTTCGGCAGGGATGAGGAAATTGATATCCATACTGCCGCAAGCGTTGATAAATATTACGATAGGCTTTGCCGCTGTCAAAGGGACGATATAAGGCTTGGGTTTACTACTCAGGGCGCAAACCGTGACGACATTTCCATTAAAATAAACGGTCTGAGCATAAGGGATTACGGCTCTCAGGGGCAGAAAAAGAGCGCTGCTCTTGTATTAAAGCTTGGTCAGGCTGATATTTATTATAAAAATATAGAGGAAGCTCCTGTGATCCTCCTTGATGATGTTATGGGAGAGCTTGACGAAAGCCGTCAGGAGCTTGTTTTCGATATTGTAAAGGACATGCAGGTTTTTATTACCACCTGCAATGAGAACTCCGTTAAGATGCTTTCTTCCGGAAAACATTTTGTAATGGAGGAGGGAAGACTTTCTGAAAGAAAGTCTTAAAAAGAAATTTTATGCTTTTGAAAAAAGCATGGGAAAACTTTTATAGCTTTCTGAAAGCTTTAGCAAAGGGTATTATGTTCATTTCTTTGCTCGCCTCATTCCTTGAACGATTTTCCTCGCAGAATTAATCTGTTCTTTTCCTTTCTGCTCCCAGTAACCTGCGATGTTTTTGCCGCTATGCGGCAAAAAGAGCAAGCGGCGAGAGTTAAAAATGCGGAATGGGGGTAGGAGGTGTGTGGAAAGGGAGTGCAGAGGGAAAACCTACAGGAGGGAGGGGGAAATCCGCATTTTTGTTGGTTTTTCTCTTTCCCCCTCTCTCCTATAGGTTGTCCCTTTGCATTTACCTTCAAGGTCGCTTTCGTAAAGCGGTGAAAAAAAGTTTGCTTCGCTTTATTCAAAGCGAAAAAAGTTTCCTATTAGCTTTAGCAAAAGCTATAAAAAGTTTTCCCATAGCTTTTCCAAAAGCGATAAAAAAGTTTTGTTTTTTGCTTTTGAAAAAAGCAAAAGGAGGCAGAAATGTATATTCATTTGGGAGAAGATGTTTCTATAAGCGATAAAAATATTATAGGCATCTTCGATATGGAAAAAACTACTATCGGAAAAAGTACAAACAGGTTCTTTGAAAGAGCTACTAAAGAGGGACGGGTGGTTAACGTTTCCTATGAAATGCCAAAAAGCTTTATCGTCTGCCAGGAGGACGGCAGGGAAATAATTTATATCTCACAGATATCTGTGAGCACTCTAAAAAAAAGGTCGGAAAAGGGATGCTGAAAATTTTTTAATGCTTTCTTGAAAGAGAAGACTGTTAAAAAGTTTTTTAGATAAAAAAACGGAGGATAAAAAATGTCACAAACAAATCAGAGCTATGATGAAAATCAGATCCAGGTCTTGGAAGGACTTGAAGCAGTAAGAAAACGTCCGGGTATGTATATAGGATCGACAGGTCCTAAGGGTCTTCACCATCTTGTTTATGAAATTGTTGATAACTCAATTGACGAGGCATTGGCAGGCTTCTGCTCTGAAATAAGAGTTGATATTTTAGAGGGAGATGTTATCAGCGTTTCGGATAACGGACGTGGTATTCCAGTGGGAATCCACCCGAAAGAGGGCATATCTGCGGCTACAGTCGTATTTACCATTCTCCATGCCGGAGGAAAATTCGGAGGCGGCGGATATAAGGTTTCAGGCGGTCTTCACGGCGTAGGCGCATCAGTTGTTAACGCTCTTTCTCAGTGGCTGGAGCTTACTGTTAAGGACGGTGAGCATGTCTACTTCCAGCGCTTTGAAAGAGGAGCATACTCAGAGCCGCTTAAAATAATCGGCGATACAACGGAAACAGGAACCTCGATAAAATTCAAGGCTGACGGAGAAATATTTGAGGATACTCATTATGACTATGAGGTGCTTTTGAAAAGACTCCGTGAACAGGCATTCCTCAATGCCGGAATAAAAATAGTTTTCAGCGATAAAAGACCTGAGTCAGAAGAGGAAAAGTCGGAAACTCTCCACTATGAGGGAGGTATCCGCCACTTTGTTGAGCATATACATAAGGTCAAGGGCCTTGAGGCGCTTAACAGTAAGGTCATCTATTTTTCAGGTACTCAGGGGGATTCCTTTGCAGAAGTAGCTATGCAGTATAACGACAGCTACAACGAGGTTATCCTTTCCTTTGCAAATAATATCCATACTATGGACGGCGGAAGTCATGAAACAGGCTTTAAAAATTCCCTCACTAAGGTAATTAACGAATACGGAAAGAAGTTCGGGCTTTTAAAGGACGGAGATAAGCTCCTTGGGGACGACGTCAGAGAGGGTCTTACCGCTATCGTTTCAGTAAAGCTTACCGAGTGTGAGTTTGAGGGACAGACTAAGGGAAGGCTTGGTAATCCGGAAGTAAAGGGCTTTATGGAAAAAATGGTTTCCGAAAAGCTTATGAGCTTCCTTGAGGAGAATCCGGCTGAGGCTAAGGCTATATTTGAAAAGGCAACTGCCGCTCAGAGAGCAAGGGAGGCTGCTAAAAAGGCAAGGGAAACTGCAAGAAGAAAGTCGGCTATGGAGAGCGCTTCTCTGCCGGGAAAGCTTGCGGACTGCTCGGAGCATGACGTTGAAAAAACTGAAATATATATCGTCGAGGGAGATTCAGCCGGAGGCTCTGCTAAAGAGGGCAGGGATAGAAAATATCAGGCTATACTGCCACTTTGGGGAAAGATGCTCAATGTTGAAAAGGCAAGGATAGACAAGGTATACGGCAACGAAAAGCTCCAGCCGGTGGTAACGGCTCTTGGTACAAGCATAGGCGAGGATTTTGATATTTCAAAGCTGAGATACGGTAAGGTCATTATTATGGCGGATGCCGATGTTGACGGCTCTCACATAAGGACGCTTTTGCTCACTTTCTTTTTCAGATTTATGCGTCCTCTTATAACAAACGGAAATATTTACATTGCTCAGCCTCCTCTTTTCAAGGTGTACAGAGGAAAACAGGTAAGATATGCCTTTTCTGACGAGGAAAGGGATAGATATATCGAGGAGCTGAAAGACGGCAAGGACGTAAATGTTGACGTTCAGAGATATAAAGGTCTTGGTGAGATGGATCCGGATCAGCTCTGGGAAACTACTATGGATCCTGAGAGAAGAACCATGATAAGAGTCGATATGGAAGACGCCGTAAAGGCTGACGAAACCTTTACTATCCTCATGGGAGATAAGGTTGCTCCACGTCGTGAATTTATAGAAACAAACGCTAAATATGTTCAGAACCTTGATATTTAATAAAGCATTTTGAGTGCATTCCCGTAAGGGAATGCCGAAAAAGGTTTTTTATGCTTTGTAAAAGCATAGGGAAACTTTTTTAACGCTTTGCTCGCTTCAATTCCTTGAGTGATTCTCCCAAATTTGTTGAGAGTGTCTTTCACTTTCCGTCTCCCCAGTCACCTGCGATTTTTTTGCCGCTATGCGGCAAAAGAGCAAGCGGCGAGAGTTAAAAATGCGGAATGGGGGTAAGAGGTGAGTGGAAAGGGAGTGCAGAGGGAAAACCTACAGGAGGGAGGGGGAAATCCGCATTTTTGTTGGTTTTTCTCTTTCCCCCTCCCTCCTATAGGTTGTCCCTTTGCATTTACCTAAAAGGTTTTACTTCGCTTTATTCAAAGCGAAAAAAGTTTCCCTTTTGCTTTATTTAAAGCGAAAAAGTTTTTGAAAGGCTTTTTTAAAAGCCGAGAAAAGGAGTTTTTATGGAAAATAACAGCGCTATAATTGAAAAGCATTATTCGATTCCCTATGAGCTTTTCGGCGAAGCATTTAAGACCTTTCAGAAAAGATATGTGATGCCGAGGAATTATGTGGTTATCGGTGTTCTTTTGGCTGCGGCTATAGTAAATGTCTTCTATATAGCTTTTGACTATGGAAGTACGGTAAATTATGTTGCTATGATGTTTTGTCTGGCATTTGCATGCGTGGTGTGGTATAATCCCAAAAAGCTCCGCAGAAACCTTATGGAGGCTATAAAGGGGATCGAAAATGACGAGTATGTTATGAAGCTCTATCCGGAAAAAATCGTTATCGGAACAGTTATCCCCCCTGAGGAAAAGGGAGAGGAGCAAAACGAAGACGAATATGACGGCGTTTTCGATAACGGAGAGCCTGAGGACGAAATAAGCGATACGGAGATTTTTCTTAATTCCTCAGTAAAGGTTTATGAAAAGCTTGATTTCTTCATTGTATATATTCAGAAAGCAATGTTTTATGTTATCCCTAAAAGCGCTCTTTCAGATGAGGAAAATATGATGCTGAGAGTTCATTTTGAAAAGCAGCTGGGAAAAAATTTTAAAAAAGACAAGCAGATTGCTTGACAGATAAGGAAGGCGTGAAAAATAATGGATAATGAAAATTCAAAGGTGATCCATGTGGACATTGATAAGGAAATGAGAAAATCATTCCTTGACTATTCAATGTCAGTTATTGTGGCAAGAGCCCTTCCGGATGTAAGAGACGGTATGAAGCCTGTTCACAGACGTATTGTCTACACTATGAACAGTGCAAACAATACATACGAAAGGCCTTACAGAAAATGCGCATACACTGTCGGCGAGGTTTTGGGTAAATATCACCCTCACGGCGACGCATCGGTTTATGACGCTTTGGTAAGACTTGCACAGAAGTTTTCACTGAGATATCCTCTTATTGACGGCCACGGAAACTTCGGTTCTATTGACGGCGATCCTCCGGCTGCATACCGTTATACAGAGGCGAGAATGTCCAAAATTGCCGGAGAAATGCTCACTGATATTGAAAAGGATACTATTCCCTATACCACAAACTATGACGATAAGCTCAAAGAGCCTGTGGTTTTGCCAAGCCGTTTTCCAAACCTCCTTGTAAACGGCTCAACAGGTATCGCTGTAGGTATGGCTACAAATATCCCTCCTCATAACTTGGGAGAGGTAATTGACGCTATAGATATGCTCATGGAAAATCCGGACAGTACCCTTGATGAAATTATGGGAGTTCTTTACGGTCCTGACTTCCCTACCGGCGGTATTATTATGGGACGTGCCGGTATAAGAGCCGCATACGGTACGGGCAGGGGAAAAATAACCCTGAGAGCTAAAACCTCCATTGAGGAAATAAAGGGCAGAAACTGCATTATTATAACCGAGATACCTTACATGGTAAACAAGGCAAGGCTTGTTGAAAGTATGGCTAATCTCGTCAAGGATAAGAGAATTGACGGCATTCACTTTATCCGTGACGAATCCGGCAGAGAGGGAATGAGAATTGTTGTAGAGCTTAAAAAGGACGCTGTACCTCAGATCGTCTTAAACAAGCTTTTCAGCTATACCCAGCTCCAGGACACTGTGGGCGTTATTATGCTGGCTTTAGTTGACGGACAGCCAAAGGTGCTTACCCTAAAGCAGTGCCTTGAGGAATATATAAAGTTTCAGGTTGAGGTCATTACAAAGCGTACCCAGTATGACCTTAATAAGGCAAAAAACAGAGCTCATGTACTGGAAGGTCTTATTATTGCCACTGATAACATTGATGAGGTAGTGGAAATATGTAAGACTTCGGAAAATATCCCTCATTCAAAACAGAGATTGCAGGAACGCTTTGGGCTTACTGAAATTCAGTCCGAGGCAATCGTTCAGATGACCCTTGGTAAGCTTACAGGTCTTGAAAGACAGAAGATAGAGGACGAGTTGGACGCTCTCAGGCAGAAGATCGAGGAGTATTTAGCTATTCTTGCGGACGAACACAAGATACATGAGATAATCAGGGACGAGCTTGCTAAGATACGCAAAAAATACAATGATGAAAGAAGAACACAGATCGAATCTGTAAGCGGTGAGGTGGATATTGAAGACCTTATACCGGTTGAGGAATGCGTTCTGACATACACTAATAAGGGCTATATAAAGAGAATGCCGGTAGACGTTTATAAGACCCAGAGGAGGGGCGGACGAGGCGTTACGGGAATGAAGCAGCGTGAGGAGGATTTCGTAAGCGAGATGTTTATCTCCTCCACCCACGATAATATACTCTTTATCTCCACTAAGGGAATTATGTACAAGCTTAAATGCTACGAGGTCCCGGAGGGTTCAAAGGCGTCACAGGGCACTAATGCTGTTAACCTTTTGCCTCTTTCGGAGGACGAAAAGATCGCTGCAATGATAAAGACCTCCGATTTTGACGAGGGTAAATATATCATTATGGTAACCAAAAACGGCAAGATAAAGAGGACTGCTCTTTCAGCATACAAGAATGTAAGAAAGAACGGACTTATCGCTATCGGACTTGATGTGGGAGACGAGATCGCCGGAGTAAGAATGACTGACGGCAGCGCTCAGCTCTTTGTGGCTACCCATGACGGTATGGCGATACGCCTTGAGGAAAACGGAATAAGACCTCTTTCACGTTCGGCTCACGGCGTAAGAGCTATTAAGCTCAGAGAGGGCGACTATGTTGTATCCATGGCAAGGATAAGAGAGGGAGCTACTCTCCTTACGGTTTCTGAAAAGGGATTTGGTAAGAGAAGCGAGATAGACTCCTACAGGATACAGAAAAGAGGCGGATACGGACTCTTAAACTATAAAGTCAGCGAGGAAAAGGGTAAGGTATGCGGTATCAAGGTCGTTGACGAAACCGACGATATAATCATGATATCAAGCGACGGAATAGTTATAAGGATAAGAACCGCCGACGTGAGAGTTATGGGAAGATATGCTGTTGGCGTAAGAGTTATGAGAGTCGGCGAGGACGATAAGGTGGTTACCTTTACAAGAGCCGAGCATGACGAGGATGCCGAGATTGAAGCTGTTGAAGCTCCGAGCGAGGAGGATATAAAGCAGTCTGAGATCGAAGAGGCTGAAAACGCTGAAAAGGAAATTCAGCAGTCCGAGGAACAGATAGCGGATGATGATGAGTAAATAAAAAATAGGAGAGGAATATTCCTCTCCTATAACTTTTAAAATAAATAAAGGGAGAGAACGCTCTGTCCTCTCCCTTAATTATGTACAGTGATTTTAACCGTGCTGGTAATAAACTTCCTTTAAGCCGCCGTCGGCATATATTGAAAGCTCCAGCTTTGCAACGCCCTCTTCAACATAGGAATACTTAACAAATCCATCGCTGTCAGAGGTTTCAGTAGGATCGCCATACGCCGCCTTTACAGCAGCTTCGTCAGCGCCCCATGTAATGTCTCCCGGCAAAGTTATGTCAGGAGCTTTTTCCTTATCAACCTTGCTTATTCCAACAGCCCAGACCTGTGTTCCGTCCAGTCCTACATCTCCGGAGGTTGCGTTCATAAGACCTACTCTCATAAAGCCTTCGCCGAATTTTTCATTGTTAAGATAAATGTCAGGTGAATACATGATTCCCGGCTTTAAAGTAGCGTCTGTAAGGCCGTATAGGGCAGGATCGAATGAACAGCCTATTCCAACTAAATCAGAATAATTGAAGTTCATTGTGTACTTTGTGCCGTCCATAATGATTTCCAGTGACTTCCAGTCCTTTGAAATTTCCGTGGAAGCAGCTTTTTCATCCGAGCTTTCATCCGAGCTTTCGTCCTTTACTGAGGACTCATCAGCTGATGAAAGAGCAACTATGTTACCCTTATTTGAATCCTCATCGCCGCATGCCGTAAAAAGTGAGCATGATATTATTAAAGAGCAAATTAATGCTGCCGCTTTTTTCATTTTAAGATCTCCTTATAAAATAATACAATTTTATTTTAGCACATATAAAGACAAAAGTCAAGAAAAATGTAAGGAAATCAATTGTTAAACAATATGCGGTGGACTCTGTCCCCCGCACCCCCTGCTAAAGGGACAAAGTTCCTTTAAAAATAAAAAAAGTTTTAAACTTGACTTTCAACAGAGTGTTGAAAAGTCTGTTGAATAAGCATTAAGATGTTGAAAAAGCCGTAATTTTGTGGGAAACTTGTCGATGTTAAATTGTTTAAAAACTTTCAAGAGCAAAATCAATGAAAAAAGGTGAAGAATTTTGTACATTTTACATATTGCAAAATAAACTACGTATTTACGAAGATCGGAGTATTTTTCCGTAAATTTGGGTAAAATAGCAGTGTATTGTAGTTAACTGCAATATACTGTTTTAAATCAGTATGAACGGAAAGGAATTAATTTTATGAAAAAGACAATTGCATTAATGAGCTGTCTTATTCTGTCATGTGCAGCTTTCACAGGCTGCGGCGACAGCTCAAACACTACAGACTCAGCAGCGGATTCAGCCGTTGATTCAGCTGTGGACAGCAAAGAGGATACTCAGAGCAGGGACGAAAAGGGCGACAGCAGTGAGAATGCAGGAGATGAGATCGTAAGCGATGCAGAGAATGCTGGAGACGATCTTGTTTCAGCCGGTGAGGGCATAGTCGACGATGCAGAATCAATCGTGGACGACATAGGCGATGCAATTATCGGTAGTGGTAATTCGTCAGATTCAGAAAGCTCAAGATAAATAAAAAAGGAACGGGAAAAACCGTTCCTTTTATTTTATTCTCAGATTCCGCACTCGTCGTAATCCTGCCATTTTTCCTTATAGCTCTTATTGCTCATTGTTCTGTAAATAATATATGAAACTGAACATATTCCGCAGATTATTGCTGCAAGAACAGGAATAAACATTGCAATTGAGCTTTTTTCACTTTTTTTATCCATAATTACATCTCCGTTTCTCACTGCATTCCCATTTCAGCTTTAAGACGTTCAAGCTCAGCGTCAACCTTGCCCTGGTTTTCAAGCTGTTCAAATGTATCATTATCACTATTCTGCTGACCGGCAATCTCAGAGAAAGCCTGAGCCTCCGCTTCCTTAGCAGAAATCTTTTCTTCCATTCTGTCAAACTTTTCAGAAGCTGCGCCTGCGTCAAAGCCGCCTGTCTGCTTGGCAAGGTTCTTCTGAGTTTCAGCCATCTGTGAGCGAGCGATAAGCATTGCCTGACGGCTCTTAGCCTCCTCAAGCTTTGATTTTAAGACATCGACCTGAGTTTTGATAGCATCAGTCTGCTGAGAAATGGTATCATACATTTCCTTGTAGGATTCCACATCCTTGTCGATCTTTACCTTGTTAGCAAGAGCCTTTTTAGCAAGCTCCTGATCTCCTGACTGGAGGGCAAGCTTTGCCTTGTTTTCCCATTCTGCTGAAAGCTTTACAGCGTCGTCATACTGTTTTTTAGCGATCCTTTCGCTCGCCATAGCCTTTCCATACGCCTGAGTGGACTGGTTAAGCTCTTTCTGCATATCAATGATGATCTGCTTTACCATTTTTTCAGGGTCTTCTGCTCTGTCAATAAGGTCGTTAACATTTGATTTCAAAAGGTCGCTGAGTCTTTGAAAAATTCCCATAGTAAAATCCTCCGTTATTTCTTAAAAAGTGCTTTTAATACAAGACCGCTGCCGACAGCGACAGCGCCGAACATTAAAACATATTCATAAAGGGATGTTGAAACAAAATAAAGCCTTACGCTCATTATTATTGTTATAAGTATTACCAGAATACCAATAGCAGTAACGATCCAGCCGAAAATTTTTCTGTCCATCAAAAAGAGCATAACTATTCCTATAAGCAGAGGGATTATGACAGCTCCGTTCGGAACGGAAAATCCACCTAACCGGTAAAAAGAGCCCCATGTAGTGCTTACCTTTACAGACTGAAATATCCAGAAAAGCCCTCCGCCTAAAAGAAGAAGGCCTATAAAAAACTGTAAAAGCTCGTTTTTCTGCTTTTTAGGAGTATAGCTTTTTCCGCTTTCGATCTGACGCAAAAGCTGCTTTTGTTCTTCTTCAAGCTGCTTTAATTTTTTGTCCAAGCTTTTGTCCTCCTGTTTTTATTTCATTATAGCCTAAATAAAAGTCTTTGTCAATATTACTTTTGAAATTGACACTAAGAGGTTACAAAAAGCACTTTCAGGGTGCTGATACATTGATTTAAGGTAAAATAAAAAGCGGACCATTTTAGGTCCGCTTCGGGTTATAGAAAAAGTTTAAATAAAGGGGACGCCCTCTCTTGCAGGGCGTCCCCTCTTTCAAAACAGTCCACCGGACTGTTTTGAAATTCACCCCTTGCGGAGCGCTTCTAAGGCAAGGAATTTCGCCCTCTGCGGAGGGCGACCAAAGGCTCTGCCTTTGGAATCCGCAGCCTTTAGACAAAGGCTGGCGAAACTTTTAATTCGCCATTCGGCGGACATACCTTGACTTTTTGGACATAAAGATTTTTTATTTTGCTTCAAGAATAATTCTCTTTATCATTATAAGGTCGTAGACATTAATAACGCCGTCCTTACATACATTAGCAGCGATCAGCTGATCATCACTTAAAGTTTCAAGCTTTACAAGGAATTTTCTGAGCATTACTGCGTCAGCAACTGTTGTTTCGCCGTCGCCGTTTATATCTCCAACAGGAGGAACTATTTCAGCCGGCGGATATTTATAAACTATTTCAGCCTTTGTATATTTTACACTGATAATATCTTCAGTGCCGTTTTCACCCTTTTCTGAGGAATCCCACCATTTTTGCAGCTCAACTTTTCCGTCAGAGATAACAGCTTCGACCTCGGTTTCGTCATTCATGAATGTTCCGTCAAAGTCTATTGTTGCTTTAGAGCCGTTGCCAAGTGGAAGATTATAGGTCTTTGATGTCCAGAATCCGGTTCCGTTTTTATCAACTGCGTTTATTGAAAGAGCGCATCCGGCAGTTGCCCATGCTGAGCCTGCGCTTGAAGAAACGTCAGCTGTAAGAATGATTTTTGAAAGGTGTTCAGGGTCTTCGATAGGAAGTACGACATAACCCTCGCTGCTGATATTGCTTTCCGGATCGTCAATTGTTACTGTTTTGAAAACAGGATCATTTTTGCCTGACGGGTCAAGACCGGCAAAATCAGCAGGATCATCGCTAACTGCAACCATTGCTGCACAATAAGCAGGAAGCTTAACGTTTACAGTATTTCCGGAGATATTTTCGATAACGTCAACAAGGCGGATATCCGATGAATCCCCGTAAACAGCGTAAACAGCGGCTGACTTATATTCCTTATCGGAATTGTTGAGTTTAAGTGAAACGTTTTCACCGTCAGTCATATTCTTGTTTGTTATCATTGCTGTAACGAAGCCGTTATCATTTCCGTTTATAGCAGCATATGCGCTTGAAAGAGAAACGTCCTCTGTTTTTGTTGGAACAAGAGTATCTCCAAATTGACTTCCCTTGCCGTCATAGTTTGTGTAAAGGTTGATACCGGAGTAAATATAATCGCCGTTACCCCAAAGAGTTGCAAGGTAAACTCCTGCGTCTGCATAGCAGCCAAGAGCCTCAGCCTGAGCTATAGTACCGCTGACATCATTGTCGCCGCCGAAATTATACTCAGAAATAGCGAGCTTTGTTCCCGGATAGTACTTGTCGATTGACTTCTGAATAGTTGGCAGAATAGGTATGTTCTGCTGGCACCACTGACCTATCCAGCTGTTTTCGGCAAATCCCTTTTCATAAAGTGTACGGACTGACTGAACTCTGTCCTCTGCGCCTACTCTTGCAGATTCTGAGTAGTAGTGTATATCGAGTACGTCAAGAAGTCTTGTGCCTGCTTCGTCGCTTGCCTTTTTCATCTGATCGAGATAGCAGTCGATATACCAGTTATAGTTATTTGCGGCTTTGATAGTTTCCCATTCATTACTGTTATCGTCGTCATCAAGGTGGTCATATGCGGTATATCCGTAAAGAGCCGGTCCGAAGGTTTCGGCATTCGGGTCGATAGCCTTTACTGCCTTTGCCATTTCAATTGATTTGCTTGAAAGCTCCTCAATGGTAACAGGCTCAGGATGCATACGGCTGTGAGTATCATTCCAGAGAACAGGCTCGTTATCGAGGCTGTAGCCCTGCATACCGGTTGAGGTAGTGGAATCTCCGAGATTCTTTACAAGATAATTTACATATTCGTCCATGTAAACAACGCCGTCATTCAAGTCCGGAGTATCGGCAAAAGGCGCATTTTTGGTAAGGACAACCTTATTCCAGCGTTTTGAAGGAGCGACTTCAGATTCTGAAACAGGTCCGTTTTTGTCGGCTGAAACATATCCGGCAAGCTGCAATGTTGTGAACTTGTAGTCAAAGCCGTGGTCTACGCTGAAAGCCGAGAACTTTTTAGCGCAGTCGGCAGGGTCCTCGGAGGTGCTTAAATTTGTATCCGAGCTGTGCTGCCAGTCCGAGCCTGCGTTTGACGCATTTGTTTCCCAGTTATAGGCAGTCATACGGTTTCCGCCCTGACGAATAGCCGTTGCGGTAACCTTTTTGTAGTCGCTTTGACTTGTATACTGGTTGACGCCGTAAATGTAAGGACTGATCTCCTTCTTTTCACCGCTCAGGTCAACGGATACAGTCATGTCGTAGCTTCCTGCCGCAGCTGGCGCAGGAGCAGCTGTCATTACCGATGACGCAATAGTACCGGTAAAGATCAGCGACGTAAGAAATGCTTTGATCTTTCTCATAAGATTTTATCCCCTCTATAAATTTTTTCAGCTGAGAAGCAGCCGTTTAACAAGAATTAGGTCATAGACGTTAATAATGCCGTCCTTGCAGATATCAGCAGCGATAAGCTGTTCATCGCTTAGATCCTCAAGCTTTACAAGGAATTTTCTGAGCATTACTGCGTCTGAAATTGAAATCTCACCGCTTAGATCAACGTCTCCCGGAAGAATTTTTTGTATTTCAGTTTCCGCCGTGCTTTCTGTTTCAGATGTTGCGGTAGTTTCAGAGGTCGATACTGTGGTCTTTGAGGTCACTGTGGTTTCGGTAGCAGCAGTTGTAGCCGAAGTAGCTGTTGTGATCGTTTCAGCTATCCACTTCTGGCAGTCGTTATTTGTATTTCCCCACTGCTGAACATTTGCGCCCTGTGAGGTGCTTGCGCTTTCGACCTCTACAAGACATGCGTCCTTGGAGGCTCTTGTCATGATGTGATATGAACCGTCAGGATTTTTTGAGAATTTAAACAGCATTGCACTGTCCTTTGTGGAATACTCAGCAATTGAAATATTACCGCCGTTTCCGGTGCTGTCGGCTTTGAGAACATACTTTAGGTCAGAAACGGAGCGGATATAGTAGTAATTTCCACCGCCGGCAAATTCCTTAAGAAACCACTTCTGGCAGTCAAGATCGTTTGAAGTCCACTGCTGAACATTTGCGCCGGCTTCCATTTTGCCGTTCGTGATATCCATTACCATGCCGCTGCCCGTATTCTTAAATTCATAGAGCACGCTTGTATCCATTTTACAGCCCGGATTTGTAACAGCCTCAAGAATCCAGTCCTGACAGTTAGCGCCGTTTACCTCCCACTGCTGAACATTTGCGCCGCTTGTCTTAGAGCCGCCTGCGACCTCAACGGCTGAATTTCCACCAGAAATTCTTGTTCTTATCTTATAAGAGCCGTCAGCGTTCTGAGTAAGCATGAACTGCTGGTTCGTTCCGCTGTTGAACTTATAAATGTCGATATTTGTTCCGTTGTCAGTTTTTTTAGCTTCAACGTCAAGGGCATAAGTACCGCCGTCGCCTACTGCGGAGACAAGGCAGTAATAGCCGTTTCCTGCGTCGATGAGCTTCCATATATCATGGATAGTTTCGTCAGAGGTGCCCCACTGCTGAACATTTGCTCCGTTTTCAGCCTTTGCTCCTTCGACCTGCATATAAAGTCCTGAGTTTACGTTTTTGATTTTGTAGGTTGAGCCACTGGCAAACACTGCCGGAACAGGAGTGTCAGGCTTTTTGATAAAGTCAACGCTTGGAACTCCCTTAGCTGAAAAGCGCATA
The DNA here is from genome assembly GCA_947586185.1 of uncultured Clostridia bacterium. GTDB lineage: Bacteria > Bacillota > Clostridia > Oscillospirales > Ruminococcaceae > Porcipelethomonas. The sequence goes on from CANPXN010000024.1 coordinate 15,964, forward strand.
TACATCATATTATCCTTAGATGTCTGACATCCGCTGTAGCTTGAACAGTAGTTTTTAGCGCTGTCCGCTGAAAGAGATACATAGCTGTAGTTGTTTTTCGGACGCCATGTACAATTCTGGGCATAGCCCTCTATAGTTGTACGCTTACAGTTAGTAAACTTTGATCCGGTTTCTGCATACGAGCCAGGGTAGGTAACAGTGTTCCAGTCGCATATAACATTGCCCTTTGTAGCTCCGCCGTCATAGTAGCAGTTTTCTGCAAATATTTTTGAGGCTGTGTGTACAGTATATGCCATACTGAAATTATTTACATAGTTGCTCAGAGAGTGGAAATATCCGTATCTCATAAGTCCCGGACCTCTTGTAAGAGTATCCTTGAACTTGTTGCCCATAAGGGACATTCTTGGGAAGTTGTTGTAATTTTTATAGGAGTTTTCATCGTCTGCCGGATAGCCTAAAATAAGTCCGTATTCGTGAAGACCAAAGGAGCTGTCCGAAACTGTGCAGTAGTCCGCATCATAGCAGCAAGCTAAAAACTTATCCCAGTCCGGCAGATTCTCGCCCTGGGTATTTACTGCGGAGTGGCCAACAAATGTAACATGATCCACCCAGAGATTTTGACCTGAGCCGAAATATACGACGATTGAATCGTTTCCGTTTGATTTTGCGTCATGTTTAAGCTCAAAATTCTTTATGATGATATTGTTTCCGACTCCGCTTTTGGTAGCTGTGCAGAACTGAACGTTATTCATTGTATGTGCGGCATAGCTACCGATAATTGTCTTGTTGCTGTGGACATAGATTCTGCCGTCCGGGCAGTAATAGTGTCCGGATGAGTCGGTTTTAAGACTTGTAACACTGATATTTTTTGTAACAACGATAGTGTAAGGAGTATCGGATGTGGCATACTTTTTCAGGTCATCAAAGGTTGAAACATAGACAGTTTCACCGAACAGACCGCCGATATCCCCTGCCTTGATATTGCCGGTATTGTCATCATTACAATAGCCAGCAAAGCCCTGTAAGCCGTCGGAGTTAAGCAGCCAGAGCTGACTGTTTGCGCCGGTATAGCTCGAGAGCGTTATTCCTGAGGAGCTTTGGGTAAGAGCCAGTGATGAATCCGAATAGTTTACGATTTTGTAGTAGAGATTATTTCCCAGGCGATCATTTTTGACCGGTACGGCATACCAATTCTGGGACTTGTTGGATTCGCTGCCGTAAACGACAACCTTTGAGCCGTTTTTAACACTGTAGTTCTGTGGAGTGAGAAGACGTCCGGACTGAGCGTTGCATATACTAAAGTAAGTACCAGTTGAGTCCGAGCCTTTTCTGTCAAAGCGCCATGACAGGGAAAGATCCTTGCCCAGAGCCTTCATTGAAAGTGAGGAGCCGTCATCGGTTCCATTTTCAGTAAGCACTGTGGAATTATCCTTAGCTGCAATATTCATGAGCTGAGGCGGATAATCAACAGATGCTGCGCTTGCGGTAAACAGCTCAGACCGTATGGATACTGGCGCTGCCGCTCCAAGTATCAGTGAAAGGCTGACCATTGCCGCAATCAGAAGCGAATGCAATTTTTTCTTCATTTTTAATTCCCCCTTAAAACATTGCGATTTCAAGACGCACTTATTTATGCTATAATTATACAAAAATGATTCCGATTTGTCAATGATTATGTGAAAAAATACGATAAAAATTTACACAAAAAAGAACCCCTCAAATGAAGGGTTCTTGGATATAATAAAAGCTTACATTATTCTTTCAATGATAATAACATCATCGGTAGTAATAAAGTCACGAAGCTTAACGCCGTCAAATTCAAAATCAAGGGTTTGTTCAAGGGTAATATCCTTAGCTATTACAGCTTTATCATAGATCCATATATCAAATTGATTATTATGACCTTCAATACCATATTCCACGCCCTTGTATTCAAAGCCGACATTAGCGCCGCAGGAGAGATAAAATTTAAATTCTCCCAGTGTTTCAAATTTGTGATCCTCCGGATTATACTTATGATTTTCCATAGATTTATTCGCTCCTTTAAAGTTTACATAATTTTTTCAAGAATTTCAACATCATCAGTAGTAATAAAGTCACGAAGCTTAACGCCGTCAAATTCAAAGTCAAGGGTTTGTTCAAGGGTGATATCCTTAGCTATTACATCTTCATTATATATCCATATATCAAATTGATTATTGTGTCCCTCGATGCCATATTTAACACCCTTGTATTCAAAGCCGACATTAGCGCCGCAAGATAGGTAAAACTTAAACTCTCCAAGCGTTTCAAATTTGAAAAAGTCATCGTCACATTCTTTTATAGAATCGCTGAAATATGGTTTGTTCATTTTAGTTTCTCCATAATAATGTTTAAATTAAAAATTTACATTATTCTTTCAATGATAATAACATCATCAGTAGTAATAAAGTCACGAAGCTTAACGCCGTCAAATTCAAAATCAAGGGTTTGTTCAAGGGTAAGTCCATCGGCTATATCTTCCTTGCTATTCCATATACAATAACAGTCATTTTTCTTTTTTCCATCCAAACCAAATACGGCTTCAATACCGTATTCCACGCCCTTATATTCAAAGCCGACATTAGCGCCGCAGGAGAGATAAAATTTAAATTCTCCCAGTGTTTCAAATTTGTGATCCTCAGGATTGTATTCATAATTTTTCATTGATTTATCATCTCCTGTAATATACTCTGATGCTTTTCCAAAATGCTCACTGATAAAATCTTCAAATGTTGGCACTTCTTCATCAAAATAATTAAATCTTTCGCCAAAACACGGAAAGTTATTATCCCAACTTATTAAGTGGTCATGAGGATCTGAATGTTTATGAGGTTTAATGTGGTCAGTCAAATGCCTTTCTGCGGCACACTTTCCTATTTCATTATAATAATCAAGAACGTGATAGCTGCCTTTATTGGTTGTTACAATATTTTCCCTTATGGAATTAGGTTCGCCTAAAAATCTTGCTGAGTTTTCGTCTTTAGGTATCCATTCTCCACCATATGCGCTTCCGCCGCCCTTACAAACAAAACCTGTTTTATTAATTATATAGTATCTTATATTAGATGTCAATAATGAATTTGTATGTTTTACAAAACTTTTATTCTCTTCCTTATTATTGTCAAGATATTTCCATGAACTTAATTCATAATCAACATATATAATATCTCCTTTCATTTCGCTGAAAGGTTCGCTGTAGCATATAATTTTTTCAGGTTCTATTTCTGACAGCATTTGATTATAGCCCTTTAAGAATATTTCTTTCTGGTCTTTATGGTGGTCGCTTTCGTGAAACATATAAGTTGAAACAGCTACAATAGAGCCTTTTTCTATACCTTTAAAGCAAAATTCAAAGGATTTTTCATCAGCCCAGCTTACTGTAGGAATAACTCTGATTCCTTTTGAGGCAAAATAAGCTCCGCACCATCTGTTTCTGAATGTGTTGTAAAGCTGAATTGCATAAGGCATTTCAAGATACATGCTGAAGTCAGGTGACAGAATACCTTTATATTTGGAAAAGCTCTTTAAATAAGGTTCTGGATTTTTCCAGATTTTTTCAAAGTTATAATCATATAAAAAGAAATGCACAATTCGATCAATATTTTTCTCATTGTCTCTTTTAAGATGATTAAAGCCAATCAACAATAAGTTTTTCAATTCATCATCACTGAATTTTGGTTTCGGAATATCCGGAACAGAAAATTCATTATAAGAATCAAATTGATTCCGTAAAAATAACGAGTTTGTACGGTAGTTAAAGTTTTCAAGCGTCATTTAAGTAACTCCTTTATGGTTATAGTAGGGTACAAGTCCCTCCATAAATAGTGTGAAAATGACATCCTATTTGCATAGAAATATGCAAATAAAAAAATATCGCTTTAAATATTGTCGTTATGCTTGATTTTGTTGAAATAAATTGTACATTTAATACAAATAAAAAACGGATACCACAAAAGTGATATCCGAATTGTATGTGCGTTCACACACCTGGTGCGGGTGACAGGACTTGAACCTGCACACCTTACGGCACAAGAACCTAAATCTTGCGTGTCTGCCAATTTCACCACACCCGCATATTTAATTTTCTACCTAAATTTTACCTGCACAGCAAACCTTTAGAAAGGTCAGTACCTTCCATTATAAACTTTCTTTGCTTCAGCAGTCCATTTCTTAACGAACTCTGTCTTAGAATTTGTGTAGGCGTCTCTGTCATGTTCAAATTGTTTCCACAATTGTAATTTCATTGCCTCATATTCTTTAGCTATTTGTTCGTGTTCATTTAAGTAATCTCTAAAATACAACTCATCATTATCCCCAACATAGCGAATATGAACATGAAAACTTTATCAGCAAATCCCTTTGTTGTATATCCACGGTTAAATGATATTCTGTCCGCTGCCACAGACATACGGATAAATCCGTTATTTTCGATCACCCTTGCAGTATCCTCAATGTCAGAGTCTTTTGACACCTCAATAAGCACATCAACAATATCCTTTGCCCATATTCCAGATATAGCCGTACTTCCGATATGGCTGATCCTTTCAATCCGGCAACCGGATAAAATGCTTTTTAAATCGGTTTCGATTTCGTCATAAAACAATTTCCACTTATCATTATGGGCAACAAGAGCTACTGGGAATAAATCCCACAATTCATCTAAAGACATTTGCGATAATTCATTTCCCAATCTTATAACCTCACAAGTTCCTATTTGACAACTTCTTGTGTTGTTTACAACCTCAGTGAAATTCCGTTGTAGTAACGCAGCCAAAATCTTGCGTGTCTGCCAATTTCACCACACCCACATATTAAATTTTCTGCCTAAATTTTACCTACCGACAGTCACAGATTTACAGAGTAGCTAAAACTTTCCCCAATAATGTGAAGTTCTCCAGCCGTATTCTGAAAAGATAGAAGCAGCTTTTTCCTTATCCATCACATGTTGATTCACAAGTTCATTGATTGCCTTCTGTGCAGCAAAAGCAACAGCGAGCATTCTCTCCTGAGGAAATCTGCAATATGTTTTATATGTAATTTCAAATACTCCAGTAAATCTGTCAGCCAGTTCCCGAGGACTATAATGTACAAGCTCATCAAAAGGTGTTACCCAATAATCTTCTGAACTGACAAGCTCAGCTGTTTTCTTGGCAACTGGCATTAACTTTTGTATATCGCCCTGTTCAGCAATCGCATTACTATAGCACAACATAAACTCATTTCCAATTTTGTCGCCCATGATGTATGCCTCGCCGTTTTTGGTTTCAACAATCCAAATCTGCATAAGTGACGCTATTGTATAAAGTAGCTTTTTTCTGTCTGGCACACTTTTGCTTATCATATTATCAAGCGTATTCATGATGCCCTGAACGCAGAGTTTTCCGCACACCGAAGCAAGAACTGCAAGAAGAGTTTCAGCATGAACACCTTTATCGTCCTTAAGCATATTTGTAATATTTATATAAATTTCCTGTGAGGCGATTTTCGCACCAATCATAGAATCCTGAGAACGCTTCAAATCCACCTGATGTGCCATACTGCGAAGCATCGGATGATTTTCATCGATTTGTGGGATCTCATCATAAGCACGTTCTTTGATGACATAATTTTTCAGTGTATACGGTGCATATTGTTCTGTAAACTTCTGTAAAAACTCGATTCCGTTTATGGAATTGTCGGTTTTTTCTCCTATGACGACATCCTTATTACTTATGCTTGTTTCTGTCTTGTTTTCAGAAGCATGTTTGTTTTTATTAAAAAAATTAAAAAGCATCTTTTTCTCCTTTTAGGCAATACTACACAAAGAATATACGTGAGAAACACACATACTGAATTTTTGTCTAAATTTTACCTGCTGACAATCATAGGAATTAAATGCACTGTAGTAACGCAGCCAAAATCTTGCGTGTCTGCCAATTTCACCACACCCGCAAAACCGACCTATAAATTATATCACAAAAAGTAGAATATGTCAAATTATTCTGTATGGAAAACATAATAGTAGAGCTTTCCGTTCATAAACGTTATATCAAGAGAGCTCTTCTCGTTTTTATAGTGGTATATTTCAAGCTTTTCATTGACAGCTTCGATACCGTCCGACGGCTCGCCGTATACTGAGGTCACATCATCCTCTGTGGAATCCTTTTTTATTCCTCCCGGAAAGATAACGTCGAAATCCTTGTTTTTACCTGAAAATGTTATTGCGAAGTCCTTGAAATAGCATTCGCTGTATTTTAAAGAGGAATCCGTACTGTTGCTGATAGTTCCGCCGATAGAAAAGCCGCTGCTGTTTTTAAGTGAAAAGCCGGAGGTCGTGCTTTTCGGTTCAAGGAGCTTGTCGCTTTCACCGCAGCTAAAGCCGTATTTTTTCATATCGGACAGCTTGAACGGGAGCTTTATAACATCCTCCCCTATCATGAACTGATTGCTGTCCCATTTATCCGAAAGACCGGCGTATACAATGGAAAATCTGCCGGAAGCGTTGTTGTCGGTTTTTGAGCATCCCGGAAAAGCTGCGCATATCAGCATAAGCGTCACAGCCGCAAAAAGCTTTAGTTTCATAGCGACCCCTCCTTTTTTATAGTGTAAATGTAAAATTATTTTTGCGTTTAGTATAATTATAGCAGGAAAGTCCGTAAATGTCAATTGTTTTAATAAGAGTCTTTTTTAAAACTAAGGCAACACCGTATAAAGCTTTCAGCAGCTCTTTACGATATTGCCATAAGTTGTATATAATTCAGTAAGAAATCAATCTTGCCTTTAAGGCAGATACCTTTATTGAAAAGAAGTTAAAACTTCAAGTTTAAAATATTGTCTAATGAAATAATATCTTCAGCAGCAAACTTGCTTAATAAAAGTCCTTTTACATTTTGAAAATCACCCAATGCAGTAACAATTACTTTTGCGCCTTTAACGGGTTTAGCCTTGTCAAATTTAATTATTGGAACATTGTCAAATGTTTTTTCTTCTGTATATTGATCAATAAAATATACAGTTTCAATAATATTCTTTATCTTTTTATACAACTCTTTACCTATGTCACTGGCTCCATATATAATTATTTTGTCCGATATATACATATCATTATTGAAATCATGTGACAACAGAGCAGTTAATCTTTTATATCTGCATTCATATTCTGAAATTTCATTTTTTTCAACATCGAACCTCAGGTTTTTAATCAGATTGCTGTTCAAATAATTTTCTCCGCAAAATGTCAGAAAGTCATCTGAACGGTCGAAATACGAGCGCAATGCTTTTTTTGACCATGAACTATTATACTTATTTGTTATATTATTATAATAACGAAACGGAAAATCTCTCCCATTAACTATATCATTGCCGCACAGAAAAACAATTTCGCTATCGGGATTGTACTTTTTAATAATATATTCGGCATTTTGAACAATGTATTCAAAATCCTCTTGAGATCTCATATAACGAAGATAACACACTTTTGATTTTGTTTTTTCGAGGAACCTCTTTATACGCCTGTTATATCTGTCCCTTATCTTTTCATAATTGAGCTCAAAGTTTTCAGGCTCATGAAGAAAAATAAAGCCTGAGTTTTTTTCACGAAAATTATAAAAATTTTCATTATATGTTTCCAGGTTTTCTTTCAGTAAAAAATCTTTAAAGTCTGTTTCAATATAATGAAGAACCCAGTTAAAGTCGCTTGTAATCAGCCAGTCAAACGGAGCTGAAAATGAGCGAAGACCATATTTCCCCATAGATGACGCTATAAAACAAGAAGGCCCTAAAGATATAAAGTATTCAAACATTTTTTCTCCAATTACCAATTATTTGTTAATTGCTTTAAATGTATACTAATTTTGCTTTTTTATTGAATATTAAATCAAAACTCGATTTTTTCCTCAATATATTCCACAAGCTTATCAATAGCCACTCTTTCCTGCTGCATTGTATCTCTATCACGGATAGTTACGCAGTTATCCTTTTCAAGGGTATCAAAGTCATAGGTGATGCAGAACGGGGTACCTATCTCGTCCTGACGGCGGTAGCGCTTTCCGATAGAGCCTGTTTCGTCATAGTCAACTGTAAAGTGCTTTGCAAGGAGAGCATAGACCTCCCTTGCCTTTTCGCTGAGCTTCTTTGAAAGCGGAAGAACAGCAGCCTTAAACGGTGCAATAGCCGGGTGGAGGTGAAGAACAGTTCTCACATCGCCCTCAGCGATCTCCTCCTCGTCATATGCCTCGCAAAGGAACGCAAGAGTAACTCTGTCAGCGCCAAGTGAAGGCTCAATAACATATGGGATATATTTTGTATTTGTGTCCGGATCAAAGTATTCAAGTGACTTTCCGCTGTGCTCCATGTGTCTTCCAAGGTCATAGTCCGTTCTGTCAGCGATACCCCAAAGCTCTCCCCATTCCTTGAACGGGAATCTGAACTCGATATCCGTTGTAGCCTCTGAATAGAAAGCAAGCTCTTCCGGACTGTGGTCACGATATCTCAGGTTTTCCTCCTTGATGCCAAGGCTCAGCAGGAACTTCATGCAGTAGTCCTTCCAGTACTTGAACCAGTCAAGAGCTGTTTCCGGCTTGCAGAAAAACTCCATTTCCATCTGCTCGAACTCTCTTGTTCTGAAAATAAAGTTTCCCGGAGTGATCTCGTTTCTAAAGGATTTTCCTATCTGGCAGATACCGATAGGGAGCTTTTTTCTTGTAGTTCTCTGAACGTTTGCAAAGTTTACGAATATTCCCTGTGCAGTTTCCGGACGTAGGTATACCTCGCTTTTGCTGTCCTCAGTGATGCCCATAAAGGTTTTGAACATGAGGTTGAACTGCTTTATATCTGTAAAGTCGCTTTTTCCGCATACAGGGCATTTTATGCCGTTGTCTTTGATATACTGAGCCATGCGGTCAAAGTCCCAGCCTGACGGGTCTTCGTCGGACTGATCTTCTATAAGCTGATCCGCTCTGTGTCTTGCCTTACAGCCTTTGCAGTCCATAAGAGGGTCTGAGAAGCCTCCCACATGTCCTGAAGCGACCCATGTTTCAGGGTTCATGAGGATAGCGCTGTCAAGGCCGACGTTGTTAGGGTCTTCCTGTACGAATTTTTTCCACCATGCCTTTTTGACATTGTTTTTCAGCTCGACGCCCAGAGGACCGTAATCCCATGAGTTAGCAAGGCCGCCGTATATTTCAGAGCCGGCATATACAAAACCTCTTGATTTACAGAGGTCAACTATTTTATCCATTGGTTTTTCGTTATTATTCATTGATATGTACCTTTCCGATAAAAAAAATTTAAGACAGCACCGCTATTACAAAAAATTTTCGTAATAAGATGGGAAAACATATGTCCAAAGAAAGTACCCTCAGGGTACAAGCAAGGTACGTACAAAACCATCAAGCGGGGTTTTTGCGGTGCTGTCTAAGGCCATAGGGCCTTATTTCAGCCTACAAAAGAGAAATCTGTAAGCTGAAACAAAGCCCCATAAAAGGGCTTTATACTCAGGTAAAGCCGCACAAAGCATGCCTAAAAGCTCTGCACACATCCTTTGTGCGGTGTTGCTTTACTTGTTCTGTTCGATATACTTTACGATATCGCCGACAGTTTTGATATTCTCAACTGCTTCGTCAGGAATTTCAAGTTCAAATTCGTCTTCGATTGACATTACAAGATCAACAACGTCAAGTGAGTCAGCTCCGAGGTCCTCAGTAATGCTTGCCTCCATTGTTATAGCATCGTCCTCAACATCAAGCTGTTCCTTAATGATTGAAATAAGTTCTTCAGGAATCATAATAAAACCTCCGTTATATATTTTCTATATATAGGTGAAATCACCGATATAGCGTTATGGATTTTACGGCTCAATGAAGTCGCCGATTTTTCTAAATTTAGTATAACGTTCTTCGAGCAAAACGTCAATATCTTTTTTACAATTTTCTATTAACGTATCTGACAAAAATTCTTTAATATTTTCTGCTATTTTGTCTAAATCGTTTTTTGCATTGCCGTTAGGCTCCTCAATGATCGCTTCAGCCACTCCGAAATTGACCAGATCCTCGGCGGTGATTTTCAGCATATCGCATGCCTCATGCTCCTTGCCTGCGTCCTTCCAGAGTATGCTTGCAGCTCCCCTCGGGGAAATAACTGAATAGATAGCGTTTTCAAGCATTCCGAGCCTGTCGCATACGCCGAGAGCCAAAGCGCCTCCGCTTCCTCCCTCGCCTAAGACAACGGATACCACCGGCGTTTTAAGGCGCATAAATTCCAGGAGGTTTTCAGCGATAGCTTCTCCCTGACCTCTTTCCTCCGCACCTATACCGCAGAAAGCTCCCGGAGTGTCGATAAAGCATATGACAGGGCGGTGAAACTTTTCAGCCTGTTTTGCAAGCCTTAGTGCCTTTCTGTAGCCCTCAGGGTGCGGCATGGCAAAATTAGTCTTTTTGTTTTCGTCTAAATTTCTTCCCTTGACCTCGGCAATTATAGTGACCGGCATTCCTTCCAGTCTTCCTATACCGCCCATGATCGCAGCGTCGTCGCCGAAGTGTCTATCCCCGTGCATTTCATAGAACTCGTCGAAAATAAGGGGAATATAGTCATTTACAGTGGGTCTGTCCTTATCCCTGATTATCTGCAAACGTTCCCATGCTGTTTTTTCGTTCATTTTGCTCCCCTCCCCTTCAGTCCTTTTTTTCCGGCATATAGCCGTGAAGCTTTAAGAGATGTGACAGGACGCTGCGCATCTTCTTGCGCTCAACGATCATATCCGCAAAGCCTTTTTCCATAAGAAATTCAGCAAGCTGGAAGTCGTCCGGAAGTCTTTGCTTTATAGTATCTTCTATAACACGTCTGCCTGCAAAGCCAACTAAAGCCTTTGGTTCTGCGATTATAATATCGCCAAGGGACGCAAAGGACGCAGTGACTCCGCCTGTGGTAGGGTCGGTAAGGACAGTTATATACAAAAGTCCTGCCTCGCTGTGCTTTGCGACCGCTCCGGAAGTTTTAGCCATCTGCATAAGGGAAATTATTCCCTCCTGCATTCTTGCACCGCCGGACGCCGTAAACAGCACTACCGGCAGCTTTTCCTTTGTAGCTCTTTCAAAGGCACGGGTCAGCTTTTCTCCCACAACGCTTCCCATGGACGCCATAAGATATCTTGAATCCATAACTCCCATGACCACCGGACTGCCCTTAATGGTTGCCTCGCCGGTTATAACAGCGTCTTTAAGACCTGTCTGTTCACGGAGCTTCATCTGCTTAATATCATAGTCCGGAAAGCCGATAGGGTTACAGCTGAGCATATCTGCGTCAAACTCCACAAAGCTGCCCTTATCCGCTGTAAGGCTTATTCTCTCCTGAGCGGTAAGTCTTCCGTGATAGTTGCAGTTTGGACATACCTTATTTACGGCTAAGTATTCCTCTTCAAAGATGACGTTTCTGCATCTCGGACACTTATAAAGCAGGTCCTTAGGGATATGGTTTCCGGCAGGAGCTTTCTTGTCTGTTTTTTCATTTCCGTTAAATCTTGTGGTAACGACCTTGAAAAGATCCTCAAGCATTTATTGTCACCTCTTTATTCATCAAACTTAAATGTGTTTAAAAATCCGTTATCGTATACTCCGCTTTCAAAGGCTTCGGACTTGATAAGGGCAAGCTGGAAGTCGATATTCGTATCCACTCCCTCAACTATAAATTCCGAAAGCGCCCATCTCATTTTCATAATAGCGTCCTGTCTTGTAGGAGCGTATACAATGAGCTTAGCGATCATTGAATCATAGTAAGGAGGTATGGTATATCCCTGATATGCGGCGCTGTCGATCCTTATACCCGGACCACCCGGAGTATGAAGAGCGATGATTTTTCCCGGGGAAGGTCTGAAACCAAGCTTCGGGTTTTCCGCATTTATCCTGCACTCAATGGCATGACCGCTGACCTTTATATCCTCCTGGGAATAGTCCAGGGGAAGTCCGGCAGCGATTTTTATCTGGGATTTTACAAGGTCAACCCCTGTAACAAATTCCGTAACAGGGTGCTCGACCTGTATTCTTGTATTCATTTCCATGAAGTAGAAATTGTTATTTTCCACAAGAAATTCAATTGTTCCGGCGTTGTAGTAGCCGCATGCCTTAGCCGCCTTTACAGCCGCTTCACCCATGCGCTGCCTCAGCTCCGGGTTCATAACAGGGCTTGGACTTTCCTCCAGCACCTTCTGATTTCTTCTCTGCATGGAGCAGTCACGTTCTCCCAAATGGATAACGTTTCCCAGCTTGTCGGCAAGTATCTGTATTTCGACATGGCGTGGGTTAAGTATCAGCTTTTCCATATAAACTGCGTCGTCGCCGAAGAAGCTTTTAGCCTCCTGACGTGCGATCTCCACCTGAGGGATAAGCTCCTCCTTGGAATTTATCCGTCTTATACCTCGTCCGCCGCCGCCGGCTGATGCCTTTACAAGCAGCGGATAGCCGATCTTTTCCGCCCATTCAAGAGCCTCCTCATTTGTTCTCACAGCTCCCTCAGAGCCGGGAATAACGGGAACGCCTGCATTTTTCATAGTTTCCTTTGCGCATGCCTTATCCCCCAGCATTTCTATTGCCTCATGGGATGGGCCGATAAATTCTATACCGCATTTTTGGCACATAGCGGCAAAGGACGCATTCTCTGAAAGAAAGCCGAATCCCGGGTGGAGAGCGTCACAGCCCGTTATTTCGCATGCCGCAATAATAGCCTTCATGTTGAGGTAGCTGTCCGATGTGGAGGCAGGGCCGATACATACCGCTTCGTCCGCTATCTGGGCATGGAGGGCGTTTTTATCGGCAGTGGAATACACTGCAACGCTTCTTACGCCAAGCTCCCTGCATGCTCTTATAATTCTCACGGCTATTTCGCCTCTGTTGGCGATTAAGACCTTTTTAAACATAAACTCGCTCGCTTTCGCATTATTTGATAGCAAAGGTTATTTCCGCAGAAACAGCCGGCTTAGTATCGCCGTCCACAAAAGCCTTTGCCTCGCCTACGCCGATAGGACCTCTTACCTTGATGATGTTTACTTCAAGTCTGAGGGTATCCCCCGGAACGACCTGTCTTTTGAACTTTGCCTTGTCGATACCTGCAAAGAAGCCTATCTTGCCCTTGTTTTCAGGCAGACAGAGCATTGCCGCAGCTCCTGCCTGAGCCATCATTTCTATCATAAGTACGCCCGGAGTTACAGGATACTCCGGAAAATGACCCTTAAACCAGAAGTCATCCTCTTTGATGTATTTTGTAGCCTTGACGCTTTTGCCCGGCTCCATTTCATTTATTTCGTCAATAAGCAGAAAAGGATCTCTGTGAGGGATAATTTCCTTTATCTGCTCCTTATTGTAAAGTACTTCCATTATATGCTCCTATTCGATTATCATGATCGGCTGGTCAAATTCAACGGCTGTTCCGTCCTCGACCAGAATTTTCTTAACAGTTCCGTCAAATTCGCTTGTTACCTCGTTCATAAGCTTCATTGACTCGATTATCATGATAACGTCGCCCTTTTTGACAGCGCTGCCTACAGCCACGAACGGAGCTTTATCAGGTGCCGGCTTTGAGTAGAAGGTTCCCACTATAGGGGACTTTACGATATTTCCGCTGACAGCCTCCTCCTCTTTCGGAGCAGCTCCGGAGGAGTTATCCTGTGAAGGGGACGCAGCAGGCATACTTACCTGAGCTGGCGCAGGAGCTATGGTCATTTCCTTTTCAATAACAATTTCGCCCTCTGAGTTTTTAATTTTGAGCTTACTGAGTTTACCGGTTTCGACCTTGTCGGCAAGCTCCTTTATCTCGTCAAGGGTGAGATTGCATGCAATCATTTTTTCTGACATATGTTTTCTCCTCAAATCTTTTTGATACAGATCGTTGCGTTATGTCCGCCGAAGCCAAGGGAATTTGAAAGGGCGGCTTTTACTTCTGTTTCCACCGGAGCGTCAGTGCAGTAATCAAGGTCGCATTCCTCGTCAGGCACTTTATAGCCGATAGTTTTATGGATAAAGCCCTCGTAAACGCTCATTGCGGTAACGATAGCCTCAACTCCTCCGGCAGCGCCGAGAAGGTGACCTATCATTGACTTTGTGGAGTTTATCTTTACATTCTTAGCGCACTCCTCACCCAAAGCCTTTTTGATAGCTCTTGTTTCATACTTGTCGTTAAGACCTGTAGAGGTTCCGTGAGCGTTGATATATGTTACGTCCTCAGGAGCAAGACCTGCCTCGGTATACGCCTGTTTCATCGCCTCTGCGGCAGCCTCTCCCTCAGGGGACGGACTTGTCATGTGATATGCGTCGCAGGTTGCGCCGTAGCCTGCAAGCTCGCCGTATATCTTAGCGCCCCTTGCTTTTGCATGCTCATATTCCTCAAGAACGAGTATTCCGCAGCCCTCGCCAAGAACGAATCCGTTTCTTTCCTTGTCGAAAGGAATGGAGGCTCTGTCAAGGTCAGTGGAGCGTGAAAGGGCTTTCATATTGTTAAAGCCAGCGAGAGTAAAGTCTAAGACTGTTGATTCCGTACCTCCGCAAAGACATACGTCAAGATAGCCGTCCTTTACCTTTCTGAAAGCCTCGCCCACTGCATGAGTGCCTGAGGCGCATGCTGTTGTGGTGCAGAAGTTATCTCCCTTAAAGCCGGTTTTCATAGCGACTGTTCCGGCAGCCATATTTGAGATCATGGCAGGAACATAGAACGGAGATATTCTTCCCGGCCCCTTTTCCTTAAATTTAGTATATTCGCTGAGTGTAAGACCGATTCCTCCGATGCCGCAGCCGATCAGAACGCCTGCTCTGAAAGGATCAAGATCGGAAAAATCACTGCCGCAGTCGGTGAGAGCTTCTTTTGCCGCAGCAAGTGCAAACTGAGTGAATCTCTCCATATGCCTTGCTTCTTTTTTCTCAATGCCGAAGCTCACCGGATCAAAGTCCTTTACCTGTCCTGCAATGCTTACTCCGATATCGGAGGTGTCAAACGCCTCAACAAAGGAAAGACCGTTCTTTCCCTCTTTCATATTTTTCCATGAATCCGCAAGGTTGTTTCCAAGCGGATTTATCGTACCCATACCTGTTATAACAACTTTTCTGCTCATCTATTATCTTATCTCCTTTTTGAATGTGGAGTTATTTTCAAGTCTATTTTTCAATGCGTCACTGATTCCTTAATTTTGCCACAGAGCAGCCTCTTCGGCGTATCTGTTTTCACACATGCCCTTTATGGGCATGTGTGAAAACATAATGGGATTCCAAAGGGGGCTTGCCCTCTTTGGCAGGGGTTTAAGGGGACAGCGTCCCCTTGAAAAAACAGTCCTTGAAAAATAATATCCTTGTTAACAAATTACATCATAAGTCCGCCTGAAATTTCGATCACCTGACCGGTGACATAGCTTGAATCCTTGGATGCAAGGAATGAAACTACGCTGGCGATTTCCTCCGGAAGACCGTAGCGCTTCATTGCAATGAGATTCAGCATAGCGTTTCTCTGCTCCTCTGTGAGAGCGTCCGTCATAGGAGTCTTGATAAATCCCGGAGCAACTGCGTTTACGTTTATGCCCCTTGAACCCAGCTCCTTTGCAACTGTTTTAGTCATGCCCACAATAGCAGCCTTTGATGCGCTGTAGTTCACCTGTCCCGGATTGCCGTACAGTCCGGCAACGGAAGCGACGTTTATGATCCTGCCGCTTCTCTGCTTCATCATGATCTTTCCGGCATGCTTCATCATATTGAAAACGCTTTTCTGATTTACGTTTATAACCATGTCGTACTGCTCTTCCGACATTCTTGCCATAAGGCCGTCCTTTGTGATGCCTGCGTTATTTACAAGCACGTCTATACTGCCGAAGCGTTCCTTTACAGCCTTTACCATTTCCTCGCACTGGCTGTGACTTGAAACGTCTGCGCAGAAATATTCGCAGGAAACGCCCTTTTCCTTTATTTTTTCTATAATATCATTGCCCTCGAACATGCTGTCGCTTAGGTCGTTGAGAGCTATGTCAAAGCCGTCCTCAGCGAGTCTCAGCGCAATTGCAGCGCCGATACCTCTTGAGGAGCCTGTTATAAGTGCTGTAGCCATATATTGTGTCCTCCTTTTATAGCAAACGACAACGTTGTTTGACGTTTACTATTTGCCGATACGCACGTAGTGAACGCAGTTAGCGAATGTGCGGGGCATTTAAAATATTTTTTATTTTCCTGCCAGCAGCTTTTCAGCCTCTGCAAACATTTCCTCTATGATCTCCTTGCAAGGCTTTACTTCCTTTACCATACCTGCGATAAGACCGCAGAGGAACGAGCCTTCCTCGAGATTACCGTCCTGAACGGCTTTTCTCAGAGAGCCGAGAGTTATCTGTTCAAACTCGTCCGGAGTGATACTGCCGTTCATTTCTCCGCTGGCAAGCTTTTTCGAGAATTTTGTCTTTACATTTCTGCAAGGATGTCCGGTAGTTCTGCCCGTTACGATATTGTCCGTATCCTTTGCGTTTACAACAAGCTCCTTAAAGGTCGGATGTATCTGGCATTCCTCGGACGCTAAAAATCTTGTACCCACCTGAACGCCCTCTGCGCCCAGCATAAAGGAAGCGGCAATGCCTCTTCCGTCGGCGATACCGCCTGCTGCGATCACAGGGATATCCACAGCGTCAGCCACCTGAGGCACAAGGCACATAGTTGTGTTTTCACCGATATGGCCGCCGGACTCGGTGCCCTCGGCAACAACGGCGTCAGCGCCGGACCTTTCCATTCTCTTAGCAAGAGCAACGGACGGAACGACAGGGATAACCTTCACGCCTGCCTCTTTCCATGCAGCCATGAATTTGCCGGGATTTCCCGCACCTGTAGTTACCACAGGAACATTTTCATCTATTACCAGCTGAGCAAGCTCCTCGGCATTAGGGCTCATAAGCATGATATTAACGCCGAAAGGCTTGTCTGTAAGCTCCTTAGCTCTTCTTATCTGATCACGCAGATAGTCTATAGGAGCCGAGCCTCCTGCAATAAGACCAAGACCGCCTGCATTTGATACGGCAGCGGCAAGAGTGCTTTCAGCGACCCAAGCCATACCGCCCTGTATAATAGGGTATTTTATCCCTAAAAGCTCAGTGATTCTTGTATTCATAATTACCTCCTATCAGTATTCAAAAATTGCCGCAGCATAGGTAAGTCCTGCGCCAAAGCCTACAAGACATATCTTATCGCCTCTTTTGACTCTGCCTGTTCTTATGGCGTCGTCAAGGGCTATAGGGATCGAAGCGCTGGAGGTGTTTCCGTGCTCATGCAGATTCACGAAAAATTTATCCATGGAAACTCCCATGTTTTTAGCGGCAGTTTCAATAATTCTGATATTTGCCTGATGAGGAATGAAAACGTCCACGTCGTTAATGTCGAGTCCGATCTTTTCCGCAGCCTTCAAAGCGGCGTTAGGGAGAGCCTTTGTAGCGAACTTATATACCTCTCTTCCGTCCTGGAAAAGGTACTGATCCCTGCCCTCCGGCATACCGTCGCTGTACTTTTTTCTGTCCGTTATAAAAGGATTCTGAGGAACGGCAGCTCTTGCAAAAAGGTACTTTGTACCGTTTCCGTCAGCGCCGATAAAGCTTGTGAACATGCCCTCTGAAAGCTCAACGATAACAGCGGCAGCGCCGTCTCCGAAGAGAATGCAGCTTCCTCTGTCCTGGAAATCCACAAGCTTAGTAAGGTCTTCGTTTGCGACCACAAGGGCATACTTTATACTTTCGTCCGTCATAAGGTATCTTCTTGCCATATCGAAGCCGTATACAAAGCCTGAGCATGCGGCATTGATATCCATTGCGATAGAGCCTATTGCCCCTATTTCACGCTGGACCATGCATGCCGTTGATGGAGTGTGAAAATCCGGAGTTATGGTTGTGTCGATAATAAGACCTATGTCCTCCGGTGAGATGCCGGCAGCCTCTATCGCCTGCTTTGACGCCATAGTACCCATGTACCAGGACGGTTCACCGTTGTTATAGTGTCTTACGCTCATACCGGTTCTTGTTTTTATCCATTCGTCGTTTGTGTCGACTATTTTTGCCATGTCGTCGTTTGTAACGGTAAGCTCAGGGGTATAGCTCCCTGTGCCTAAAATCTTCAAGCCCTGCAAAAAAATTCCTCCTCGGCGTTGTGTTATCTCCGTTTTTGTGTTATTATATAACTTAGGGCAAGCCCCTTATTGAAAGAAGCACAAAGCTCAGAGATAAGCAACACAATATTATATAATCTGGGCATTGCTCCGTCATACAGGCGCAGCAAGCCTCAGCTTTGCTTTGGTGAGCATATTGCTTAATTTATATTTTAATCTATTTTTAACCTTTTTGCAATGAATTAACTGAGTTTTATTCAGTTAAATTTTAAAATACCACAATTTGTACAAAAAGTCAATGGCTGTATTGTGATTTTGTACAAAAATTAGAAAAGAGGACATGTTATGACAGTATTTTTGTTTTCGGGACAGGGTTCCCAGTATTCCGGCATGGGAAAGGAGCTTTTGGAGGCAAATCCAGAATTTTCCTTCATATATGACACAGCTTCGGAGATATTGGGCTATGACTTAAAAAAGATATGCTTTGAAGCAAGCGAGGAGGAGCTCGCCAAAACCTGTAATTCCCAGCCTGCAATTATGGCGACATCTCTTTTGTGCTTTGAGGCTGCCAAAAAAGCCGGCATAGGATTTTCCGCTGTGGCAGGGCATTCTCTTGGAGAATATGCCGCAATGACGGCTTCCGGAATGCTATCATTAGAGGACGGCTTTAAGGTGATAAAGGCAAGAGCAGCGGCAATGGAAAAGGCTGCGCAGAACACTGACGGGGTAATGTATGCGGTAATGAAGAAAACTCCTGAGGAGATAGAAAAGGTATGCGCTGAAACAGAGGGATATGTTGTACCGGTAAATTACAACTCCGCTGCACAGACCGTTATTGCAGGAGAAAGGGAGGCTGCCTCCAGGGCTGCCGAGGCTCTTGGCGCTATGGGAGCGAGAACAGTGCAGCTGAAAGTTGCCTCTGCTTTCCACTCAAAGCTTATGGAGGGCGCTGCGGAGGAATTTTACGAAGAGATAAAGGGTATAGGCTTTAAAAAGCCTGAGGTTTCGTTTTATTCAAATGTAACAGGAGGAGAGCTTACCGACTTTTCCGACATGCCGTCCCTGCTTAAAAAGCACATGGTTTCTCCGGTAAGATTTACATCGGAGCTTGCAGCTTTGCAGGCCTCCGGATATGATACCTTTATTGAGCTTGGTCCGAACAAGGTTTTATCCGGTCTTGTAAAGAAGACCCTTAAAGGCGTTAATATCTTTAATATTGAAAACCCTTCGGGTGTTGAGAATGTATGCAAAAGCATTTGATCGTTTTCCGGAGGAAAGCTGAAAAGGCTTTTTAATGCTTTTGATAAAGCATTAAGGAAAAATTTATAAGGCTTTGTGAAAGCTTTAGCAAAAGTTTATGTTCATTTCTTTGCTCCTGCAAAGAAACGAACCAAAGAAACAGGCTGCTCAAACGCCGCAGGGCTTGAAACCCGCACCCGGTAGATACGCACAGAAATCTGAAATTTTGCAAAGCAAAATTTGCAGACTTTCCATGCGTATCTACATGGGGGTTATTTTAACGGCTTACGGAACATCTTTTTGATTGCTTGTACTCATTGGCACTGCCCCTTGTACGCTTTGCTTGTAATTGTTACGTTAATTCTCCCACGGGGAGGCAAGGTGACACACTACCCATTGCTGTAAGTTGAGGCTTTGCCGGCATCGCTTTGCTCGCCTCAATTCCTTGAAAGATTCTCCCAATTAAGATAATATAGTTTTTTCCCTTTCTGCTCCCAGTAACCTGCGATTTTTTTGCCGCTATGCGGCAAAAGAGCAAGCGGCGAGAGTTAAAAATGCGGAATGGGGGTAGGAGGTGTGTGGAAAGGGAGTGCAGAGGGAAAACCTACAGGAGGGAGGGGGAAATCCGCATTTTTGTTGGTTTTTCTCTTTCCCCCTCCCTCCTATAGGTTGTCCCTTTGCATTTACCTAAGAGGACGCTTTCGGAAAACGGTAAAAAAAGTTTGTCTTCGCTTTCCCCAAAGCGAAAAAAGTTTTATAATAGCTTTTTCAAAAGCGATAAAAAGTTTTACCATTGCTTTTTTCAAAAGCAATAAAAAGAAAGGATAATGTTTTATGGAAAGTTATGGACTTATAGGTCATCCTCTGGGACATACTATGTCCCCTTTTATTCATGAAAAGCTCTTTGAGGCTTCGGGAAGAAGCGGAGAATATTCCGTTATGGATATTGCGCCTGAGGAGCTTTCTTCAAAGATTTCTGAGCTTAAAAAACTAAACGGCTTTAACATAACGATACCTCATAAGGTACCGATAATTGAATTTACTGATAGTCTTGATGAAAGCGCAGAGAGATACAATTCCGTTAACTGCATTCACAGTGAAAACGGAAAGCTCAGAGGATATAATACTGATTGCGACGGATTTCTGCGTTCTGTGGACAATGACGCATTAGGAGGAAAAGTGCTGCTTTTAGGCTGCGGCGGTGTGGGAAGAATGATGGCAATAGAGGCTGTCCGCCACGGAGGAGAGCTTACCATGGCTATAATTCCCGAGGCTGTGGATATGGCAAAGGAGCTTGCCGGGGAAATATCTGAAAAATATCCGGATTCAAAGGTCAAGACCGTATTCACAAAGGACGTTTCCGGAAGCTTTGACCTTCTTGTAAACGCAACTCCTGTGGGAATGTATCCGAAATGTGACGCATGTGCTGTTTCAGAAGAGGCTGTTGCAGGCTGCGGAGCCGTATTTGACGCAATATACAATCCGGGAAAGACAAAGCTTATGAAGCTTGCGGAGGCTCACGGAATACCTGCCGTAGGCGGCATGTCCATGCTGGTATATCAGGCGGCAGTGGCTCATGAGATATGGTACGGCGGAAGCTTTTCGAGGGAGCAGATAGACTCGATAATAAGAGATGCGTCCGAAGCCTTAGAAAGGAATTTTAAATAATGAGAGATATTGATGTTTCAGTGATCGAAAATAAGATACGTGATCTTTGCATAGAGGCAAATATCCACCTTCCAAAGGCTCTGGAGCAGTGCATAGGCAGATGCTCCGAGCTTGAGGTTTCCCCTGCCGGAAAAGCTGTGTTTGACGATATAAAGGAAAATATAAAAGCGGCAGCGGAAGAAAATATCGCAATATGTCAGGATACGGGAATGGCTGTTATCTTTATGAAAATAGGTCAGGACGTTCATTTTTCAGGAGGAGTTCTTATGGACGCCGTTAACAGAGGCGTTTCAAGGGGCTATACGGAGGGATATCTGCGCTGCTCAATAGTGGGGGATCCTCTTGAAAGAGTGAATACCGGAGATAACACTCCGCCGGTGGTACATCTTGAAATAGTTCCCGGGGAGGAAGTTCAGATAGACGTATGCCCAAAGGGCTTCGGTAGCGAGAACATGTCCGCTGTAAAAATGTTTACCCCGTCGGCGACTCATGAGGATATTGTGGATTTTGTTGTGGAAACAGTTTCAAAGGCAGGCAGCAATCCCTGTCCTCCTATGGTAATAGGCGTCGGTATCGGCGGTAACTTTGAAAAGTGCGCATACCTTGCAAAGAAAGCCCTTTGCAGGGACGTTTCCGTGAGAAATCCAAAGGCTCTTTACAGTGAGCTTGAAGAGAGGATGCTTGACGGCATAAACAAGCTGGGTATCGGTCCTCAGGGCTTCGGAGGAAAAATAACGGCTCTTTGTGTAAATATAGAGCAGGCGCCTACCCATATAGCAGGACTGCCTGTTGCGGTAAATGTGGGATGCCATGTTACAAGGCATGCGTCGGCGGTGATTTAAGGAGCAATATATGACTGATAATGAAATTATAAAAAATACGGCAATGCTCCTTGCACAGGATAAGAGCATTGAAAAGATATACCTAATAAGCAATAAGATAAGCACCTCCGGGGAGCTTACAAGCTTTAAGCTTGCGCTTATCGTAAACGATTCCGTTAAGAGCATATCCGAGCTTGAATGCCGGCTTTACATGGAAACGGACAGCGAGCTTCCATATGATATCGTTCTGTACAAGACCTCCGAGTGGGATGAGCTAAAGGATGAGATCGGGACCTTTGCATGGAAGATAAATAATTCGGGAGTGTTGATCTATGGGTAGGGGCTATAGGGATAACGATAGCCGCCGCTATTTTGACTGGCTGTTCTATGCAAACCTTGACCTCTTAGCGGCTAAAAACCTGCTGAGCGATGAGAGATGCTTTAACGGAGTGGCTTTTCACTGCCAGCAGTGCATTGAAAAGGCTCTCAAGGGTTATCTTCTTTTCAAGAAGCACAAGCTCTATGACGGACATAACCTTACATGGCTTTGCAAGCAGGCGATGACTATTGATTCCCATTTTGAAAAATGGCTTACAAAAAGCACTCTTCTGAACCATTACTATATTGAAACAAGGTATCCGGCGGACATTCCCTTTGATATTGATACCGATACTGTAATGGAGCTTATTCATTCCACATCGGAGATGCTCAGCTTTATAACAGGTATCATACATTTTGATTTCAGGAGCTATCGTAAGAGGTAAAGCTTTTGAGTGCATTCCCTTTAGGGAATGCCGAAAAGGCTTTTAATGCTTTTAAAAAAGCATTAGGGGAAAAATTATAAAGCTTTAGAAAAGGGTTATTTTTTGTTTTTAGGTATGCCGCTTTCCGAAAGCGCCCTCAAAGGTTTAGTATGTTCATTTCTTTGCTCCTGCAAAGAAACGAACCAAAGAAACAGGCAGCTCAAACGCCGCAGAGCTTGAAACCCGCACCCGGTAGAAACAAATAGAAATCTGAAATTTTGCAGGCAAAATTTACAGACTTTCTATTTGTTTCTACATGGGGGTTGATTCACCTGCTTATGTAACATCTTCTTGATTGCTTGTACTCATTGGCACTGCCCTTTGTACGCTTTGCTTGCAATTGTTACGTTAATTCTCCCACGGGGAGGCAAGGTTATGTTCTACCCATTGCTGTAAGCGTAGGCTTGGTCGGCGTTGCTTTGCTCGCCTCAATTCCTTGAGCGACTCTCCCAAATTTGTTGAGAGTATATTTCACTTTCCGTCTCCCTAGTACCTGCGATGTTTTTGCCGCTTTTCAGCGGCAAAAGAGCAAGCGGCGAGAGTTAAAAATGCGGAATGGGGGTAGGAGGTGTGTGGAAAGGGAGTGCAGAGGGAAAACCTACAGGAGGGAGGGGGAAATCCGCATTTTTGTTGGTTTTTCTCTTTCCCCCTCCCTCCTATAGGTTGTCCCTTTGCATTTACCTATAAGGTTTGGCTTCGCTTCCCCCAAAGCGAAAAAGTTTTCATTTTGCTTTTTCAAAAGCAAAAGCAGTTTTCAACACTTTTGCAAATGAATGTTGAAAATCCCTTGTAGATTTTGCTATTA
>CANPXN010000025.1 GCA_947586185.1 uncultured Clostridia bacterium
TTTTGGAGTGAATGTCGCTACTTTTATTCCTGCAGTGCGTTTTAAGCGCTTTTTAGAGGGTTTTTAGAGGTTCCCATCGATATTTTCATTTGAATTATCCATTTCCAGCTTTACGAGATAAACGCTTCCAAGCTGTTCGCTGTTAAACGAACTGGGACTGATATATTTCACAGTACCTTTAACTGTGCCGTACTTGTTATACGGATATGCTTCCAGCTTGATTTCCGCTTCCATTCCAACTTCGATATCGGCGATATCCATATTTTTTACATAGCATACCATTTCAACAGGCATATTATCTGGTACAATCGTAACGAGCTGTTCAGCAGATGTTACCGTTTCTCCGATGGTATTTACGTCTACGCTGTTCACATATCCGTTTACGGGAGCAGTAATATTCTGATATTCCTTTGACAATCTATACTTTTCAAGGTTAGTATTTATCTCGTCCAACTGACTGCCGATTTCCGAAAGCTTAGAATTTATCTGCGAACTATACTGCGTTTGAGTATCCTTTATTTTCAATTCCGCCTGTTCCACCGCCAAGTCATACTGCTGATTGCTTAACTCCTGAGACTGTGCCTGACGTTCCGTACCGTTATTCTGATATTCCTCAAGCTGTAATTCTCCAATCTGTTTATTTAATTCGGCAGTACTTTTCTCTTTTTCCAAGTTCGACAAAGTATTTTTATAACTGGCGTCCGAATCGAGAATCGCTTGTATATACGGCTGCAGATCGGCTTCATAATCAGACGCTTTCACTTTAGAAACATCTTCATCCGCTTTAATTTTATTATAAATTTCCCGCTGCGCTTCCAGTATTTTTTTCTGAGATTCTAACTGCTCCTTGTCTACATCGAGAGTTTCTGTATTCAATTCGATAAGCAGATCGCCGGCGTGAACATAATCGCCTTCTTTTACATTAATTGCATTTACAAAACCGCCTGCATACGACTGAACGATATTGATATTTCCAACCGGCTGTACGCTGCCACTTGAAGTTACCACTACGTCAATTTTGGAAAGACATGCCCATATAATTGCGGCAATCAAAAGAGAAAATACCCCTAAAATGATTACAGTTCCGGCTTTATGGGCAGGACGTTCAATGATTTCCAGCAGCGGCGGCATAAAATCATATTTGAGTTCCTTATCTTTTTTTCTGCTGTGTTTTAATATGTATTCCGTCATTTTGTTATCCATCGATATCGCCCCTTTGCTGCTGATTATACAAGTAATGGTACAGCCCTTCCTGCTTCATCAGGTTTTCGTGAGTGTCATATTCCACCAAATTTCCTTTATCAATCACCATGATTTTCTGTGCGTCTTTCAGCGTAGACAAGCGATGGGCAATAATCAGAACTGTTCTTCCTTTACAAATTTCTTTCAAATTATTTTGAATAATACTCTCGGATTCATAATCGAGAGCCGAGGTTGCCTCATCAAAAATAAGAATTCTCGGATTTGCAAGAATTGCTCTCGCAATGGCGACGCGCTGCTTTTGTCCGCCGGAAAGTCCCATACCCTTTTCACCGATAATCGTATTGTAACCATTTGGCAGTTCCAAAATAAAGTCATGCGCCCCTGCAATTTTTGCGCAGTGAATGATTTGTTCCATTGAAGCGGTCGGCATATGAATCGAAATGTTTTCCGCAACCGTTCCGTTGAACATGAAGTTTTCCTGCAATACAACTCCGATTTGCTTTCTCAGCATTGCCGGATTGACAAGCGAAATATCCATGCCGTCAACAGATATTTTTCCGCCCTCCGGCAGATACAATCTTTGAATCAGTTTTGAAATTGTACTTTTTCCAGAACCGCTTCGACCGACAACGCCGACAATTGTTCCCGGCTCGATTTCAAAGCTCATTCCCTTAATGACCTCGCCTCCCTGCGGATTGTAACGAAAACGCACCTTGTCAAATACGATTTTTCCCTGTACGCTTGGCATAGCGGTCTGATTTGTATTCAGAATCGGTTCAGGCGCAGTGTTGAAAATATCGCCTATTCTTTTTACAGAAAGCGAAGCCTGCTGATATTCCTGCCAGAGCTGCACAAGTCTGAGAACCGGTCCGCTTACTCTGCCGGAAAGCATACGGAATGCTACAAGCTGACCGACCGTAAAATTGCCGTCCATTACCGCCTTTGCTCCAAAAAACAGAATTAAAAGGTCAAACACTTTCTGAATAAATTGTCCTGTCGTTCCTGCCGTTGCAGATACCATTGAAGTCTTATAGCTTGCCTTGACATAATCAGACTGCAAATCACCCCACTTCTTTTCAAATTTCGGCTCTAACGCGTAGGATTTTACCGTCTGCACACCCGTAATAGATTCCACTAAAAATGACTGTGTATTGGCTCCGGTTTCAAATTTTTCATCAAGTCTTTTCTTGAACAGAGGAGTTACTATTGTAGACAAAACCGCATAAACAGGTATCGAACAAATTACAATAACCGTCAGCATTTTACTGTAGCAGAAAAGCACTACGATATATACAATTATAAACACAAAATCTATCATGGACGACAAAGGCGTTCCGGTTAAAAAGTTTCGGATACTGTCAAGTTCACGTACTCTTGCAACAGTTTCGCCCACTCGCCTCGATTCAAAGTATTTAAGCGGCAGTGCAAACAAATGCTTGAATAGCTTGAAGCTCAGCATGACGTCGATTCGGTTTGTAGTATGAGTAAACACGTAGTTCTTGGCAAGTCCTAAAATCAATTCGTAAATGTAAACGATCCCGATGCCGATTGCAAGTACATTTAGCGTTGAAATACTCCTGTGAACCAGCACCTTATCTACAACTACCTGCGTCATGACGGGAGTAAGAATACCTAAAATCTGAATCGTAAATACGGCGATAAGAACCTGAATAAACTCTTTTTTGAATTTTAGAATCGTGGGAATAAACCATTTAAAACTGAAAACAGCTTCTCTGTCCATGATTCCTTTTTTGGTTATAAGTATCGCCGTGCCGTCCCATATTTCTGCAAGTTCTTCACGGGATTTCACTTCCGGCTGCGTCTTATCAGCGAAAAGAATCATGAACTTATCATCCTTGGATTTGGCTATAATAAAGTATTCGCCGTCTTTACCTTTTGCTATAATTGGTGCTTTTACGTCTTTCAGTTTGTTTAGTTTCAATTGGCATAGCTTTGTCCGCATTTTTAACGCTTTTGCAGATTGGATTATTTCAATTTCTCCGGTTTTATTTTCCTCATCCAATACGGATAAATTTTCAGCTTGCTTTTTTGTAATTGGAATGCCGTGAAACTTCATTACTATCAGAAAACAGGCTAAGCCGCTGTCTTGCTTTTTCTCCATATTTCGACCCCTCTTTTCAAAAAAATATGCAGCAGCAAAAAACGCTGCTGCAATCAAATTAATAATTATTTAAAAGTTCTTATGTTATAACTTTAACAATAATCAGCTCTATTATCAAAAGACTCAAAACTATTTTCAACCTGATTTTGATCCATCGCCTAAGATACATTTTCCATTCATTATACATCATTTCAGCTTCAGAAGAAAATATAAAATACATATAATTATACTCTACCACTTTCCATGACCAAAGTCAAGTATTTTGGCACAAGGTGCAAATTTCAGGCAAATCAGGACAAAAAAGAGCGATATTGTACCATGTAAGTACAATATCGCCATTTATTTTTTCAGTGTCACACTACAGCAGAAGAAACCTTCCTCCTCATAAAAATCATATTTTCCATGATACTTCCTTGCAATATCACGTATGATTTTCGTACCGTACCCATGCGAGCTTTTATTCTTCTTAGTAGTCCGTAAATGCGGATTATTTGCTAAAACAGACTCATCAATCGTATTTTTCAGATTAAATATATATTTGTACTCGTCCGAACTGATCTTCAAATAAATCTGTTTGTCTTTTCTATCGCTTGAATTACAAGCCGTTACCGCATTCTCCAGCATATTCGAAAGCAGTCTGCATAAATCGATATCGTCAATATCATTAAAATTGGAAACAGACAAACATGTCGCTTCTATTCCAAACGACCTCGCCGTTGACAGTTTACTGTTGATCACCGCATTTACAATATCATTTTCAGTATGTACAAAGGTTTCCATTTTCACCAGCTTATCTAAATGCTTCTCAATATGCTTCATTGCCGATTTAACATTTCCATCGGAAAGCAGAGTGTACAATGCAGAATAATTGTCTCTAAAATCATGCCGCATTTTTCGTATTAAATCATACTCTGTATCTGCATTTTCCACATACTGCTTGTTGTACTCCTGCTGTAAACGCAGCAGTTCGTTTTCTCTCATTGCTTCATTCTTTTTCCCTAAATCCACAACCAGATAACATACTACAACATTGATCAGTATAATTCCGGCTAACGAAAATACAAGATATCTTCTGCTTCCATGGGATATGCCATCTAAAGAGAGCATATCCAGAAATGCTCCAACAATAATACTGATAACAAGAACTGCTGATATTAAAATCCATTCTATGACTGCTAATGAATTTTTTCTGCTGTCATTTTTCTTCAGTATTCGCAATAAAATAACCATAATATAGACTATTGCAAGTTGGACGGCAATTACCGTAATAAATCTATCGACAGTATTTTTAGAAAATATATCATACAAATTCGTCTTAAAAAGAAATGCGGTAAAATTAGAAATCAACGCCGATGGAACAAGCACGATCAGCACCGGTAAGACAGAGGCAAATGTTCTTTTTAACCATGTACCCTTTAAGCTAAACGCTGAATATATAAATATAATTACAATATACAAAAGTGCATAAAAGCTTTCAAATACCGTATAGTAATCCAATATAGAGATCGCCGATGCTAACGCTATGCCATACAAGACCCCGCTGCTTTTCAGGAATCTTTTATCATTTTTGTCTCCAAGGTAAGAATGAGTGAAGAATATCATAATAAAGCCTTGAAAGAAATTGATTGTTATTTCAAATAAATCCCACAATGCATTCATAGTATTGACCTCAGATACAGCGTATATTTCTCATCAACACTTTTCTTGTAATTCTTACTCATTATCAGCTTTTTGTTTGTTCCACTCAGTATTATTTCATTCCTACTTCCATCAAAATATGCCAAATATCTAAGATTGATCAAGCATCGCTTGTGTATTTTTACAAAATCGTATCCTTCATATTTTTCTTCACATTCCTTTATGCTTCCTCTTTCCTTAATGGGCGTGTTTTTCCCGGCAATATAGTAATTTAAATAATGCTTTTCACTTTCTATGTACATGATATCATGAACATAAACGCCATGCCGTCCGGATTCTTTATCTTCAAGAATCACCTTTTCATATTGCTTCATATGTTTCATCAGCTTTTTTGTTATCTTGGACATACTCTCTTCTATCGATATCTCACAATTCTTCCGAATAAAATGAAACGGCTGAAAATCCATGCTTTCATACACAAGTTCGGAATGGCTGGTTATGAAAATTATGAAACAATTTGAAAAGTCGTCACGAAGCGTTTTAGCCACATCAAATCCGGATATTTTTGGCATGTCAATATCAAGAAATATTATTTGAAAGGGTTCCTGTTTGTGTGCATTCAGCAGCAAAGCTCCGGAAGAATAAATCAGTATTTCAAACTCGTCTGTGTAAACAGAAAAAGAGTCATAAATTATCTCTTTTAGCTTTGGCAGCAGCACGGTATTATCGTCACATACTGCAATTCGCATTCCATATCATCTCCTATTTGATATTGTTCGGCAAACATATAACTTATCTTTTATTATATCCTTATTTTACATATTTTTCAATCCTGTTTGTCAGAAATGGTTTGAACTGTACTAATAATACGAGTCAATGTATATATACTAATAGTTTTAAGACATATTTCTAATTAATTATCATAAAATATGCGTATTTCGACAAGAAAACTGTATTTTAAGTTATAATTCAATTATTATCAATATTTTTTAGGCGGTAAGAATATGAAATCGGATTCATTATCATTAAATAACATTACTGGCAGCACATTAGCTGAATTAAGAAAAAGCTGTGGTTTTACACAGAAAGAGTTGGCTAAAATATTCAATATAAGCGAAAGTTCTTTAGCACATTATGAGCAAGGGCTTACTCTTCCAAGCGCCGATATGCTGGTAAAATTCGCTGATTATTTTCATGTTCCGGTTGATTATCTGCTCGGAAGATGCCAGAATAAGATCGAATACAAAAAATTAAATGAAAAACTGGCTTCTAATATGTCTTTGGGCAATATGATTAATGCCATTTTTGGCTTTAGCCAAAAAAATAAAAAATATTTGTACGATACCATCGTTCTGATCCTGATCGCTAAATCTGAGGATAACTCTCGGTGAAAATTATATAATATAATGTTATAATTCGGTGTTGGACTATTTTTTGTCTAATACCGAGTTTTTCGTCTTAATTTGCCTAAAATTTGCACCTTATGCCAAAAGGCTTGACAGTGTTTGACTTTTCTGATAGAGTAAAAATGTAAGAAGAAATAGAAAAAATAAAGGTACAATATAATTATGTTTCAAGAATTATTATCAAAATCCTATGAATTATTATATGCGTTGATTACATATGTAAAATCAAATTCTATTGACTTCATTAGCATGGTTGCAAGTATTTTTATCGCACTAAAAACAGACAAATTAATTGAAAAAAGAAAAGAAAAATCTACTAAAAAAGAAATTATCGAATTAATAATAAAAGAATTAGAATCAATACAAAAAAAGATAGAATCTGATATAAACAACTCAAATTTTCAATTAGAATCAGGAAAATTAGAATTGCAACTATCGCCCTACAATTATTCTTACTGGAACAGTATAAAAAACACTGAAAAAATAGAGATCTTCTCTGAATCTAAGGGTTATAATGAAACAATAGCCTTTTATTCAAGTATTGAAAAATTAAATATGTGGGAAGATTTGCAAACTAAGTATATTCTTTTTTCACAACAAGAAAAACAAGAATTTAGAGATTCTATTGTTATTCAGATTGTTACTCATCGCAAACAATGCTTAGTATTGTTAAATAAGGCATTAGAAGAAATCAGAAAGGAGAAGGTTTGAATGGAAATACCTTATGTAACATCATCAGAAAAAGAAAAAAAACATATTGCTTTTAACGATGCTATGAAACAATACAAACAGGAACTATTACCAACATATTCACAAATGACTATTCTAGGAAAAAAAGACGTAGATATTACAAACAATTTTATTCGTATAGGTATTATGCCCGAAAACAGCTTAGATTGCACTCCAATGTGTGATTGTAGTAGTGTTGTAAAAGAGGTAAAGCGTGTTGGTGGCAAAATACTTATTAAGGGCATGCCAGGCACTGGTAAAACAACTTTTGTAAGAAAACTAATGCATGATTTTTGTGTTTATAGTAATGAAATATTACCCGTATTTCTTAAAGCTTCTATTTTTCAAGAAATTGATGATTTTGAACAAAACAAATTAGTTGACATTTTTTCTAGGTTTATTAATGCTCAATTAAGCCGAAAAGATTATTCAGATGCTTTACTTGCAGAAGATATTTTTAGGAAAAATACTACATGCGTATTAATTGACGGTTTAGATGAAATGCGACCTGAATGGCAAAGCTTATTTTGTGAAAAGCTAAACGAATTCACACTTTATTATCCACAATGTCTAATTGTGATTACAACACGAATTTATGGAATTGATAATAAACTTGAGTTAAAACGATTTGTACCTTATATTATACAAGAATTAAGTGACAGCGATATAGAAAAATATATTAAAAACAATGTTTCAGAAGAATATCAAGAATCATCAATTAATGCAATAAAAAATGATGAGAGATTATATGAACTTGCTAAAACACCATTTATGTTAGCGTTAATGTGTATCAAACCATCATGCCTAAAAGAGGGTGCAACTCGCAAAGCAGAATTATATAAAGAAACCACAGAGTATCTTCTTGGAGAAAAAAGCTGGGAACGTCAACGAGAAATTACACCAGCTGAAACTGCATTTAATTTACGAAAAGCTTTGCAAATAATTGCTGTTAAATTTTTTAAGTTAGATATGAATGATCAATTTCCAGCTGATGAAGCGCGATTCTATATAAAGAGCAAACTTGGCTTAGAAATGGGAGATGCTTCATTACTGGAAATAATACGGAAAAAAAGTGGATTATTACACTATAGCAATGGAAGCTACTCTTTTGTACATCGCTCAATTTGGGAATATTATGTAGCTTTAGGAATGCTTCAAGAACCTTTAGCAAATTTACTTCAAATGGCCAATGTTCCCACATGGGAAGAACCTATACGTATGTATGTAGGTTTAGTTGATGAAAGTAATCTTAGAAAAGTAATTTGTGGATTATGGGAACGCAACAAAGCACTAACATTAAGAACATTGCATGAAGTTTCAATTTTTCCAACTGAATTATTAAATGAACTATACTCCAAGCTTTCACATACAGAAAGAATTAATTTAGTACATTCATTAAAGGAAAATGTATTTGCAATCCCAAATGAATCACATAGAAAAAGGATGTTGCTTGATACTGTATCATCAGTAATTTCAGCTGAAAAAGATTGTGAAATAGTGTATAATTATATTAACTTGCTTGAAGAAATCGCATACCCAGAATGTATCAATTTAGTGTATAAAATACTAGATTTGGAACATGCACAAGAAAGACGAGAAAAATATTTAAACGGCGATTATGGATTTAAATTACTATTAGTTCAATCAGGAGAATTTTTTCAAGGTAATGATACCCCTATTGATGAGAGAGAATATCCTGCACATAAAGTTCAACTAAATCAATTTTATATGAGTAAAAACTTAATTACAAATAAAATGTATTATGATGAATTCCCATTTTTCGACTTATATAGAAAAAATAATAAAACGTACTCCACAGAACCAGATCAACCAGTTAACAATGTAAATTGGTATGAAGCCTATATATTTGCACGATGGATAGGATGCGATTTACCAACAGAATCCGAATGGGAATACTGTTGTAGAAGTGGAGGTATTGATGATGAACTATTTAGAAATAGCAATAATATAAGCCAATATGGTTGGTATGGTATAAATTCGAACAATCAAACACATTCAGTCGGTTTAAAAAAAGCAAATTCTTTTGGATTTTGCGATATGCTAGGAAACCTTAGAGAATGGTGCCTAGATTGGCATAGGGATGATTATTATAAAGAATGCGTACATGATGGCATTATTAATAATCCTAAAGGACCAGTTAATGGTGAATCTAAAGTTCTCCGTGGCGGTTGTTTTGACTGGGCAATTACTAATCTTCGTCCTACATACAGAAACTTTAATCGACCTAATGTTAATTTTTTTGGAAATGGTTTTAGAGTCGTATTTCATGAAAGTGAGGAATTAGCGTGAAAAATACTATTTTGATGTTCTGGCAACACAAAAAGACCCACGATGTTAGCCGAATTCAAAATATTTCCACCTTAGAAATGCTTTATAGGTCGGAACGAGCACCTGCACCTCAATTGCCGGCGGGTGGATGCACTTTTAATTGAAGCCGGGTGTTCCTTATTAATAATCAATTATCTTATACAATATCTAAAAGGAAAAAGCAAGATTTTGTGGCAGCTTTTTCATTCCTATTTGTGCTGACGCCACAGCGGCAGAATGGAGATTATTATGAAAAATATAAATATTGGAATTATTGGAACAGGTGTGGGAATTCGCACACACCTTAAAGGATTTCGTGGTGTCAATGGCTGTAATGTTCTTGCTATTGCAGGTAGTTCATCTGAACGAAGTAACTTTTTTGCTGAAAGGAATGATATTCCCATTGCTTGTGCAAACTACAAAGAACTGTGTGATATACCTGAGATTGATTTAGTATGTGTATGTCCACCAAATAAGTTCCACTATGATGTGATGAAATATGCAATTTCAAAGGGTAAAAATATTATTTGTGAAAAACCAGTTTCTCATATCACCTCTGAAGTTGAACAATTGACTCATTTAGAAAAAAATGAAGGCACTTTTATTTATGTCGACCATCAATTGCGTTTTAATCCATATATGAGAAAAATTAAAGAACTTATTCATAGCGGTGCTCTTGGTCATATATATCTTGTGAGAATAAATCAACTAGGAATCGGTTTTAGTGATGCGAATCTCCCTTGGAGTTGGAGCTTTGATGCACAGGAAGGCGGTGGCGTCAGATTAGCAATGGCTTCACATTTTAACGATTTAATTCAATATTGGTTTGACAATAGAAAAGTATTATCTGTTTCAGGAAATTTAAATCCAATTTTTAAAAAAAGAGTGATAAATGGTGAAATACGTAAAGTAAATGCCTCTACTTTGTGCAATGCTCAAATTCAATTTGAAAATGAGCTTTCAGTTATGTATAGTATTAATGCTGGTGGATTTAGTTCTTTCAAGTTTGAAATTGATATGGCGGGTGATAAGGGGGAACTTCATTTTGATTTGACAAACAAGCTTGCAATATATACAGAAAATAAAAAAGGCATTGTTCAACCAATTGATGTTGAAGGTGTATTTGATGATGAACGTGCAAACAAAGCCTCTTTGTTCTCTGGATCATTTCGCTATTTTGCACCTTTAGTTATTAAGCAGTTACAAGGATATAATGTTCCTGAGATGAATGATGTTGCTACTATAGAACAGGCAAAATATAATTGCAATATACTTGATGCAATTAAACAATCTTCTAACTCTGGCATTCCTGTTGTATTTTCTTGTGAGGAAAATAATTATGCCTGAAGTTAACTATGATGACAAAAATTGGTTTTACATTAAAAATGGTCGAGCAATGGTATCACTAGGATCATTAAATCAATATAAAACTTGCCCATATAGCTGTGCTTTTTGTTACGTACAAGACGGATTCATTCCATATGCTAAAAAAAATATTAATGAAATAGTAGACTTTCTCATTCGGCATCGTGAAAAATATGATATTATATATGTTAGTGGTGATACCGATTCCTTTGCTAAACCAAGAACTCAAACTGGTATATCTTTACTTCAAAGCATCTCCGAAAATATTAATTGTGATTTATTATTCACAACTCGAACAATTTTTTCTAGTGAAGATCTCCAACAGTTGAAAAAAGTAGTAAATACTTTAAAAAATAAGAATAAAGATTTATTTGCATGTATTAGCATAACGCGTTTTTCTGATGAAGTATCTTACTTAGAACCATATCCAATCCCTTCTCCTCAAGCACGTATTGATACAATAAAACACCTACATAATATTGGAGCTGTAACTGTACTGGCATTAAGACCTTTTTTACCTATTGTAAAGGTAACGGATTATCTTTCTATTTTAAATATTTGTAAAGACTATATCGATATTGCTTTAGGTGAAGCATTTTATTTTCAAAAAGATGGAAAAATTGAAAAAAGAGTTTTTCCCAATGGCATACCCAATAAAGTTGAAACTGCATTAAAAAAAGTTCACATGGATTTTAACGAAAACAATAAAGAATGGGAAATTTGGGAATCTGAGTTTATCGAAAGTACAATTCGAAATTTCTGTGATAAAAATAATGTGATTTTTTCCATGCACAGTGCAGACGCAATAAATAACTATAAGTCACAAAAAAATCTACAAATTTTATTGTAAGAGCAATAAAACAATAAAAAAAAATTTGGGCTTAATGAAAAATTTTGTGTAAGTGAGTTTCAATAATATTATACCTAACAATCACTTAATTGGCATAAAGAACCAAAAAGACAGAAGTCAGAACCGCTTTAGCGTACATTTTAGTCTTTACTTCTGTCTTTTTTGTGGTATAATGACATTGGCGATTGTTGTCGTTTTTATAGTTTTACACAATTCATTCCGGGCTCTCATAATTTGTTTTATACACTTAGAACTGTCAATAAACTATAACTCAAAATTCTGCTCATTTTTGATACCAAGCGACTGCTTCTTCTCCTGAATGACTCTCCGAAGTTTGCTGTCAATCATTCTTCTGCCCGATTGAAACTTATGATGATAGTCGTCCTCGATGCATCTGCTGAGATTTACAAACAAGCTGAAAATGGTATTGGTGAGCATTTCGTTTTCAAAATGCTTTGTGTTATCAAGAAAATTCAGAGCATAATCATTACCTTGCTCGGCAGATAAATTCAAATATTCCATAGCTTTTTCTTTATCTTTTTCCAAGCCGTCAGCGCTGAAAAAATAAAGCCTGCCAAGCTGATAACTTGCCTGCATATTTTTATCTGCGGATTTTTTAAAGTATGAAATAGCTTTTTGAATATCGTATTTTTCCTTTTGAAGATAAAGCTTTCCGAGTGCATATTGAGTGAACCCGTTATCTTCAGCAGACAACAGATACTTTTCTGCCTTATCCAAATCTTGATTTACAATTTCACCCTTGAGATACAAAGTTCCCAGCTTGTAACAAGAAAAAGCATCGCCGCCGTTGGCGCATTCAGTCAACAGAGGAATGCCTTTATCGATATTCTGTTCAAAATTTTTACCGCTAATATATTCCAATGCCAGCAGTCGTTTTGCATACTGATTTCCAAGTTCAGCGGACTTTTCGAAGTATTCAGCAGCTTTCTGATTATCAATCGGAGTACCCAATCCTTTGAAGTACATCATACCGATCTGATACTGCAAGTATGGCTTTATTTTTTTAGCTTTTGGCTCAATTTGAATAAATCCCTGCAAGGCTTTCTTATAAAATTCAAACGATTTTTCATCGCTTTTTAAACCTGATTCTTCCATCGAGTACAGCTTACCCAAATCATAAAGAGCAAGAATATTATTTGCTTCTGAAAGCAATAATTTCTCAGCTTTTTTGTAATCATCGGGCCTCGATTCCTTACTTAAAATCAACTTGTGAGCCTCTTTGTAAGAATCGCTCCACTTGACGTATAACTTAACGCTGTTATCAACAGTTTCATTGATTTCTTTCTCATCAATTGGTAGGGAAGTATCCAAATCAGGTTCGGGCATTTCAATCTCTATCTCAGGCGCTTGAAAATCCATTTGCAGTACAGTCTGAATGATCATATTTTTAACGGACTTAAACTCCTTGTTGTCAACAAGTGATGGGAAATTAACTTTTGCGGACGAATAAACGTCATGCTTTTGCTGTTCCATTTCGCACCAGAGATCGTACATCTTTTTCACTGATTCATTATCAGCAAGCCTTGTAAAAATCTCATCGACAGTTTTCTTTACATCCGATTTTAAATATCCATATACTTTTTTACCCTTT
Source organism: uncultured Clostridia bacterium (assembly GCA_947586185.1). Taxonomy (GTDB): domain Bacteria; phylum Bacillota; class Clostridia; order Oscillospirales; family Ruminococcaceae; genus Porcipelethomonas. The sequence goes on from CANPXN010000025.1 coordinate 13,254, forward strand.
GATTCCGCAAGCTGATCGTGCAGCTTTGAAACAAGATTCAAAAGCTCCGGATCGAAATTATTGTCCTGAGAAATCTTTTCCGCAAGACCTTTCATCAACTGCTCCGACTCTTTTTTCAAGATATTACGCAAGTCGGTTTGCTGCTCGTAGAGGTGGAGAAGTTCATCGGAATAGATATCATTTGCAAATCCGCTGCGGATTTTTTCAATGCCATGATTAGTGAGAAATCCCTCACGCTCCTCGGTAGAGTATACGATAATATGCACATGGGGATTGGTTTTCTTATCATGAAAAGCAGCGTACCATTTTAAATTTGTCATATTTATTTTTGAGTTTTTAGCTATTTTCGGTATCTGTCTTTTCACAAGTTCTCGCCATGCAGTAAGATTATCATACCCCATCTTCTGAGCATCGTCCCTGCGTAGAGAAACAACGTGAGTCCACACGTTACCGCCATGATCAGCAACTTCTTTTGCGACCTTTTCAAGATCAATCGGCTCATCTTTTTCATTAAAAAGTCCATGCGAACCAAACTTAACAGAACCGGGACGGTTAGCAAGATAGCCGACATAATTTCTGCGATTTGTAAGCCGATCCATATTTCTATCAATGACTTCGGAGATAAGTGCTGAACCGTTTTTGACAGTAGGATTTTTCACATAATCCTCGTACTCAAATAAATCTTTGCTGTCAGGAAAATCATTCAGCAGAGACGAAATCAGCTCCTGCTGATTTTTCGTAGCAGGAGCGTTCTCATCAATATTTTTCACTGCAACCGAACCCTCACGGGTTGCGACGTACTTCACATAATTCGCAAGATTTTTCTTGGAGCCGCTTTTCAGATAACGGCTCGTAACAATAATTTTCGGCACATAATCACCTCAAAGATAATTTCCAGTAATAACGCCTATTGGATTCGGGAAAGTCAGTCATTATACCATGTTCCGGATCATAAAATATTCCATCATAAAAAAGCGACCAGTGCCAGCATCTTGGCGTTTCAAGACTAAGCAGACACATTTCCGGAAGATTATTCTTATCAACTATAGAACATCTTTCATCAGATATATTCATTCCAAATTCTCTGAATGTCATTTTCATTTCTTTCAAGGTTGTTTCTCTTTCATTACCAAGATATTCAATAATTTCATCGACAGTTTTATTAAGCGCCATAGCAAGTACAGCTTGGCCGCATTGCAGATCAGTTGGTTCATGTATATATCTGATTTTCATTTACAACACCTCTCTTTTTTAATAACATTTTATCATATACTTGCGTAGAAGTAAAGTCTGTGATAAAACCTTCAGCTTCTATTCTCTTTGATACTCAACTGCGTCCTCGTAGTCGATGATACCATTGATTTTTCTGACCTCCGTAACACACATGGCATGAAGACTTTTCAGCGTTTCTTCATCCACATCGTTCATCGCCGCAGTCATGTGAGACAGCTTACCAAGTTCAACTGCCACTTTAAAAATCAAACGAGCAAGCCGTTGTTCAGTACCTTTGATCTGCGCCTTGACCGTTTCAGTTATCATAGGCGAAATATAGTCCACACTTTTTTCTTCGTCAAGGTAACCTACATAAAATTTTATTGCCTTTTCAATGAATTCACTCTGGGATTTGCAATTATCATTTTTGTAATGAATCTCCACATCTGTCATGGTTTCGGGGTACGCCCACAGAGGAAATTTCACTTTATTCTGAAAACTCATATTTTTCACTTCAACTCCTTTATAAACGCCGTATTTACGCTGCTTTATGCGGTTACAACCCCTAAATTTGAAAAAGACTGAATTTGCAACCCCTTTGTTCAAAACTTCATAAACCTCGCAAAATTGCGGTCGGCTTTGCCGTCCGCTGTAACTGTATCGGGGCAACAACCCCGATACTTTAACTTGCAATATATTCTCTCTGCCCATTTTCCCCTCAACCCTGCCCGAATTCCACTGAATCCACCCATTTTCAAACTCTGTGACAAACGCCCCGAATTTGCCCTCAGAAGCTCTCAAGGTAAACTTACCCCACCCATGCTATGAAAACGCCACACGGAGCGTTGTGGCGCGTAACACGGGCGAGTTACTGCTCCGACTGATTTTCACTTTCCGCAGAAGCAGTATTTTTAAGCTTTTTCGGAGGCTTCTTAGCCGCCGTCAGCTCGATAAATTCACGAACGTTGGACGGCACATACTTCTGATAAAGCTGCTCCGAAAATTTTTCAAGTTCTCCTGATAACTTCATATTTTTTTGCCCCAAGTACATTTCCAGAGCCGTTAATTTCTCTGCGTCAACGCTCACGTTAACCGACTTTTTCATAGGCTCATACCTCCCATTTCCGGTTCAAAATCTTCCTCTATATCTTCTTCAAAATCCTCGTCAAGCCGCTGCTCAGGCTGAACAGTCAGCGCAGAATAAAGCTCCCGACCTCTGCCGGAGATCGCTCCGTATGACGTTATTTCACCATGATTATGGTTCAGAATTCCTTGTCCGAAATCAAACAGATCCATATTTTCAAGCATGGAAATATTAAAATTTGCAGACAGATTCCGAGCAAGATAAGTCCTGCCAAACTCGCTTTGATCGGAAACATTTATGTCAAATTCATACTCGTTAAGATCCCTAATACAATAAAACGCTTCATAAATTTCGTGCTTGTTCTCCGCTTCCATAACTGCCTTCAGCTTGATAAAATCAGTCTTTGACAGCTCCGACAGCTTCTGAGCAAGGTAATTCAATTCATCGATCAATTTCATATCACTGAAATATTCTTCGGTAATCATCGGCAATGACGATTGAAAATCCAGACAAATTCCATTGTAAACTTCAGACAGATCCTCCTTTTCACAGGGCAGCGATATCCACTTTGCCTGTTCTATTTTCTCATCCTCCGGCACGACAAGCAGACGGAAAAAACAGCTTTCCGGTCTGCCTATTTCGATATTGATATCCGGCGGTTCATAGCCGGAAGTCACACAGTAATGTTCGTTAATAAAAACACCGCAATCACGCTTCTGCATAAGCTGCCCAACTTTCTCAGGGGCAAGAAGCTGCAAAATCTCATCGGAACAGCCTTCGAGTTCCGGCATCATTTCGTTTTCGATGACCGTTTCCCCAAGTTCACGGCAGCCGGAACAAGGATAAACCATCACGGAATCCAGCCCGTAAGTCATTTTCAAAATATCCTCAAAATCGCTATCAGGTTTAGCTTTCAGCAGACTTTTAAACGCTGTCATCTCCGAAGAATTCAGATTCTCAATCCTTTCTGCGAACAGGTTAAGGCGATAAATATCCGCTGAAAAATCCCTGCGGCATAGTGCAAACGGAAACTCCATGTTGTCGTGTTCTGAAATTTCAAACCGCACAACAGACTCCTTTTGCTTTAGCTTATCAAGAACATCCTCCATTTCAAAAACTGTCATCGGAAATTTTTCGGATACTGCGTAACCGTTATTTTTTAAATATACTCTCATAGAAATACCTCCTAAAAAAGCGGACTCTTTCGAATCCGCTTACCATTTTCCATCTTTATAACTCTTTTAAATTTGAGCTTTTGCCCATAATCACGTCCATTATCATTCCTGCGCCGTCACGGAATCCTGCCGAATAATTTTCTTCAGACACGATTACCGACAGCGTATCCTGAATTGAAATCAGTTCCTCAAGCAGTTTCTTTTGTTCCTCAGAAAGCTGTCCGCACAGCGTTTTCTGCACATTTACAGATTCATTTGCCAGCTTTTCATACTGCGAACCCTTTACCATAACAGCTAATGATGGATTGATATTACCATTGAACAGTCGTTTTATAAACTCCATTTTTCTCGCCTCCTGACAACAATATATCACAATTTTTATCGGAAAGCTATTACCATAATCGACAAGATTTCGGCTGCAAAACATTACTTTTTCTGTACATAACTGATGTAGGGAATTTGAAGCCAGTGCGTCCATTCACGCCCTGCAAGCTGAGTCCTTGTCACGCCTCGGAGAGTATTCATTGCTTCGATCACCTCTCCGTTGCCGATATAGATTCCGATATGACCGTCCACCCACACAGCAAGTCCGAGGACTTCGGGAATAGTATCTATCGTGCCTTTTACGGTGGCATTTGCAAACATCGCATTCGCTCCAACGTCCATCATGTCGTTAGAACCTACCCTGATCTCGCCGCTTGCGCTGTCATACCAGCCATATCCTTTGATGAGTCCAACGCAGTCGGCGCAGCGTTTTCCCATCCAATTCTGACGAATGAAATCCATATAATCCGTGACTTCACAGCCGAAAACAGCGGCTCTGTCCTGAAGCAAACCCTCCGTCAGAACGTTGCCGTAAGTGCCGTAAATATACCCCCAGCCGTTTTCGTGAGCCTGAATTGCCCACTGCACCAGTCCCAGATTATTCTTTTTATTTTCGTCATATTCCTCAAAAGAAATGTTCGTATTGTATGCCGCACCGCTGATTGAACTCCATGAATTCCATGCGCCGTCAGCGACCTTTTCTTTCGTAACATATCCCAATTCTTTCGATGCGAAAACCACTTCACCGCCGCCAATATACACACCGAAATTACTGCCGTCGGACAGTATATTTCCTGCCTCATCGGGCATTTTGTCAAGACTTCCTTTGGAGGTAAAATGCAGACTGCTCGGTTCACTGCTGAACACTTTCTGCTCCGGGTCGTACCTGAGATATCCCAATATCAAGCCTGCGCTGTCGGAATATCTGATACGGTCTGACTCGCCCCTGTCGCCGAAAGAACCGTCCTTGTAACCCCAGCCGGAGATGTACGCATTCTCTGCCCAAGCCGCAAGATCGGCGGCGTTTTTGCTTTTTGAGTCCGCAAACATATACTGATTTATCGTGGCGTTCATTACAAAAGTGTAGCTTTTCATAAACTCGCTATAGTCTATTTTCAGTCCGTAAGTGGAATTCAGAACATCAATAAGAGCCTTATCGTCAGCAGAATTTTTGAACAGATCAGCGTAATACTGTGCATTAAAATTCTGCACATTATCAAAAAAAGACATGTATATGAGCTGCGCTTTTATGGTCTGATTTCTGACTTCTGCTGCCGTCATAGCGTCCTCGATAGCCTGTCCCTGATTCTGTAAATTTGCAAGCTGCGCCCGCTGATCGCTGCTCAGATTCTGAATAAAAGCCGCCTCGTTAAACATACTTTTGTCTATTTCGGGCGGCTCTATCTCCATATTTCCGAGGCTTACTATAGCTACAACCGGAAGACAAAGCAGTCCAAGAAAACCGCAGACAATGCTCCCGATTATCACAAACAGCTTGCCCCGAAGTTCCTTGTCGCTTAGAATAAATGCGGCTATTTTCTTCAGAGCCGCCGCAACCGCTGCCGACATTTTATCTGCCACCCGCCTTTCCGAACAATTTCACCTTGTATTCCGGTGCATGAACCTGTAAAAGATACCTCTCGTTTCCGCAGCGATACAGACAAGTTCCACGTTCCGGATACTTTATCAAGCCGTATTCCGACTGCTCAACCTGCAGGGTATCCATGAAATCTGTCGGAGAGATATTGCCGGGATTGAACAGAAAATGATGGCTCGGAATACTGAACAGCGGCTTGGTAAATTCCTTGATCTCAGGCAGCAAAAAATCTTCGAGGTTTTGCGAAGCCAATATAAACGAAGACTCCTTTTTACGCACACGCTTCATGCCGTTTCGGATGTACTCTATCGCCGTCATATTTGTTAAAAAGAGGTACAGCTCGTCAACTGCCGCAACGGTATTTCCACGCCCCAGAAGCTGATTGCTCATATAGCTTAAAATATTAAACAACAGCGTATCCTTGAGTCGCTTGTTGGTGTCCATAAGACCTTTTACTCCGAAACAGATAAACTCGCCGTCACGAATATTGGTGCACCCATTGAAGTACTTACTTTCCGCACCCTTGCACATGGAGTGCAGTCCGAGACAGATATTCTGCAAGATTTCTTCGGTATACAGATGCTTTTTGCTGTTGTCGAACGACAAAAACTCCTTTTCAATAAGTTCGTAAAGATCGCTCATAATCGGATATTTTTCCGATTTCAAATCGTCAAAATCGGTGGAATCATCGATGTCAAATCCTGCGTAAAGCTTCATCAGCATGATTTCTATGGTATCGATCTCAGCGTCGCCGAAGTCCTTGTAGGCTCTGAAAAAGTCCTTTAAATAGCTGATGTGCTGACTCAATCTTGTTACTTTTCTGAACGTTTCCGGAGAGTCAGCGTCACACAGGTCATTGTTAGATGACCATGCTTTTGGTTCTAACGGATTTATCATAAACTCACCTGACATCATGTCGATATAGGTGCCGCCAAGGTTGGAACAGAGATCATGGTACTCTGATTCCGGATCGAGACACAAGATTGATTTTCCTGCCTCTCGCTGATTACACAGCAGCAGTTTCATCAGGTGCGACTTGCCCTGACCGCTGTTGCCAAGTATCAAAATATTTGAATTTGTCTTGTCCTCGGTACGCCTGTCGAAGTCCACCAGAACGTTGCTGCCATACTTATCCCGACCGAGATAAAAACCGTTCTTATCGGTCTTTCCGCTGTAATTTAAAGGGTACATATTCGCCACAGAACTCGCCGGCAAGACACGTTCAAACTGACTTCCGAACATATTATTTCCGGTCGGAAGCACAGACAAAAATCCTTCTTTTTGACGTAAAAGCAAGCGGTCAACAGATATTTTTGAACGAGTAAGCTCCATCTGTATATCAGCTTGCAGTTCCTTTAATTTGTCCTCGGAAGCCGCTTTTAGCTCTATAAAAACAGCCGTGTGAAGCAAATTTTCTTTGTTTCTGCGAAGCTCCGACAGCAGTTCCACAACATCGTTGATGTTATCTTGAGCTTTGATGCTCTCGTTGACATCGTTGGTGGTGGTCATCATGTGATTTTTTCTCATCGCCTGCTGAACGATTTTTCTTTGCTCCATGCTTGTAACAAGGCGGTTGTAGATGCGTAAGGTTACGCCGTTTCTGTCCGCTAAATGTGCTAAAATAGCGGTTTCTTCGGTATTTGGAGGGTACTCCGTCACCGCCCAGCAGGACTTATAAAAGTTGCCGCAGATGTAGTGATCGGTATAAAATTTTATCATTCCCGGCACGATACGGTCAAAATAATCCTTTGTTTCCGCTACTTCAATCTGCGCCGCAGACAGTTCCTTTTTCTTAAACATTTTCACTAACCTCCATATATTCTTCGCCCTCGATATCGGAAATTTCATCGCCCGAAATACTTGTGCCGAAGTACAGCGCAAGCATTCGCTTTATCTCAGGTTTTGTCATTCTTCTCGCTGCAAATCCATGCTCCGTTATCGCCTTGTCCACACGGTTTATAACGTTGAATATCTGCTCGTCTTTTTCACGTCTGAAGCGTATCGCAAATATAAATTGCCTTGCCGAAGACATCTCCGATTGTATCTCGTCAAGAAAAGAATGATCGGCTTGTAACAGCTTTCTGACCGATTCGTTTTCCTCAATTTCAAGCCTTTCTTTCACATAAATTTTGTTACTGTCGAAACACTCGCAGGAGTCCAGAGCGATGATTTCAAGATCCGGAACAGTGCTTAAAAGCGTCATCAGATAGCGGATTTTTGTATCGATATTTGCCGCTGAAAGCACGGAAATATTGGTCGGTTCTACGCTGAAAAAGGCTATCTCAGCCTTGTCGGTTTTCACTCCAAAACGAGTAAAGCGTTCAAAGCCAATAAGACTCTGAACGCTGTTTTTCTTCTTTGCCATATTTATTTTCCCCTCCAGTTAAATGTTTGCTGCGAAGTTACAAAAAACTTCACTGCGTTAAAAATGTAGTCCATAATTGCGGTATCGTCAACCCTTAAACTGAGGAATCCATAACAGACCGTTGCTGCAATAGGAAGCACGTTCCACAGGTTCACAAACACAATCACCGACAGAATAATTCCTCCGCATATTATTATAAAATCCCTCACATTCCAGAACCACAGCTTCACCGTGGCTCTTAAGTTTTCGGGGTAAATATAGGTTTTCATTTCGCAGCTCCTTTCAGCATTCCGACAGCCTTAGCGCCCATAGAAACGGTATGACTGACGGACATCATATTCACTCTCACGCTTGTATCAAGTCCAAACATCTGCGCTATTCTCGGAACTTCCGTTGCCGACAAGCATATTCCCACAGCTAACAATGGATGCTGTGTAAAACTCAGCAAACCTAAATACAAGATTGTGGTCTGCAAAAATGCTGTCAGACAAGTGGCTATGACTTGCTTGCACCAGCCGTAAAATCCATCGGTATATCCTCTCGGAACGCCGAACAGATACAGACTTCCGACCGCTATCTGACAGAGCATTATGCCGCCTCTTTTGATGTTTGCGAATATAACTTTTATGGTACAGTACCCGAATAATATTATGAAAAATAAGCTAAACAGCGACACATCAGAAGCCAGCGCAATAATAACTTTTAATCCCGAATCCGCCACAGAATCCGACACATCGCCTATAAAATTGCCCAGAAGTTCATGGGTGAACGTACCCTGCGTGGCGACACAGAACGAGTACAATCGCTGCGGCACGACCGTCACCAGACTCGCCGCCATGAAGCCTTTCAGCACGTTCAGACAAGTATTTTTTATGTTTGCCTGCCCCGATTCGTAGGCTATTGCAGTATCGAACACCGCCACCACAAGTCCGCATACAAACAGCATCCAAGCAAGGCTCTGGAACAGTCCTACAAACGCCTGTACCCATGACATCGCAAATACATCGGATGTAGTTTCGTTAATAAATTCAAACAGATCTGCGATCGCTCCGTAGATCAGATTAAACATCCACTCGAACATGGCCTCCCAAATCCAATCGCCGATGGCGTCCGTAACGCCGCCAATGGTGTTGTCCCACAATGAGGAAATCCCATCACCGATCCAGTCGATAGCGTCGCCTATCCAATCAAACATCCTTCTTCACCTCGATCTCTCCTTTGATTTTGTACAGCGAACTTCTCCGCCCACCATGAATATGATAACGTGGGAAACGCTTTAATAGTTTATGTTTTTCAAGTTCATTAAACGCCCGAAATATCGTGCTTGAGGACAGACTCAAATCCTCTGCAATTGTGCGTACAGAAGGAAAACATTCGCCATTTTCGTCCGCACGATTTGCCAGATAACAGTAAACTGCAACTGCCTTATGGCTTAGTCCCAGATCGTAAATTCTTCTTGGAAATACCAATTTTATCACCCCCTCGTTTTGATATTATTCTTCTTTTTCGGAAGCTCCTCATCGTCAACTTCCGGCTGAAAAGTTTCTTTTTTCTGCGGATATTTTAGACTTACATCACGAATTAGTTCACCGCAATCCTTGTAGGAAACCGGTCTTGCAGCCTTGTCCGACAGGCGATATTCTTCCTCGAATTTGATGCCCCATTTGAAGTACAGCTTCAGTTTTGAGATCATAGGATGCACTCCTGTTTTCATGACGATAAACTGTCCTTTGGGCATGGATTTCAATTCATCTACCGTCATTAACGGTCTGCCGATCATCTGCAACGACTGCGTTTTTTCCTTGCCGTTTGATACAGAACCCGACAGCACTGTCTGCTCTCCCAATGACTTTGACAGTACTTCCGCTGACTGTGAATTGGGCGCAAAACCGCCGAAAACCGTTAGTTGCGTGTTGTCGGTTATGATCTCCATGCCCTGCTTTCCATAGTTTTTTTCAAGCTGCGCAAAGGACTGGATTATCGCAATTATGCTGATTTTACGGGAACGTCCTGCGGAAAACATCGCCTCCATACCGTCAATTTTTGGAAAAGTGCCGAGCTCATCACAGTAGAACATCACCCTATTTTTCAGCTTACCGCCGTTCTCATCGGCTATCGCTAAAATCTCACGATAGAGCTGCTGAATCAGCAACGATACCATAAAATATTTACTGGTATCTTCTTCCGGAAGCACAATAAAAATCGCCGATTTTTCATTGCAGAACTTCTCCGCATCTATCGCCGTACCGAAGCACAGCATTTGTTCAAGTTCGGAATCCAAAAAGCTGTTGAGCCTTGACAACGCCGTTGACATTACCGACATCATGGTCTGCTCTGCAGTGTTCAAGGCTGCCCCGGCAAGCCATTTAGCCTTATGCTCCGGCGGCAGCTTTTCCATAAGCTCCGAAAAATAAGTCTTGGCTTTTGCTTTTGAATCAGGCTGAGCCTTCGCAAGCAAGTCCTGAATCAGCTTGAACACCGACACAATATGACGTTCGTTTTTGTCGCCGAACTCCGCAAGCAGCAGAATTGTCGATGCAAGAAGTCCCTCCGCTGCGTCGTAAAAATATGCGTTTGCGCCGCTCGATTCAGAACCGCCGCCGATGTCGATTATGGTTTTCGCCGTGATCTTGGCGTACTTCTCAGCCTTTGCCTTCGCCGAAATATTTCTCTTGTCGGACAAATAAATGTCCATATATTTATTCACAAGATGCAGGATATTGTTTTCATCGCTCCTTGTCGGATTACGCAGATCAAGTACAGATACGTTGTAGCCGTAGTACTTTTTTGCGATAGTTCCGTAGTTTCGAACAACGTCGCCCTTGCAGTCGGTATTTATAAAACTCATGCCGCTTGCACAAGCAAATTCAATATTTGGATAAAGAAAAAAAGCCGTTTTTCCCACACCCGCTGCTCCCACCATAAGGGTATGAACATCGCCCTCGTCAACCAATGCAAAGGTCTTTTTTCCTGAGCTTCTGCACCCTACAACAGTACCCTGAACAGTCGGCAGATCCACGCCTTTACGCCATTTTTCAGGCTCGAATGGCAGAGAAACAAAAGTCTTTTTTATCTCCGATTTGCTTGCCCAACGGGCAGTTCCGTGCTGGCCTTGTCCAACAGGTTTTCGTTTGATTCCATTAAGTGATTTATTATCGAGCAGATTTGCGATCACTAAAAAGGCGATAAAAATTACCGCCAACACGCCAATCAGAATCATCTTTTTTTCAGTCAATTCATCACTTCCAATCATATTTTTCTTTCTGTCATAAACTGATTCTTAGTTTATTTACTTCAAGGGGTTGCGCTGTGAAACGCCCCCTATTTCATTATCCGAATTCCATATATGGTTCGGGTTTATGATCTATTTCTACCGCCTCATTCTGCTCCTGAATAGGCTGTGACAGCGCATTTTCCACCTCCAATCTGACAGCGTTATCCGCAAGCTGAAATAACAGTTTTGCGGTGTTTATCGACTGCTCACGGGTACGGGCGGTCTGTTTTAAATCCTGCATTACGGCCTGCACAGAATCGCTTAGATTCCGCTGTTTCTGGGCAGTTTTAATCTTGTCCGCATAGGCCTTGTAATCGTCCCTTAGCTTGCTTTGAAGCCTTAAAAACGCCTTATTTTCATCGTTTAGCCGCTGTGTTTTGGGTAAGAAAAAAGCCGAGCCTGCCAACGCATACTCAGCCAAATACTTATATTGCCCATTTTTAAAAGCCGCATAAATCTGCGACTTTAGCTTTTCGGGGCGGCACTTCAGATACTCCAAATCTTCAGCCTGACGATGATATTCTTCCTTTTGTTTATGGGAAACAGCAGGCAGAAAATCAGCGCCGTTAAGCTGTTTTAGATCCTCGTTGAAGTCCTTATTTTTCGGAAGGATTCTCGAAATATTTTCATAATTATTATCACGCAGAACATCTTTCAGTCTGTCTGCAGCGTCGATACCCCCGATATCGTTGTCGGTGCAAATTACAATTTCAGACAAATTTGAACGCCCTTTTAATGCCGTTAAAACAGCGTTTTCATACACACCATTCATGGCGATATATGAGTTCTGCTGCCAGTTTTCGGGATACAGGGTAAGATAAGAAAGCATATCTATTGGAGCTTCAAACACGAACAGCTTATCAGATTTTCCAAAGTGCGAAAAGCTGTATTTGGTGTCAGAACCCTCTACAGTCTGCCGGAACGATTTCCCGAAAGTAGCCGTACCACGCTTGTGAGCCTGACGTGGTACTCCGTTTTCATCAACGCCCACAAACACCGCATTATGATGCTCCTTGTCCTCATAGAGCGTGCGGTTTTTCGCAAAAAAGCTGATTATATCGGGAGCAATAAATCGCTGCTTTATGAGGTATGCAAACACTCTGTGCATATTTTGATTGGCTTCCGGAAGCTTGAAATTTTTTGTTTTTTCCTCCATAATATCCGTCTTTTTAGCAGACTGGGGCAGAGGAGTTATTCTCTGCCCTAATAATTCCTGAACAGCCGTAGGGAAGTCCATTCCGTAGTGATGCTGCATGAATTTTATTGCACCGCCGCCAACCTGATTCTTGTGATCGAACCAAGTAGAACCGTTTATCGTTATGCTGTCGTGACTGCCTGAGCTGTCGCTGTAGATCAGCTTGTACTCACGCCCTGCACGTTCTAATTTTTCACCCTTGAGCCGCAGAAAATCTGCTAAATCCACGCTGTTTGCAATCACTTTTTGTTCTTCTGTAAATGGAATATACGGCAATTTTTTCACCCCCTGTATACAAAAAGTCCGTTTCTGATAAAAATCGGAAACGGACTTATATTTTATTTAAAAACAAATATTAAACGGTGCTTTCCGTATTCGTATTGCGCTTATCTGCGGAGGAATACTCATTGTCATTGCACCGCTGTGAACAATTATTATCCTGTCACCAACACGGAAATTGCAGTTACAGCGTGTATTTACCACAATTTCCTGATCAGTTTTGCTGTCACGAACAAGAAGCCTTCTGCCGTCAATTTCCAGAATAACTGCGCACATCGTCATCATAGTTCACCCCTTGAGTTTAGATTCCTATGAATATCATATGCTGCAGTCGATTTTTAGTGAATCACGCAATATCAATATTTCACATTCTCCGCAAATTTCGCCATAAGGCGCATAAAATTCTGCCTGTCCATCATATCGGAACTGAGAAACGCACCGGAAACTACAGTTAACTTACCCTCGGCAAGTACGGCATAAGTTTCGGTATAGCCGAACTGAGCAGACATACCGTCGGTTTTCTGGACAGAGCTGTAACGCTGATATTTTCCTTTTGACACTACTGAATTCACCATGCGGTAACTTGACACAAAATCGTCCTCGGTTATGCCGTTCATCTGTGCGGCAGTCAGTCCGAAGTAGTAATTTCCGAAATTTTCGAGGATATATTCAAGGTCGTAGCTAATGCTGCTTTGGCTTAGATCGATGCACATCACATTCAGAATACCGCCGCCGTTAGCAGTTTTCAGCGATATTTTTTGAATGCCGTTTGACGCTTCCGATTGCTTTTCAAATGTGCAGTCTTTCAGCGAATCGTCTGTAAGTTTCTGCACATCTGTAAACATGATATTTGAGTCAAAAAACTCCGCAATAAAGGTGTTGGATTTAAGCTGTTCTTCCTCTGATCTGTTGACAGTTTCCACAGGAACAGTGGTTTCTGCGGTCGGATCTGCCGTTTCCGTAACCGCCGTTTCAGGCGGCGTCTGAACGGGCGGAGAGATAGTTCCGCAGGCGGTCACAGTCATTGCGACTGCCGCTGAAAGTATTGCTAAATACGCTTTTTTCATGCACAAATTCCTCCTTTAAACTATCGACCAGATATACAACGGAGCGGTCAGAGTGAAGATCAGACAACCAAAAATAATGGCAATTGGCGTCCATTCTAATTGACCATGTTTGCGATATTCCATGTACGCCATCGAGATTTTAACGAATAACAATACAGTCAATATCACATCAATCACAGGGAATACAACGTTGTCCACGACCGACACGACCTGCGCTCTTGCAGTCGTCCAAGTGCCCTCCACAGCTCCGGCAACATCGCCGCTTGCATAGGCTGTCAGACCGCCGAAAGTGGTCATCACAGCGCTTGTAATTAAAGCAATTAATGTTCTCTTTTTCATATAAAAACTCCTTTTCAATTTATTTTCCTCGCAAGTGTTTAGTAACATTTACGGTTGATGAAATGTGCGTATTGGTCCAGCGTCACGCTGGTTTTTCATAAAAAACTCCTTTCAAATTTCACATAACTTTCCGGTCAGAACAGTTCTTGAGCTGCCCTCTGAACCGGTACAAGTAGACAGTGAAATGAACCTATCTTCCTTAGAAAATCCAATATTTCTCCAAATAAAAGAGCGTTCTCTCAGGCTGTCAAGCCACAGATCAATATCAGAATTTACATTATAAAAACTGTCATAATTTTCCGGCTGCGACAGTGAAAAAAAATCAATCATGTACACAGCATTTTCTGTGGTCAGCCAACCATAGTTATGACTGTCGAAATAACCGCTGTCGATAAACTTCACCACGTCCGCAAACATACTTCCGTCACTCATATTGTGGCCGTACAGAACGTTGATTTTACCCGTAAAATCGGCATTGCAGCGGTAATCGAGAAAGATTGAACCAACTCTCAGATAGCTGCCGTCAACAGCTCTGTGAAGATAAAATTCATTGTCGCCGGAGTACATCACAGGGTAGTTTATTATCGTTTCGGGAACGTTTATCCAACCGATAGAATTGTCAATATTAGCGCACAATTCCTGCGTTTGTTCCCTTAGCTTTTCTTCCGCTTCAGTTGGGATTTCATCGTTATTTTTTTCTTCCGAATTACTATCTTCCGACAGTTCCAGAACAGTAAAATCCGGTACATATGGCTTGATTTTTTCTTCCTGAATCATCTCGCCCACATCGTCACGGAATAATAAGAACAGTCCTCCCAAAAGGAGGGCGGCTGATATCACAGCCGCCGTTATAAATATAATCTTATTCTTCATTCTGTCCGCCTTTAATGGACATCTTTTTCCTTTTGCAGATGAATAAAACCGAGCCTATGGCAAGGGACAACCCAATCATAACCCAAGCCAAAAGATCGCTGCCGTTATCGCCCGTATACGGAGTAGGCTGATGCGGAATTTTGGTGTTTGTCATCTGACACTTCACTATTTCTCCGTTCTCTTTTATCGTAAACGGATAGGAATTTTCATCTAAAATATATCCGTCCGGTGCGTCAAATTCACGATAGAAGTAATCGCCTACACGAAGCATTTCAAAAGTAACAACTCCGTTTTCATCTGTCCTTCCCTGAACGACAACATTGCCGTCCTTGTCGAGAATTTCAATGCCGCAGTTCGGTATCAGCTGACCTGTAGAAATGTCGGTCTTGGTGATCTCCACGCTGCCTTTTTCCGGCTTATTTACAAAGCCTTTTCCGACCTCTGTGTTGCTTATCTCGATTGTTTCACCGTCCTTTTCAATGCTGAACGGATACACATTTTCATCTATAATAAAACCGTCGGGAGCGACAGTTTCCTTCAAGAAATATTTGCCGTATTCAAGACTTTCAAGGAGATAAACGCCCTTTTGAGTTTCAATAAGTTTGCCTATTTCAGACTCGCATTTTTCATCGGAATAAACCGTGAACTCTGCGCCGGAAAGCCTGTTATCAGGGTATTCCACGTCAATTTTTGTGACGGTAACGTTGCCTTTGATCTTCTCGTTAACTGTACGAATATTGATAGTTTCTTCGTTTTCCGAAACAGTTACCGGATAGCTTTCATCGCTTAAAACATAGCCTTCGGGAGCTTCGATTTCACGCACGATATAGCAGCCAAACGGCACTTCTTCAAAACCAAATTCACCATTGGAATCAGACTCGGAAGTCATGATAGCATTGTCAGCTGTGAACTCCTCGCAGTCTGTGTTGAAGAGTCCGAAAAGAGCGTTTTCCAACGGCTCATCGGCTTCGTTTACCTTGATTCCTTTAACAGTTCCACGTTTAAGGAGATTCTTGAACTGTCCGCAGTCCACGTACACAGTAGTCATTTCCTGACCCTGATATTCAAAGCTTACAAGGTACTTTTCGCCGTTTAAAATATAGTGTTCGTCCGTTGCGATTTCCTGAACATAATACTTTGCAAACGGAATTTTTTCAGCAATAACAGCCTTCATATTTTCATCGAGAGAAACCTCTGCAATGAGACCATCTTCGGGGATAGAGCTGCCGTCGGCGGCTGTAATTTCCTCTGCTGCAAACAGTCCGAAACGGACATTCTGATAGCAGTTTTCTGCTGAAATTCCGAACAATTCATCGTTCTCCATAATCTTTTCAAGGGCAATTTCTACACCCTGATAATTGTTGACAAAGGTTGCATTTACAGTATCTCTCACGGTAACCTCCTGTCCTGCGTAGGCAAGTTCCACAAGCTGCGGTTCGCTGTTTAAAACGTAGCCGTAAGGCGCTTGGACTTCCTTAACTTCATATTTTCCGAGATACAACAAATCGGTTTCAGCATAGCCGTTTTCATCTGTTGTAAGCTCCGATACAACATCGCCTGCATTGGCTCTGACTGTGCCGTCAGCGGTTACGATATCCTCGCTTGCAATTACCTGATAAACTGCTCCGGAGAGTCCGTTTTCCTCGAAAACAGGTGTATAAGTGGTCTGTCCGCTTTCGTGCGTTTCGCCGTTTTCATCAACGGAAATGGCGCTGCCGAGAGCAGTTACAGAACTGAAAATATCGCCTGTTTTCTGCACAGAAATTTTGCCTTTCTGAGCAATATCCGACTTCTGAACCTTAACGATATTCACAGCATTTTCTATCTCAGAATTTGCCGCAGTTACGCTGAATGCAACAGGTTCGCTGTCAAGAACGTAACCCATAGGAGCCTGAACTTCCACAAGAGTATAGTCGCCGTAATGAAGCATTTCGGGTGTGATCAGATAGCCCTCAGAATTGGTATAAAATGTGTCAACACCCATGCTTACGAGATTATTTTCAGCGTCATAAATCTGAAATCCTGCACCCTCGTAAGCAATATTTTTTCCTGTTTCTGCGTCAAGTTTGGTGATGTGGATATATGATTTGAACGGTGCATTATTAAGAATATATTCGTAAGTTTTTTCGTTTTCTGAAATGAAAACTTCAAAATCAGAAACGAAAGCAGCGTCGTTGACTGTCTTTGTCTGGTGAACAATATACACGCCGTAGGGCAATAATTTAGTTGCCGCAAAACCGTTTTCATCTGTGATAAGATAATCACGTTCTGATTCTTTTGCGTTTGAATAAGAGCCTGCAGATTTAAGATAAACCTCGAATTCTGCGCCTTTTTCGAGATTGACTACTTCGTTTTCATCATCATCGGAATGCTTGATAATGCTGGCTTTTCCCTTGATAACATCTTCGGTCACAGTCTTTGAAATAGGATTGTGTTCGATGGTATAATTCTTTTCTTCAGCGCCTACAGGATATACAGTTTCATCAAGTAAATAACCCTCTGACGGACTGATTTCCTGAAGCGTGTAATTGCCGCAAACATACTCTTTGGTCTTGAAATAACCGTTTTCGTCTGTGGTGTAAGTGTCAACCAGATTGTCGTCAAGATAGATTCCATAAACTGCTCCGGCAAGGGTTGCGTCGCCCTGCGGCACGCCTGTTTCGGAATCCTTTTTCACAATCTCTGCGGTAAACTTTTTCAACACATTTTCAAAAGTTACACTTGTAGTTGCGTCGGCTGTCAAAGTCACCTTATGATCGGCAGGAACAACGTACTTTACGGGAACATTTTTCTCAGAAATAGTGTAAGTTATTTTCTTGTTATTGCTGTCATAAACAGGAATATTGCTGAGAACTGCAACGCCGTCAGAAGCGGTTTTAATGTTGTATGTCTTGCCGCCGCCCTTAATTTCAAAAGTGCGATCACCATTTTCACCGTCCTCCGACTGCTTATTTATTTTGATAGAACCCTTCTTCAGATCATTTTCAAAATTAACATTAACAGTAAGGTCAGCGTCACCATTTGTGAGAATAACATTCTTCGCTTTCGGAGTTTCATAACGAGTTGCAACATTTATTTCGGACACATTATATGAAATTGCCTTGCCTGTTTTCATGTTGTAAACCTTAAGTCCGGGAAACTCTGCAATACCGAGAGCATTGGTCTTTTTGGTATATGAACTGCCATCAGAACCGGTCACTTTAAACTCAACATTTCTGACAAGCTTGTCCTCTGCTGTCTTGTTAATTTTGATTTTTCCTGTCTGGAAATCCTCGTAAACAGTCACGCTTTGATTGGCTTTCAGCTCGTAAACTTTGGTCGAGAGAGCATAGCCTTTCGGAGCGGAAATTTCTTTCACATAATAAGTTCCGCTTGAAAGTTTAATAGAGCCCGTGCCTTTCTCGCCGATTTTTATTTCGCCGACTTTGGTCTTGCAAGCCTTATCGCTATATACTCCGTACTTGGCAAAACTGCCGTCAATGGGCGATTTTCCAACGATCTGAGACGTCCCGTCAATACACTTTTTGATGCTGAAAGTAGCGTCACGGGAGGTAAGCTTGTAGGCAACAAAACTCTTAAATCTCGCCTTGCCGTCAGTGTTATTGTTGATAACGCAGCCCTGCGAACCGTTACACTCGATACGCCAGTGCTTGCCGCCGTCACCGTTTCCGCTGCCAACATATTTGGACACAGAATCACGCTTGTAGCCTAATTTTACAAGGTAATCGAGAACAGCGTCCCTGTTTTTGAACTCGCCCATATAGAACCACATATGACCGATTCCGTCGCCCTTTGCTATGCCCGAAACGACTGCGCCGGGGAGCAGTTTTCCGCCGTCAAAGTATTGATGATTATCGGCGTTCAATTTGTCGTAAAGCACCTCGATAGGCGAAGTTATGCCCTTGTAGGTCATGGTGCAGTTCTTGTACGCAGAACCGTCGCCGTACTCCCAATAATTCTGCGGAACAGGATTATTTGACGGAAATCCTGACGTTCTTACTCCTAAATCTGTGAGCGTTGCATAGACAAGACCGGAGCAGTCCAGACCTTTTTTACGCACAGTTTCCATTGACTGTTTTTTAGGACTGGATGACGAATAAACGCCGTCATAACCCTTGCAGTCCCAACCGTAGGGAACACCCAAATATTTGGCTGCTTGCTTGATGACCTCGTCACCGGAGAGCAGCGGTTCTTTAGCAGTCGTTGCTGCGGAAGTTTTTAAACTTCCGACATTCGAACCGATCAAAGTAAAAGCGCAAAGTCCTGCCATGAGCCCTGCGCCGATTTTTTTCAATATTTTATTTTTAAACATATTTTCCTCCAACAAAAAAAGACCCGCATTTGCGAGCCTTTCGTGATTCTTATTCGTATCTCACGCTGCTGATGATTTCAGCAGATGCGATATAGCTTTCGTTTGCATCCACGATCTCCGTAAATCCGCACATATTTTCCGTCAGGAAGCATCCTGCCTGCGTATCCAGAACATACCACATACCGTCAACATTGACCACATTGGCTACATGACCGTACAGCCCATTTTCAGTCCATGCGAAGTAACATTCCAGACCATATTCCTGACATATTTCATAGGTCTGATATGAGTATTGTACGCACGTTCCGCCGCCGTTTACCGTCATATAATTGTAGATTTCCAACGCTTTTTCATAGTCAGATAATTCACACATCGGAGGCTCGGTTTCTTCTTCATATTCCTTCTGTTCGGTAACCGTAACCTCCGTAATTTCTGCAGTTTGCGGCGGTTCTGACTGTGTGCTTTCTGTCGATTCTTCCGATATAATTTCGGTACTTGATTCAGTATGATCCGTTGGGCTTTCATCAGCTTTTTCCTGCTGAGTTTCCGTAGGATCATATTGACTTTTTTCTTCCTGCACATCGATTACCGCCGTCGTTGTACAGACTGTTTCGGACTGGATTGCTGCCGTTGTCATCGCCGTTTCTGTAGTCGAAATTTCACACTCAGTTGGCGGCTGAGTTTCGATTTCAGCGTATGATTCTGATTCGGAATCTTCATCGTATTCTGATGTTTCAGAAAACGGTGCGGAATTTAGTGAAGATTCCAATTGTTCTTCGCCTTGATCCTGGTCCGGCGTCACGCCGGCAGTAGGTACGCAGGCTGTGAGAAGTCCTGCTAAGATAAGGATAAGTATTGATTTTTTCATATGGATCAGCTCCTTTCGTTACCATAACCATACCATAAAATCAATGCAATATCCAGACCTTTTGCAGAACTTCTACCTTATCAATAAGGCGGCGAGCGTATCTTTGGGCATAACCAATCAAATAAATTTATCATTGTGTCACCTCACATCATGAAGAATATCATTGGATCCTGTTGCTGCTCCTGCGATACATTCTGTATCGGTTCAGCAAATTCCTCAGAATACTGACGAATCTGTTCATCTGTCAGCGAACAGGAATCCCACTCGCCACATTCATTGCAATAGTTTCCCGATATGAAGAAAGTTCCGTGAACAAGACATTCGCCTACCATTCTGTTAGGTTTTGAACCGTTCAGCAGAAATTCATCGTTGCACCAAGCGATCGCCTTATTTGTAGGATCGAAATATATTGGTTCGATCAATCCGCCAACGATCTCATGCATTTCCTGAATATCATTGCTTATTTCCATTTCATAGGGCTCTTTGTCGTTTTCTACCACAAGAATTCTCATCAGCTATTGCTGCCTCCTTCGTCATCGCAGTTGCCCTGAAAAATGCAGTTTTCGCAGCCGTCAGCGCTATTGCAGATCTCCATCAGTTCAATGTCTGTCAGCTTTCTGCGAACAGCTGTCAGCACAACTCCGTCATCGTCCGCTTCCAGAATTACCTTTACCGGAAGACCGTTTCGGTCGTAAACTCCCGAAAATTCAGCCGTTCCATTATCTGTCATAACTTGTGAAAATATAACTTTTTTCATTCGATTTCTCCTTTGTCATTAAAAAATGAGAGTTGGTCAATCGTACCAACTCTCTGCGTAGTATCGTAATTTGAAATTAACAGCTCTGCGTACTGGCAGCCGCCCTCGTACCGCTGCGCAAGATTATTCAGTCTGCTGATCTCCTCAATTTTAATATTAGATTTATCCCAGATTTCCCGAATCTCAGGGCAGTCATTGTAGGACACCAAAAACTTGCCCTTGATTCCCATTAACGTATCACGCAGCCGCAAGTGATCCTTTGCCGTAAATCCTACATCTTTATAGTAATTTTCCGTAGCAAAATACGGCGGATCGCAGTAGAAAAAACTTCCCGGACTATCGTACTGCTTGATCAGTTTTTCAAAGTCACGGTTCTCAATAAGCACCTTTTGCAGACGCATTGAAGCCATATCTATCTGCGGAAAATCTGCCCACATCGAATGCGGCTGACAGCCAAAGCTGTCCAGACCGCTTGCATAACTGTATCGGATAAGCTGAAAAAACTTTGCAGCCCTATCAACATCACGCAGTCTTGGGAACAGCTTTTTCTTGTGCAGCGTGGCGATCCAATCGAAGTCCTCACGAGAGTTCAAAACATACCGCAGCTTGTATTTTAGCTTATTCGGTTTATCCCTCACGCATCGGAAAAGGTTCACAAGATTGCTGTTAAAATCATTGTAAACTTCCGTTTCTCTGCCCTGCGGCTTACGAAATAACACCCATCCAGCGCCGCCGAAAACCTCGATATACTTGTCATATTCCGGTGGCAAACGTGCAAGGATATCATCCCTGAGCAGCTTTTTGCCGCCTATCCATGATATGAAACTATTCATTTTTCTCCTTCTGCCGCTGCCGACAGCAGAAAAGAAAAAGCCGCTTTGCAGGCGTTGGAAGCTTTCCGCTGTCGGCAAAACGGCTTTAATTTTTAATTACAATTTCATGTCAAAATCTTCAGATTCTTCAGTCGGAATAGGTTCATCGGTCTGCTCGCTGACAAACCCATTTAACCTATTGTCAACGTAATCGGAAAGCCATGTGCTGCCGAAGGTTTCTCTTGTTTCAAGCCGCCACATGGCAAGCTTACCAACATCAAGCTGAACGCCGTCAAACGGGAACAGCAGACAAGTAAGATTCTCGTTATTAAAAGTGTACGCCTTTTCAAATTTACTTTCATTGTGCAATATTCCGTTTTCTGTCAGCATTTCGTTTATGCCGTCAACCCATTCCTGCAAATCTCCGCCGCACCCCTGAAGAATCAGTCCTTCGCTGCCGTTCATTTTTCTCAGATCGTACAAAGAAACATTTTTGATTTCCATTACTGCGAAAACTCCTTTCTTAGTCTGCCAATTATAAAGGTCTGTCCCTTACCTGTAACAAACGTCTGCTGATAGGTTTTGGTCATTGTACCCGTTTCAAAAACGGACTCCTTGACCGCAAAATAGCCACGATCAATATATTTCTGATAGGGAAGATTATCCGACATCAGAATCTCATTTTCACGCAGCCAGCGGAACAGCCTGTTTCTTCCAATCGGAATATTTTCTTCAATAGCGAGCTTCGCCATAGCGTTCATATCGATAAGATTGTCGGTATTTGATACCTGATTTGCAAACTCCACCAACGGCTGATCATGGCGGATACGCTCGTTAAGCTGATTTATTGCCATCATCTGCAGACGGAAAAGACCTTGATACGGTTCTTCCAGAAATGGGAGATAGTTCTCAATGAACATATCCTCATTGGCAACGTAGCCTCCGGTTCGCCTGATCGTTGGAAGAACTTCATCAAAGATCCAGCTTTCAAATTTTTCTGCCGATGGCAGTCTTGAATGTGAGATCAATCTATACAGATTTCCCTCTGAAATAAACTTTGCAGCTTGCTTTCTGCCCATAGAATCGATGAGGTGGTGAATCACCACCCCATCTTCTTTACAATGAGCTTTTAATGCATTTACCGTATCTCTGTATCCTAAAGCCGTCGCTGCATCTTTACCGCAAAAGAAAACTTTACCGCTTTCTTCTAAGGTTCTCATCGAACCGAATTCCTCATTTTCAAAAATTTTTATCATCTGATCCATTCGCATTCTCCTTATCTATTTCCAAAATAAACTTTGCAACAGCTTCTACAACCGTTGTTGTTACAGCATTTCCTGCTTGTTTGTAGAGCTGTGCATCGGACATTCCGACTGCCTGAACTTTGAAAAATTGTTCATCGGTAAACCCCTGCAAACGCCACGCTTCCAATGGCATCAGCTTGCGAATATACCCATAATACACCACTCCATGCCTGTCGGTAACGGTTATGGTAAACATAGGCTCGTTCGGCTGTTTGAAGCGTCTGCCTTGCTGACGGACGTTTGCCTTTTCGGGAGTAAGCACAGCTATTGGCTCAGTTATCAGCATAACGCCGGAATGTTCGCCTTTATGCTTACTTATGCCGCTGTCCTGACGAGTGGTTATGCACCTTGCAAGTTCTGTGATTTTCGGATCGGGATTCATGTCTATAAACATGGCATAATATCCTTGATTGCAGCTTGTCGTAAGAGTGTGAGCAATTTCATTTCCCACACGACCTCGCCTTGAATTCAGATTCGGATATGCAAGGTCGATACTATCGCCGGGCATTGCAATCTGATAGCCTGCCTTTGTCTTGACTTTTATGGGCAGTCCCAAGATTTCATAAAGACCAGTTTTACCGCCAAAACCGCCTGCCTGACTTGTCAGGGTTATGCTCAATCCTTTTGGGGAGTAGACTCGGTTTCCTTCTTTTCCGGGAATGCGCTGTATAAGAGCCTTTGGGTTTGCGTCGGTGAAAGACAATACTCTGCCGGTGCATTTTTCTCTAAGAAATCCGACAATATACACTCTCTTTCGGGATTGGGCGACATGATGATCTGCGCTGTTAAGCACCTGCCATGTGACATCGTACCCCAATTCATCCAACGCACCGAGGATGGCCGCAAACGTCCTGCCTGAGTCATGCGATAGGAGACCGGGAACGTTTTCAAGCAACAGATATTTAGGTTTTTTAACGGCGACAATTCTGGCAATTTCAAAGAACAGAGTTCCTCTTGCGTCGTCAAAGCCACCCCTTTTTCCAGCAATTGAAAAACTTTGGCAAGGGAAGCCTCCGCAAACAAGGTCGAAATCCGGCAGCTCGTTTGGATCGATTTTTCTTGCGTCATCGTAAAACACCTCGCTTTCAGTGTCGTAAAGCGTTTCGTATGCCAATTTTGCATATTTGTTTATCTCGCAATAACCGACACATTTAAACCCTCCGGCTTTATCCAGTCCGGAGCGAAAACCGCCGATCCCTGCGAAAATATCAAAATATCTTATCATTGAACCTCCTTTCATTTGGGTACAAAAAAGCGGCTAAGTCTTTTTCAAAACTTAACCGCTACATTGTCATATTCATATCGGGTTCTTCCGCAAGTTCCTCACAGATTTCCTCGGTCTGAGCTTCTTCCTGAATCTTATGAAAACTGTCCTCGCCGGGGATCATACCCAAACTTCTTCCATTATCAAATTTGCAGAAAACACTTCCACAATCGTCAACGAATTCCACTGTCCCTTTAGTACCCGGCGGAATCGGATGAGGATCGTTTTCCATGCTGTCAAGGCATATTCTTGTGCCTTCGGGATAACTTTTTTTAAGCATTTCAACTTTTCTTTCATTGTACATAAAACTTATACCTCACATTGTCATTTCGGGTTCTTCCGATAAATCTTCAGACTGCTCAAGACCCATTTCTTCAGACGTTTGCAACGACCAATCATCGCTGTCATTCCAGAAGCTTACATAAATCTCGCCGTAATCAGCCGTTTTGATAGGACGCTGCTCGACCGACTCACCCCAACCATCACTTGCTTGTCCCGAAAGATATTCACGCAGATCTCTCAATTCATCGCTTGTTAATTCCTCAGTGATCTGGCACTCAAACACTCCCATAAGTTCGCCGTTAATTTCCTTAACCGATGGGATAGCCGAGAAAACTTTTTCGCTGACGGCAGGATTATCGTCAAAGTAAACCATAAGTCCACGATGCTCTTCTTCCGGTTCAGAATAATCCTGAATGAAATTATTGATCTCATCTGCACAATCTACTGCATACTTTGACGGAATTATCTCCTGTTTATCTATGACCTCTTCATCAAACTCATACTCTGATTCGTCATATTCTCTGACGATGTGCAGAGGACAATAAAGTGTCAGTTCCTGAGTAGGCTTAGCTTCAACTATGATATCAGGTTGAAAATCTACATCGATAGAGTGGCTCTCAGCCATTTGAATGTCCTCACGCTCCTGCAGCATTTTCACCACAGAATCACGCAGAAGTGATTTAAAGTCCAAATCGGATTTTTCAAGCAACTCCTCAAAAACAAAACTGTTCTCACCGCAATGGGCAAATTCTGCTATCTTATCGGCTATCTCCTTTAATTCTCTATGCAGTTTCCTTTCAGAAACTGTCAGCTCGTTGCTTTCAATCAATGCTCTTGCATTTGGTATGAATTGAGATTTACGGGCATAATTACTGCCCTCGGATTCCACAAGAATACCATCACCGTTGTCGCTGTCAACCATTAGCAGACAATGAGCGGTATCATTGCTGTCGATATACATCAGATCACGATTTTCTGCGATATACGTATCATCACGCAAGGGATGATCTCTCAGCTCAGAAAAGTGATTGCCATAGAGCGTGATCACCTTTTCAACAATTACTTCACGTGTTTTGTAATCGCTTTGCTTGTGATTAAGCGTACTGTTAAAATTTAACTTTTTCATTTAAACCTCCTAACTTTTTGCGGCTTTCTTGTTTTTGTCATTTCCCTCCTTTCGGAAAACAAAAAAGACCGCTTTGTTTAACATCACTTCAATTCGTGATATTAGACAAAACGGTCTTTCAAACTTTGGATACTATTTCAATATGAAAAAAAGCATATCTGAGATTATTTTTCTCAAATATGCCTTGAATTTTTCCTTAATTTGCTTTGTCGAGGGTTCAAATCCCCTAAGTCGGTAAAAACCTTGAAAAAACAGCCATGGTTTTGACCTTGAAATTTTCGCCCCTAAAATGCAAATAAAGCCCGTAGCTACGGGCTTTATGCGGTGTACAGCTATTTAGTATCACCAATATGGTGCCGCTGACCGGACTTGAACCGGTACGATATTGCTATCGAGGGATTTTAAGTTTTTAAATCAGTGAAGCGTTTTAATTTCTTTTGTGGTCTTTTGTTCCCTTTTGTGCCCGATTTTTCGAGCTTTTTGAGTATCAAAAA
>CANPXN010000026.1 GCA_947586185.1 uncultured Clostridia bacterium
AGCAGGTACTAATCGGTCGAGGGCTTTTCCTTTTGTTCTCTGTGTTCCTTACTTTTCTTTCAGTTTTAGTTGAAAAAAATTTTTGGAGTTTTTTGAAAAAAAGCTTGACATTAACGGGTTTATATGTTATAATAAACTACGTTGAATATGCACCATTAGCTCAGTTGGTAGAGCAACTGACTCTTAATCAGTGGGTCCTGGGTTCGAGCCCCCGATGGTGCACCAACATTGGCCCGTTGGTCAAGCGGTTAAGACTCCGCCCTCTCACGGCGGCATCACCAGTTCGAGTCTGGTACGGGTCACCATGATAGGATAATTAAATAATAAGCCGGTGTTAATGGCGATGAGGATCCACCCGTTCCCATGCCGAACACGGAAGTTAAGCTCATCTGCGTCAAAAATACTTGGTTGGAGACGACCCGGGAAGATAGAACAACGCCGGCTCATTAATTAGCTGATATCTTATTTAAGGTATCAGCTTTGTTTTTATATATTATGCGGGTAGATTTGGGTTCATATAGATAAAAACCAATACAGAGAAAGGATGAATGCAGTTGGGTAAGCTTCTTAAATACCTAAAGGATTACAAGCTTCAGGTGTTGGCAATTGTGGTTTTGCTCATTATTCAGGCTTTTTTTGACCTTGCGCTGCCGGAGTATACGTCCAAAATAGTGGATGTCGGCATTCAGCAGGGAGGAATTGAAGATACTCTCCCGGAAGTAATAAGAAAAAGCCAGTATGACAAAATTGCTCTGTTTTTAAGCGATGATGCATTGGAAAAGGAGTATACGGCTGTAAGCGCCGGAGAGGAAAGCTATAGGGATGAATACCCTGAGGTCATGAATCAGGATTTGATGATCAGAAAAAACGAAAGCTATTCTTCGGAGGCTGAAAAGGAATTTGAGGTCGGTGCAATGATTCTCTTCTCATTGTCCAAAGACAGCGAGAAAATGACAGGTATGAGCGCTGACGAATTTTTTGAAACGGCAGCATCTCTAAAAGGCACTGATAAGGACATAACTTCTATGGTTTATGAGAAAACCAGTGAGCAGATGTCCCAGATGCCGGAATCCATTGTCAAGCAGTCGGTCATGGCCTTTATAAAATCGGAATATGAAGCATGTGGTGTTGATCTCAGCGCTATGCAAAACAGCTATCTTTTTAGGGCAGGCATAAAAATGCTGGGATGCTCCTTGGGAATTATGGCTATGAGCATTATTGTGGGATTCTTAGCTTCAATTATAGCGGCTAAAATTGGTAAAACTGTTCGTGAAGGTCTTTTCCGCAAGGTGGTTTCTTTCTCCGGTAAGGAAATGAATGACTTTTCAACAGCATCCCTTATCACAAGAAGTACAAACGATATTCAGCAGATACAGATGGTAACAGTTATGTTGCTGAGAATCGTTCTCTATGCTCCTATTTTAGGTATAGGCGGAATTTTAAAGGTTCTCAATACCGATACCTCCATGGCATGGGTAATTGCCGTAGGCGTTGCTGCCGTTATGGTACTTGTTGCTGTACTTATGAAAGTGGCTATGCCTAAATTCAAGATAATGCAGACTCTTGTTGATAAGCTTAACCTTGTTGCCAGGGAAATACTCACAGGACTTCCGGTCATAAGAGCCTTTAGCCGTGAAAAGCACGAGGAGGAACGCTTCGACGTGGCTAACAGAGAGCTTACAAGAACGCATCTCTTTACAAACCGTGTTATGACCTTTATGATGCCGGTCATGATGCTTATAATGAACGGTATTTCCGTTCTTATTATATGGGTAGGAAGCCACGGCGTTGACACCGGAGATATTCAGGTTGGCGATATGATGGCGTTTATAACCTACACAATGATCATAATTATGTCATTCCTTATGATCACAATGATTTCCGTAATGGCTCCGAGAGCAGCTGTTTCCGCGGACAGGATCAATGAGGTCATGAAAACTGAATCCTCTATTAAGGACGGCAGCGGAAGTCTTCCTGAAAATGTTAAGGGAGAGGTATGCTTTAATAATGTAAGCTTTACCTATGCCGGAGCTGATGAAAAGGTTCTTGCTGATATAAGCTTTACCGCTAAACCCGGTCAGACTACTGCTATTATAGGCAGTACCGGTTCGGGCAAGTCCACCCTTGTGAATTTGATTCCCCGTTTTTATGACGTAACCGAAGGCTCTATCACTATTGACGGTATTGATATAAGAACTCTCAGAGAGCATGACCTGAGGGCGGTTATCGGCTATGTTCCTCAGAAGGCAGTGCTTTTCTCCGGAACTATTGCGTCAAATCTCCGCTTTGGCGATGAAAATGCAAGTGATGATACAGTCCGCAAGGCGGCTGAAATTGCTCAGGCATCCGAGTTTGTGGAGAGCAAGCCGCGCAAATTTGAAAGCGAGATCTCTCAGGGAGGCGGAAATGTTTCCGGCGGTCAGAAGCAAAGACTTTCAATTGCAAGAGCTATTGCTAAAAACCCTAAGATATATGTATTCGACGACAGCTTTTCAGCTCTTGACTATAAGACTGATGTAAAGCTCCGTGAAGCCCTTAAAAAAGAGGTTCATGACAGCACTGTCATTATCGTTGCTCAGCGCATAAGCACTATACTGAATGCAGATCAGATAATCGTTCTTGACGAGGGTAGAATTGCCGGTATAGGAAGTCATAAGGAGCTTATGGCAGACTGTGATATCTACAGACAGATCGCTTATTCACAGCTTTCTGAAAAGGAATTAAGCGGAGGTGAGCAGTAATGGCTGAGAGAAAACCAATGCGACACGGTCCTATGGGCGGAGGTATGGCAGGCGGCGAAAAGGCAAAGGATTTTAAGGGAACTTTAAAAAAGCTTATAAGCTATATCGGTCAGTATAAAATCGGTGTTGTAGCCGTTATAATATTTGCAATAGCAAGTACTGCTTTTAACATTCTCGGCCCTGATAAGCTGGGTGACGCTACGACCGAGCTTTTCAGCGGTCTTATGGCTAAAATAAGCGGTACAGGTGATATTGACTTTAAGGCTATAGGAAGAATACTTCTTATTGTTCTGGGGCTTTATGTTATCAGTGCAGGATTTTCAGCGCTCCAGGGCTGGCTTATGACGGGTATTTCACAGAAGATATGCTATAAGCTGAGAAAGGCGCTGTCCGAAAAAATAAATCGTATGCCAATGAATTATTTTGAGTCAAGAACTCACGGCGAGGTTCTTTCCCGTATTACAAACGATGTTGATACCCTTGGAATGAGCCTTAATCAGAGTATTACTCAGATAATAACCTCAGTATCCACGCTTATAGGCGTGTTTATAATGATGCTGACTATAAGCCCGAGTATGACTATTATTGCAGTGCTTACGCTTCCTGTGTCAGGACTGCTTGTAATGCTTGTTGTTGGAAAATCCCAGAAGCACTTCAAGAACCAGCAGAAATACTTAGGTGAAATAAATGGTCAGGTAGAAGAGGTCTATGGCGGGCAAATGGTTGTAAAAGCATTTAACCGTGAGGAAAAATGTATTGAGGAATTTGAGAAAACAAACGAAATTTTATATGAGTCCGCATGGAAATCACAGTTCCTGTCAGGTCTTATGCAGCCGGTAATGCAGTTCGTGGGCAATTTAGGTTATGTTGCAGTTGCGATTTTTGGAGGATATCTTGTTTTAAATGGAAAGATACAGGTGGGTAATATCCAGTCCTTCTTCCAGTATGTAAAACAGTTTACTCAGCCTATAACGCAGATAGCTCAGGCGTCAAACATGCTCCAGTCAACGGCAGCCGCTGCTGAGAGAGTTTTTGAATTTCTTGACGAAGACGAAGAAGACCAGACTGTTGAAAATCCGTCCTCAGTTGATAATATAACCGGACAGATAAGCTTTAACCATGTAAGGTTCGGCTACAATCCGGATAAGATAATAATAGGCGATTTCAGCGTAGATGTTAAGCCGGGTCAGAAAATTGCTATAGTAGGTCCTACCGGTGCAGGCAAAACTACTATGGTAAAGCTGCTGATGCGTTTTTATGACGTAAACAGCGGAAGCATTACCCTTGATGGCAGGGATGTAAAAAGCTTTAACAGAAGCGAGCTTAGAGAGGCGTTCGGCATGGTTTTGCAGGACACATGGCTCTTTAAAGGCAGTATCATGGAGAATATACGCTATGGACGCCTTGACGCTACTGACGAAGAGGTAATAAGCGCTGCAAAGGCGGCTCATGTTCATCAGTTTATACAGACTCTGCCGGGAGGCTATAACATGGAGCTTAACGAGGATGCTACAAACGTTTCACAGGGTCAGAAGCAGCTGCTGACAATTGCAAGGGCGATACTTGCGGATAATAAAATAATGATACTTGACGAGGCTACAAGCTCTGTTGATACAAGAACAGAGGTAATGATACAAAAAGCTATGGATAACCTTATGGAGGGCAGAACAAGCTTTATAATCGCTCACAGACTTTCAACTATAAAAAATGCTGATATAATACTTGTTATGAAGGACGGAGATGTTATTGAACAGGGAAGCCATGACCAGCTTATGGCTGCCGGCGGATTCTATGCAGATCTCTACAACTCGCAGTTCACTCAGGCATCCTGAGGGGGCAAAACTTATTTAACGTCAATAATTTGCATTTCAATAAAAGTTATAAAAAGGAGGAACTAAATCATGGAAAAAGTAATCACAATCGAACGTCAGTATGCAAGCGGAGGTCTTCAGATTGGACAGATCGTTGCCCGTAAGCTGGGGATACCGTGCTACAACAGGGAGATACTTGTTGAGGCTGCTGAAAAAAGCCAGATCTCACCGGAATATCTTGAAAGCGTTGAGGAAAATGTAACCAGAAGCCTCTTGTTCAGGCTTTCCCTTGCGGCAAGACCTGTCAATACTGTTGACAGCGCAATAGCAATGTCCGACAAGCTTTATTTCGAGGAGAGCAAGATCATCCGCCGTATGGCTGAAAGCGGAAGCTGCGTTATAATCGGAAGATGCGGAAACTATATTCTTCGTGATATGGTGAATTGTCTTAACGTGTTTATATGTGCGTCCGATGAAGACAGAGTGAAAAGAGCTGTTGAGGAATACGGCGTTGATGCAAAGGCTGCGGATTATATCATCAAGAAAAACGATAAGAGAAGAGCGGCATTTTATGATGAAAATACTTCATGGAAGTGGGGCATGAAGGAGAATTACCACATGTGCCTTAACAGCTCGGTTCTTGGAATCGAAAGCTGTGCTGATATGATTATTGACGGATTAAAGTATGTGAAGTGATATTTTTAAGGAGCTGTTGTGCGTTTTGCAGGGCAGCTCCTTTTTTTAATGATTCACAGTAAAAACAAAACGGTCGGGATTTCTCCCCACCGTTTTTATATTAAATATAGAATTTTATTCCTGAGGTCCAAAATCATTAGCTGTAATCTGACCTGAAACATATTTTAAAAGCAGAATAGAATCCGATAAACCAAGCGTACCATCAGTAAAAACATCTGCATTTGCCATTGCCTGCGCGCTTAGCGGATAAGCGTCGCCATCAGCAAAATATTTACAAAGCGCTACTAAGTCCTGAATATCAACATCTCCGCTTAAATTAACATCGCCATATAATGTAACCTCAACAATATCCGATCCTGTTGGAAGTTTTTCTGTAGAAGATGAACTTGATTCGGCTGTGCTTTCTGAAGGATTTGTTTCTTTCGTTGGATCAGGCTTATCAGGATTGTCGGAAAGACGTCCGTAAACGATACCGCAGCCGACTGTTGACATATAAACCATACCAAATTCGTTCAGATCGCCAACGAGGAAGTTGCCGTTTCCTGGGCCGCCGTAAACTTTATCCTTGTTGATAAGAGCCCATGTCTGACCTGCGTCCTGTGAACGGTAGATACCCTCAGGGTCTGATTCCTGCGGTCTGCCGAACATATAAAGGGTATTTACATCCCCCTCTTTTTCCGGAGCGCCGTAGCTGATAGTTTTGCAGTAGTAAACATTTTCAAGCTTTGTTGTTGTTTTTCCGAAGTCGGTTGAAATATATGCACCGTTATAGCCTGCGCCAAGAACGAACTGACCCTCTCCAAGGTAGCCTATCTTGTTTGCAACATCGCATGCGTCATATTTGCATACAGTCTGGCATGTGAATGTTGCGCCGTAGTCGTTACTTACCATAAGGGCATAGTTAGCGTCTTCCAGTGTAGGTTCCGTCTTTGTTGTATCGCTTGCCCAATAATCGTTATACTGTGCAGTGTAAACGTAAACAATGTTTGGCTTATCAGGTTCAACGAAAACGCCCGGAACCTTGCTTCCTTTAAGACCTGAGCAATTTGACCATGATCCGCCAAAGTCGTCGCTGTACTGAACCTTTCCGCCGCTGGTTGCGTGGAATATTCTGTATGTGCCGTCTTCAAGCTTTGTGATAGCAGCTCTGCCGCCAGTACCGCCGGCATCTGCCATAGCAGTCCATGTATCTCCGCCGTCAGTCGTGTAATATCCCTTGCCCTCGTTCTCTGCAAATCTCACCAGAACCTTCGGATTCTGAGGGCAGTATCCGATAGCGCCTGTTGAACCCATGTTAGGGTAGTGCTGAAGGCCGATAGTGTTAACGTCTGTATGCTTATAGCCGTCATAGTCACCGATCGCCGAATAAGCTGGTCCTCCCGGAACGCTTACCATATCAAGAGCAACGACCTCCTCGATGCCGGCAGGGTCGAAATAGAACTGAATGCCTTTTTCTGCCCAAACATTGTCGCAGGCAAATACACCGTTACCGGATGTCAGGAGAATCTTGTCAGGGTTTCTCGGATCAAGAAGAATACCGCTTCCCCAGTGGACTGCCTTGCCGTATATCCATTTATAGCCGTTAGTGTCAATAGGCTCTGATACGAAATAGTGGTTATCGGTATATTGTCCCTTCTGCTGACCCGGAGTGATATCGTCCCAGGTTTCGCCGCCGTCGGTAGACCTGTAAAAATGGTCGCCCCAGGCAATGCTGCCATCGGTCCATTCCTTTTCATACCACTGGTCGGACCAGACGCCGCAGGTTCTTGTAAGGAGGTTATTCGGGTTTGACTTGTCAACTGTGATCATACCGAATGCATTTCCAGCCGGTGAAATATCCGTTACCTTGCCGCTTTCGATATTGTATTTGTATGCGCCGCCGGCAGCGCCTGAAAAAGCAAGACCTGCAATGTAGGTAACAAAGATGTTGCCGTTATAGTCGCTGCTGATAGTTACAGGATAATTATCTGTAGGGAGATCAGCGCTCAACTCGGTGAACACGTCCTTGTCAACGTCTGCTACATGGATATTAGTCTGTCCCTTTACAGAGGTTCCTACATAGACCTTGCCGCCCTCGATGTGGATAGTAGCAACGCCGTTCTGAAGGTTATAGGACTGCTCTCCGTCCGCTGTAACAGCCTTTACCATGTGATCAGTCCAGAAAGGCCATTTGATTGTGTAAGGATACTCAACAGCGTCGCTGTAGCCCTTAACAGGATTCCATGTCTTACCGCCGTCAGTTGACTTGATAAGGCATGAATCACCGCTTGTTACGTCGCCGCCGGCATAGATAGTGTTAGGATCTTCCGGGTCAATAGCGATAGGCTCGCTGCACTCACGTCCGTCACCGTTTGCATGACACTGGATCATATCGGTAACGTCTGTACGGGTAAAGGTCTTACCGCCGTCCGTTGTCTTTAAAATTTCCGTTCTTGCGTCTGAGAAATAAGCGCAGCCGCAGAGGAAATAAACAGTGTCGTCGTCAGTCGGGTCGATAGCCATACCGCTGACGCTGAGAAGACCTTTGTCAGTTTCATTCAGGAAGCCTAAAAGCTGTTCCCATCTTTTCGTTTCATAATTGTATTTGTAGGCACCGCCTACGTCCGTTCTGAGGTACATTTCTTTCTGGCCTGTTACTATGCCGGAAACAAATCCACCGCCGCCGATCTCGACAGTTCCCCACTCCATTTGGTCGGTCAGGTCGGTAGTTTCCGAAGCGCCTGCGCCTGTGAATGTCACAGCCGACATGGTCAGAGCCATAACACATGCAGTCAAAGCAGAAAGAATTTTTGACTTTAACTTCATTTTTAACACTCTCCTTCATAAAATAATTGCAGGTTGCATAAATCAAGCTTATCAAAGCTTTGCTTCGATTTTAAGCAATCATAATACCCTACAGTAATTATACAACATTCTTTGTTTAAAATCAATAGATTTCAATAGAACTTCATAACAAAATTTGTGAGACAAAATTTGTGAATCATGTTATAATATTAATAGGA
Organism: uncultured Clostridia bacterium; assembly: GCA_947586185.1. Lineage (GTDB taxonomy): Bacteria > Bacillota > Clostridia > Oscillospirales > Ruminococcaceae > Porcipelethomonas. Next base: position 8,251 of record CANPXN010000026.1, read on the forward strand.
AATACAGAAAACGCAGGATTCTGACGAAGGGAGACATACTTATGTCAGACAGAAAGAAAATGAACAAATATAAGTGCAGACAGCTTGGACTGCTTATAATATGCCTAATACTGATCATAGCCGTAATGATATTCGGCATATGTCATGTATTGAAAGGCAGGAAAAAGATAGACGATACCCCGAGATCATCTATATCCTCCAATGGCAGCGCATCTGAAAGCGGGGAGCCTGTGGGAGGCGAGCCCGAGGGTGGAGTCAGAATAACTCCCGATCCGTCGGAGCTTAATCTGAAAGTCGGCGAGTCTGAAACGATAACTCTTACTTTCTCTCCTGAGGACGTGGACAAGACCGTTTCATGGGAAAGCTCTGACAGCAGTGTCGCAACTGTAAACAGCGACGGAACGGTAACTGCTGTCGGAGAGGGAAAGTGTACCATTAATGTCAACTATGGGGCTTATAACGGGGCGTTGGCTGAGATACCGGTAACAGTCGAAGACGGCGAGAAGAAGATCGAGGAAAGGGACGGAATAACATATATTGACGGTATCCTTGTTGTAAATAAAAGCTATTCGCTGCCCCAAGACTATGCTCCCGGACTTGACCCGGAGGCTGAAGCGGCGTTTAAACGTATGGCTGCGGACGCAGCAGACGAAGGACTTAATATATGGATAGCCTCCGGCTACCGCTCATATGAATATCAAAACAAGATATATAACAACTACAGCAGCATGTACGGCAGCGAAACGGCTGATACATTTTCCGCACGTCCGGGACATTCCGAGCATCAGACCGGACTTGCAATAGACATGAACTCCATAGATGATTCATTTGCCGATACTCCGGAGTCCGACTGGGTAAAGGAGAACTGTTATAAATACGGCTTCATTATCCGTTATCCAAAGGGCAAGGAGGATATTACCGGATATAAGTACGAGCCTTGGCATGTCCGCTATCTTGGGGAGGAAGCCGCTGAAAAGGTATATAACAGCGGACTAACCTTGGAGGAATATCTGGGAATAGATTCAAAGTACAGCGAATAAGTTTTAAAGCTATTTCTCTTGACAAAAGACATAAATCGTGCTATTATGTTAATCAAACAATAAAACGTTGATAAGGAAGACCTTATGCAGGAAAGCTTGCTAAAGAGAGATTCTGTCACCGGCTGAAAGCAGGATCGCAGCAGGTATGAGGTACACCGCCTTTGAGTCCGGCCAATACCCGGCGGAAGCTCCCGTTAAAGAGCGCTTTTATGAGGCATGGGTATATCCCTGTGCGAATAAGGGTGGAACAGCGGTCTATATCGCCCCTTGAACCTTTCTGAGGTTTGAGGGGCTTTTTATATGCCCTTCAAAACAGTATGGAGAGTAAAATGAATTTGATACCCTATGACAGCTTTAAGCTGAAGACCCGTTATACAAAGGGTGAAATTGAAGATATACTCAGGAAAAATATGAGCAGGGACATTCACAGCAGTGAAAAATATTTCTGTGGAAAAACAGACGCCTCCGGCTTTTGTATAAGCGCTACGGTGGGCGAAAAGGTAAAGTTCAGCGCATTCAATCCGATCATAAGGGGAAAGATATCCTCTGGAAAGGATTGCTCAAAAATCAAGGCTGTAATGGAGCCTGCTGCGGCTGCAAAAGCAGTTATATACGGCTGGGGAATAGTATTTCTTGCCATAGCTCTTTTTCTGATCCCCTTTACCCTTTTCGGATCGGTGAGGCTGCTTTCATTCCTGATCGTTGTTATAATCGGAGCTTCAGGCTACGGTATAATGAACTGGCTGTTCTGGCAGCTTGGAAGACGTGCAAAAAATAAATTATATAAAGTTTTAAACGGAGGTAGAAAGATATGATTAAGCTTACGCTGAAAGACGGAAGTGTCCGTGAGGCAGAGGCAGGCAGCAGAGCCTGCGATATCGTTAAGGGCATAGGCGCCGGACTTTACAAGGCGGCATGCTGCGTTAAAATTGACGGAGAGGTAAAGGATCTCAGAACCGTTATTGACAGCGACTGTGAATTTGAAGTCATGACCTTTGATACTCAGGAGGGCAAAAAGGCGTTCTGGCATACGGCATCCCATATACTTGCACAGGCTGTAAAAAGGCTTTACCCGAATGTAAAGCTTGCCATCGGTCCTGCGGTGGATAATGGATTTTATTATGATTTTGACCTTGAGCAGCCTTTCACAGCCGAGGAGCTTGAAAAGCTTGAGGGTGAAATGAAAAAGATCGTAAAAGAAAATATTCCTTTGGAGCAGTTTGAGCTCTCCCCTGAGGAGGCAATAAAAATGCTGGAGGAGCAGGGCGAGAGCTATAAGGTTGAGCTTTGTCAGGAGCATGCCGGAAAGGGCGAGCCTATTTCATTTTACAAGCAGGGAGATTTTACAGACCTCTGCGCAGGACCTCACCTTATGTCAACAGGCGTTGTAAAGGCTTTCAAGCTTGTTTCCTGCACAGGCGCATACTGGAGAGGCAGTGAGAAAAACAAGATGCTGTCAAGAGTTTACGGAACAGCTTTCCCGAAGGCGTCCATGCTTGAAGAAGAGCTGAAACGCCGTGAGGACGCAAAAATGCGTGACCACAATAAGCTTGGCAGGGAGCTGGAGCTTTTCACTACAGTTGACTACATCGGTCAAGGACTTCCGATCATTCTTCCAAAGGGAGCAAGAGTTATACAGCTTTTACAGAGATGGGTCGAAGACGTTGAACAGAAGCACGGCTACCTCCTTACAAAAACACCTTTTATGGCAAAGAGGGAGCTTTATAAAATATCCGGACACTGGGATCATTACCTGGACGGAATGTTTGTGCTGGGCGATCCGAACGACGAAACAAAGGAATGCTTTGCGCTGCGTCCTATGACATGTCCTTTCCAGTATCAGGTGTTTTTAAACAGACAGCGCTCCTACCGTGATCTTCCTATGAGGCTGGGAGAAACCTCAACGCTTTTCAGAAACGAGGACAGCGGCGAAATGCACGGACTTATCCGTGTAAGACAGTTCACTATTTCAGAGGGACATCTGATCTTGCGTCCGGAGCAGCTTGAAGAGGAATTTAAGGATTGTTTGGAGCTTGCAAAATACTTCCTTGGAACAGTAGGGCTTCTTGAGGACTGTACCTTCCGTTTCTCACAGTGGGATCCTGCAAATCCTAAGAACAAGTATGAGGGTACTGCGGAGCAGTGGGAGCATGCTCAGTCGGCTATGGGAAAAATTCTTGACGATCTGGGCGTTGACTATGAGATCGGTATTGACGAAGCCGCTTTCTATGGACCAAAGCTTGATATCCAGTGCAAAAACGTATACGGCAAGGAGGATACTATCGTAACGATACAGATAGATATGATGCTTGCCGAGAAGTTTGGCATGGAATATATAGACGTTGACGGCACAAGAAAAAGACCGTATATCATTCACAGGACATCTCTTGGCTGCTATGAGAGAACACTGGCACTGCTCATTGAAAAGTATGCCGGAGCATTTCCGCTGTGGCTTGCGCCGGAGCAGGTAAGATTTATTCCTATTGCAGACAGGCATCTTGATTATGTGAGAGGTATTTCCGAGAAGCTTGAAGCCGCAGGAATCCGCTGCACCATCGACGACAGAGCTGAAAAGATGGGCTATAAGATAAGACAGGCACAGCTTGAAAAGGTTCCGTATATGATCATTGCCGGGGATAACGAGGCAGAATCTGAAACAGTTTCAGTACGTTCAAGACGTGAGGGGGATCTGGGTTCAATGAGCCAGAGCGCTCTCCTTGAAAAGCTTGTGGATGAGATAGCTAAGAAAATAAAGTAAAAATGGAGTACCCGTTCTTTTGACGGGTACTTTAAGGCAATACCGCACAAAGCACGCCTGACGGCTTTGCACGCATCTTGCTTGTACCCCAAGGGCACTTCCTTCGGGCGCATATTTTTCATCATATCACACAAAAAGCTCTTGACATACGCAAGTATGCCTGCGAGCTTTTTATGCAATCTGACGAAAAATCTGACTACGCAATCTGCACACAATCTTTGTGCAGTATTGCCTTAATCATTTGAAAGGAATGTTGTTTCTGGACGATTTGTTTTATATGGAAGCCGCATTAAAGCTTGCAAAAAGGGCATATAATATAGGTGAGGTCCCTGTGGGAGCAGTTGTGGTGAAAAGAAGCACCGGCGAAATAGTCGGCAGGGGCTATAACCGGCGAGAAACTGATAAAAATCCCCTTGCCCATGCGGAAATCGAAGCTATCAGGGAGGCTTCCTTAAAGCTTGGAGGCTGGAGACTTTCGGGCTGTGTCCTTTATGTTACTCTCGAGCCATGCCCTATGTGCTGCGGAGCGGTCATAAATGCAAGGCTCGACAGAGTTGTTTTCGGAGCATATGACAAAAAAGCAGGCTCGGCATATTCTGTGCAGGAAATGTTCTCGCTTCCTTATAACCATATTCCCGAGGCTAACGGCGGCATCATGGAAAAGGAATGCTCCGAGCTGCTTTCGGAGTTCTTTTCCATGCTCAGAAACAAGCATAAACGAGGAGATAAAAGTAATGGAAAAAAACATTGAAGATGTAAGAAAAGCCTTTTCAGAGGATAGGTTTGCAACTGAAAACGGCGCAGTTATTGATGAGATCGGCGAAGGCTATGCAAAGTGCAGCATGAAGCTTACAAGCCGTCATAAAAACGCCATGGGCGGAGTTATGGGAGGGGTATATTTCACTCTTGCGGATTTCGCCTTTGCGGTAGCCTCTAACTGGAAGAGGATGAGGACGGTTTCAATAAGCACCAATATTGCCTTTTTAGGTGCGGCAAAGGGAGAGCTTCTCACTGCTGAGGCGCATTGCGTAAAGGACGGAAGAACCACCTGCTATTACCGCATTGACGTTATGGACGAAACCGGAAAGATCGCAGCAGCGGTCACTATCACAGGATGCCATGTGGCGTAGAGGTAAGGACGGTCTGTTGGGTACTTGAGATAATAGTGCTGTGTTATTGCCTGAGACTTTGAATAGCCATATTTTTTATATATGGAAGAGCGGTCTTGTATTGAAAATAAAAATGTGATAAAATTGTATTTGCAGGAAATTATTGCTGATGGAAGAATGGAGATAACCATGGTTCACTTTGAAAATGAATGGGACGAGCTGTTAAAGGACGAGTTCAAAAAGGAGTATTATTTAAGGCTGCGGCAGTTCCTTATAAACGAATACAAAACCCAGAGGATATTTCCGGGTATGTATGACATATTCAACGCACTGAAATACACCTCTTACAGCGATGTAAAGGCTGTTATTATCGGTCAGGACCCATATCACGGGGAGGGGCAGGCTCATGGCCTTTGCTTTTCCGTTCGGAAGGGAGTAGCGCCTCCGCCGTCCCTTGTGAATATTTTCAAGGAAATAAAGACGGATGTGGGTATCGACAATACCGGAAAACACGGGGAGCTTACAAGCTGGGCAAAGCACGGAGTGCTCCTTTTAAACAATGTCCTCACCGTAAGGGCAAATCTTGCGAACAGTCACAAGGGTATGGGCTGGGAGCAGTTTACTGATGACGTTATAAGGCTGTTAAACCAGCGTGAAAAGCCTATGGTATTTTTGCTGTGGGGAGCAAATGCCCGTACAAAAACAGCGCTTATAACAAATCCTCAGCATCTTGTGTTGACCTGTGCGCATCCAAGTCCTTTATCGGCATATAATGGATTTTTCGGATGCAGGCATTTTTCTAAAACAAATGAATTTCTTCGCAGTCATGGAATGGAAGAAATTGATTGGAGCATAGACTAAAATGAAAATAACTAAAATGTTTGAAAGGGGAACTGTCTTTTCCTTTGAGATATTTCCACCGAAAAAGACAAGTCCTGTTGAAACGATCTACAATACTCTGGAGCAGCTGGGGGGACTTCACCCGGACTTTATAAGCGTGACCTATGGAGCAGGTGGAAACGGCAGCAAGGCGTCCACCTGTGAGATCGCTGCGACCATAAAGGACAAGTACGGCATTGAACCGGTGGCTCATCTGCCCTGTATAAACTATACCAAGGAAGATATAGTGAGGATCCTTGACGATTTCAAAGCTCACGGGATAACAAATGTACTTGCGCTGAGAGGGGATATAAATCCTGATATACCCCCAAAAAAGGATTTTACATATGCAAGCGAGCTTGTGGAGTTTATAAAGTCTCACGGGGATTTTGACATTGCCGGAGCGTGCTATCCCGAGGGACATGTTGAAAACCCTGACAAGGTTGCGGATATACTCAATCTGAAAAAAAAGGTTGATGCAGGCGCAACTCACCTTATATCCCAGCTATTTTTCGATAATTCGTATTTTTACTCATTTCTTGAAAAGACAAGGCTTGCAGGGATCAATGTTCCTATTGAGGCAGGAATCATGCCGGTAGTCAACAAAAAGCAGATAGAGCGCATGGTAACAATGTGCGGTGCGAGTCTTCCGGATAAATTTGTAAAGACCATGGAGAGATACGAACATTCTCCGGAGGCTCTCCGCGATGCAGGGATAGCCTATGCGGTAAATCAGATAGTTGACCTTGTCTCCCACGGAGTTGACGGGATACATCTTTATACCATGAATAATCCGTATGTTGCAAGGAGAATCAGCGAGGCTGTAGAGAGTATCATAAGGAGTTAATTTGGCAAAGCTTGAACATATTGAAAGAAGTGAAGTCCTCAGATATATGGGGCATCAGGGCGAGCCTGAGCCGGAACTCAGCGCCCTGCTTGACAGATGTGAGGAAATACTGCTGAGGGACGCAAGACCTAAGTACACCTTTGCGGTGTTTGATATACTGCGCTGTGAGGACGGGATAAGCCTTTCCGGCTGCCGTCTTGAGCTTTTGGGAAACGATATAAAAGCGCATCTTGAGGGCTGTGAAAGGGCAGCCCTTATATGCGCTACTCTTTCCTCCGGAGCTGACGCTGCAATACGCCGTGCCGAGGTGTCGGACATGGCTCTTGCCTTTGCAATGGACGCTGCGGCAAGCGCTGCTATAGAGCAGTTTCTTGTAATGGCTGATGAGGAAATACTGTCAGCGCTGCCGGGGTATTACGGAACATGGCGCTTTTCACCCGGCTATGGAGATTTCCCCATCGAAGTGCAGAGGGACTTTGTAAGCGCTCTGAACGCTCAGAAGAGAATAGGTCTTTGCGTAAGTGAAAGCGGAATACTTACGCCGAGAAAATCGGTAACGGCTGTTATGGGGCTGTCCCGTGAGCCTCTGCCGAAAAAAAGGCGGGGCTGCGCTATGTGCGCTATGAACAGAACCTGTCTTTACAGGAAACGAGGTGGACACTGTGGATTTTAAAACACTGCTTGAAAGAAAATTTGTAATGCTTGACGGCGCAATGGGAACAATGCTGCAAGCGTCTGGGCTGGAGGCAGGAGGAATACCGGAGCTTTTGAACCTTGAAAGACCGGAGCTTATAGAAAGCATTCACAAAGCATATATTGACGCCGGAGCGGATATTATCTATGCAAATACTTTCGGAGCAAACAGATATAAGCTTTCAGGCTGTAATAAAAGCGTCAGTGAGGTAATAGGCGCTGCCGTTAAGATCGCAAAGAAAGCGGCAGGTCAAAGGGCTCTCACAGCTCTTGACTTAGGGCCGATAGGTCAGCTCTTAGAGCCTACCGGAACGCTTTCCTTTGACGAGGCGTATGACATTTTCAGGGAGCAGATCATTGCCGGCGCAGAGGCTGACGTGATCGTCTTTGAAACCATGACCGATCTGCTGGAGCTGAAAGCGGCGGTGCTGGCGGCAAAGGAAAACAGCGAAAAGCCTGTTTTATGCACAATGACCTTTGAGGAGAATATGCGAACCTTTACCGGTTGCTGCGTGTCCTCAATGGCTCTTACTCTTGAGGGTCTGGGAGCGGATGCGATAGGAATAAACTGTTCCCTTGGCCCAAAGCAGCTTGAACCGGTGGTAAAGGAGCTTTGCAGGTGGACAAGGCTGCCTGTTATAATGAAGCCGAATGCAGGACTTCCCGACCCTGTTACAAATAAATATGACGTTACTCCGGAAATGTTTGCCCTGGAAATGGCTGAGGTAGCAAAAAGCGGAGTTAAAATATTTGGAGGCTGCTGCGGCACCTCTCCTGAGTATATAAAAGCGGTAAGGGAAATACTCGAAAGGACGGATATCCCCCATATAGAGCCGTTGATTCCTGCGGCAGTATGCTCGCCATCGAAGACAGTGGTTATAGACCAGCCGAGGATAATCGGCGAAAGAATAAATCCAACGGGCAAAAAGCTGTTTAAAGAGGCTCTGAGACGAAACGATATGGACTATATCTTAAATCAGGCTCTGGAGCAGACAAAGGCAGGAGCGGATATACTGGACGTAAACGTAGGGCTTCCTGAGATAGACGAAAAGGAAATGATGCTCAGGACAGTAAAGTCCCTCCAGGGCATAACGGACGTTCCGCTTCAGATCGACTCCACTATACCGGAGGTGCTGGAGGCAGCTCTGAGGGTATACAGCGGAAAGCCGATAGTAAATTCTGTTAACGGTGAAGAAAAGTCGCTGGAAACCGTTCTTCCTCTTGTAAAGAAATACGGAGCATGCGTTGTGGGGCTTACCCTTGACGGAAACGGTATTCCACAAAAGGCGGAGGAGAGGTTTGCTATAGCTGAGAGGATATTGAATCGTGCTCTTGAATACGGCATACCTAAGGAAAATGTTTTTATAGACTGCCTTACATTAACGGCGTCCGCTGAACAGGCGGCTGTTATGGAAACTCTCAAGGGAGTTAAAATGGTAAAGGAAAGGCTTGGGCTGAAAACAGTCCTTGGCGTATCCAATATATCCTTCGGACTTCCAAACAGGGTTCTTATAAATCAGAATTTCCTTGCAATGGCGCTTACAAACGGACTTGATCTTCCGATCATAAATCCTAACGTCGAGTCCATGACCGGAGCTGTAAGGGCATATAGGCTTCTTGCAAATATAGACAAAAACTCAGCGGAATTTATCGCCGCATACAATGACGCAGAGCCGCAGAAAACCGCTCCTAAGCCGGAGGGCGATCTAAGCCTTGCCCACGCCATAGAAAATGGACTCCAGGGTGAAAGCGCAAAGGCTACAAAGGCGCTGCTTGAAAGCCATGAGCCTATGGAGATAATTAACGATATACTGATCCCTGCCCTTGACAAGGCTGGAGCAGCCTTTGAAAAGGGTAAGATATTCCTGCCACAGCTTATTTTGAATGCAGGAGCTGCACAGGCGGCTTTCGGCGTTATTCGTGAAAGAATGATACGCTCGGACAAGGCTCCTGTAAGCAAGGGTAAGATCGTTCTTGCAACGGTAAAGGGCGATATCCATGATATAGGAAAGAATATCGTTAAGGTGCTGCTTGAAAATTACGGCTATACTGTTATAGACCTTGGAAAGGATGTTCCATGCGAGGAGGTCGTTAAAGCCGCTTTGGAGAACAAGGTAAAGCTTGTGGGGCTTTCAGCCCTTATGACTACTACTCTTAAATCCATGGAGGAAACTATAAGGCTTTTGCGTGAAAGCGGAGCTGACTGTAAGGTGGTAGTAGGAGGAGCGGTGCTCACTCAGGAATATGCCGACAGTATTGGTGCGGACTACTATGCAAAGGACGCAAAGGAAACTGTTGACGCTGCAAAAGAGGTTATAGGATGATCTGAATTCCCGGTACATATACAGTGCCGGGAATTTTTTAGTGCCTGTTGTAACGAATCCGATCAAGCGTTGTCTTATAGATGCAGGGAGGTGAGAATGTGACCGATTTTGAGCAGGTGTATGAGCAGTATTACAGGGCGGTTTATCTTTATGCCTTGGGAATATCGGGCAGCGAAAGCCTTGCGGAGGATATTACTGCGGACACCTTTTTCAAGGCTCTGAAAAATATAGATAAATTCAGAGGAAGCTGTGATATAAGGGTATGGCTTTGTCAGATAGCCAAAAATACCTTTTATAATCACTGTAAAAAGCAAAACCGCATGACAGGAGAGGAAGTTCCGGAGGATGTAAGTTCGGGCATCAGCATTGAGGACAGCCTTTCAGACGACGAGTCGGCAATGAGGATACACGAATATCTGCATAGTATGGAAGAGCCTTATAAGGAGGTATTTTCCCTTAGAGTCTTCGGGGAGCTTTCGTTCAGGCAGATAGGAGGTATCTTCAATAAAAGCGAAAGCTGGGCAAGGGTCACATATCACCGTGCAAGGCTCAGACTTATAGACAAAATGGAGGCAGGAAAATGAGTGAAATTAATTGCAGTATTATCGGGGATCTTCTCCCTCTCTACGCAGACGGAGCGGTAAGCAGCGAAACCGCCGAGGCTGTCAGCAGGCATCTTGAACAGTGCACCGTATGCAGTGAAGAGCTTGAAAGGCTGAAAAGAAAGCTTACGATACCGGCAGTAAAGGACGCAGGTATCATAAAAAAGCTCAGAGCAAGGCTGCTGCGCAAAAAGGTAATAATAGCGCTTGGCTCAGTCTTAGGTACTCTTGCAATAGGGTTAGGGGGCTTCTGCTTTATGACCATGTATGAGATTCCTATGGACTATGACGAGGTAAAGGATCACTTGGTTATCACAGACGACGGAAACGGAAATTACAACCTGTATACAAAGGACCTGAATTATCACTGTGCATACGGAACGGCTACGGAAAGTGTACCGAATGATGAAAAGCTTTGCGGCGATCAGGTCTTTGTTATGGGATATACTCAGAACATCTGGCAGAAATATTTTTCATCGGGAAAAAAAGAAAAGATTTGCCAGTTGAATATGTATGACGTTGAAAACGGAAAGCCTACCTACAATGAAGCTCTTGAAAGCGATCGTGAATATCCGGAGCAGGTGAAAAACGACGACGGCACATATACGCTTTTGAGAACTGTAAAGGTTTATTACAATAAGGCTGTGTGTAATAATTGTGATTTCAATAGTAATGAAGATGATCTCGGAGAGCTTGTCTGGGAGCGTAAGGAATAACAAAAAGGACGGCATAAAGCCGTCCTTTTATTCTTTATCATCAAGATATCTGTCCACTATATATTTAGGCCTTGCCTTGGTTTCAAGGTATATCTTCCCGATATATTCTCCGATAATTCCGATAGCCAGAAGCTGAAGTCCGCCGATCGCCCATACAGAAAGGGCAATGGAGGTCCAGCCTTGAATAGTATGGCCTGTAAAATACCGCACAAGAAAGTATATGAGCATGATAATGCTAACGGAGAATATCCCTACTCCAAGGGTAGTTATCATTCTTATAGGCTTTACCGACAGTGAGGTGATCCCCTCCATGGCAAAGGCAAGCATTTTTTTCAGCGGATACTTTGACTCTCCGGCAAAGCGTTCCTTTCTCTCGTAGTAAACGCATCCGCTTTTAAAGCCGAGCATAGGGACGATCCCTCTTAAAAAGAGATTTACCTCCTTAAAGCCTTCAAGCTCACTGAGCGCTCGTCTGCTCATGAGGCGATAGTCGGCATGGTTATACTGCATCTCAACGCCCATTTTGGTCATAGCCTTGTAAAAGGTTTCAGCAGTGAACTTTTTAAAGAAGGTATCCGTTTTTCTTGCGCTTCTTACGCCATATACAATGTCACAGCCCTCAAGATACTTGTCAGTCATTTCGTCAATGGCGTCAATATCGTCCTGTAAGTCAGCGTCAAGGGATATCACAGCGTCACAGCGGTCCTTTACAGTCATAAGACCGGCAAGGAGAGCGTTCTGATGTCCCCTGTTGCGTGAAAGCTTTATGCCCTGAAATATCTTACTGCTCCTGTGAAGCTCCTCTATGATCTCCCACGTTCTGTCCTTTGAGCCGTCGTCCACAAATACGATACGGCTGTTTCCGGATATTTTCCCGGAGCTTTCAAGGGCTTCAAGCTTAGCTTTAAGCTGCGTCGAGGTTTCATGAAGGACCTCCTGTTCGTTGTAGCATGGTATAACAAGGTATAAACTAAACATTTTATCTACTCTTTCTTTTCTTTATACAGAATACGGCAGCTGCCGCTATTATAATTGCCAGCGCCGGTAGGACGATCCAGTATATTTTTATTCCGTCCTTTTCCTTTTTTATATTTTCCGATTTTTCCGCAGTTTTTTCCACAGCCTTTTCAAAATCCGGCTCAGCAGCCATATTGATCATTTTCATATCCTCGGCGGAAATTACATTGGATGCATTGCTTATGCTCCCCAGCTGTCTTTGGAAAACGCTACCGTCGCCGTTTTTTTTGCGGCGTTGATTATCCTGCCTGCAATGACCATATGCCCGATATTGTTAGGGTGAATATCAAGCTTTCCTATGTTCGTATAATTGTAGGCGTTTCCCTCAACTGAGGTGCATACATCGGCGTTCAGGCAGTCAAGACTCTTCACCGCTTTGTTTATAGGGGCAATATACATGGCTGTAACTGTGTGGAGGGTCTTCATTACCTCCTCATACGCCGGATCGCTGCTTTCAAAGGGATTGTAAACCGTCTGAAAGATGATATCCGCATCCGGATTTATTTCTCTTAGCCTATCCTTTATCTCGGGAATGCTTTTGGCAGCCTCTGAGGCAGCCTGTGAAAGAGAATCGCTCAGACTGTCCATAAGAGCCGAGGCGTCCTGAACCGACACGGAGCCTCCGCTGAGCATACCGGAAGCTGCCGCAGCCTTTGTAAACGGTCCGAGTATATTATTCCCTCCAATGGAAACGCAGATAAGATCTGCCTTTTCAGCAGAGGCTATGACTTCCTTTTCCTCCAGTCTTTTTAAAAGATCGGAGGTTTCAGCGCCGTTTACTGCAAAGTTGTTTACCTCCGCTCCGTAGTATTCACCAAGGTAGTCGCTGTATGAAAGCTCATTTTCCGGCAGACCATAGCCTGTTGAAATGCTGTCTCCAAGAATTGTGATGCTTTCGGTGGCTTCCTGTGCCTGTATCGGGCTTATAAGGGAAAAGGCGGTCAATGCGGAAAAAAGAACTGCCGCAAATATATTTTTCATTTATTTCTCCTTGAATGTTTTTGTGACATAAAACGCAGTATTTGATCAGTGTTTCCTTATTATCATATCACAAGATAAGGAAAATATCAAGGGAAAGACAGGTTATTGTATGTAACGACAAATTTTACTGCAAATACAGCTTGACAATCAGCGCAAAAAAGTATACAATAATTATATTGTATAAATTTGCACAATTATTACTGCGGCTTTTATGCGGCTGTAATCAAATCATAATTTTTGAAAGGACAAAAAGCCTTTATATACAATTCAGCTGGAGATTTACCATACAACGAAAAAATTGGGGCGATGTCTAAAACTTATATTTGGAGTATATATATACGCATAAAAATGCGTTTTGCTTTAAATTAAATATGAAAAAAATTATAGCGACATTATCCTGCCGCAGTATATAGTTATTGTATAATTTCTATGGGCAGCATCGTATAGGACCCTTGGGGCTTTATACGGTATTGCCATAAATACTGTTAAGGAGGTAATGTGCAAACAATGAGTACTGTTACTATTGCTGTTATATGCGGTATTGCGGCGCTGATAATTGGTGCTGCGGTTTCGGGATTCATTTGCTTCAGACAGGGCATATCCTATCGTCAGAAGCAGGCGGAGTCAGTTATCGGCTCTGCGGAAAAAGAAGCCGAGCGTATTGTTGCCGACGCTGAAAAAGAAGCCGAGAACTCAAAGAAAACCGCTCTTGTTGAAGCAAAGGATGAAATTCACAAGCTGCGTTCCGACGCAGAAAAAGAAATCAAGGACAGACGATCAGACATTTCACGTCAGGAAAGACGCATTCAGCAGAAGGAAGAATCGCTGGATAAGAAAAACGACAACCTTGAAAGAAAAGAGGATGCTCTCCAGAACAAGCTGAAATCTGCTGAGGAAAAGTTAAAGGAAGCTGAAACTATCAAGAAAAGCCAGATAGATATTCTCGAAAGAATATCGGAATTTACAAAGGATCAGGCAAAGGAATATATGCTGAATCTTTTGGAAAACGACCTTGTTCATGAAAAGGCTGTGAAGATAGCAGGCTTTGAGCAGCAGATCAAGGATGAATGTGAGGAAAAGGCGAGAAGCTATATCTCTCTTGCAATTGCAAAATGCGCTGCCGAACAGGTTTCGGAGGCTACCGTTTCAGTTGTAGCCCTTCCGAATGATGAAATGAAGGGCAGGATCATCGGCAGAGAGGGAAGAAATATTCGTACCTTTGAAACTCTCACCGGAGTTGACCTTATTATTGACGATACACCGGAGGCGATCACTCTTTCATGCTTTGACAATGTAAGACGTGAGGTCGCAAGAATTGCTCTTGAAAAGCTCATCTCAGACGGAAGAATCCACCCGACCAGAATTGAGGAAATGGTGGACAAGGCAAGGCGTGAGGTTGAATACAGGATCAAGCAGGAGGGTGAAAGAGCCGTTCTGGAAACAAATGTACACGGTATGAACCATGAGCTTATAAAGCTTATAGGAAGACTCCGTTTCCGTACAAGCTATAGACAGAACGTCCTCAATCATTCAATCGAGGTCGCTCAGCTTGCAGGATGTCTTGCATCCGAGCTTGGAGTTGACGCAACCTTGGCAAGAAGAGCAGGACTGCTTCACGATATAGGAAAGGCTCTTACCGCTGAAATAGAAGGCTCCCATGTACAGATAGGCGTTGATGTATGCCGTAAGTACAAGGAAAATGCTGAGGTGATACATGCGATCGAAGCTCATCATAATGATGTTGAGCCAAGAACTGTTATCGCATGCATAGTACAGGCTGCTGATGCTATTTCTGCTGCAAGACCTGCTGCAAGAAGCGAAAACTATGAGAACTACATAAAGCGCCTCCAGAAGCTTGAGGAGATATGTATGTCCCATGAGGGTATCGAGAAGTGTTATGCAGTTCAGGCAGGACGTGAAGTCCGTGTAATGGTATGTCCTGAGGTCGTTGATGATGACCGTATGGTTATTGCAGCAAGAGAAATTGCAAAGCAGATCGAAAGCGAAATGGAATATCCGGGTCAGATCAAGGTACATATGATCCGTGAAAGCCGTGCGGTTGATTATGCTAAATAAAAAAACAAAGCTCCCTTACGGGAGCTTTTTGCATGTCTGAAATAGTAAAAAATAGGACGCCTTGTGGTAAGGGCGTCCTATAAAAAAATTATTTAATTTAAGAATCTATCATATCAGGTGTCAGATCAAATATAACGCTGTTGTCATTAGTTCCCTTCATTGGTCTGTATACTACCTGGAGCTGCTTCCATTCCTGCTCTGCCTCCATTGCTACATAGCCTGAAATGGATTCACCAGGGGCAAGCTCAGGGCTGTTTAAGGACATTATGTCAGGATATTCCTGACCAGCCATCATCAATGAGTTCAGTGAAGAAACATTTGAGCTTATTACGCCGTCAACCAGAAGGTCGAAGTTATCTATTGACACAACGCTTATATCCTTGTCGGTGTTGTTAGTGATGTCGAAAAAGCATACGATAACGTCAGTTGGCTTCGGCTGGTTTTCATTCTCCTTTATCTTTGCGATAAGGGAGGCTTTTTTCAGAGTTATATCAACCTTGTCCATTGTTGATTTTTTCCCCATTTCGCCCTTTACGGTTTCACCGGTCGGCAGGGTGCTGTCATCAATAGTAGTTGAAACATAAGGGTTACTATCGTCGTATACGATAATACTGTTGTTTTTTGCGTTGTTTTTGTCACCGCAGCCGACTGATGATAAAACCATTACAGCAGCAAGTACAGCTGAGGCAGATTTAAATAATTTATTCATAAACATAAACTCCTTGCATAAATATATGTTTATTATATCATTAAATTATATTTATTTCAATAGCTTTAAGCTAAAAAATGCAAAATCCCCCGAAAAAAGACGGAGGACTTTTTATTGCCCACTAATTAGACCTACCTAATTGGCTGGACAATGTTTTATTTAAAGCGTTGTTTTCTCGTCACCAGAGGTGACAACTGAAAAATAGGTGACCGAAGGAAGTGACCTTGGTATGAAAAGATGAGGCAAGTAAAACTTGCCTCATCTATAATTATTGAATTATTCAGCCTGTGGAGCTGAAACCGGACATGTACCTGCACAAGCGCCGCAGTCAACGCAAGTATCAGGATCGATAACATATTTACCGTCACCCTCTGAAATAGCGCCAACAGGACATTCAGCAGCGCATGCGCCGCAAGCGATGCATTCATCTGAAATCTTGTATGCCATTGTTATGTACCCTCCTGTAAAATAAGTATAAGGAACGTGTCCTTATCTACATCTATTGTAACATATTTTCAGAAAAAAGCAAGACATTTTTTTATTTTTCAATTGACAAATAATTATGAAAGGTATACTATTTAATTTGGATAAACAAAGAAAGGGAGAAACATATGTATATAGATTTTCATACTCACGCATTTTCTGAAAAAATAGTTGAAAGGGCTATGTCGAAGCTTATACTGACATCGCCTATGGAGCCTGTGACCGATGGTACTGTCAGCGGACTTAAAAGCATTATGAATAAAAGCAAAATTGATATTTCGGTAGTGCTGCCAATTGCAACAAAATCCTCCCAGCATGAGGTGATAAATAACTGGGCAGCGGAAATACAGTGCAGCGATATAGTTTCTTTCGGAAGTGTTCATCCGGAGGGCGAGGACGCTTTAAGGGAGCTTGAGCGAATAAAGGCTCTTGGACTGCATGGAGTCAAATTTCATCCGGATTATCAGGAATTTTTTGTAGGTGACAAGAAGTACTTCCCTGTATACCGAAAATGTGCGGAGCTTGACCTTCCCGTAATATTCCACGCAGGCTATGATCCGGTTTCTCCGGGAAATATTCACGGGATGCCGGCGGATTTTACCCGGATAAATGATGAGATACCGGAGCTTACACTGATTCTTGCTCATATGGGAGGGATGTACCGCTGGGACGAGGTTGAAAGGCATCTTCTGGGAAGGAACATTTATTTTGATACCGCAGTTGTTGCCGGAGAGATCGGCATGGCTCAGCTACGCAGGCTCATAGAGGGACAGGGGGCTGACAGGATCCTGTTTGCAAGCGATTGTCCATGGGACGATCCGCTCAATGAGATAGAAATGATAAAGGGACTGGGACTTTCGGCTGAGGACGAAAAGAATATCTTTTACAGAAATGCTGAAAGACTGTTGAAATAGACAATATATACAAAATAAGTATTAGTAAAATAAGACAAAAAAGTGCAAAGGAATTTAGTAATATATTATATTGACGCATTTAAATAAACGTGTTAAAATATGGGTGTAAACATATTAGCCAATGTGGAGATTAGGAGGTAAAATATGAAATTAGGAAGGGTATTGTGCTCTATTGCTGTTTGTTCAACAATGATCATAGGTATGTCGTTAAATGTACATGCCGATGAGCTGGTTAAAGGAGCAAGATGGTCATATTGTGATGTATGCAATAATCAGCCACGTTGTTTGCTTGACGTTAATACCGATTATATGAAAGGAGCTTGGGCAGCACCTAGAGTTAAAACGCTTGCTTTTACACGGTGGGTTGCAACGTCAAATGTAAGAGTAAGAGATACTGCGTACAGTGCAGCAAAGGTAAGGCTGCAAACATACAACAATGCTAATTCTAAGTGGCCATATGGTTCAGCAGCAGCATTAACTTGTTTGGTTAATGGTAATGGTAAAGTGTTTACAACCACTCCAAGTGCTTCTGTATTTGGTAAAAAAATAACTGCAGCAACAATATTATTTAATCCAGCATATTCAAATAAGGGCTCTGACTATGAAATGCCAATGCGAAAAGTTGTTGTACATGAACTTGGGCATGTAATGAATTTGGCGCATCCGAGTGCGGATAGATATTCTGTAATGCGTGGTGGGATTCTCCCATGGAACGATTATGATAAGCCAAGAGCGTTTGATATTACATGCATAAGGCAAATGTACAAGTAAAAAGGAGGAATTTATATGAAACACAAAATATATGCGCTCATACTTGCCGCTGCGGTATCCGCTGGAATGTGCGGCTGTTCCGGAAATAAAAAGGCGGACTCCTCTGCAAGTGAAAACCGTTTTGACGCTTATAATTTTTCAAGCGTTGGCGATAATGAGTATAACGCTTCACCGGATATTGAAGCAAAGCCTGTCTCCAAAATATGCAGTTCTATTGACGGTCCGGTCTATAGTACTCTAAAGGAGCTTGTGGACGCTTCGGATTATATAGTTATCGGACATGCCACTGATAAGGGAGAGGTAAAGAATATAAGCCTTACCGGCGAGGACAGTCTTCCTGACAAGACCATGCAGGAGGCGACGGTCCCTCTCACATACAGAACGCTGAGAGTTGAAAAGGTCATCAAGGGAAGCAGTATAAGCGAGAACGCAGACGTTTCCTTTATGCAGCTTGGAGAGCCGGAGGACAGCATGGAGGTAAAGCTTGAAACCGGGGAAGACTATGTAATATTTATGAATATTTATGATGACATTGACGGCAAGCCGGTATATCAGGTAAGCTCCTTTACCGACAGCACGTTCCGCATCAAAGAGGACTACAGTCTTCTGGCAGGCTCGAAAAACGAATACTGCGCAAGGTATGACGGGCTTCCGCTGTCAACTCTTGTAAGTGATATTGAAAAGGAGATTTAATGCTTTTAAAGCATTAAGAAACCTTTCTTTACATTTTGTTAAGCGGTTTCCAAAAAAATTATAAGTTCTTAATAAAGCAAAAAAGAGATGCTGCACATATGCTAAGTGCAGCATCTCTTTTTTATATCATAAGCTCACAGATCGCATTTGAAAATGCAACAGGGTCTTCGATCGACATACCCTCTATAAGCAGAGCCTGATTATAGAGCAGCTCGCTGTATTTTGCAAGCTTGTCCTTATCGCTTTCAAAGAGCTTTTTAAGTGTTTCAAATACCGGATGCTCAGGATTGATCTCAAGAACTCTTTCGGCCTTTACTTTCTGGTCATTCGGCATAGCGTTAAGAACCTTTTCCATTTCAAGGGAAAGATCGCCCTTGCTTGTGATGCATACCGGATGAGTTTTCAGCCTTTGTGAAAGCTTTACAGCAGTGATTTTGCCGTCCAGCTTTTCTTTCATAAATTCAAACATATCCTTGGACTGTTCTTCCTTCTCCTTGATCTCTTGCTTTTCCTCCGGGGTATCAAGATCAAGGTCGCTTGCTGAAACGGACTTGAACTCCTTATCCTTGTAGCTCATAAGCATTCTGATAGCAAATTCATCCACATTGTCGGTGAAGTAGAGTATCTCATAACCCTTGTCCTTAACAAGCTCTGTCTGAGGCAGATGATCTATTCTTGCAGTCGATTCTCCGCATGCGTAGTAGATATATTTCTGATCCTCTGGCATTCTGTCAACATATTCTTCAAGAGTAACAAGCTTCTGCTCCTTTGAGGAGTAGAACATAATGAGATCCTTTACAGCGTCCTTGTTTGCGCCGTAGTTACTGTATACTCCGAATTTCAGCTGTAGTCCGAATGCCTTGTAAAATTCCTCATATTTTTCACGGTCGTTTTTCAAAAGCTTTGTAAGCTCGTTCTTGATAGTTCTTTCAAGGCTCTTGGCAATGAGCTTTAGCTGTCGGTCATGCTGGAGCATCTCTCTTGAAATATTCAGGGACAGGTCCTCGGAATCCACAAGACCCTTTACAAAGCTGAAATAGTCCGGGAGCAGGTCTGCGCATTTGTCCATGATCATTACGCCGCTTGAGAACAGTTGAAGTCCCTTTTCGTATTCCTTTGAATAATAATCGTAAGGAGCTTTTGACGGGATATACAGTAAAGCGTTGTAGGTAGCAGTACCCTCTGTCTTTGTGTGTATGTGCATAAGCGGCTCGGAATAGTCAAAGAACTTTTCACTGTAGAACTTGTTGTAGTCCTCGTCTTTAAGCTCGCTTTTGTTCTTTCTCCAGATAGGAACCATACTGTTAAGAGTAACATTTTCAGTATAGTCCTCGTATTCGTTTTCAGTACCCTCTTTAAGACGGCTTCTGAGCATATCCATTTTAACAGGGAAGCGGATATAGTCGGAATATTTTTTAACCAGTGACTGTATCCTATACTGTTCAAGATATTCACTGTACTTTTCGTCCTCGGTATCGTCCTTTAAAACGAGAGTGATCTCAGTACCGGCGCTGTCCTTATCGCATTCTTCAATGGTATAGCCCTCTGCGCCCTTTGAGGTCCATTTATATGCCTTATCGCTGCCGTATGCCTTTGACTTTACAGTAACCTCCTTTGCAACCATGAATGCGGAGTAAAAGCCTACGCCAAACTGACCGATAATGTCAACGTTTTCCTCGGATTTATTTTCGTTTTTGAATTTGAAGGAACCGCTTTCAGCAATTGTTCCCAAGTGGTTTTCAAGCTCGTCTTCGGTCATGCCTATTCCGTTATCTGAAATCGTAATGGTTTTTGCGTCCTTATCGAGGGCAATGTTTATTGCAAAGTCATCCTTGCTGATTCCAACCTTATCGTCGGTCAGGGATTTAAAATACAGCTTGTCAATGGCATCGCTTGCATTTGAGATAAGCTCTCTTAAAAATATTTCCTTGTGTGTATAGATCGAGTTAATCATCAGGTCAAGCAGACGCTTGGACTCAGCCTTAAATTCTTTTGTTTCCATTTTTGTCAACTCCGTTATAATCTTTATTTAGCACTCGAAGCGTACGAGTGCTAAATAATAGTATAGGAGCATGTAAGAGAAAAATCAATAGTGTTCATAGAATATTTATTATTTATTTACAATTTATTAACAATTGTGCAGCATTAAGTATTCTTCAAGGGTTACTCTGAGTTTTTTAATATGTCCTGCATGGACGCAGTTGACAAAACGGTAATGCCATGGCTCATAGCCTATTCCGGTTATGTTCTCCTTGCCTCTTGGATAGCGTAGAATGAAACCAAAGCGGTGAGCGTTATTGCTCAGCCATTTAAACTGGGGAGTGTTTTCAAATTCTTCGGTAAGTTCTCCCTCCCACTCCGGAGATGTAATATCTGCGGCAAGCCCGGCATTGTGTTCGCTTGCACCTGGGAGGGCAATATATCTTGCGGTAAGCTTAAACGCCTCATCAGGAGTCATGCCTTGGGATATGTACCTTTGAATGTTCTGGGAAAAAAGACCTTTCTGATAGTCGATGCTTCTGTATGCGGAATAAACACGAAGTCTTATGCCGTTTTGCAGAGCAGCGCATATCATTTTCCTCATGCACCTTGCCGCATGGTATTCCATTTCATAGCCGTCCTGAACCTGTTCAAGGCAAGGTACATAATTCTCAGGCAAAAGGTTGTCCGAATTGATAAGGGGAAGTTTCATTTTTGTCCTCCTTTGTTAAACTATATTTTTGTTGTACTAAAAGCATATGCGGTTGTTCTGCGCTTTATGAAAGCGCCCATCAAAGGTTTTGTATGTTCATTTCTTTGCTCCTGCAAAGAAACGAACCAAAGAAACAGGCTGCTCAAACGCCGCAGGGCTTGATACCCGCACCCGGTAGATACGCACAGAAATCTGAAATTTTGCAAAGCAAAATTTGCAGACTTTCCATGCGTATCTACATGGGGGTTACTTTAACGGCTTACGGAACATCTTTTTGATTGCTTGTACTCATTGGCACTGTCCCTTGTATGGTCTGTCCATAATTACTTACGTTAATTCTCCCATGGGGAGGCAAGGTGATATTCTACCTATTGCTGACTGAGGAGGCTTGTCCGGCGTCGCTTTGCTCGCCTCAATTCCTTGAAAGACTCTCCAAAT
The DNA here is from genome assembly GCA_947586185.1 of uncultured Clostridia bacterium. Taxonomy (GTDB): domain Bacteria; phylum Bacillota; class Clostridia; order Oscillospirales; family Ruminococcaceae; genus Porcipelethomonas. Next base: position 29,993 of record CANPXN010000026.1, read on the forward strand.
TTGTTGAGAGTATCTTTTTCCTTTCTGCTCCCAGTAACCTGCGATGTTTTTGCCGCTTGCGGCAAAAGAGCATGCGGCGAGAGTTAAAAATGCGGAATGGGGATGGGAGGTGTGTGGAAAGAGAGTGCAGAGGGAAAACCTACAGGAGGGAGGGGGAAATCCGCATTTTTGTTGGTTTTTCTCTTTCCCCCTCCCTCCTATAGGTTGTCCCTTTGCATTTACCTTCAAGGTCGCTTTCGTAAAGCGGAGAAAAAAGTTTGTCTTCGCTTTATCTAAAGCAATATAAAGTTTCCATGTCGCTTTTTTAAAGGGATAAAAGTTTTCTCTCAAAAAGCTATTGACAAATTATGGGGGAAGGTGTATAATAAAACCGCGGAAAAGAACAAATGTTCTTAATTGGAATTTTCACGGCAGGTAAAATGTCCTTTGGAAAGGAGTTTGCTAACATGAATGATTATGGCAATACGGCATAGCGTACCGTATTACGGATAAACGGGAGGCAAAAATGTCAAAAAGAATAACTCTTGAAGCCCTTGATTTCGATAAAAAGCTCCGTGACCTTGCGTTTTCGGAGGATGACGAGGAAAGCGCAGAGCTGAGAAGCAGGGTTAAGAAAATAATGGGACTTATAATAAAAGATGATCTTACAGCAAGACAAAAGCAGATAATTATGCTATACTATTATGAGAATAAGGGAGTTAAGGAGATCGGTGAAGAACTGTGCATTGCCCCGTCCACAGTATCCCGTACCCTTAAAAGAGCCAGAAGCAATATATATGAAAAGCTAAAATATTATTTTATATAGGAGATAAAAATGAATACGCCTTTATATGATTTTCTTGAAAAGTATGCCGGGAGCAATACCCTCAGAATGCACATGCCGGGACATAAGGGCAGGGCGTTCGGAAACTTTGGGAGTATATACCCCTATGATATTACAGAAATATCCGGAGCGGACAGCCTTTTTGAAGCGGAGGGAGTAATTGCCGAAAGTGAAAGAAATGCGGCATCCCTGTTCGGAACGGCTGCTACCCTTTACAGCGCAGAAGGCTCCACCCTCTGCATTCAGGCTATGCTTGCTCTTATGAAACGTGAAAACAGGCATGTTATAGCAGTGAGAAACGTCCACAGAAGCTTTCTTTCAGCCTGCGCTCTGCTCGGAACAGAGCCTGAGTGGATATACCCAAAATACACTGGAGGTATACTTTCAGGAGATGCAGATTTGCGGGATATTGAAAAAGCGTTGTCGGAGCATGAAAACTCCTGCCTTTACATAACATCTCCGGACTATCTTGGAAAAACGGCGGATATTCCGGCAATATCGGAAATATGCCGCAGATACGGAGCAGCTTTGCTTGTGGACAACGCCCACGGCGCTCACAGCGCTTTTATGCCGGAAAACAGGCATCCGATACATCTTGGTGCGGATATGTGCTGTGATTCAGCGCATAAAATGCTGCCTGCTCTCACCGGAGCGGCTTATCTGCATATTGGAAATAAAAGATATGCAGGGGGAGCAAAAACGGCAATGTCACTGTTTGCCTCCACAAGTCCCAGCTATTTGATAATGGGAAGTCTTGATCTGTGCAACAGATATATTGCCGGGAAAATAAGGGCAGATCTTGAATATGCTGTCAGTCGTACAGAGGAGCTTAAAAGGAGGATTTCCGAAAAATATGAAGTGTATGACGGAGAACCTCTGCATCTTACTCTGCTGTGCAATGGAAATAAAGCGGCTCAGGAGCTGAGAAAGCAAGGTATAGAATGTGAGTATGCTGACGGCAGCTGTATAGTTTTGTTGCTTTCCCCTGTAAATACAGAGGAGGATTTTACAAGGCTTGAAAAGGCTCTTATGAGCATTTCTCCGGAAAGAGGGGATAATGCCGGGATAAAGCTTCCGGTAATGGAAAAAGCAGTGCCTTTAAGGGAGGCTGTCCTGTCGGAGTTTGAAACCATACCGGCAGAGCAGGCGGAGGGCAGAATATGCGCCTTTATAAACGTTCCATGCCCTCCAGCGGTGCCGATAGCGGTCAGTGGAGAAATTATCAGCAGAGAATGTATAAAAATTTATAAAAGGTATGGTATTATTAATGTAAATGTGTTAAAATAGAAGTATGATTCAGAACTTGTCTTCATAAGAAAAGACGTGCGCAGATGCTTGTGAAGACAAGTTTTTATATGAAAGGCGTGTAATTATGAAGCTTGTATTTGCAATAGTTAACGGAGATGATAGTCAGGCGGTATCAAGGGAGCTTACAAAAAAAGGCTTTTTTGCTACAAAGCTTGCGTCAACAGGAGGCTTTTTAAGCTCCGGGAATACAACCTTTCTGATTTGTACTGATAATGAAAGAGTTGACGAGGTCATCGCAGTTATAGAGGAAAAAAGTCATAAAAGAAAGCAGTATGTCCCTGCCACGGCTTCCTTCGGAGCAGGCTCGTTCTCGTCGTTCCCTGTTGAAGTGGCTGTAGGGGGCGCTACGATATTTGTAACAGATGTAGAGCGGTTTGAAAAGGTATGAAGCTTTACGGAAATAAATATTTTACCGATACAGTACAGTCCATGCTGAAAAGCGGTAGGCTTGCTCACTGTTTTATTATCTTCGGAGAAAAGGGAGTCGGTAAAAAGACGGCTGCCGGATATCTTGCAAAGGCTCTTGTCTGCACCGGAGAGGAAGAAAGACCCTGCGGAAAGTGCAGAGCATGCAGACTGGCGGAGGAAAACGCTCATCCGGATATCATTTTTCCCGAAACGGCAGGAAAGCTCAATACATACAATATTGAAACGGTGAGGGAGGTTCGTTCAGGAGCATATGTAAAGCCAAATGACGGAAATGCAAAGGTGTATATTTTTAGAGATGCGGATAATATCAAGCTTCCGGCGCAGAATGCTCTGCTGAAAATTATCGAGGAGCCGCCGGAGTTTGCATACTTTATATTTACCGCATCGTCAAAGTCGGCTTTTCTTCCTACGATCCTTTCAAGAGCCGTTTCTCTTGGTATCACTCCATGCAGCATTGATCAGTGCAGTGCAGCTTTGGGAGAGAGGGGCTACAGCAGCGAACAGATACTTGCGGCACAGAGCTGTTTCGGCGGAAATATAGGAATGTGCATAAGTTTCCTTGAAAACGACAATCTTCAAAATATTGCCTCGTTGACAAAAAAGGCGGTAAATAGTATAATTAACAGGGATGAGTACAGCCTTTTGGCTGCGTTGTCCTCTCCGGAAATTAAGGACAGAGAAACTGTAAGGCTGTTTCTTGAAATGCTGGATAAGGCGATAAGGGATGCGGCAGTAATGAGAGTAAACCCTGATGCTGAGGCAGCAGGATGCTGCAAAAGGGAGTCGTCAAGGCTTGCTCCGCTTATTACAGCAACAAGTGCAGAGAGAATGCACAGTCTTATATACAGAGCCTCACTGGACGCTGAAGCAAATGTAAGTACGTTTCTTCTTATGTCCGCACTTTGCGGAGGAATAATGAATAGTTAGGAGCGGAATTTTTTCCGGTAAAGATATGGTAGAAATAATAGGTGTACGTTTTAAGGATGTCGGCAAAATATATTACTTTTCGCCGGCAGGCCATAAGTTTTCCCTTGGAAACAAGGTCATTGTTGAAACTGCAAGGGGAGTTGAATGCGGTGATGTAGTTATTGCCAACCGCATGGTAAAAAAAGAGGAGATAGTGCCTCCGCTGAAAGACGTAATACGAAAGGCGACTCAGGCGGATATGGGCGTTCTTGAAAAGAACAGGCAAAAGGAAAAGGACGCATTCAGGATATGCGAGGAAAAAATAGCCTACAGAAAGCTGAATATGCACCTTGTGGACGTGGAATGCACCTTTGACAACAATAAGATACTCTTTTATTTTACAGCGGAAAACCGTGTAGATTTCAGAGAGCTTGTAAAGGACTTGGCAGCAGTGTTCAGGACAAGAATAGAGCTCAGACAGATAGGCGTAAGAGATGAAGCGAAGATACTTGGGGGCCTTGGAATATGCGGACGAGAATTTTGTTGTAAAAGCTTTTTAGGGGAGTTCCAGCCGGTATCCATAAAAATGGCAAAGGAACAGAGCCTTTCACTCAATCCGTCAAAAATATCGGGCACCTGCGGAAGACTGATGTGCTGCCTTAAAAACGAGCAGAAATCCTATGAGGAGCTGCTGAAGATCACTCCGAAGATCGGAGCATATGTAAAAGCTCCTCAGTGCAGAGGATATGTTGAGGAGGCAAATATTATTACAGGAAGACTTAAAATCAATCCTGAAAACAGCGATATCCCAGTTTTTGCAACAAGGGACGAGGTGGAAATTATCAGGGATTCTGAGATTCGTGTAAATAAAGAGGAAATAAAGGCTCTTAAAGAGCTGGAGGATAAATAATGGAAAACACGTCCCGAGATTCGGGGCGTGTTTTTGACAAAAAGCCTTTCCGTATTGCTTTTTACCTAAATTTGCGACAAAACTCTTTACTTTTTTCAAAAAATATAATATAATTATTTATAATATAAAAAAACGGAGAAGATTTATGGCTAATACAAGGAGAAGAAGAAAATCACGTGTAAGATATGACAGAATATTCATTGTAGCTGTGATTTTTGTAGTTATTATATTTTTATTCAAGTCCTGTTTTGGAAAGGATGATAAAAAGGCAAAAAAGGCTTCAACGGATAATTCTGCCCTTTCGTCCGAGGAATCCACAGTTGATAATTCGGGAGCGGTATTTTTAAGCCCTTCCAACCAGACAGATAATGCGTATGCCGCAGGAGGCAGCGTTACTGAGGCGTCCGCTATGAGAAGTCTCAGCGAAAGCATAAAAGCGGTTCTTGAGGATAACGGCATTACCGTTTATATAGCAGGACCGGAGGATACCCTTGAACAGAAAGTCAATACCGCAAACGACCTGGGAGTAGGCGCTTATGTTGCGGTTCATTCAAACGCAGGAGGAGATTCCGGCGGAGGAGAGGGCACAGAGTGCTTTTATAATCCTGATACAAGGGGCAGCAAAACTCTTGCGGAGTATGTATATAACGAAGTGGCAGAGCTTACACCTACTGAGGACAGAGGTCTTAAAGGTGGTACTGAGGAGGAGCATTATCTGTATGAGGTGGATCATCCGGATATGGCAAACTGTCTGCTGGAGGTAGAGTTCCATGATACCCAGAAGCATGCTCAGTGGATATTGGATAATGAAAAGGATATTGCTAATTGCGTTGCTGATGGAATTATGAAATATCTCGGTAAGGGCGGCGCACAGAATACAGAAGCGTCAGACGAAAGCAGCGAGGAAAGCGCAAGCGATGAATAAGGTGAATTTTCAGCGTATTACCGACGCGGTTATAAAGGAGCTGGAGGCCGAAGGAAAGCGTCCGGTGCTGCTGCTTCATAGCTGCTGTGGACCATGCAGCAGTTATGTTCTGGAGTATCTTTCCCAATATTTTAAAATAAAGCTGTTTTTTTACAATCCTAATATTTATCCTGAGGAAGAGTATAGAAAGCGCCTTTCAGAGCAGAAAAAGCTTTTAAGCCTTATGCAGCCGGCGGATACTGAAATAATCGAGGGCAGCTATGAACCGGAAAGGTTCTATGAGTGCGTAAAAGGCTTTGAGCATGAGCCGGAGGGTGGAAAACGCTGTGAGCTTTGCATAAGAATGCGCATGGAGGCTGCAGCACAGGAGGCAAAACGTCAGAAAGCGGACTATTTTGCGACTACTCTTACAGTAAGCCCTCATAAAAATGCTGGTTATATAAATGAAGCCGGAAAAGAGCTTGAGGGTAAGTTGGGTATTGCCTATCTTGTGTCAGATTTCAAGAAAAGAAACGGATATAAGCGCTCTATAGAGCTTTCAAGAGAATATAATATTTATCGTCAGAACTATTGTGGCTGTGTTTTCAGTCTTGATCCCTGAGTGCTTTTCAGAGCATTTAGGGAAATTTTTTTTGCTTTGAATAAAGCTGTGGGGAAACTTATGTTATAGCTTTGTACAAAGCTATAGGGAAACTTTTTTCGCCGCTTTCCAAAAGCGACCGGAAAGGTAAAAGCAAAGGGACAACCTATAGGAGGGAGGGGGAAAGAGAAAAACCAACAAAAATGCGGATTTCCCCCTCCCTCCTGTAGGTTTTCCCTCTGCACTCTCTTTCCACACACCTCCCACCCCCATTTCGCATTTTTAACTCTCACCGCTTGCTCTTTTGCCGCTGAAAAGCGGCAAAAACATCGCATGTGACTGGGAGAATTAAGGGAAAGACACTCTCAACAAATTTGGGAGAATCCATCAAGGAATAAGGCGAGCAAAGCGACGCTGACCAAGCCTCCACTTACAGCAATAGGTAGAATATCACCTTGCCTTCCAGTGGGAGAATTAACTTAACAATTACAAGCAAAGCGTACAAAGGGCAGTGCCAATGAGTACAAGCAATCAAGAAGATGTTCCGTAAGCCGTTAAAGTAACCCCCATGTAGAAACAAATAGAAAGTCTGCAAATTTTGCTTGCAAAATTTCAGATTTCTATTTGTTTCTACCGGGTGCGGGTATCAAGCACTGCGGCGTTTGAGCAGCCTGTTTCTTTGGTTCGTTTCTTTGCAG
>CANPXN010000027.1 GCA_947586185.1 uncultured Clostridia bacterium
CCGTCTTCTATGAATAAGAGTAATGTTATTAGTTCTAATGGAATTGTAGGCAGAAACCTTATGAAAGAAAGCGAGAAAGCAAATATTATCAAGCAGGGAAAATCATCTCAAGATCTTATGACTGAAGTTGATTTCTCTCACAAAAATATTTATTATAGTATAGATAGCGATGGATATGGATATAGTGCTGGTATTTTCAGTAACGAATATACACCGGGTTCCGGATGGTGGGGCTGGTCGCCTGTTACATGGGAATGGTCAGTTAAGTATTACAGCGGTTATAATGATTTAGTGATTACAGATAGCTGTACTTTTATTGATAGCTTTAGCTTTTCAAATAACAGAACTATAACAATAAAGCCAGGTGATAAGGATATATGGATCAGACTAATTAATTTTAGCGCTAATAATGTAACATTTCTTATTGATGACAGCGGTACTGGAAAGGTTAATTTCTTTATTCCAAAAGCCTATGATGCTGGCAACAATATGACATATGCTAAATATTTAAGGAGTTACAATCCTTCACACGATGTTAATATGCCTTCCAGCAGACTGATTCATTTAGCTTATTCAGATACTGGTAACTTTTCAATTAGAGATAATGTTAAGTTCATTACAAAAAGCTATATGGATAGACTATCAAGCGGTCTTTCAATTAAATCTAACGCCATTGACGCTGCCGATAAATGGATGATACCTAATGTATACATATACATGGATACAGATGGTTCGGGAACCTTTTCTGCAAATAGCTCAAATCACATATTTACAGCATATATTATGGCTCCAACGGCTATTTTCAGTGACAATGGTACAAGTAATGTAACTAATGTGACCTATAATGGAAAATCATATGGAAACTCAAATCTTGGATATGTTGGAGCGACTGTTTTTGGACACATTTCAAATGTTCAGAATGATACTGTTTTTATGTTCGTAGATCCTAATTCCGGTTCATCGCCTCTTCCTGTCGGCGGTTCTGGAAATGGCGATTTCACTAAGCTTTACTATCAAAGCTATTAAGGAGGGAAGACGTATGAAAAAAAAGCTAAAGGGTATGACTCTTGTTGAGGTGCTTGTTGCACTTGCGGTTTTTGCAGTTATGTCTTCGCTCCTTGCCGGGGCGTGTGCCGGAGTTACGTCAATCATAAAAAAGACAGATAAGGTTAACAAAAAAGTGTCAAAAGAAGCTCCCATTGTTGAGGTTGAGGCAGGAGTGACGGAAATTCCTAACGCAAATATCAGTATTGAAGCAAATGGTACAACTGTTACTGTAATTGGCGATGTAATGGCAGCTACTGATGACAGCCATATAGATGATAACACAGGTAATCTTAAATATTTCAAGGCTAATTAATGAGGAGGCGCTGTTATGAAAAAAAAGAAGCTTAAAGCTTTTACTCTTGTTGAGCTTGTTGTTGTAATGGCGATTTTCTCAGGAATAATGGTCGGTGCTATAGCCATGCTCGGACCTGTTATGAAGATGCACAGACAGGCTACCATTATGGCAGATGCTGACGCAAGTGTTGATAATATTAAAAGGTATATGGAAGAAAACCTTAGATACGCTGACAGAGTAAATATATATAAGGGTTATAGTTTTGACAATATAGGAGCTTTTGCGGCAGCAGATTTCAAGAATATTCAACCTGATCTCTCTGGTACTGAGAAAACAAAAACTGATGAGCATGGAAATGCTGTTACAGATGCTTCTGGCAATGAAGTAAAGTATACTGAATATGCTGAAAGCTATGTAACAGCAAATCCGTTTGATTTTTTTAAAAGCTATTATTTCGGAGATGACAGCAGCCGTTACAAGAGCACATATATTATGGAGATAAGAAATACCGATTATAATAATGGTATGGGAACAGTTCAGCCAGCTGGGTATATCAATATCTATAAGTATGATTATAATACTGGCGCTGTAAATTTTGATTCATCAATAAATCCTGATTGCTATGATAGTAAGTATATATTTGAATTTTACAAATTTAGCCTTGACAGACCTAATGCAAATATAGGACTAAAGATTACTTATGATGGTACAACAGTTGACGACATTACTGAGAATTATGATTTTTCATTTTCATTTACAAATGTTTACACCAATGCAGAATTTCCTGCATTTACAAAGCCTATAGGAACTGATGATGTATTGGTTACAGCAGTCACTGATGTAAACGGAAATAATTATTATAATAAGCCTGATGAATATATCAGCGGAAAGCCTGCTTCATCCTATAAAAGCTTTGAACCAACTCAAACACCGGTAGTTGATGCTGGCGGCTCTGAGGATAATACAGTTTATCCTGATGGAAATATTTATATAATTTATACGATTCCTAGTATTATTGAAAGATAAATTTTAAGGCAGCCTAAAGCTGGCTGCCTTAAAATTGTTATTATTAAATAAACATGGAAAGCCACCAGTCAATGATTTTTTCACCAAAAAGGCTTCCAAAAAAGATCCCGATAGAAAGGAAAGGTCCAAATGCAAATTTTGATTCACCGGTTTCATGCTTATTGACCATTCCGCATATTGCAGCAATGATTATGCCAATAAATGCTGAGATAACTATGGCTTTGCCGCCAATAAGAAATCCCGCAATAGCCATTAAAATAGTATCACCAAGCTCAATCCCCCTTATAAATTCTCCGGTATTCTTTTTTATTATAATTCCGGAAATCTGGCCAATAAGAAAAAACGGAACGCTTATGTATAGTGCGCCGGTAATTCTTGAAAACCATGAAATCTCATTTGTAAGTACAGATGTGAGTATTGATGAAAGGACTGCGAGAGCTGCTCCGAAAATGAGTAGGCTAAGGTTTATTTCCTGTGTGTCCCAGTCAATGAAACCAATTGCTATCAGTAGTGAAAAAAATAAACACAGAATTATTGATTGGGGATTGAAATCCATAAAATAAAAAGTTATAATATATATAACGGCATTGAGAAGCTCAACAATCGGATATCTCGGAGAAATTTTTTCGCCGCAGCTTCTGCATTTGCCTTTTAGCATAATCCAGCTAAGTACAGGAATAAGGTCATACCATTTAATTTCTGTACCGCATTTTACGCAGTGAGAATTTTGCTTTGTAAGTGATTCTCCTGTCGGCAGTCTGCATATGACAACATTTAAAAAGCTGCCTATGCATAATCCGAAAGCTGAAATTATAGTGTAGAATATAATGTAGAATCCCGGGTCAAGGTTTTCAAGACCCAATAATGTTTGATTCATTTAAAACACCCCTTTATATTGTATACTATAATTTTAACACAATATTGAAAAAAATACAAGTAAACATGGAGGAAATGAATGAGTAATATTCGTATAGGTGACTACCTTGTTTCAAAAGGACTTATTACAGAAGAACAGCTTATGAAAGTTCTTGAAAAGCAGAAGGAATCTCAGGGCTCCAAGCGCTTTGGCGAGGTTATAATTGAACTTGGTTTTATTTCTGAATCGAAGTTTGCAAAATCACTTGCTCAAAAGCTTAAGGTTCCATATGTCGATCTTGCAAATGTTGAGATTGATTATGAAGCAGCAAGGAAAATTCCTGAATCATTGGCTGACAAGCATACGGTTGTAGCGCTTAATGTCCAGGGAAAGAGGCTTATTGTAGCAACAGATGATCCTATCAACTTCAATATACTTGAGGATATCAAGGTCACAACTGGTATGGATATTATACCGGTATTGGCAACAAAATCCGGCATAAAAAAAGCAATTGGTAAGATATATCAAAAGCAGAAAGTTGACAGTGTTGTTGAGGACATCGTCCAGACAAATGAGGAAGAAGAGGAAGACGATGGTTCAAAGGAGCGTGTTGAAAGCGCACCTATTGTAAAGCTCGCCACAACAATTGTTGAAAATGCTTTTAGAGCGGACGCTACGGATATTCACATCGAGCCGTTTAAGAAATATACCAGAATCCGAATCCGTGTAAACGGCGACCTTGTAGAGCTTATGAACATATCCAACGTTATACATAATTCTCTTATCACAAGATTAAAGCTTGTTGCGGGCATGAATATTGCTGAAAAGCGTATTCCTCAGGATGGCCGTTTTACCCAGGTCGTTGACGGACAGACTATTGACGTCCGTGTATCTTCGCTTCCAACAGTGAACGGAGAAAAAATGGTTATCCGTATTCTTGCCTCCGGACAGATCGCTCTTCGTAAGATTACTGAGCTTGGTATGACTGATTATAACTATGGAATGTTTGAAAAAATGCTCAGGTGCCCTCACGGTGTTATACTTGTTACCGGACCTACCGGTTCAGGTAAGACGACTACTCTTTATGCAGCGCTTGGTGAAATTGCAAAGCCTAATGTAAACGTGATCACAGTTGAAGACCCTGTCGAGAAAAATATTGATGGTATAAATCAGGTACAGGTTAATACCAAGGCAGGAATGACCTTTGCAGCTGCTCTCCGTTCAATACTCCGTCAGGACCCGGATATCGTAATGATAGGTGAGATGCGTGATGCTGAAACTGCTGAGATCGGTATTCGTGCTGCTATTACAGGACACCTTGTGCTTTCCACACTTCATACAAATGATGCAGCGTCCACTATAACACGTCTTGTGGACATGGGCGTACCTGCCTATATGGTTGCTACGTCGCTCATAGGCGTTGTAGCTCAGCGTCTTGTAAAGGTTCTTTGTCCTAAATGCAAGAAACCAAGACAGTCTACTGACGAGGAAAACGAGCTTATGGGAGTAAGACAGTCTGTTACTATATATGATTCCTGCGGCTGCCCAGAATGCAACGGAACAGGCTATAAGGGAAGAACTGCTATTCACGAAATTATCCATGCTACATCCGATATAGGACAGCTTGTTGTTGACGGTGCAAATAAAGATATGATAGAACAGGTTGCCCGTACAAATGGTACAAAGCTCTTGCGTGACAACGTTGCACAGCTTGTAAAAAACGGAACTACAACGATTGACGAGCTGGTAAGAGTAACATATGCAATTTAGGAGGTAAATTATGATTTTAATTGACACAATACTTGACGAAGCCAGAGCTCTTGGATGCTCCGACCTTCACTTTACAACGGACATAGGTCCTGTTGTAAGACTTCACGGCTCGCTCAGGCAGATGAAGGATTATCCGATCATGACCCGGCAGGAGATAAAAAATATTTCTGATCAGATGACGAATGATGCTCAGAAAGAAAGTATAGCCAAGAATATTGACACGGACTTTTCATATGTAACCGCAAGTGGATTCCGTCACAGAGTGAATGTATATTTTCAGCGTGGCAATATTGCTATAGCAATACGTTTGCTGAGCAATAGCATACCGACACTTGAGGAATTGCATCTTCCAAAGGTTCTTGCGGATTTCTCAATGCGTCCGAGAGGTCTTGTCCTTGTAACAGGTCCTACTGGTTCTGGTAAGTCAACGACTCTTGCGGCAATGATCGACTATGTAAATGTTCACCGCAGTGCACATATCATAACGGTTGAAGATCCAATAGAATATGTTCACGAGCACAAATGCTGTATGGTGAATCAGAGAGAGGTCGGACAGGATGTTCCAAGCTTTGCTCTTGCCCTCAGAGCCGCTCTTCGTGAAGACCCTGATGTAATTCTTGTAGGAGAAATGCGTGACTTTGAAACTATTTCAGCCGCAGTAACCGCTGCTGAAACGGGACACCTTGTTTTCTCAACCCTGCATACAACAAGCGCACCGGATACGATAAATCGTATTATTGACGTTTATCCGGAATATCAGCAGCAGCAGATCCGTGCTCAGCTGGCAAACGTTCTTGTGGGCGTTGTATCCCAGACGCTTCTTCCTCTTGCAAACGGAAAGGGAAGAATAGCCGCACAGGAAATACTCAACTGTAACGACGCATGCTCCGCTATGATTCGTGACGGAAAGGTTCATCTTATTCATTCAGCTATTCAGACAGGTAAGGCAAGCGGCATGATGTGCCTTGATCAGGAGCTTGCAAGGCTCACAGCAAGCGGAACTATAAAGGAAGAATCAGCGCTTGAAAAGTGTCAGGACAAATCTGAATTTTACCGCTATCTCAAGGCAAATTAAGCAGAACGTGGAGATAAGCGTTGAAAGATTTGTACAATATGACGGAAAAAAGTTGAAAGTTAAACGTTTTACATTAGAAAAATGTAGAAGTTTTTTAAAATTATTGACATTTTATTAATTTTGTTGTATACTAAGACCATAGCAAAGAGGAACAAAGAAAAATGACGTCATTAGTGTTCTGAATTATTAAATTTTTTCATTTTGTGAGTAATTTGGGAGGTTAGTTTTTATGAAAAAGACTAAGAGAATTGATATGGAAGTAATTGATATTGCCGAGGCAAAGGTTGAGGCTAAGAAGAAATCCAGAAAAGTTAAGGGCTTTACACTCGTTGAGCTTATCGTTGTAATTGCTATCATTGGTGTGCTCGCTGCTATTCTTATTCCAAATATTATGGGTAAGGTACGGGAAGCAAGAATGACAACAGCTAATGACACTGCTGCAAAAATTGCATCACAGGCAAAAATAGTTGCAACTGATCTTGATAGTAAAGGGGTAACATATCAAAATTCTTATTCAGGAGCTCTTACACCGGCTGATGATTTTGCTACTGCATTAGGTAAAGCTGTTCCAGCTGTAAAAACGGATAAAGTATCTATTACGTTTGATGCAGATGGTGAAGTTACAGTTGTTTATGCAGAAAATGCTACAACACCTTACGTTGGAAAATATCCTGAAAAGGCAGAATATGATAAATCTAAAAATTTTAGTAGTTATTCTACCCCGTAATTATTCTACAGCAACCTCAATTGAATAAAATATTATAATTTAATTTACATACTCAATAATAAATACGCTAATATGCACGAATCATTCTTTCACTGAATAAGGTTCCTGGTTTCAGGAACCTTATTTTCTGTAAAGCTTTCTGGAGGTGTCATAATGAAAAGTAAATTAAAGGGCTTTACTCTCCTTGAAGTGGTGGTAGTAATTTCCATTATTGGGATTCTTTCTGCTGTTACTGTGCCTAATATGATTTATCATATGAGAAATACTAAAACAGATACAGCCGACAGTCAGGCAAAGGTATTTTATGACGCCGCCTGCACAATTGTACAGAAATGTCAGGCAAGGGAAAAAGCAATGAATGACGATACAACCAAAAACAATGTTGAGTTTTATATGGGCAATGGAACATTGTATTTTGGCAGAAATATCGCAGGGGCATCTTTTTCAGACGCTGCACGAACTAACAGGTTCTATGATGAAATGAAAAACTTCTGTGATAATATTGATAATTGCCGTTGGTTTGTTAAGATCACTAATTATAAAGTAGAGTGTGTATATTATTCTGATTATGACAGCGATAATGCTTCAAATTATGATGTTTTTGTCGGCTCTTACCCTGATGAGGGAAGTTTTGCAACCCCAAGAGGGGAGAAGACTGACGGCGGAATCAAGCATTATTTTGACAGTATGTGAGGTAATTAATGGGTCTTATACATGTCTATACCGGCGACGGAAAGGGCAAAACAAGTGCCGCTATAGGACTTATGATGAGAGCATACGGCTGTGGGATGAAATGTGTTTTTGTACAGTTCCTGAAAGGCTCTGAAACCGGAGAGCTTGAAACTATAAGTAAGCTTGGAATAAAGATTCTGCGAAACAGCAGGGATTACGGCTTTTGGTCAGGCATGGACGAAATTCAAAGGAATGCTGTAAAGCTTGAAAATACAGAAAATCTTTTGACAGCGGCTGAATGTGATGCTGAGGGTACTGAGCTTATTGTTCTTGACGAGGTTATACCGGCATATAATCTTGGGGCTGTTGAAAAAGATGTGCTGATTAATTTTCTCAGAAGTCATAATTGTGAACTTGTCCTGACTGGTAGAAATGCTTCTGATGAGCTGCTGAATTATGCAGATTATGTTTCAGAGATAAAAAAAATTAGGCATCCCTTTGATAAGGGAGTTAATGCCCGTAAAGGAATTGAATATTAAAATACCGCTTTAAGACAAATCTTAAAGCGGTATTTTTTATATATTAAGCTCTTACTACCTTATGGAATACTTTCTTGCCTTTTTTGATGATTACTTCATTTTCAATAAGAATTTGTGCTGACGGATCGGTAATTTTTTCATCATTTACTGAAACGCCGCCCTGCTGAACAAGACGTCTGCCCTCGCCGTTTGAAGAAGTAAGTCCAGTCTTTACAAGAAGACTTAGAATACCGATCTTGTTATCAGTCAGATCATCTGCGGAAATTTCAGTTGAAGGCATATTATCGCTGTTGCCGCTGCCCGAGAAAATTTCCTTAGCTGCTTTCTGTGCCTTTAATGCCTCTTCTTCGCCGTGAACAAGCTTTGTAAGCTCGAATGCAAGCAATTCTTTAGCCTTATTGAACTGAGCGCCCTCCATGGTCTTTTCCATTTCCTCAATTTCTTCAATAGGAACAAATGTCAGCATTTTCAGACACTTGATAACATCTGCATCCTGAACATTTCTCCAATACTGATAAAATTCATAAGGGGAGGTCTTTTCCGGATCAAGCCATACAGCGCCTTTTTCAGTCTTGCCCATTTTTTTGCCCTCGGAGTTGAGCAGTAGAGTAATTGTCATAGCATGAGCGTCTTTTCCCAATTTTTTTCTGATAAGCTCTGTGCCGCCCAGCATGTTTGCCCACTGGTCATCGCCGCCAAACTGCATATTGCATCCATATTTCTGATAGAGCATGTAAAAGTCATAGCTCTGCATAATCATATAGTTAAATTCAAGGAATGTAAGACCTCTCTCCATTCTCTGTTTATAGCACTCAAAGGTCAGCATTTTATTAACACTGAAGCATGCGCCTACATCACGAAGAAGCTCCACATAATTGAGATTTAAAAGCCAGTCAGCATTGTTTACTGCAATGGCTTTTCCCTCAGAAAAATCAATAAAGCGGCTCATCTGTTTTTTAAAGCATTCTACATTGTGATTTATGGTTTCCTTAGTGAGCATTTTTCTCATATCACTTTTACCGGATGGGTCACCGATCATACCTGTTCCACCGCCAAGTAAAACTATAGGCTTGTTTCCTGCCATCTGTAAGCGTTTCATAAGGCATAATGCCATAAAATGCCCTACATGAAGACTGTCGGCGGTAGGATCAAATCCTATGTAGAATGTCGCCTTGCCTGCGTTTACAAGCTCTTCGATCTGTTTTTCGTCAGTAAGCTGAGCAATAAGACCTCTTCTTTTTAATTCTTCAAATAATGTCATTTTAAACTTTCCTTTCCATGTAATTATATTTGAGATATTATGTAACGAGAAATTAAAAACAGGAGCAATATCATCGCACCGTAAATTAATAGTATTCTGCTCATAAAATAATTTAAAGCGCAGCATTTTGGTGGGCGTGAAGCTGCCCTGCGAATAAAATATGATATTGCTGTTATCAGTACGGCCAATAAAAATGGCAGCAAGTGAAATATCCAAATACTTGTGTAAAAACTTATTATTGTAGTTCCAAAAGCCAATTCAAGAATCAGCAGCATAAAAAGTACAGATTTATTCATGTTTCTCCTTTCAAGTATCGTATAGAAAAAAATCCTCAGACAGCAAACAACTGTCTGAGGACGATTAAAACCGTGGTACCACCTCAGTTTATCGGAATATCCGACCTTTAAATGCTGTAACGGGCATACCCGGAAAAATCTACTTGATTCAATATTTCAGCTTAGGAGCGTATTCACTTCCTTAATACCGCCTTTTTACACCAGCCAAAGACTCTCTGTAGGTTTTGGAGAAGCTACTTTTTCCATCATTGCTATTATTTTATGAATACATGTTACCATATTTAAAAGTTATTGTCAAGCAGAAAATTAAACTCCGTATGTTTTTCTGTATTCCAGCATCTTGTCAAGATATTCCTTGCCCGGGATTATTTCATTCTTAATAGCCTCAATAATATCCGCCATTGTTACAATAGGATAAACATTGATGCCAAATTCATTTTTAACTTCCTGAACTGCTGAAAGCTCACCCTTGCCTTTTTCCATTCTGTCAACAGAAATTACAAGGCCTGTAATGTCAACATCTGCCTGAGCCTTGAGTATAGGAAGCACCTGACGGATAGCAGTACCGGCTGTAATAACATCTTCGATTATGACTACTTTTTCACCATCGCTGAACTTTTTACCGACAATAATTCCGCCTTCTCCATGGTCTTTGGCTTCTTTTCTGTCAAAGGAGTAATTAACTTCCATGCCATAATTTTTGTATAAAGCAATACTGCATGCTGTAGCCAGAGGGATTCCCTTATAAGCCGGTCCGAAAAGAGTGTCAACAGGAATATTGTTTGATTTAATGCATTCCGCATAGTATTCTCCAAGCTTTGCAAGCTGTGCACCGGTATTATAGTTTCCGGTATTTACAAAATAAGGAGCCTTCCTGCCGCTTTTAAGTGTAAACTCTCCGAATGTAAGCACTCCGCTGTCAACCATAAATTTAATAAAGCTTTCTTTGTAATTCATAATTTTGTCCTCCATTATGTATACAGGCATCAGCCTGCATTAATTAAATTGTCTATTTCTTCAAGCCATATTCTTGAAGACGCATCACTTGGCATTCTCAAATCACTTCGTGGTGAAAGAGTTACGCTGCCGACTTTTGGACCATCCGGGATACATGAACGTTTGAACTGCTGTGAGAAAAATCTTTTATAAAACATTTTTTCCCATTTTAGTATTATCGACCTATCATATACTCCATTAAAAGCTTTCATCGCAAGCCTGAATATTTTTGAAGGCGAAAAGCCGTGTCTGAGCATATAGTACAGAAAGAAATCATGAAGCTCATAAGGGCCAACGATGTCCTCGGTTTTTTGAGAGATTGTTCCGTTATCGTCCGGCGGAAGAAGCTCAGGACTTACCGGGGTATCAAGAATATCGTATAATACACTTTTTATTTCTCCCTCTGAATTGCTTGCTTCATAACCTACCAGATGCTTTACAAGGGTTTTAGGAATTGATGCATTTACGGCATACATAGACATATGGTCACCGTTATAAGTTGCCCAGCCAAGCGCAAGTTCTGATAAATCACCTGTGCCTATAACCATTCCATTTGTTTGATTCGCTATATCCATTAATATCTGAGTACGTTCTCTTGCTTGAGAATTTTCATAAGTTATATCATGTATTTTTTCATCATGACCAATATCTTTAAAGTGCAGCATAACACTATCTTTAATATTTATTTCACGCAGCGTAGCTCCAAAAAGTTCAGCCAGCCTGCATGCGTTATTGTACGTCCTGTCGGTTGTGCCAAAGCATGGCATTGTTACAGCAGTAATTCCTTTCAAATCGTAACCAAGCATATTGAATGCTTTAACAGTGACTATAAGAGCAAGAGTGGAATCAAGTCCGCCTGAAAGACCTATTACCGCACTTTTACAGCCTGTGTGTTTAAATCTTGTCATAAGACCAACTGCTTGAATGGTCAGGATTTCGCTGCATCTGCTGTTGAGAGCATTGCGGCTTTCAGGCACAAAAGGCTTCTGAGGAATTTCATTTGTGAGATTTGTTTCAAAGGTTTTAAAGCTGAATTCAATTGGAGTAAATGCTGAAGATGGGTTTTGATTTGAATTATGAAATGTGTTTGACTTTCTTCGTTCAGCTTCCATTTTTTGAAAGTCAGCATCATATGTTATAATACCTGATGAAAACTTTTCTGATTCTTTGACAAGTGCGCCGTTTTCAGAAATAATGCAGTGTCCTGAATAAACCATGTCGGTTGTGGATTCACCTACACCCGTGTTAGCATACGCATATATGCACAAAAGGCTGCCTGATTCGGCTTTAACAATTGTACGCCTGTATTCGGCTTTTCCTATTATTTCATTGCTTGCAGAAGGGTTTGCTATTAGTACAGCGCCTTCTTTTGCGAGATCTACAGAAGGGGAGTCACCGACCCATAAATCCTCACATATTTCAATGCCGAATTTGAATTCTGACATATTTGTACACTTATAAATATAATCAGTACCAATTGGAACATTTTTTTGACCGCATATATCAATAGTGCCAGTTTTAAATCCGGGCGTAAATTGTCTTGCTTCATAAAATTCGCCGTAATTCGGTAAATTCTTTTTTAATGCTATGCCAAGAATTTGTCCATTATAAATTACAGCTGCGGAATTATAAGTCTTCCCGTCTTTATGAACAGGAAGCCCTATTATGCTGATGATATTAAGATTTTTTGAAAAATCCAGTATGTTTCCAAGGTTTTCAATAGCTGAATTTAGCAGAGTATTCTGAAAAAATAAATCTCCGCATGTATAGCCTGTTATGCAAAGTTCAGGAAAAATACACAGTGCTGTTCCTTTGTCAGCAGCGGTTTTTATAAGCTCACATATTTTTTGACAATTAAATTTACAATCTGCAACACGCAGCTCAGGTGTGGCACATGCTATTTTTACAAAGCCGTCTTTCATTAATCGGATCACTCCTTCAAATTAATTATAACCTATATTTAAGTTTATTGCAACAAGTTTTTACACATTTTGCAAATTGCGTCAGCATTATAATAATTCCTGGAATAACTATAATATCTCCTGTTTTTGAATAAAACGTAAGATCGTTTATAAGCTCATATGACGAGCTTATAACCTCAGGCTTGTTTATAGCGGATATATTGGTAATATACCCATTATTTGTTATTACAGAGGAGATTCCGGTATTAGTGCCTGTGATTACATATCTGTTATTTTCCACAGCTCTCATAATTGAATGAGAGTGATGCTGATAAAGCGGAATTGTATTTCCAAGCCATGAATCGTTTGTCAGAACTGCAATGGCTTCGCCGCCTTTTAATACGCTTTGCCTTGATATTTCCGGAAAAACTGATTCAAAGCATATAGCACAGCTTATTTTTCCTGCTTCGGTATTGAGTATAACGGATTCTGTCCCACTTGAAAAAGGGCATTCAGTAAATCTGAATTTTAAAATTTTTTCAAACGGTGTATATTCTCCGAATGGTACAAGTCTTTGCTTCATATATATGTCAGAAATATTATTGTTTGGCTCAATTGCTAACATTGAATTATATGTTTTACTATTCTTGCTGTATTGAAGCCCTAAAAGTATGGTGATATTGTGATTGCTGCTTAAATCATATAACTTCTGGCTTAGCTTGCTACTTTCAAAAAAGTTAAATGGAAAGGCTGTTTCTGGGAATACAACAAGATTTGTATTATTACTTATGTTTTTTTCTGTAGCCTCAATATATGTGTTTAATATTTCTTCCGCTTCATTGTTCCACTTTTCTTCTTTAGGGTAATTTCCTTGCACTATTACAACATTATTTGGATTGCTGTTACTGAATATACTTAGCCTATAAAAGCCGTATATAAAATTTGAACTTATAATAGCGGTTACCAGACAAATAAGTTTTATATACTCCAGTTTGTATATCAAAATCCAGGCAAAAAAGCAATTCAACAGAATTACTAAAAAGGATATAAATAACCCTCCTAACAGGGAAGCAGACTGTATAAATACAGTAAACGGAGTGATTATATTACAAACTCTTCCCCATGGAAAACCTATAATGTCATGCAGTCCCTGAAGCCATTCCCCGACAATAAACAACAGAGGGAAAGCGACAGCATTGAACTTTTTGCAAAACAAAAAGGGAAGGGATCCGGTTAGCGACAGAATTATGCTTATTACAAAATTGACAGCAAGCATAATAAGCTTACCTTTTATAAAGTTATCAAAGGCATACTCACTAATATTAGTAATCCATATATTCACTATAAAATAGTAAGAAATGTAATATACAGTCATAGCTTTAAATAATGAGATTTTCTTTTTACTTTTAATAAAAATATATATTGCCGGCGTTAATGCAAAAAAAGCCAAAGGCCAAAGAGATTTAAAGCAAAATCCCAAAGCCATTAAGAATCCCGATACTGCAAAAGCAGTTGTTTGAAACGATTTAACTTCTGACATTCCTGAACCTTACATTCTAAAACTTTATTTTCTTCAATACTATTTTTTCCCTTATGAGGTGGCTATATTCCATACAAGTTTAAAAAAATTGTATTAAATGAAAAAATAAAATGTACAATTTACATAAAAAATGAAAAATATGACCGCTTCGTAAAACAAAAAACAAATATAGCTTGCAATTTTGTGAAAATTGTTGTATTATAATATAGTATCGTTATGTGTTAGGAGTATTTCTATGAAGTTAATTTCAATAATAGTTCCTTGTTACAATGAGGAGGAAGTGCTTCCGCTTTTTTATGGAGAGATTTATAAGGTAATAAACCAGATGAAATCTGTTCACGGAGAGCTGGAGTTTGAGCTTCTTTTTATAAACGACGGTTCAAAGGACAGAACGCTTGAAATATTACGTGATTTTGCCGAGAAGGACAAGAATGTGCGATATATTTCTTTCTCAAGGAATTTTGGCAAGGAAGCAGGCATGTATGCCGGTCTTGAAAATGCTAAGGGTGATTATGCAGTTATTATGGACGCCGATTTACAGCATCCCCCTAAGTTTATACCCAAAATGTATGAATATGTTTTAAGTGGAGAATACGACTGTGCTACGACCCGCAGAGTAAGCCGTAAGGGTGAATCAAAGGTCAGGTCATGGTTTGCAAGAAAATTCTATAAAATCATGAACAAAATATCTCAGACAGAGATCGTTGACGGAGCCCAGGATTTCAGATTCATGACTCGTCAGATGGTTGATGCTATTCTTTCGATGAAGGAGTATAACAGATTCTCTAAGGGAATTTTTAGTTGGGTAGGCTTCCGTACAAAATATATAGAATATGAAAATGTGGAAAGAGCTGCCGGAACAACGGCATGGTCATTCTGGTCACTGTTTAAATATTCTTTAGAAGGCATATTTGCTTTTTCTACCGCTCCTCTTGCTCTTGCATCGCTGCTAGGCATTTTAAGCTGTGCTATAGCTTTTATCATGATAATATGCATTATAGTCAAGACTCTTGTTTTCGGAGAATCTGTTCAAGGATTTCCCACAATTATGTGTGGTATTTTCTTTGTGGGCGGTCTACAGCTGTTTTGTACCGGAATTCTCGGGCAGTATTTGTCTAAAACTTATATGGAATCCAAACAGCGGCCTATATATATTATAGGTGAGACTGAAAAGAATATCAGAAATGAAAAAAATAAATAGGGAATTTATAATCGGAAAAACCGGAGCTTCAGCTAAACATATAAAAATATTTTTATTGCTGATGTTTATCGTTCTGATTGCACTGATAGCAGCGCTTGTAAACTTCTACATGGATGTAAATAAAAACTCATCCACAGAAAATCCAGATATAATTGTCAAGCTGAATGAAAACGGATATGGCTATAAAATATTTAAAAATGATGACGGCATGCTTGGAGTCGCTGATAAAGACGAGACGATTATAATTCAGCCTCAATGGACAGAAATATATTTTCTCAATTCCAATCGTTTTATTGTTTCTAAGGATATAAACGGAACTAAATTCGGTATTATAGACAGGGATGAAAATGTTGTTGTCCCTTTTGCGTTCAGAAAATTTAAGTCCCTTGACAATAATATTTTACAGGGCTATCCTTATTCTGAAGAAGGATGTATTTTGTTTGATACAAGCGGAAATATTCTTTCAAATGATTTATGGTCTGCATGCAGTAAAAACAATAATTTAATTGAATTGTCCAAAGACAATTGCGGATGTACTGCTGAATTTGAAGATGGAAAGCTTGTGTTCAAAAAGGTTAGCGCCTTCAATTATATAAATGGCATAAAATTTGAATTTGAATCCTTTGATTCTATATTGGTCAATAATCTGAAAATAAGCGATTATATCAATATTTCCGATATTGTTTCCAGCTATTTTGAATCAATGCTAAGCGATGATTTAAATTCATTGATAAATATTACAGATTCAGAGTACTATACTAACATAGCATCAGTAAATCCTTTGAAATTCTGTCAATTGAACAAAATAAAAAGCTGTACAATAGAGCTTGATAATAATTCAAATATACCTGAGTATATAATTGATATTAATGTTAATTTTGATTATATTAACGGTGATGATTCAGTTTACAATAAATATGCCGAGTTCATACTTAGAATTATTAAAAATGAAAGCGGCAGCTTTATTCTGAAAAATGCCGAAAGTGATGTAACTGACAGTTAGTTAAAAAGCCAGTTAATCTGGCTAAAATATAAAATATGTAAGGATGAAGCTTTATGAGTAAAAAAGTGGCAATTATAATGGGAAGCGATAGTGATCTGCCAGTAGTTAAAGGCGCAGTAAGCGAGCTGAAGAAATTCGGTGTTCCTTTTGAGGTTCATGTTATGTCTGCTCACAGAACTCCTGAACAGGCGGCGGAGTTTTCAAAAAACGCTGTTAAAAACGGTTTTGGAGTAATTATATCAGCAGCAGGAAAGGCGGCTCATTTAGGAGGCGTACTCGCTGCTCACACCATACTTCCTGTTATTGGGGTGCCGATAAAATCATCTACACTTGACGGTCTTGATGCTTTGCTTGCAACAGTTCAGATGCCAAGTGGTATACCGGTTGCAACCGTTGCAATAGACGGCGCTAAAAACGCAGCTATTCTGGCTGTACAGATGCTTGCTTTATCGGATGAAAGCTTGTCTGAAAAGCTTAATGATATGAAAAAAGCTATGGCTGAAGAAGTAATGGCTAAGGATATAAAAATTTCTGAGGAAATAAAAAACATTTAATTCTGGAGGTATAAAATGGAAAACGTTAAAAAAACTAACCAGCTGTATGAGGGAAAAGCCAAAAAAGTTTTTGCTACTGATAATCCTGATTATGTAATTGTTGATTATAAGGATGATGCAACTGCTTTCAATGGTGAAAAGAAAGGAACAATAGTAGGTAAAGGCGTTATTAACAATAAGATGACAAACTACATGTTTAAGCTTCTTGAAAAAGAAGGCGTTCCTACACACCTTGTTGAGGAAATCAGCGATCGTGAGACAATTGTAAAGAAGGTTGAGATCGTTCCTCTTGAAGTAATTGTAAGAAATGTTGCAGCCGGCAGCTTCTCAAAAAAACTCGGCATTGCAGAAGGAACTCCGCTTAAGCAGCCTACTCTGGAATTCAGCTATAAAAATGATGATCTTGGGGATCCGTTTATAAATAAATATTATGCTTTGGGTCTTGATCTTGCAACAGAGGAAGAAATAGATACTATCACAAAGTATGCGTTTAAGGTTAATGAGTTCATGCTTAAATTTTTCAAAGAAGTTAATATAGATCTTATCGACTTCAAAATTGAATTTGGTAGATTTCATGGCGAAATTATTCTTGCAGATGAAATTTCTCCTGATACATGCAGATTTTGGGACAGCACAACTCATGAAAAGCTTGATAAGGACAGATTTAGAAGAGATATGGGCGGCGTAGAAGAAGCTTATCAGGAGCTTATGAAGAGAGTTATGGGAGCATAATATAATGGGTGGTTTTTTTGGAGCGGTTTCATCAAACGACTGTATTCAGGATGTTTTTTTTGGAACTGACTATCATTCTCATCTTGGCACACGTAGGGGAGGAATGACCTCATATTCTCCTGAGCTGGGATTTCAGAGAAATATTCACAGTATAGAAAATTCACCGTTCAGAACAAAATTTGAAAAGGATATTGACCAGATGCGTGGTAATATCTGTATTGGCTGTATAAGCGATACAGATCCACAGCCTATAATGGTTCGTTCAAAGCTTGGTCTGTATGCAGTGTGTTCTATAGGAATTATTAATAATGCAGAGGAGCTGTCGAACGAACTTCTTGAAAAGGGCTGTGCAAACTTTGAAACAATGAGCAGCGGTAATATTAATTCCGGTGGACTTATTGGAGCGCTTATTGCTCAGAAGGATTCTTTTGTTGAGGGTATAAGGTATGCTCAGGATAAAATTAAAGGTACAATGTCACTGGTTCTGATGACAAAGGATGAAATTTTCTGTGCAAGAGATAAGTATGGCAGACTACCGATACTAATCGGCGAAAGATCTGACGGATATTGTTTTTCATTTGAATCATTTGCTTACCAAAAGCTTGGCTATTCAACATGCTACGAGCTTAAAGCAGGGGAGATCGTAAAAATTACAAAGGACGGCTATGAGATTCTCTATAAGGGATCGGATGATATGAAAATATGCACATTTCTGTGGACATATTATGGTTATCCTAATGCATGCTATGAGGGTGTAAATGTTGAAGCCATGAGAGCAAGAAATGGTGAAATTATGGCGGAAACCGATATAAAAAATGGCAAACTCCCAGATGTAGACTATGTTTGCGGCGTTCCTGATTCGGGAATCCCACACGCTATAGGATATGCAAACAAAAGCGGTATTCCTTTTGCAAGGCCGTTTATAAAATATACACCTACATGGCCGAGGAGCTTTATGCCGTCAAATCAGTCTATGAGGAACAAGGTTGCAAAAATGAAACTGATACCTGTACATGAATTGATTAATGGCAAAAAGCTGCTGTTTGTTGATGATAGTATTGTTAGAGGTACTCAGATGAGGGAAACTGTTGAGTTTCTTTATGAAAATGGTGCGAAGGAAATCCATATGCGTTCTGCATGTCCGCCGATTATGTACGGATGCAAATATCTTAACTTTTCACGAAGTACATCTGAACTTGAGCTTATAGCAAGACAGATTATAGATGAAAATGAAGGTGCAGAAGGAGTAAAATACATTCAGGAATACAGCGATTCCAGCACGAAACGTGGTAAGCTTCTGAGAGATGAGATTTGTCGCAGGCTAAAGCTTACTTCTCTTGAATTTCAGTCGCTTAGTGGTACGGTTAGGGCAGTAGGCAAACCTGAATGTCAGCTTTGTTCATACTGCTGGAACGGAAGGGAATGATTTTAATGTCATCGGGATTGCATGAAGAATGCGGTGTTTTCGGTATTTATACAGGCTCGACAAGCGATGTGGCGGCTCAGACCTATTTTGCACTTTACGCTTTGCAGCACAGGGGACAGGAGAGCTGCGGTATTGTTGTAAATGATAAGGGCTTGTTTTCGTATCATAAGGATACCGGACTTGTTCCGGAGGTTTTTACTGAGAGCAATTTAAAAAAGCTCGGACAGGGCAATATTGCTGTGGGGCATGTCAGGTATTCTACAACGGGGAACAACAATCGTTCTAATGCCCAGCCTCTTGTTGTACGGCATATTAAAGGACCTATGGCAATTGCCCACAATGGAAATCTTGTAAATGCTCGTGAGTTAAGAGAAAAATATGAGCTGAAAGGTGCTATTTTTCATAATACAAATGACACCGAAGTTATTTCGTATGCAATTACTGAACAGCGTCTTGCTCATCCTTCCATAGAAGAAGCTGTAGAACAGGCTATGTATAAATTAAAAGGAGCTTATTCACTGGTTATTATGTCTCCTAAAAAACTTATTGCCGCAAGAGACCCTAACGGTTTCAGACCTCTTTGCATGGGTAAAACCGAAAGTGGAGCAATAGTTTTCGCTTCTGAGACATGCGCTCTTGATAGTATTGGAGCGAATTTTATCAGAGATATTTTGCCTGGTGAATTGATCGTTGTAGATAATAATGGAATCAGGTCTATAAAAACACACTGTAATAAGGCTCCATTTTCAATGTGTGTGTTTGAATATGTATATTTTGCAAGACCAGATTCTGTGATTGAGGGGGCAAGTGTACATAAAGCAAGACTTAATGCTGGACGTATTTTATGGGAGGAGCATCCTGTTGAGGCCGATGTTGTAGTCGGCGTTCCCGATAGCGGTCTTGATGCTGCTTTGGGATTTTCAAGAGCATCCGGTATTCCTTACGGAGTTGGTTTTATAAAAAACAGATATGTAGGAAGAACTTTTATCCAGCCTACACAGTCACAGCGCTCAAACTCTGTAAGAATTAAGCTTAATGTTATAAACGAGGTAGTTAAAGGCAAGCGAGTTGTACTTATTGACGATAGTATTGTGCGTGGAACAACATGTGCAAGAATAGTAAGTCTTATACGTGAAGCTGGAGCAAAAGAGGTTCACATGAGGATCTCAAGTCCGCCGTTTACAAACCCGTGTTACTTTGGTACTGATATAGACAGCAAGGAAAATCTTATTGCATGTCAGATGAACATATCTGAAATATGCAAGCATATCGGTGCGGATTCTTTGGGATATTTGAGTATTGAGGGCGTAAAGGCAATTGCTTCAGACGCTAAGTGCAAATTCTGTACGGGATGCTTTGACGGAAAATATCCGATTGATGTTCCGAAGGAGATGCCGAAAGATAAATTTGAAAGTAAAATTAATGAATAGTCAGAAAATGGAGGATTAATTGATGAAAAGCTATTCTGAAAGCTACAAAAAGGCCGGAGTTGATGTAACAGCCGGTTATAAGGCAGTTGAATTAATGAAGGTTCACGTTGCCAAAACAATGACAAGCGGCGTACTTTCCGGATTGGGAGGCTTCGGCGGTCTGTTTGAATTAAACCTTGAGGGAATTTCCAAGCCTGTTCTTGTATCCGGAACAGATGGTGTAGGCACAAAGCTGAAGATTGCTTTTCTTATGGACAAGCATAATACAGTTGGTATTGACTGTGTGGCAATGTGTGTAAACGATATTATTTGCTGCGGTGCAAAGCCACAGTTTTTCCTTGATTATATAGCTGTTGGAAAGAATTATCCTGAAAAAATTGCTGAAATCGTTTCAGGTATTGCTGAAGGATGTGTTCAGTCTGAGTGCGCACTTGTAGGCGGTGAAACAGCAGAAATGCCGGGATTTTATCCAGAGGATGAGTATGACCTTGCAGGATTTTCTGTAGGTGTAGTCGATAAGGATAAGATTTTAAAGCCTGACCAGCAGAAAGCAGGGGATATCCTGATAGGCATAAAGTCCAGCGGTGTTCATTCAAACGGATTTTCTCTTATCAGAAAGGTATTCACAGTCAACGAGCAGACGCTTGCACGTCACTTTTCCGATTTGGGAACTACCCTTGGTGAATCCCTTCTGACTCCTACAAAAATATATGTAAAACCGGTTCTCGCCCTTATTGACAGCGTTAATGTAAAGTCGATTTCTCATATAACAGGCGGTGGATTTTACGAGAATATTCCTCGTTCGCTTCCGTCTGGCATCTCTGCTAAAATTGACAGAAACGGTCTTGATATACTTCCTATTTTTGACCTTATCGCAAGAACAGGTCATATTCCTGAAAGAGACATGTTCAATACATTTAATATGGGCGTCGGAATGGTTGTGTCTGTAGACAAGAATGATGCTGACAAAGCCATAGAGGTATTGAATGCAAACGGCGCAGATGCTTATGTGATCGGTGAACTTACGAACAGTGATGAAGGCGTAATTATTTGTTAAACAAAGTGAGGACAGTTATATGAATATGTCAGATAAACCATTAAAAAATATTATAGTTATGGTTTCCGGCGGAGGCACAAATCTTCAGGCATTAATAGATGCTGAAAAGGACGGAAGAATCAAGGGCGGTAAGATAACCTGTGTTATTTCTTCAAAGCCTGACGCTTATGCTTTGGTCAGAGCTCAAGAAAACGGCATACCGACCAGAGTTATATCAAGAAAATCCTTTGCAAAATTTGAGGATTATACAGATGCAATCCACGAAGCTCTGTATGAGGAATATGCAGATTTAATAGTTCTTGCCGGATTCATGACAATACTTGATGAAAAAATTATCAAAGCATATCCATATAAAATTATAAATGTTCATCCGGCGCTTATTCCGTCATTTTGCGGGAAGGGATATTATGGCCTTAAAGTTCATGAAGAAGCGTTAAAGTATGGCGTTAAAGTGAGCGGTGCAACTGTTCATTTTGTGAATGAAGAGGCGGATGCAGGGGCTATAATTCTTCAAAAGCCAGTGGAGGTAAGAAACGATGATACCCCGGAAATTTTACAGCGTCGTATTATGAGGGAGGCAGAATGGAAGATTCTCCCTGAAGCCGTTTCATTGTTTTGTCAGGACAGAATATATATTGAAAACGGAAAGGCTTATATTCGATAAGTTTTACTTGAGAAAGGAATGCTGATATGCAAAAATTAGATATTGCTAAAGAATTGAATGGAAATTCATACCCGGGCAGAGGTATTGTAATTGGTAGGTCTGCTGATGGTAAATGTGCTGTAACAGCTTATTTCATAATGGGTAGAAGCGAAAACAGCAGAAACAGAATTTTTGTTGAGGATGGCAGAGGCATCAGAACACAAGCATTTGATCCAAGCAAGTTGACTGATCCAAGTCTTATTATTTATTCCCCTGTAAGAGTACTGGGAAATAAAACAATTGTTACTAACGGAGATCAAACGGATACAATTTATGACATGATGAATAATCAGCTCACCTTTGAGCAAGCTCTCCGCACAAGAGAATTTGAGCCTGATGCTCCTAATTATACTCCGAGAATCTCCGGCATTATTAAGGTTCAGGATGACGGAAACTTTAACTATGCTCTATCAATTTTGAAAAGTGCCAACGGTAATCCGGATTCATGTCAGAGATTCACATTTACATATAAAAATCCATTAAACGGAGAAGGTCATTTTATTCATACTTATATGGGTGATGGAAATCCTCTGCCAAGCTTTGAAGGGGAGCCTAAGCTTGTAGAAATTTCCGGAAACATTGATGAATTTACTGATGTTTTATGGAATAATCTTAATGAGGATAACAAGGTTTCTTTATTTGTTCGCTATATAAATCTTGAAACTGGCAAAGAGGAAACTAAGATTGCAAATAAAAATAAATAAGGAGTGTTAAAAATGGCATCGGAGATGTTTTTAAAGTATGGCTGTAATCCAAATCAGAAGCCGTCAAGAGTATATGTTGAAAACGGAGATTTGCCTATTGAAGTGCTGAACGGAAAGCCTGGCTATATAAATCTTCTGGACGCATTTAACGGCTGGCAGCTGGTAAATGAAATCAAGAGGGCTACAAGACTTTGCGCTGCAACATCATTTAAGCATGTTTCACCAGCGGGAGCAGCAGTAGGACTTCCTCTTTCAGATACTTTGAAGAAGATATATTTTGTTGATGATTTAGAAGAGCTTTCTCCTATGGCATGCGCTTATGCTCGTGCAAGAGGCGCTGACAGAATGTCTTCATACGGTGATTTTATTGCTCTTTCTGATACATGTGATGTGCCGACTGCAAAAATGATTCAGAGGGAAGTATCTGACGGTATCATTGCTCCTGGATATACTGATGAAGCTCTTGAAATTCTTAAATCTAAGAGAAAAGGAACTTATAACATAATTAAGATTGATCCTGATTATAAGCCTGATCCTATTGAGAAAAAGCAGGTTTTTGGCATAACATTTGAACAGGGCAGAAATGAACTTGTTATTGACGATAATATGTTTAATAATATTGTAACAAACAATACTGATATTCCTTATGATAAAAAGCGTGATCTTGCTATAGCGATGATTACTCTTAAATATACACAGTCAAATTCTGTTTGCTATGTTAAGGACGGTCAGGCAATAGGTATTGGTGCAGGTCAGCAGTCAAGAATACATTGTACAAGGCTTGCTGGAAATAAAGCGGATATCTGGTGGCTCAGACAGTCTCCACAGGTACTGAATCTGAAGTTTGTTGATGGCATAAGAAGACCTGACAGGGATAATGCAATTGATGTATACATTTCAGATGAGTATATGGATGTTCTTGCTGACGGAGCATGGCAGAATATATTTAAGGAGAAACCTCCTGTATTTACAAAGGAAGAGCAACAGGCATGGCTTGCCGCAAACACTGATGTATGTCTCGGTTCAGACGCATTTTTCCCATTTGGCGATAACATTGAAAGAGCACATAAGAGTGGTGTATCATATATCGCTGAGCCAGGCGGTTCAATTCGTGACGATAATGTAATTGAAACATGCAATAAATATAACATTGCAATGGCGTTTACAGGAATCAGATTGTTCCACCATTAATCTGAAAGGAGCTTATATGAACATTTTAGTTGTTGGCGGCGGCGGAAGGGAACATGCCATAATTATGAAGCTTGCTGAAAGCAAGAGGGTTTCTAATCTTTACTGTACTCCTGGAAACGGTGGCATTTCTAAATTCGCTGAATGCTTTGACGTAAAAGCTACTGATATAAATGGAGTTGTAGAGCTTGCAAAAAAGGTTTCTGCTGATATGGTAGTTGTAGCCCCTGACGATCCGCTGGTTATGGGAATGGTAGATGCTTTGAACGAAGCAGGATTCAAAGCTTTTGGTCCTGATAAGGCTGCGGCTATAATTGAAGGAAGTAAGGTTTTTTCAAAGAACCTTATGAAGAAATACAATATACCTACTGCCGGATATGAGGTATTCGACAATTCTAAGAGCGCAATTGAATACATTAAAAATTCTAACAAATATCCTACAGTAGTTAAAGCTGATGGACTTGCTTTGGGAAAAGGTGTTATTATTGCCCAAAATTTTGAAGAAGCTGAAAGTGCAGTAAACTCCATTATGGAGGATAAAATATTTGGCAAAAGCGGTCTGAATGTAGTAGTTGAGGAATTTCTGACAGGTCCTGAAGTATCTGTTTTATGTTTTACTGATGGTAAGACAATTAAGCCTATGATTTCATCAATGGATCACAAGCGTGCTATGGATAATGATGAAGGATTAAATACCGGCGGTATGGGAACTGTTTCACCAAATCCATATTACACTAAGGAAATTGCTGACGCATGTATGAAAAATATTTTCAGACCAACTGTTGACGCCATGGTAAAAGAAAATCGAAAGTTTAAAGGATGCCTTTATTTTGGACTTATGCTTACACCTGAAGGTCTGAAAGTAATTGAATATAATTGTCGTTTCGGCGACCCTGAAACTCAGGTTGTTCTTCCTCTTCTTAAAACTGACCTTGTGGATATATTTGAAGCTGTAATCAATGAAAATCTTGATCAAATTGACATTCAGTGGGATAATTGTGCATGTGCTTGTGTTGTAATGGCAAGTGGAGGTTATCCTGTAAAGTATCAGTCCGGATACCAGATAGAAGGTCTTGATAGCAGGGGACAGGCTGATGGCTGTAAAATATATCATGCCGGAACAAAATTTGAAGACGGTAGGTTTGTTACTGCCGGCGGAAGAGTCCTTGGAGTTACTTCTACTGCACCTACACTTCAGGAAGCGCTGGATAAATCCTATAATGCTGTTTCTGATATTCATTTTAAGAATGCTCACTATAGAAAAGATATTGGCAAACGAGCATTAAGCGTTTTGAAATAACATGAAAAATTCTATTGATAGCAAACAACGATTTATAAGAGCTATGAAGTTAGGCATTGCGGCTAACATTTTCTTCATTGTTTTTATTGTAATATGCTTTGCATATTATTTTACGTTAAACCATGTAAATATTATAATTGAAGTTTTTGCATATGCCGTTGAACTAACTGGCTTTGTATTGATTTCATTTTCTACAATTGATCTTATAAAATCAATTAAACAATCGTTGTTTTTGAAAATTGCAATGCCTTCTTACTGCATTACAGAAATCGTTGTTATGCTTCTTGAGGTGGGTTTTATAAAGCTGCCATTTTGGGACAGTATGTCAAGTGTAGCCATAATTATACATGTGGTTCTGTCTATTTTTACGGTATTGGCTTTTTTATCTCTTGACATAAATAATAAACATCTTGAAATCACTGTCGTTATTATAGCTATAATCATGCTTATGGGTTCTTTAGGTTATAGAGTATACATTAGCGTTTTGATTAATACAGCTGCATTTATTGCCCTTTATAGTATACTTTTATTTCAGCTTAGCCATGAACAGATAAGCATACAGTTTAACGGTATGACTGTTGAACCAAAGCGATATAAAAGTTCTTTTTTTGATTAATATTACGTCCGGAGGAATACTATGAACGAACGCTTACCTTTTCTTCAGCAAAAGACATCTAAGCTTACAGTTTCTCCGGGCGTTTATTTAATGAAAAATAAAGATAATGAAATTATCTATATAGGTAAGGCCAAAAACCTTAGAAATCGTGTTACCAGCTATTTCAGAAATAATCCTGACCATACCCCTAAAGTTGCAAAAATGGTTTCAAAGGTGTATGATTATGATTTTATTGTGACATCAAGCGAATACGAAGCGCTCATTTTAGAGTGTAGTCTTATCAAACAGCATAAACCTAAATATAATATATTATTAAAAGATGACAAGGGATATCATTATATAAAAATTTCAAATGAAATGTATCCCAAAATAACTGCTGAAAAGCGTCCTGATAAGGATGGAACATTTCTTGGACCATATACCAGCGGTTTTGTTGTCAAACAAACTGTCAATGAGGTTAACCATGTCTTTAAGCTTCCTACATGCAAAAATAAATTTAATTCTAAAGCATATAATAAGCGTCCATGCCTTAATTATCATATAAATCAATGTATAGGCGTATGTACGGGCAAAATTAACGTTAAAGACTATCGGGAGCGCATAAATCAGGCTGTAGATTACATTAAAAGCGGAAGTCAAAATTCCATATCGCAAATGGAAAATGAAATGCAAATTGCAGCTGAAAACCTTAATTTTGAGCGTGCAGCAGAACTAAGGGATAGAATCAATGCTATAAAAAAAGCGGCTGATTCTCAGATTATATTTGATGAGAGCCTTCATGATACAGATATAATAGCTCATGCTAAGAGTGCAAATGGTTCTTGTATTTCATTGATCATGTACAGAGGCGGAAGACTTCATGACAAGCTTATTTTCAACTTTTCAAACAGCGAATGTGAAGATGATATTATAGGTTCATTTATTGCAAGGTATTACCTAAATGCTGAATCTGTTCCTAAAGATATAATAATAGAAAATACATTTGAGGATATTAACTTAATACGTGAAGCCATTATAGCAAAGTGTAACCATACAGTAAAGTTTATAACACCTCAAAGAGGAAGCCTTTTAAAGTATGTTATGATGGCTAAAAATAATGCTAATGAGTATATATCAATAAAGAATGACAGAACTGGTAAGGAAATAGCTGCTCTTGAGGAGCTTGCTGATATACTTGGATTAAAAAAGCCTCCTGAATATATTGAAGCCTATGACATATCCAATCTTGCTTCTTCAACTATGGTTGCCGGAATGATAGTTTTTCAGAACGGACGTCCGCTTAAAAGTGCATATAAGAGGTTTTCTATAAAGGAATCAGAAATACAGAATGATTACGCATGTATGCGTGAGGTATTGGAGAGAAGGCTAAACGAATACAGAAAAGGGGAGAACGAAGGCTTTTCAAGACTTCCTGATCTTATTTTTGTAGACGGCGGAATGGGTCAAGTTAATGCTGTTCTTCCTGTACTGAAAAAGTTTGGAGTAAATGTTCCTTTGTATGGCCTTGTTAAAGATAGTAAGCACAGAACAAGAGCTATTTCTACCGGAGGCGGTGAAATATCTGTTTCAAAAACGAAACCTGCATTTACACTTATAACAAAAATCCAGGATGAAGTTCATAGATTCTCCATAACATATATGAGGAGCAAACATACTAAAAAAAGCTATGAGCTTGAGCTTACAAGGGTAAAGGGTATCGGAGTTAAAAAAGCGCAGAAAATAATACTGTATTATAAAACGAAAGAAGCTTTGAAATCTGCTTCGGTAGAAGAACTTGCAAAGATAGCCGGCGTAAATATCGGCATTGCTTCAGAATTGGCTGAGTATATTAAAAATATGTAATGGAAGTGATTTTATGAGAGTAATAACAGGTACAGCGAGAGGCAGAAAGCTTGAAACATTGGAAGGAAACGATGTAAGACCTACAACCGATAAGGTAAAGGAAGCCATTTTTTCAGTAATACAGTTTGATATTGACGGTGCTGAGGTTTTGGATTTATTTGCAGGAAGCGGTCAACTTGGCATTGAAGCATTGAGCCGTGGCGCAAAATCCGCAGTATTTGTTGATAATTCAAAACGTTCTCTTGACGTTGTAAGCAGAAACCTTGAAACAACAGGGTTTAAGGAGAGATCTGTATTATACAATATGAACAGTGTAGATTTTTTACAGACAACAAACAAAAAATTTGATATTGTTTTCCTTGATCCGCCAT
This sequence comes from uncultured Clostridia bacterium, assembly GCA_947586185.1. Lineage (GTDB taxonomy): Bacteria > Bacillota > Clostridia > Oscillospirales > Ruminococcaceae > Porcipelethomonas. The sequence goes on from CANPXN010000027.1 coordinate 28,129, forward strand.
ATAAAAATGATATTTTAGTTCAAATTCTTCCTATTATTGAAAATAAAATGAACAGTTTTGGAAAAGTTATATGTGAACATGAAAAAAATTTGAAACTACCGGAAGAAATTAATCGTTTAAGGTTGAAAAAAAACTATAAATATGGTAAAATAGAAGTAACAATGTATTGCATTAATGAAGGGGATGAATAATTTTGAGAAGAGTTGCGGTATGTCCTGGCAGTTTTGACCCAATTACTTTAGGTCATCTTGATATTATTAAAAGAGCGTCGCAGCTTTTTGATAAGGTTATTGTTCTTATTTCGGTTAATGCAGCTAAGGTTCCAAGTTTTACAACAACCGAACGCATGGCTATGATTGAAGCTGTAACGCATGGATTTGACAATGTTGTAATTGATATTCTTGACGGTCTGTTAGCTGATTATGTAAAAAATGTAGGGGCTATTGCTATTGTAAAAGGTCTCAGAGCTGTCAGTGATTTTGAATATGAATTTCAGATGGCTCTTGCAAATAAAAAGCTTTATGCTGGTGCAGAAACGATATTTCTTACCACTTCAGCTGAAAATATGTATCTTAGTTCCAGTGTTGTGAAGCAAATTGCAAGTTTCGGCGGTGATATAAGTCATTTTGTTCCTGAATGTGTTCATGAAGTTATAAAAAACCGTCTTGTAAAGGAGTAGTTTATGAATAACAACAATAAAATTGAAGAAATTTTAGATGAAATGGATGATGTTCTTGATAGAGCAACACGTGTTCCTTTTTCAAGCCATAAATCAATGGTTGACGCTGATAGAATTCGGGAATTGGTAAATGATGTAAGGCTTTATATGCCTCATGAATTTAAAGATGCAAAATTGGTGGCTTTTGACCGTGAAAGAATTTTAAATGAAGCCAAGGGAAAAGCTGAAACTATAATCAGCCAAGCAGAGAAAAAAGCTGCTGCTATAGTTTCTCAGGATGCCATTGTAAAGGAAGCAAAGAAAAAAGCATATGATATACTTGCAAAAGCACAGTCAAATGCAAAGGAAATTAAGAAAAATGCCAATGGATATTGCAATAAGATTATAGGTAGTACAGAAAAGTTCTTTACTGTTGCATTACAAGACATAAGAAAAACTAAAAGCAGCATGAAGTAAATTTTCCATTATATTTTTTAGCAGTTGTTCATAATTCGTTCATAATTTTCTGATATAATATATAAAGCGCAAAGGAGCGTATCTATTATGATACGCTCCTTTTTTATATTTTTATGATAAAGGTGGAATTTTTAATATGGATAAAATTGATGCTAAGCTGATACAGCTTTTACAGGAAAACGCCAGATACCCATTAAAATTTTTGGCGTCACAGGTATTCTTATCTGCGCCTGCTGTATCGTCAAGAATAGATAAGCTTGAAAATCAAGGAATCATACTCGGTTATAATTTAATAGTTGATAAGGAAAAGCTTGGCTATCATATAACAGCTTTTATAAATTTAGAAATGTCACCAAGCCAGAAACCGGAATTTTATCCTTTTATAAGAGATTATCCAAATGTCCTTGAATGTAACTGTGTAACAGGCAGCTATTCAATGCTGATCAAGGTAGCATTTCACAGTACACAGGAGCTTGATACATTTATAGGAAAACTTCAGCATTTTGGCAATACTTCAACACAAATAGTATTTTCAACTCCTGTACCGCACAGAGAAATAGGAGTCATTTCAGATTAATCTTCTTCCTTTTTCTTATTAGTTACATGTGCAAGAGGTGAGCTGTCAGCAGCGTTCTTTAAAATTTCACTGGACAAGTGAGTGTATATTTCCGTAGTAGATATGCTTTTGTGACCGAGAATCTCTTTAAGTGTTAAAGTATCTACATTACCATGCTGATACATTAATGTTGCTGCTGTATGACGCAGCTTATGTGTTGAAAGCCCACGATTTTGTAATCCGGCGTTACTTAAAGATTTTTCAACAATTTGTTGTACTCGACGTTTACTGATGCGCTTTTTATTACGGCTTAAAAATAAAGCGTTAGGCTCATTTGCCGGATTTTCTCTTTCCGAAATATAGTCTTTCAATGCAACGACACATGCATCATTTATATATATGATTCTTTCTTTGTTTCCTTTACCTAATAATCGCATGGTCTTTTCGTTAAAGTTGATATCATTAATATTAAGACCTACCAGTTCGCTAAGACGCATGCCGCAATTTAGGAATAATGTCAATATGCAGTAATCTCTTTTTTCATCGCTGCTTTCAACTGATGCACTTATATTAAGAAGTTCAAGACTTTCATTAAGAGAAAGATACTTAGGCAAAGACTTTTGATAAGACGGCAGTTCAAGATCTGCAGTAGGATCATTATCAATTAGGTGCATCTGCTTATGAAAGTATTTAAAGAGTCCTTTCAGAGCAGATACTTTTCTGGCTATGGCTTTACCACTATTAGCACGTTCTTCGCGTAAAAAATATGTATACTCATATATCTGTTTTAATGTGACAGCATTTAAGTCACTAACAGTTAATTTTTTTATTGATATCTCATTATATTTTATATCATCATCCGGAGTTCGGATATAAATTAAATACCTTAGAAACATCCTGATATCAGTGTAGTATTCTTCAACCGTTCGTTTAGAACGACCTTTTGTAATGCTTAAATAAAATATATAGTCGTTTAAAAAATCTGGATTTTCATCTTTTTTAATCATTTTGGTAATTTAGCCCCCATTAATTGCACCAAACTTACATTTGGTGCAATTCGTTATTTTACTTTTTTTCGCTTTTTTTCTTTTCTTCATGCTCTGACCTGCGTAGTTGCTTGGCTATCTCCTCTTCTAACTCATCATCATAATTATACCATGTACCGTATTTTTCGTCAAATTGTTTCATGTTCATTATATGGAAAATGTGATGCATTATTTCTTTGTGTAGCTGAAAACGTTCCAAGGCTATTATGAGTTCTAAACAGTCAACGCTATCTGCATTTTTTCTGTATCTAAGGTTGTCCCGCAATTGTTTTATTTCATTTTCTAAGAAACTGTATCTGTTTAACAGATATATGTATAACAATTCTATTCGTTTCATTTTTCTAATTCCTTTTCATTCAGATATTTTAATATTTCGTCCGAGTTATCCAAAGCTTTTTTTACAAGCTCGTTTTCGTTATCGTCTCCAATGGTATATAACATACTGGAATCATATTTGAATCTGTATAGACCACCAGTATTAGGTGCTTCAAATTCTTCTGTAAGAACATTTGAATAATCAGTATCACTTAATATTATTTCACATTCTCTTTTTATGTTCCGACTGCTCCAGTAGTATTTACCAAAGATTTTCTTTATATCTTTAGTTATATACTTAGTGATATAATAACTAAGCTGTGATTGATTGCCGTAACATTTAATGGCAGTGCTAAATCCGAGTTTCCATTCTTTTATGTTGTATACAGTTCTCCCAATATCAGGGTTTAAGCCTTTAAATCTTGCGGTACTGTCTTTCATAGGCTTTTTGAATCCCTTGTATGTCTTTGTTCCGCTGTCAAGCATTGTGAATACATCATTACAAAGCATATGACAATGTATACCGCCGTTTTTGTGATACTCAGGTACAAGTATGTATTTTAGTCCTCTGCGATTAACTTGATTATTAAGCCATTTAGTTAATTTTTTCATTACTTCTTTATCGTCCTGCCTATTGACAAACTCGTCAGAAAATGTTATAGTTATGAAGTAATCCCAAGGATTAAGATAAACAATATCAAATACTTTATCTTTGGCTCTTTTTACAGAATCGTCATGTATTTCAACTTCTGATGACGATTCTTTTTTTTGCGCCTTTTCTTCTTTTTCATTTTTGATACGTTCTTTTCTAAGCTCTTGAAATTCTTCCAAATCCATTATTTGTTTTTCTTCAAGATAAGCTAAAAGAAGTTTTGTATTTTCCGAATCCTGTTTTAACTTTTCTTCAAGACGCTTTTCGCTTTCCTGTGAAACATGGAATTTGCTTTTGAATATCGGTCTATTACAATATATCGTGTTTGTAGCTCCATTCGGGTACAATTTTGTTTTAGTATTGTAATAGACTTCAACAGCTTTAAGTGGCTTAAATACGTTAATTTTAATCACCTCGGTTTTAAAAGTGAGTCAGAAATGTGGCTAATATCAAGTATAGGGAAAGGGCGTTCCGTTCGCCTGCCGGCGAACCGGTAACGCCCTCCCCCTTTCCTCTTTTCTACTACATTGATTCTTTATTAGTCATAAGCATTGCCGATAACTTCATATTTATTATACATATCAATTGATTGATATTGAAAATTAAATGCTTTAAATACAAACCTTGCCCATGGAGGATACCAGAATACACGCCCAAAATCATGTATAAATTCATTGTCTTTATTGTCAGAACATTTTTGAATTACATCCCCCTCAAAAATTTTAACACCGTTAATGTCGGTCAAGCCCGTGTACTGTCCAACTGTTCCTGGAATAACTTCATGCCAAACCAAATCATTATCAACAATTTGAGCAGAAACTTCCGCTTCGGACAAAATTGTTTTACAGGTTTTTCCGACAAGCCATCCTTCAACCCATTCTCCGTTATCTTTACGCTTACCTTTAAACAAAATTTCACGCATTTTAAAATTTCCTCTTTTCTACATATCCATAATGGACTTACAATTACCGCAAATCATGAAATTTACTTTACCAACTTTACATGGATAAAGCTTAACAACATTAATACCACACATTCCGCATTGACCTGTTTTATTATCATTGCCAAGCTTGAAAGGCTCGACTTCGGCTTTAAGTAAATCTAAATAATCTTTATATTCTTTCATTTTTAATACCTCTTTCTATTTCTCAGAGCTTTATTGCTCTTTCTTTTTCCGTCTGTAAATTCAATATTTGATTCTCCCCTATTAGCAAAGATTGTAGATATTTTCGTAGTAAAACATTTTAATCACTCCAATCAAAAGCCTGTCCACAACACGGGCAATAATTGTATTTTTCATAGTCAATTTCATAGCTTTTTTTGCAGTTAGGACAATCGTATGTATCGTATATCAAATTGCCGTTATCGTCATAGCTATCACCGTATATATTCGGTTTCTTCGATATCTGCTTTTCAAGAGCATCATAAATGCAACAACTGTATTTGCACTCTTGACAAAATTTCATTACAGAATCAATGCAATGCTTAGGTAAATCACTCATATTCAATACCTCTTTCTATTTCTCAGAGCTTTATTGCTCTTTCTTTTTCCGTCTGTAAATTCAATATTTGATTCTCCCCTATTAGAAAGGATTTCTGAATCAGGTATATAATTCTGTTCAAGAAGACCTTGTACAAGCTCTGATGTGTCGTATAAGTCACGGTACTGTTCTTTTTGGACAGTTACCTTTACATCATCAATACGTGGCATATACATAGGGTTAAGCATGTACATTTCGTACTCGTCAATATCAAATTTTGTTTCCGTAAGAATCCTTGTAAATGGATAACGAGGATAGCTGTTGCAGGCTATAACGTCAGCTGAAACGTCTCTAATCTGCTTGTCCAATAAATTAAATCGCTGAACAGTGCCGAATATGACAAGCTTTCTTTTTCTGCACTGGCATAGATGCTGAAATAAGGACTTAGGAACGCTTTTTTTACCCCCTACAAAGTCACGGCTATTAAACAGTGTGCCTATCTCGTCAATCAAGCAAATAGTGTTTGAGGGTGAATTTAAGATATCATCAACAGTGTGCAGTTCTAATACCTTTGTATGGTCGGGGAAATTTTTAAGCTTGATATTTGTAAGGACAGTTATTTGCGGATATTTACAACAAAGATTATATGTATCAATAACAGCTTGACTTGTTTTACCTTTGCCGAATTTACCGGTATACAAATGGATTCCCCAGCCTGTGAACATTTTATTTTCACCGCAGACAATATAGAAAAGGAGGTCATAAACAAAGTAGCATATCAAGGCAGGAAGTGCTTTAAATTTGCGCCACAATAGCTTTAACATTGGCATTACCATTTACCTCCTAACATGTTGCACATGACTTTAAAAAGGCTTTTAAGGAACATATACACAAGTACAAGACAAGCTATGAACTTTAAGACAAGTACTATTGCTTCATAATCGTTTGTAGGTACTTGCGTAAGGTCACAGCCAAGGCTATAAAACAATTGTATAACTGGATTCATTTTGTATCACCTCACAAGTCAATATTAATGGAATCCGTAACGGATTCTGACGGCTTTTCAGATTTTTCTTTAAGACTTTCGTTATATGCTTCAATGCTTGAAGAACATTCAAATTTTTCACGAGGTTTGCCGTATCTGACTATATCAATTACAAACATAATGATACCAGATAAGGCAGAAATGCCGAAACTGAACATTAGAACGTACACGAACAAATATATTACACTCATTTTTTTACTCTCCTATCTATTAAACAACCAAACAACAAAGGATATGCAAATGCTCAAAGCAGCTAATGCAAGAAAGATTGATAACATACTGAAATAATGCCCTAATATAGGAATCTCCATTAAAAGAATCTCAACGCATTTATCAATAACTAATTTAAAATCATTCATATAATCACCTTACAAAATAGCCTTAACAATACCGATAACTATTAAAGCAGTAATACCAAAACATATGAGAACCCAAATAAACGCTGGAAAACATGTTAATGCTGATTTTAGTACTCCGAAGAATGAACCGCAGGATTTTATATATGATTTTACGTTCTCTATGCTTAAATTGTCTAAATCGACATTTACATCTGGAGAAGTACTGTTAAAATCGCCTACTGATAATTGCTTACCAGTAGACAAATCTTTAACAGCATATGGACTTGAAGCTTTATTGGCTGTGTCAGACCAACCTGTTGTAGCTTTAGCGTTTCCACCTCTAACCTCTGATGTAAACTCAGGAATACTTTCAACTGAAAATATTTGATTAAATACACATACAGAATTAGATTTTTTTACAGCATATTCTTTATAAGATGAATCAACAGTATATTCAGTAACAGCAGAAACATCAAGAGTAGTAACATCTTCTTTATTTCCACCTTTTTTTATAAACTGAATCCACGGAAGATTGGATAAGCTAAAATGCTTTAAATCATTAGTAAAATAGGTTTTATCTTCTAAATCTTCATCATCTTCATATGCACACAATGTAGGTATATCTAATGAAGTTGCATTAACATCAACACGGAAATCATATTCTTCTAAAGAATTTATTTTTATATTTTCCCAATATATATAATCTTGAAAATGTTCACCGGGCTTTAACACAACATAATGACAATCACCACTGCAACGAGTAGCACGAACTGAGCGATTAGCCTTTAACCCTAAGAATTTACTATCATAATGATAAATAGGAGCATAATACTCTGAATCAGTCATATAACTCCAAAGAGAATTTTTAACGTAATCCATACCATTAAAGCTACCGCTATCATCAAATAACTCTTCTGTACCATGAGGAACTATAAAGGCAGTAAATTGTATATTGGTATCTGAATTATTAGTTACTTCAAGCTTAAAGTATGAATCGTCACCTGTTTCTTGATTGTATACTCTATCCATATCCAAGCCGAACTCTGGTGTTAACTTTACATCAATGGATTTAAATAAACTAGACGTTTCAAATCCTGTTTTCACATCACCAGCATA
>CANPXN010000028.1 GCA_947586185.1 uncultured Clostridia bacterium
ACCAGTTTACCATGTGGGACATTTTGTACCGCTATCGCTTTGCAATAACTATGCTGCTGATCAGTGTAATGATGATCATTTTTCTTTTGTACAAGAACCGTCAGCTGCGTCAGAAGCACAAAGAGCAGATTGCAACCCAATAGATTCACTGAAACAGGCAGAGGAGGGAAACCGTACAAAAACAACATTCCTGTTTAATATGTCACATGATATACGTACTCCAATGAATGCAATTTTAGGTTTTGCAGAAATCGCCCTGCGTGATATAAGTAATACCGACAAGCTCAAAGATTGCATTGGAAAAATCCAGGTGTCCGGCAAAAGTCTGCTCAATTTGATAGATAATATCCTCGATATGTCAAAGATCGAAAACGGAAAAGTTATACTGACGGAGGATGGCTGCAATCTCGAAGAATGTATTGAAACAACATGGAAAAGTTTACTGCCTGATCTTGAACAAAAACATATCAAATTTCAGACTGATATGTCGGACGTAAAAAACAAATGGGTATATTGCGATAAAACTCGCATTAATCATATTTTGTACGGTTTATTAAATAACGCTGTAAAATTTAACAAGCAGGGTGGCAGCATATTGGTAACAGTTAGTCAGAAAAATTGCAACATCAAGGAATACGCCACTTATGAGATACATATAAAGGATACTGGTATCGGAATGACTCAGGATTTCTTATCTCACATTTTTGAACCTTTTGAAAGAGAGCGTACCTCTACAATAAGCCGAACACAAGGAGTCGGCTTGGGAATGTCGATCACAAAAAATCTTGTTGATTTGATGGGTGGCACAATTCAGGTATTCAGTAAGGTTGACGAGGGAACTGAATTTGTTCTTCAGTTTACCTTTAAGTTGTATGAGCCTGAACAGGAGCAGTCTGAGCAGCAGCCCTTTATTGAGACTGCACACGCAAATGATTTTTCAGGCAAACGTCTGCTTCTTGTTGAAGATAACGAGCTTAATATGGAAATTGCAAGCGAGCTCCTTTGCGACGCCGGCTTTTCGGTAGAAACAGCTCAAAATGGTCAGATTGCCGTAGAAATGGTTCAAAATTCTACAGTGGGATACTATGATTTTATTTTAATGGATATACAGATGCCGATAATGGACGGCTATCAGGCTACACGTAAAATTCGCAGCCTTGAGAGAAAGGATCTGGCTGAAATACCGATTATAGCTTTGACTGCAAATGTTTTTGACGAAGACAAAAAGAAAGCGCTATCAAACGGAATGAATGCCTATATTGCTAAACCGATAGATGTAAAGGTGATGCATGAGGTACTGGATAATATTCTTCGAGGTTAAAGAGAGTGTGGGGGGATTTTAACGAAGAATTATCTTTGATTATAGTTCATTTTTATAAAGACACGATGTTATTCTTTTTTACTCTTTTTGTCTACTTTTTAGTATAGCACCAATGGTTGTTATAGAAGGCATTTTAAATTCTGATTTGTAAATGGATATGTGAATTTCTTTCCGAATTAGCATTACCTATGTGAGAATGGATATACTAAATAAAGCAAAGTGATCGGAGGAGATTCAAATGAGCAATCAGCTTAAAAATTCAACAAGTCCATATCTATTACAGCACGCAGAAAATCCAGTTAACTGGTATCCGTGGTGCGAGGAAGCCTTTAACAAAGCAAAATCTGAGGATAAACCGATTTTTCTGAGTATAGGCTACAGTACATGTCACTGGTGCCATGTTATGGCGCATGAGAGCTTTGAAGATGAAAAAACAGCAGAAGTTCTTAATCAGTATTTTGTTCCGATTAAGGTCGATCGTGAGGAACGTCCTGATATTGACAGTGTGTATATGCTGGTGTGTCAGGCATTTACCGGCAGCGGCGGATGGCCTATGAGTATTTTTATGACTGGGGAGAAAAAGCCGTTTTTTGCGGGGACATATTTTCCTCCTCAGTCCCGTTATGGAATGCCCGGATTTTCTGATTTACTGCGAGCTATCGTAAGTCAGTGGAACGGCAATCGTAATGAACTTTTGCATTCAGCGGATGAAATCATTGCACATTTGAAAAATACTGAGTCAGGTAGTTTCAATTCAGGAAATGAAAATCTGATTGAAGATGCTGTGAGAATTTTTTCAGACAGCTTTGACAGCATTTATGGTGGATTTGGTTCAGCACCGAAATTTCCGACACCTCATAACTTATTGTTTCTGATGCTGTATTCAAAACAAAATCATAGTTCATATGCAATGGAAATGGCAGAGAAAACGCTATTGCAAATGCGTAAAGGTGGTATTTTTGACCATATTGGTTATGGGTTTTCCAGATATTCAACGGATAAACATTTTCTTGCACCGCATTTTGAGAAAATGCTGTATGATAACGCATTGCTGATTATGGCGTATACTTCTGCTTACAGCATAACGAAAAATAGTTTTTATATGGATACTGCTGAGAAAACTGCGGCATTTGTGATTCGTGAAATGACATCAAAAGACGGTGGGTTTTACAGTGCACAGGATGCAGACAGCGAGGGAGTGGAAGGAAAATATTATACTTTTACATTAAACGAAATCCTTGAAGTTTTGGGTGAAGAAAAAGGCACAAAATTTGCACAGACATTTGATATTACCGAAAATGGGAATTTTGAGGGCGTTAATATTCCAAATCTTTTGAAAAGCAATGATTACAATACAGATTTCAGCGAGGAGATTTCAAAGCTGTACAACTACCGCAGAAATCGCACTAAGCTGCATCTTGATGATAAAGTACTGCTTTCGTGGAACTCCTTGATGATTGCGGCAATGTCCATGCTTTACAGGGTTTCAAAAGAGGAAAAATATTTGCAATCGGCGAAAAATGCACAAAATTTTATTGAGAAAAATTTGTGCAATGATACCCTCCTGTATGCGAGCTATCGTAAAGGAAAACATTCTGACAATGCTTTTTTAGATGATTATGTATTCTATACAGCTGCCTTAATAGAACTCTATAATTCAACTTTGGATAGAGAATATCTTGAAAGAGCAGAGAAGCTTTGTAATGAAACAGTAAAGCGTTTTTGGGATTCCGAAAGCGGTGGATTTTATATGTCGGAATCAGGTAATACAGAGCTATTTATGAATCCAAAAGAAACCTATGACGGTGCAATACCAAGCGGAAATTCCATTATGGCATATAACCTTGTGCGGTTATATCAGCTGACTGAAAAAGCTGAATATCAAAATCTTGCTGAGAGACAGTTTGCTTTTTTATCGGCTCAGGCGCATGATTATCCGGCAGGTTACAGTATGTTTTTGCTTGCTAAATTGCTGTATGAAAATCCGCCGGAGCATGCTGTAGTGGTTCTGAAAAACAGTTCAGAATTAAAAGCGATCAGACAAAAATTGCCGCTGCTGGCAAATGTAATAATAGTTCAGGAATGTAAAGAATATCCGCTTATAAATGATAGAACAACTTATTATGTGTGCAAAAATAACGCCTGTCTGCCGCCGATAAATGAATGTGATTTTTAATCTGTTGTATCACGCCGAATCAGAACAGGCGTAACCACTTTATGAATTGGTTCTTTCAATGGTGTGGGCTTGCGCTTTTTTCGCTCGTTCATCTGCATAACGAGGAGTTCCATTGCATTTTGTGCGATCACGTCGATCTGCTGACCAATTGTGGTTATTGGGATTACAGCTTCGGCGGAAATAGATGAATTGTCAAATCCAACTATTTGATATGTTTCCGGCAGCTTGCCGTATTTTCGTATGATCATATTCAAAAAAATATTAGCGTGCGTATCGTTTGACAGGAAAATACCTTTTCTTTTGTCAGGATGTTTTTCTTCAATGCTTTGAAAAACATCCTTTATTTTTTCACTTGATTCTTCATAAGTGCTGCCAAGATCGGTTAAAATAATTTCATAAGGCAGCTGCTTTTCCTCACAAATATCCTTAAAGCCTTTTATTCTTCCGTAAGACGGAACTTCCGGTGTTACATCAGAATTTATGTGAATCAGAATTTCACAGTTGGTTTTTGATAATAAACTTGCTGCCTGCATTCCACCCATATAGTTGTCTGTATTGACGCTGCAAACATATTTATCCTCGCGTTCAATTGTTACGATGGGAATATGATAGGCTGCCAGCTCCTCCGATGAAATCGTATGACTTAAAATGATCATGCCTTCGATCTGATATGCCAGAAGCTCGGAAATATATTGTCTTTCAATATCTTTTTTATCTTTACCTACAAAGACGAGAAACTTATAGCCAAATTCTTCATAGGTGGAAAGAAGTTGGTTTAGCATTTCTGAATAATAGTGCAAAAATAAGTTTGGAACGATAATACCGATATATTCAGTTTTGCCGCTTGCCAGAATACGTGCAACCTTGTTTTCCTTGTAATCTAATGCAACAAGTGCGTCTGAAATGATTTGCTGATTTTCCAGTGTAAGTGAATCCGGATTATTAAAATATCGTGAAATGGTTGTTTTTGAGAAACCTGTGTAATTGGCAATATCCTGAAAGGTTACGCTTTTTTTCATATAGACACCTTCTTTAATTTATATCATAGCATATGGAAGAAAAAATTTCAAGAGAATTTTATTACGAAAAGTAACCGGTAACTTTACCGGTTTTGTTGAACGTGCACAAATGAGAAGAAATTTTTTATGCGTTCCTACGAAAAGCAAAAAAGAGGGTTGACAAAGCGTTAAAAGAAAAGTATACTATAGGCATAAAGTAACCGGTTACTTTACCGGTTACAAATAGTGGTAAAAACGTATTCATGAAAGGAGAAAGGCCTATGAAAAAAGGAATTTCAATTGGCATCATATCTCTGTTACTAAGCGGAATGCTGTCCGGCTGCGGGCAGAAAAATGTGAATCCCGGAGATGTGACAGGATACGATGAAGGAGAAGCCTATATCAGTATGTGGGTACACACGATCGAAGACACACCGGAGGGACAGGCATATAAAGAATCAGTTGAGCAGTTCAATGAAAAATTTAACGGAACATATTTTGCAGATTTAGAATTCATTCCAAGAAACGACAGCGGCGGAGGATATTCCGATAAAATCAACGCATCTGTCATGTCGGGGGATTTACCTGATGTGATTACCGTTGACGGACCGAATGTAGCGGCATATGCGGCCAATGGCATTATTCAGCCCCTTGCAGAGCTGACGGATGAGGAACGCAGCGTTTACCTGGATTCTATTTTAGAGCAAGGTACATACGATGATAAGCTGTATGCTTTGGGTGCAATGGAATCCAGTGTGGGACTTTATTACAACAAAGATATTTTACAGGAAGCAGGCATTTCAGTTCCTGATGCAGAGCATCCATGGACATGGTCGGAATTTACGGAAATTCTTGAACAATTGAAGCCTGTTATGGCAGAAAAGAGCGGCTATCCTTTGGATATGACATTTCCTGTAGGCGAGGCGAGCATTTACTATTATGCACCTTTTATCTGGTCTAACGGAGGAGATCTGGTAAGCGAAGACGGACTTACTGTAGACAGCGTATTCAATTCTCAGGAAAACATTTCTGCGATTAAGTATTTCCGAAGCCTTGTGGAAAATGAATATATGTCCAAGGCGCCTATTGAAAAGCTTTTTGAAAGCGGAAGGGCTGCTTTCAAATTTGACGGCGCATGGGAAGTCAATACCATTTATGAAAGCTATCCTGATATTGAGCTTGGCGTTGCACCTTATGTTGTCAGCGATAACTGGGAAGGCGGCAGGTATACGCCAACCGGTTCATGGGCATATGCGGCAACCTCCAAAGCAAAAAATATTGAGGCGGCGACGGAGCTTGTCAAATGGATGAGCGGAACGGACAGCGGTGTATTGCTTTTTGAGAATACTAAAAGTATGCCGTCAACCTATGCAGCATATGACCAGATCACGCTTTTTGAAGATGATGAAAACTATAAGGCATTATATGAACAGCTAAGAGATTATGGTCATCCAAGACCAAAAACACCTGTTTATCCGCAGGTAAGCACATCCTTCCAGCAGGCTCTGGAAAGCGTTGGACTAAGCGGTAAGGATGCGCAGAAAGAACTGGATAAATCTGTAGAAAGGATAAACGCAAAATTAGAGCGTTACACAAGAAAATGAAAAGTAAAAGATCAAATTCCCTAATGGGAATGGCATTTTTCGGACCGGCATTGCTGCTTTTAACTTTGTTTTTATTTCTGCCGATGCTGCTGACGCTGATTTTCAGCTTTACAGATTATTTTGCATTAAGTCCGGACCTGACACATTTTGTTGGTTTAGAGAACTTCTCAAAAATTTTTAAGGATGAGCTTTTTTCATCGGCATTCTGGAACACAGTAAAATTTGTTTTGATCATTGTACCGGCACAGAGTCTTGGCGCATTGGGACTTGCGCTTTTGATAAACAAAGTAACTATTTGTAAGAAATACTTCAAGGTAGCCTTTTTCATTCCGGTTGTTATGTCCCTTGCAGTGGTGTCCAATCTGTGGATGCAGATTTACAGCCCGGAGGGTATTCTGAACACTATGCTCAGTAACATTGGAATAAATACACAGCCATTTATCCATAGTGCAGATCAGGCGCTTCCTTCTATTGCGATCATGAGCGTATGGCAGGGTGTAGGCTATCAGATGATTATTTTCCTTGGAGGCTTGCAGGCGATCAATCCTGCACTTTATGAAGCTGCTGAAATGGATCATGCCAGCGGATGGCAGAAGTTTAAGGATATCACACTGCCGGAGCTGAAACCTCTTTGTGTATTTGTATTTATCACAATTACGATCGGTGCATTCCGAATGATCGTTCAGCCTATGGTAATGACAGGCGGCGGTCCGTCTCACTCGACATACACATTGGTATACGATATTTACGAAACCGGTACAGTTAACTGGGAAATCGGTCTTGCTTCTGCAATGGCGATTGTATTTACTGTATTCGTGGTGATTCTGACCATTATTCAAACTATTATGACCAAAGATAAGGAGGGTAAACATGCGAACAAGAAAACAAAAAACGGCTAATATAATTCTTGCCGCCGTACTTTTTATCTTATCACTGTTCTTTCTGTTTCCGGTAATCTGGATGCTGGCAAATTCCTTTAAAACAGATGCAGCTATAACGGCGGATATGAACACAGTAAAAGCATTTGTTCCGCCGGCGCTGAACGGCAGCTTCTTAAATAATTATATTACAATTATTACAGATACCAGCTTTCTCCGTTATATGGTAAACACCCTGTTTTATGCAGCTATCATGATTCTTGCAGGCATCGTTGTAAATGGTCTTGCAGGCTATGCTCTTGCAAAAATAAACTTCCCATTCCGGGAGCGCTGGGTCATGATCATTATGCTGCTTATGGTTGTTCCGACTGAAACGATTATTACAATCAACTTTTTGTTTGTTGCAAAAATGGGACTTTTGAACACAGTATTCGGATATGTTCTGCCTATGATCGTCAATCCGTTTAATATATTCCTGTTCCGTCAGGTATTCGTAAGTCTCCCGGACGATGTATGGGAAGCGGCACAGCTTGACCATTGCAGTCCGTTTAAGTATTTCTTTACCATGGTACTTCCAATGTCGAAAACCGTTGTAGCAACTGTCAGCGTATTTACATTTTTGAATGTCTGGAACGATTATCTCTGGCCATCACTGGTATTCACGTCCAGCGACCTGCTGACGGCGCAAATTGGTCTGAACTCCATTACCTCAAATGACAATACAACTATGGGACAGACACTTGCTGTTATCACTATGATCACTATTCCGGTTATTATCATTTATGCATTGTTCTCGAAGCAGATTGTCGAGGGCGTTGTATCCACAGGATCTAAGGAGGGCTAAGTTATGAGCTTTATTGAACTTAAACATATTGACAAGCAGTATGCTGGTGCGGACAGAAAATCTGTTACGGATTTTAATTTAGAGATAAAGCAAGGTGAATTTATTGCTTTTGTAGGACCGTCAGGCTGCGGCAAATCTACCACGCTGAGAATGATTGCCGGCTTTGAGGACATTACAGGGGGCGAGCTGTTTATTGACGGCAAAAAAATGAATGAGACTGCTCCGAGGGACAGGGGAATTGCAATGGTATTTCAAAACTATGCCCTTTATCCTCATATGACTGTAGAAAAGAATATTTCCTATGGACTGAAAAATATGAAAGTTTCATCTGGGGAGATCAAGAAAAAGGTGGACTGGGCGGTTAATATTCTTGGCCTTGAGGAATATCGTTACAGAAAGCCGAAGAATCTTTCCGGAGGACAGCGCCAGAGAGTAGCCCTTGGTCGTGCGATAGTTAAGAATCAGAAGGTTTTCCTGATGGACGAACCGCTTTCCAATTTGGACGCTAAGCTTCGTGTCAGCATGAGAAATGAGATAAGCAAGCTGCATCGTGAGCTTGGCAGTACGACAATTTACGTTACCCACGATCAGGTTGAAGCTATGACCATGGCAGACCGTATTGTTATTATGAAAGACGGCGTGATCCAGCAGGTCGGCAAGCCAATGGAGCTTTATGAGCATCCGGCAAACAAGTTTGTAGCGGGATTTATCGGTTCTCCGCAGATGAACTTCTATGATATAACACTAAGCGGGGATACAGTTACATTCAGAACCGGTGAAAAAATTACTGTTCCGGAATCTGTTATCTCAAAATTAAATGGCAGGCAGGGAGAAATGATCCTTGGTATTCGTGGTGAAGATATCAAGCTTGATGAACAGAATCTTTCCGTCTATGGCAATGAAAAACAGCAGGCTGTAGTGGAAAATACAGAAGTAATGGGCAATGAAAATAATTTGTATTTCACATTCGGCGGAAGTCCTTCAGTGGCAAGAGTTTCAAAGTATGAGATCAGTAAGATCGGCGACAGAATAGAATTTATATTAATGCCGTCAAGAATGCATTTCTTTGATAAGGAGACGGAGGCTTGCTATGTCTGATATGGATAACAGCATACATCTTAAAGCGCCTGATTGCTGGGTAAATGATCCAAACGGCTTTATCTGCTATAAAGGTGAGTATCACTTGTTTTATCAATGCTTTCCTTATGCGCCGCATTGGGGAAGAATGCACTGGGGGCATGCTGTCAGCCGTGATCTTACAAATTGGGAGCATAAAGGAATCGCTCTTTATCCCTCTAAAACAGATGACAGAAGCGGATGCTTCTCCGGCAGCGCCGTGGAGCATGACGGGAAAATGTATCTTTTTTATACCGGAGTGAATTATGCTAAGGAAGACCCGGAAAATATTAATGTATGCCTGAATGATGAATTTAGCTCTGCACAGCTTATGATAACTTCCGGGGATGGATATTCTTTTGATAATCTGAATGATAAAAATACGGTCATTCCTCCAATTGAAAGTCCTGAAATCGGCTGTAAGCAGAACACTCGTGATCCGAAGATATGGAGAGGAAAAAATGCATGGTACATGGTGCTTGGCAGTACGGTAAATCAGTGCGGAAGAATGCTGTTTTACAGAAGCTATGATTTGAAGAGCTGGGAATATATAAATTTTTGTGAAAAAGAAAATTTTGGCTGGATGTGGGAATGCCCGGATTATTTTGAAACAGACGGCTTAAAAGTAGCAGTCTTTTCGCCAATGGGATTTTTAAATGATGGCAAAGGGTATGACTCGGCGGCAGTATGTATGCTTGTTGACTTTGATGAAAGCAGCTGTACAATGAATCTGCCGGATAAGTATCAGTTCTTTGATTATGGTCTTGATTTATACGCACCCCAAAGCACAATGGACGAAAACGGAAAACGTGTTATTATTGCATGGGTAAGAATGCCGGAAGCGGTTAATGGAAAGTGGAACGGTATGTTTTGTATTCCGAGAATTGCAGAAGTGAAGAATGGGCATATTTATTTCAGACCGCATCCCAATGTAACAAAGCGATTTTCTAAAAAGATCACATCTGTCTCAGAAGCAGGAGGCTCCGGGTATCAGATACGCATGGAGCTTAGAAACGGAGAAAGCATCAACATTGGAGGATATGTGATTTCCCGTGAAGCAGATAAGATATTCACGGACCGTTCTGCTGTTTTTGCAGGACATGATGAAATAAGATGCCGGTTTGAAACGCCCGTCATAAAGGAAGGCTTTTATCTTGAAATTTATGTTGACAGTAACTTGATTGAAGTTTATATCAATCATGGCGAATATGTGCTGAGCAATGTAGTTTACAGTTTATCAGACAAAATTGACGGTAAGGATTATGAGCTTTACACAACTGTGGATTGAGGTGAGAAAATGAAACTGGAAAATAAAATCATGCTGATTACTTATGCGGACAGTATGGGAAAAAATCTGAAAGAGTTACATACAGCTTTGAACAGGCATTATAAAAATGCTGTTGGAGGTGTACACATTCTTCCGTTTTTCCCTTCCTCGGCAGACCGTGGATTTGCACCAATGCGGTATGATATAGTTGATGAGGAGTTTGGAGATTTTTCAGATATCGAAGCCCTTGGGAAAGAATATTACTTGATGTTTGACTTTATGGTCAATCATATATCTGCAAGCTCTGAATATTTTCAGGATTTTTTGCAGAAAAAGGACGAATCTGAGTACAGGGATATGTTCATTCGTTATAGCAAATTCTGGGACGGCGGCGAGCCAACTCAGGAGCAGATCGACAAAATTTATAAGAGAAAACCTCGTGCACCATATATTGAAGCGGAGTTTTCTGACGGAAGTAAGGAAAAAATCTGGTGTACCTTTTGTGAAGAACAGATTGATTTAGATGTGACAAAGGAAAAGACAAAGTCCTTTATCCGAAATACATTAAAAGAAATGTGCCGGCATGGTGCATCGGTTATTCGTTTGGATGCCTTTGCTTATGCAGTAAAAAAAGCGGATACAAGCTGTTTCTTTATTGAGCCGGATATATGGGAGCTTCTTTATGAAATTGAGAAAATCGTCAAGGAGGAGCAGGCAGAGATTTTGCCGGAAATTCATGAGCATTATACCATTCCAATGAAAATTGCAGATAAAGGATTCTGGGTCTACGATTTTGCGCTGCCGGTACTGACACTTCATGCACTTTATAATCATACGGGTGAATATCTGAAAAACTGGCTTGAAAAGTGTCCTATGAAGCAGTTCACAACATTGGATACCCATGACGGGATCGGCATTGTGGACGTAAAGGACTTGCTGCCTGATTCAGAAATTGAAATGGTAAAGGAACAGATGTATAGCCATGGTGCAAATGTCAAAAAAATATACAGTTCTGAAGCGTACAATAATCTTGATATCTATCAGGTGAATACCACCTATTACTCTGCGCTTGGCAATAATGATGATGCTTATTTGCTGGCACGTGCTATCCAGTTCTTTGCACCGGGTATTCCGCAGGTGTACTATGTCGGTATGCTGGCAGGTTCAAATGATATTGAGCTTATGGAGCGTACCAAAAACGGACGTGATATTAACCGGCATTACTATTCCATGGAAGAAGTGAATCTGGAACAAAACAGACCGGTCGTGCAGAAACTCAAAGAGCTAATGATTTTGCGAAATACACATCCTGCCTTTTCGCTTGACGGAACGATCAAAATTGAATCCAGTGGAGACAGACTTGTAATTACAAGAAAATATGGCGCAGATCAAATTATATTAAAAGCAGATTTGACAACATATCAATTTGAAATTGTCGAGTAAACAGCTGATAAAAGGAGGAGTAATATGAAACAGTTTGACGTAGTCGCACTGGGTGAACTGCTGATTGATTTTACAGAAAGCGGTGAAAGTGCGCAGGGCAATCCTGTATTGGAGGCAAATCCCGGCGGCGCTCCCTGTAATGTACTTGCAATGCTGAATAAGCTGGGAAAGAAAACTGCTTTTATTGGCAAAGTCGGAAACGATACATTTGGAAGACAGCTTGCTGACGCAGTGCAGAAAAGCGGTACGGATATTACAAATCTGATTTTTGATGATAATGTACACACAACCCTTGCATTTGTTCATACTTTAGCAGACGGTGAGCGTGAGTTTAGTTTTTACAGGAATCCCGGAGCTGATATGATGCTTAAAAAAGATGAGGTAATGGAGAATATCATCAAAGAGGCTAAAATCTTTCACTTTGGAACGCTTTCTTCTACTCATGCAGACGTCCGTGAGGCTACCAGATATGCTATAAAAACTGCAAAGGAAAACGGTGCGCTGATTTCATTTGATCCGAATCTGCGTGAACCTCTATGGGATTCTTTAGATGATGCAAGACGTGAAATTGAATACGGGCTTTCAAAATGTGATGTTTTGAAAATTTCGGATAATGAATTAGAATTTATGACCGGTACAAAGGATTATTCCAAAGGTGTGCAGATGCTGCGGGAACATTATGATATAAAAATTATCTTTGTTACGCTCGGAAAAGACGGCAGCCGTGTATACTATAAGGATATGATGACGGAAAAGCCTACGTTTTCAGAAGTGAAAGCAATTGAGAAAACCGGTGCAGGCGATACTTTTGAGGGATGTGCATTGAATTATCTTCTGGAGCACGGACTCGATAATCTTACAGAAGAAAATCTCACAGAACTTCTTACCTTTGCCAATGCCGGAGCTTCCCTGATCACAACTCGTAAGGGCGCTTTGAAGGTGATGCCGGAGAAAGACGAGATTGAGAGCTTGATTAAATAATATTCCAAAATCACTGTTACAGCCGGAGATTTATTTGCAGATGCGCAATGCATTGAAAACTTAAAAAGGAGCGATTTTAGGTCGCTCCTTTATTTCTACAATTTGGTATTATAATAATCTCATTAACTTGCAGTTATCCATTCCTGCACTCCAAAACTTTTCAATAGGTATATTTCTGATTTGGCATACTATACTTGAATTTACGGCAGCATGCCCTACTATTAGAATATCTTTACCCTGTTCCAATTGCGGCTTAATTACATTTTCAATAAATTCTTCAGTTCTTTTATATAAAGCTTCAAAGCTTTCTCCATCTTTAACAGGAGTAATATATTTTTCAGGCTGCATAAAAAGAACGTTTATAGGGCAGTTTGGAAGCTGAAAACTATTTTCGATACCTTCATATATGCCAAAGCTCATTTCAAGCAATCTTTCATCTGTAACAATCGGAACATTTCTCGATTCCAATACGATTTCCGCTGTTTCTTTTGCACGAATCAGCGGAGAACAATAACACACATCAAAATGGACATCACTATATTCTTTTCCGGCGTTTTTTGCCATAATTCTTCCGTCTTCATTTAAAGGTATGTCTGTTCTTCCTTGTAATTTATGCCTTTCATTCCATTCAGTTTTTCCATGCCTCATAATATATAACATATTTTATCGCCCCTACCATTTATTCCAATGGATACGGTCTTTTAATACGATGTTTTTTTGCTGTACTTTTGCAGCATCTTTTTGGGGTTTTCCGATTCCTATGAAACAAGGCATAAAATAATCATGCGGAAATCCAAGGACATTTCTTGCGTATTCGCCTTCATTGCCAAGAGGCACTCTTAAAGTGTAGCCATATCCCTCAGCGGTTGCAGCGAGAAAAATATTTTCTATACTACACCAGATCGAAGCAAAGCCGTTAAGATGCGATATATTATCAGGATTTAATATATCTGTTTTCTGTTTCAGCAGGGGAATCACAATAACAGAAGCATCCATAAGCATTTTATATTGTTTCGGAACAGCATTTCTATAACATTCCTGCTGCAAAGTGTCGTTTAAATTCCAATCCTTTATAAGCTGATCCATATCTTTATCAGAAATACCTTTAGGAATTATGTCGAGCAGCTTCATGACTATATTCTTATCCTGAATTACGACATAATGCCAGTCACGCATATGATCATTGGTAGGAGCTTTGAATCCGGCTTCAATAATTCTTTCAATAACATCTGATGATATTGTTTCATTCTCAAAATCACGGATCGTTCTTCTCTTTTCTATAACCTCGTAAAATTCCATTTTTAATTTCCTTTCTAATAAAATGTCTATGAAAGCGAATTTGTTTTGTCATTTTTACAAACCCAAATTTATTTTTCACCCGTTTTGATAAAGCGCATTAATTCTTCGACATCATCAAAATCATCATAATCGCCGTTTATGCCTTCTCGATGATATATAATACCTTTTTGTTCGTTTCGTTCAAGACAATCTAAAAGCGTTTTCTCGCCATATCTTTTCGCAAATAAAGTAAAAGCATAAGGTTTGATTTTGGCCAGCAAACCTTTTTTACAATCTTCATTGCAATTATAGCAGTGGTCGTAACATTTTTTCAATGAACATTTTCTGTTTTCACACCATTCCTTATCAGCACATTCATTTGAATTGCAGCCGCTGCAATGATCGTTTTCGCTGCATAAACAGCAAGCAAGCCCACATCTTGCAATTCCTAATTCACGTTTCATAATGTACCTCTTCAACCTTAATTTTGTTTTCATATTATTCTTTTAAAAACAAAACAACCCAAAATATCAAATATTGAATCTCAAATTCTAAGTTTAACAGCAAAGTAAACTTGAAATATTAAAACTGTTTCAAATTAAATTCTTCTAACCATTTTTCAAAATCTTCCTTACCGTATAAGTATTCAGTAGGGCTAACCTTAATATCAATTCCAGATAAAACCATTATTAAATTCCAAGTTTTTTCGTTTTTAAAAATTAAATCACAATTAGTCACGTAATTTTGTGCCCAATCAGCAACTTCTTCCCTCAACGACATATCATTTTTTACTTTATACAACTGATTATATGTATAATTATAATTAGGCTCTTCCATGTATTTACCTTTTCCGTTACTTATCATTGTAGTCGCCTTCAAAAACACCAAATTCTAATTTACTCAAGTGTATCACTTTTCCCTGATAAAGTCAATATACCAAAAGGAGGCTTCACATCATGCTGCATTTGATTTTTGCCGAACCGGTTCAGTTTACAGCATGCGGCATATAATGGTCGTATATAGCTATATGCGCTTCTGGACTGTTGTCAAATATTAATACAATTTATGAGTGCAATCGAAAAAATGATGAAAAAATCGCAATGTGACGATTTATAAAGATACTTGACGAATAGCGCACTTCATGATATAATTATACTAACTAAACTGGAGTGAAACGGTTCAGGTGATAAGCAGCTATAATAACTTTTCCATGGATATATCAGAATTTTTAGAAAAGGAGAATACTTATGAAAAAAAGAAAAGTGTTGATTATAGATGACTCCGAGTTGAACAGAGGTATTCTTGCAGAAATGCTATGCGATGAATACGAAGTGCTTGAAGCATGTAACGGAAGGGAAGGTATTTCGATCATACAGAAATACTATAGTGAAATTTCCATTGTGCTTCTTGACCTTGTAATGCCTGATGTGGACGGCTTTGGAGTACTGGAATATATGAACAACGCAGAACTGATTCAGGATCTACCGGTAATTACTATATCCTCTGAAAGCAATCCTGATACTATGCATCGTTCCTTTGAACTCGGTTCTACTGATTATATAACCCGTCCATATGACGAGTTTATTGTAAAAAATCGTATTCAGAATACAATAATGCTGTATGCAAAGCAGAAGAAGCTTATTGATATTGTGGCGGAGCAGATATATGAAAAAGAAAAAAGCAATGACCTGATGATAAATATTCTCAGCCATATAGTAGAATTTCGAAACGGCGAAAGCGGTCTGCATGTGATACATATACATGTAATAACAGAAATTCTTCTGAAATGCCTTATAAGAAAAACAGACCAATATTCTCTTACAAACAGCGATATAATAATGATAGCTAACGCTTCGGCATTGCATGATATCGGCAAGATCTCAATTCCGGATAATATTTTAAATAAGCCGGGAAGATTTACGCCGGAAGAATTTGAAATTATGAAAACTCATTCAGCAGCCGGTGCAGACCTTATAGCACAGGTGGAAATTTATAAGGACGAACCGCTGATAAAGGTCGCTACCGAGATCTGTCGCTGGCATCATGAGCGTTACGACGGTAGAGGATATCCGGATGGACTTAAAGGCGATGAGATACCGATCTCTGCTCAGATCGTTTCCATTGCGGATGTGTATGACGCATTGACAAGTGAACGCTGCTATAAAAAAGCCTTTACTCATGAAAAAGCTCTTGAAATGATCTTAAACGGAGAATGCGGAACATTTAATCCTATACTTCTGGAGTGCCTTATGGAATGCGCACAGGAGATAAGAGCTGCCCTTGAAAGCAAAACTATTGATAAGTTTAAGGGTAAAAGAAGAAGTATTTCAAAGGAAGTCAAATATCTTACTAAGGAAGTTCTGAAAGATCAGAATATTGTATAAATGGAGGAAGCAATATGACATTGAAGCAATGTTATGAACTGTTTGGTGGAGATTATGAAGGCGTTATTTCCAGAATGCTTAAGGAGGAACGCGTTAAAAAATTTGTAATTAAGTTTGGAAACGATCAAACCTTTAACGGACTTACGGATATGCTTGCAGCCGAAAACTATGAAGAAGCCTTTCGTGCTGCCCATACAATAAAGGGATTGTGTCAGAACCTTGGATTCGATCGGCTCTTTAAGTCGTCTTCTGCACTTACAGAAGCTCTTCGCGGCGGCAAAAAACCGGAGGATGATTCAATTTATCAGCAGGTAAAGGAAGATTATGAACAGATCATAAATGCGATCAAACAGCTTGATGATGAGCAATAAATTGTTTTAATGAAAATACCCCACAATAATTTTGTTGAAATGTGGGGAGCATATAATTTTTTGAATTTGCATTACGATTATATTTAAATTAGAATCGTAGCAATGCCTGATAAGCTCGCTTGATCATGCTGCGATTATTGAAGCCTACGCTTGAAGAAGCTTTGCTTCTCAGTCTTAATCAGGGGCTTTACTTTTACTTAAAAATTACAATTTCCCTCGCCTCCTAAGAGGCGAGGGAAATAAGCATATGGGCATTTAAGTTGTATTTTTACAATTACAGAGAATGACAGAACATTACGCTATAAAAGGGCTGGATAAAACAGTGAAATGTTCAGGCATTGCGTAGTGATTTAAATATTTCAAAAAGAATGCGGAGGTCAGTAATATGCAAAAGCAACGCAAAATTACACATTTTTTAAGAAACAGTATGATATTGATTGGTATCGTTTGTATTGGCGTTTTTGCTTATATTGGTGTTTATATTAATACACAGAGCGAAAAGACCATTAATGAGGTCGGCAGTGTTTATATGGCTAATATGAACGCCAGAGTATCCAAGCACTTTTCAACAATGGTCGACCTGCGCATGACGCAGCTTGATACATTGGTAGAGTCTATCCCAAATGGCAGTAAGAAAGACAGCGCTCAAGTTAGAGAATGGCTGGAATATAATGCAAAACTGCGTGGGCTTGATTCCCTTGCTTATTATTTTGACGACGGAAGCTTTGAGATTATCTATGGAACAGAAATAGCTTCAGCCAATCCGGAAAAATTCCTTGAGATTATGCGGAATGGGGACAGAACGGTTTCTGTAGGCTATAGCAATGATGGAGAGCAGGCTGCCATAATTGGTACGCCGTTTAAAGCAGAAATGGACGATGGCAGGAAAAGCATTGCCATCATAGGAAAGATGCCTATAGAATACATAGCCGAAACGCTCACTCTGAATGCTGACGATGAATTGTTCTATTCATTTGTTATCAGAAAGGACGGAAGCTTCGTTATCCACACCGCCGGCGCTTACAGAGATAACTATTTTGACCGTGCAAGAGCGCTTTACGATGAGATAATCGACAAAAAGAATGTTGAGCAGTTTGTTTCATAGCTGCAAAAGGCAATGGAAAATAATGAGGACTATTTTGCAATGTTCAAAATGGATGGCGAACGGCGGCAAATGTATTGCTCGAAGCTGCCTTCTTCAGAGTGGTATCTGATTACGACACTTCCATATGGAACACTGAATGAGGCAGTTGAGAAACAGAGCCATCAGTCCCTCATTGTGTTCTTTACATGCTGTGCTATAATTCTGGGCATACTGCTTTTCATATTTATAAAATACTATCATATGAGTCAGTTACAGTTCCGTGAACTTGAGAAAGCAAGACAGTCAGCAGAGGAGGCCAACAAGTCAAAGAGTGAGTTCCTCTCCAACATGAGCCATGATATACGAACACCTATGAACGCTATTGTAGGTATGACGACGATAGCGCTTACAAATGTTGATAATAAGGAGCGTGTGGAAAGCTGTCTTAAAAAGATCGTTTTATCAAGTAAGCATCTTTTGGGACTCATCAACGATGTGCTGGATATGTCCAAGATAGAAAGCGGCAAAATGACTCTTAATGTGGAGCTGGTTTCACTGCGTGATATCATGGATGGTATTGTCAGCATTGTACAGCCTCAGGTTAAAGCAAAGCACCAGAAGTTCGATATATTTATTTATAATATTACATCGGAAAATGTACTTTGCGACAGCCTGCGCTTAAACCAGATCCTTTTGAATCTGCTGTCAAATGCAATCAAGTTTACGCCGGAGGGCGGATCTATTGAGGTATCTTTGCATGAACAGGAGTCCCCGAAAGGCGATGAGTATGTTCGTATTCTGGTGCAGGTTAAAGATACGGGAATAGGCATGTCCGAAGAGTTTAAAGAGCATATTTTTGAGACATTTCTCCGTGAGGATAACAAGCGTGTTCAGAAAACTGAAGGAACAGGTCTTGGAATGGCTATTACAAAGTATATTGTTGACGCTATGAATGGTGAGATCGAAGTAAATAGTATCCAGGGTGTCGGTACTGAATTTAATGTTACCCTTGACTTTGAGCGTACATCAGATCAGGAGGAAGATATGATCTTACCTGATTTCACAATGCTGGTAGTCGATGATGACAAACAGCTTTGTGAGAGCACAACGGCTTCATTGAAGTCGATTGGTGTTCGGGCAGATTGGACTCTTGACGGTGAAAGCGCAATTAAGCTGGTAAATCAGCATCATAAATGCCATAACGATTATCATATTATTTTGCTGGACCTCAGATTGCCGGGTATGGACGGTATCAAAACAGCAAGGGAGATGAGAAAGAAGCTTGGCAATGATGTACCGATCCTGCTTATATCCGCTTATGACTTTAGTGATGTTGAGGAAGAGGCTCGTGAAGCCGGAGTAAACGGATTCTTATCTAAACCGCTTTTCAGGTCTACATTGTACTATGGATTGAAGCCTTATATTGATGCTCCTGAGAAGGCGCCAGAGCCGGAGCAACACGTTATCAGCTTTGCCGGAAAACGTGTTCTTTTGGCAGAGGATAATGAGCTTAACTGGGAGATCGCAAGCGAGCTGCTGAAAGAGCAGGGACTGGAGCTGGATTGGGCAGAAAATGGACAGATATGTGTTGATATGTTCCAGAACTCACTTGTAGGCTATTATGATGCAGTGCTTATGGATATCCGTATGCCTATTAAGGATGGATATGAAGCAACAGAGATGATACGCAGTATGGATCGTCCGGACGCTTCTCTTCCTATTATTGCCATGACGGCGGATGCATTCTCCGATGATATTCAGAGGTGTCTGGATCACGGTATGAACGCTCATGTGGCAAAGCCAATTGATGTTAAGGAGCTTTCACGCATATTGAATAGTGCATTTAATAAACAGCTTTAAGCTAAAAAAGGGAGCGAAGTTTTTCGCTCCCTTTTATTTTTATAAAATTTTTTAAAACGTTTATCAGATAAAGTTGCTCAGCCAAAACTTTCTCCGCATTTTTTTGAAAAATTCACATATATTTAATATAGAATGTATAAGATAGGATCGTATTAATAAACTGATTAGCTTTTGAAACTTGTTAAGCTTTCAATAAGTTAACTTTTATCAATAAATTACGGAGATGTTGAAATGAAGGTAAAAACTCATTACATGCTGGCTAAAATTGCCCTTTATAAGCTTAAAAAGGAAAACCGTATTAAATGCTCAAGTCCTCTCAGAGAGCAGCTTTTTTGCATTGGCACAATTCTTCCGGATTTCTCATTGACTCAGTTTATACACCGGCATTTTTATGATCATTCCGGCAGCTATGTTATAAACAGAATAAAAAAGCTTATGGACAGAAAGAGCCTTATTTCCACCCTTGAATATGGAAAGCTTGCGCATTATCTCTGTGATTTTTGCTGTAGTGTTCACAGAGACGGAAAAATCGGCCATGCTGCCCAGCATATCAGATATGAAAGAGGCATAAACCGATTCGTTGAAAAAAGCGCAGAAAAGCTTAAAAAGGAGAAATCATCAGGTAGCATTTTTAAAGCGCCGGAGAAAGCAATACGCAGTGCGATCTCAAAGCATGTAGAGGGAAGACGTTATGATGTTGCTTCTGATGTAAAAGCCTCCTTAGCCATGTGCGAGCTTATTGGTGAGAAAGCCTTTTCAGGCTGATCATCTGTTGTCTATCTTTTCCGGATACATGTCGTGATGTGAAAGCCGGTCAAAGGCGACTTTTTCCCATATTGTATCCGGTCTGCCGTAGTTGCAGTAAGGGTCTATTGAGATTCCGCCTCTCGGAGTGAACTTCCCCCATACTTCAATGTATTTAGGGTCCATAAGCCTTATAAGGTCCTTCATTATGATATTTACGCAGTCTTCATGGAAATCTCCATGATTTCTGAAGCTGTAAAGATATAGCTTCAAGGACTTGCTTTCAACCATTTTTACATCCGGAACATAGGAGATATAGATGCAGGCAAAATCCGGCTGACCTGTAATAGGGCAGAGGCTTGTAAATTCCGGACAGTTGAATTTAACAAAATAGTCGTTATCCCGATGCTTGTTCTCAAAGGTTTCAAGAACCTCCGGAGCGTAGTTGTCGGGATATTTTGTGCTTTTATTTCCAAGAAGGGAAAGTCCTTCATTAGTTCTGTTATTCATATTCTCACCTCAGTGCTGGGTCTGAAACCCCGTTTGCTGCAAATGCTTTTGCACGGTCAATACAGGTGCCGCATTTCCCGCATGGCTTTTCGCTGCCCTCATAGCAGCTCCATGTAAGCTCATAGGGAACCTTAAGCTCCAGTCCTATTTTTACAACATCTGCTTTTGTAAGGCTCACAAATGGAGCTTCGATTTTAAGCTGTTTTCCGCTGCCCTCGTAAACTGCTGTGTTCATTGCGTTATTGAATACTTCCGAGCAGTCCGGGTATGCGTTTCCGGCGCTGTCGTCGGAATGAGCGCCATAGTATATTACGCTGCATTTTCTTGACAGAGCAACGCTTGCTGCACTTGCAATAAAAAGACCGTTTCTGAACGGAACATAGGTTGAAACTGGAGCTCCGTTTGTCTTTTCAAGCTGCTTGGCATAGGATTCCTTAGGGATATCTTTATCCGAGCCTTTGAGCAGGGAGCAATCCGAAAACTTAAACATTTCCGAAAGATCAAGCTCCATTTTCTCAACTTCGTAGTATTTTGCAATGGCATTCGCTGCCTCGATCTCCTTTGTATGCTTCTGACCGTAGGATATCGACAGGGCGATAACGTTTTCTTTGCCGTATTTTTTTACGGCGATGCCAAGACAGGTGGTGCTGTCAACTCCGCCGCTGAATAAAACCAGTGCTTTCATAAATAAACTCCTATTTTATCTGAAAAATAAATCTGTTCTGTAAAGCCGTATCGCTTTTGAACCTGCCACGGAAAGTCGTAGTAAAGGTCTTGGCGGACGGCTTTTTTATACCTCTTGCAGTCATGCAGGAATGATTTGCCTCAATTGCAACAGCAATGTCCTCAGAGCCGGAGGCAAGCTGTAAAATCTCAGCAATGTCAGCTCCAAGCCTTTCCTGAAGCTGTAATCTCTTTGCCGCCATATCGGCGATACGGGCAATTTTAGAAAGCCCCAGTACTCTGCCTTTCGGAAGATATGCCACGGAAACTTTCATGTCATACATTAAAGCCAGATGATGCTCGCAGTATGAAAACACTTCAATATCCTTAACGATGACCATATCGTCTGACTCTGTTCTTATATCCGCTTCAAATATCTTGCTGAACATTTCCGCAATTTCTTTGTTGGTATAGTTCATGCCTTCAAAGATTTCCTCATACATTCTGGCAACTCTTTCAGGGGTTTCCCTGAGCCCCTCACGCTCCGGATCGTCGCCGAGAGCTTCAAGAAGTCCTTTTACATGGAGCATGACTGCTTCCTTATCAATAGCCATATGCCGTTCCTTTCTATACGCCTCTCATATCCGGAGGCCATATGAATTTATGTATTTGCAGCTGCATGTTTATGCCGTTCATTTTGTTTTTCAGCATGAATTCCACGATCTCAGAGGGCTTGATTTTACCGAAGACCGGACTTATATAGACATTTGTCCTGTGGTCAAGACTGAACCCATAAATAATTTCCTTTGCCCTTTCAAGATCAGTTATGCTACCTGAAACGAACTTTACCGTATCCCTTGTGTCAAGAAACCTGAAATTGTCTGTGAGCATGTGCTTTTCCATACCGCTTGACGGAAGCTTGTAGTCCATTGTAAAGGACGGTCTGTTTTTCATATCTGTAAAAGGGGAGAGGTCTGCACTTCCGTTGGTTTCGATTTCGACATAAAGCTCTCTGTCGCCGGCAAGGATATAGAGTAGCTCTGCTATTCCGTTTTGTATAAGAGGCTCACCACCGGTTATGGTAACATTTTTTATGCCGGTACTTTTTATATATTCATATATTTCCTCCGCTGTCATTTGCGTATGGGGAGCGTTTTCTTCATTTGCCCACATTGTATCACAGTAGGAGCAGCGCAGATTACAGCCTGTAAACCGGATAAAAACAGCTGGCTGTCCAGCCTTAGTGCCCTCGCCGTTAATGCTTATGAATCTTTCCGCAACAGGATATGTCATGCTTTATCCTCCATATATACGGCGCAGTTGTTTGGCGTTTCATATACTGTAACGCTGTCCACGCTGTAGCCCTTGTTTTTCAATATGCCGTAGAAATATTTAGCAAGGTTTTCGGCAGTAGGTCGGAATGTGGTTTCTATGAGCCTGAAATTTTCATCCCGAAGGCATGATAGAGTATTTTCTTTAAGGCTTCCACGTTCATATATAAGTGCGTGGTCAAAATTATCCGCAGCCTCTTTCAAATCCTTTTTCAGTATGGAAAAGTCCGTAACCATGCCCCTTTGCTGACCGTTTTCTATAAGGGCACTGCTTTTTATAACAGCCTCGATCCTCCAGCGGTGTCCGTGGATATTTCTGCATTTCCCATCATAGCCGGAAAGAAAATGTGCGCTGTCAAAGGAGGCTTCCGCTTTAAGCATATACATAATATTATCACTTCCTAAAAAAGAGTATGGACGCAGTACATCCATACTCTTATAGCTTAAAGTATTGATGTCCTGGTTTTGTTTATGGACAGGATGGCACAAACGAACTGTCCTATTCTTCAATAAGGGGAATCGCCCCGTTATTATCTTATCTGACCGTTTCCGTTAATGAGATATTTAACGGCTGTCAGCTCGTTGAGTCCCATTGGACCTCTTGCGTGAAGCTTCTGTGTTGAAATACCTATTTCAGCTCCGAAGCCAAATTCTCCACCGTCAGTAAAGCGAGTAGAGGCGTTTACATAAACGGCGGCGGCATCGACCATGCGCTGGAATTTTTCAGCGTTTTCAAGGCTGTTTGTAACTATGCACTCGGAATGTCCTGTGCTGTATTTTCTTATGTGCTCGATAGCTTCGTCAACGCTGTCAACGACCTTTACAGAAATAATATAGTCAAGAAATTCCTTTGCATAATCCTCGTCCGTTGCAGGAATTACAAGGTCGCCGAGAATAGCCGCTGTTTTCTCGCAGCCTCTTATCTCAACGTTATGCTCGTCAAGCTTTGCCTTTATTGCAGGGAGAGCCTTATCAGCAATATTTTTGTGAACAAGCAGGCTTTCAACTGCGTTGCATACTGACGGACGCTGTGTTTTGCCATTGTCAACAATGTTTACTGCCATTTCAATATCTGCGCTTTCATCAACGAAAACGTGGCAGTTTCCCGTACCTGTCTGGATAACCGGAACGGTTGCCTGCTTTACAACAGCGTTAATAAGACCTGCACCGCCTCTTGGAATAAGAACGTCAAGGTACTGGTTAAGCTTCATAAGCTCTCCGGCTGCCTCATGGCTTGTATCCTCCACAAGCTGAATAATATCTGGCGGCATGGAAATACTTTCAAGAGCCTCTCTCATAACGCTGCAAAGACACTTGTTGGAATTGATAGCCTCCTTGCCTCCTCTTAAAATAACTGCGTTTCCGGCTTTAAGACAGAGGGTTGCGGCGTCAACTGTTACATTCGGACGTGACTCAAAAATGATTCCGATGATTCCAAGAGGAACTCTTGTTTTGCATATTCTAAGTCCGTTTGGGCGAACTGTTCCACAGTCGATAGTTCCTATGACGTCCTGTAAGTCAATAAGTGTCATAACGCTGTCAGCAATGCCTTTAATGCGCTTTGCATCCAGCATAAGTCTGTCCTGCATTACCTTTGGAATGCCGTTTTTTTCAGCATTTTCAAGGTCTGTTTTATTCTGCTCAATAATGTAGTCTGTTTTGGCAATGAGAGCTTCTGCAATTGCTTTGAGCGCTTTGTTTTTTTGTTCAGTGGAAGCTGTGGCAATAACCGATTCAACGGCTTTTGCATTGCTTCCCAAGGTTTCTATATAGGTCACTTTTATTCCTCCTTATTTTTCGCAACAAACAGCGTACCGATCTGCTTGTTTTCAAAAAGGTCATAAAGTCTGTCAGGGTTTTTGCCGTTCATGATAACCATATCTATGCCGGCATTGTTTGCGATTTTAGCAGCGTTGATCTTAGTTATCATACCACCTGTACCGAGAGCGCTTACCGCTCCGTCAGCGGCGTTTTCAATGCTGCTGTCTATTTTACTGACAACGGGGATAAGCTCTGCATGGGTATCCTTGTGAGGGTCTGCGTTATAGAGTCCGTCAATATCGCTGAGAATGACAAGCAGGTCTGCGCCTGCAAGCTCTGCAACGATTGCTGAAAGAGAGTCGTTTTCGCCGATCTCAAGCTCCAGCTCGTCGATAGCGACCGTGTCGTTTTCATTTACGATAGGAATTACTCCCATTGAAAGTAGCTTTGCAAATGTATTCTCAACATTTTTCCTGCGGTCAGTATCAATGGTAGTTTTTGTAAGCAGAATCTGAGCTACAGTAATTCCGTATTCTTCAAAGAGCTTGTCGTAAATATACATAAGCTCGCACTGTCCCACGGCTGCGGCAGCCTGCTTTGACTGGGTGTCCTTGGGTTTTTCCCGGAGTCCCAGCTTTCCGGCGCCAAGGCCTATAGCCCCGGAGGAAACCATGATAATTTCTCTTCCGGCATTATAAAGGTCTGATATTACTCTTACAAGGTTATTCATTCGCCTTATATTAAGTTTTCCTGTCTTATGGGCGATCGTTGAAGAGCCAAGCTTTATTACGATTCTTTTTTTACTTGAAATATCTGTCATTGTATCATTCCTAATTAACTTTATTAATAGGCTTTCCGTTAAGGAATGCCGCTATATTTTCATAAACTATATGCACAAGTCTTCGTCTTGTTTCAAATGGCGACCATGCCATATGTGGAGTAATGACGCAGTTTTTGGTGTTCCTTAGAGGTGTATCTTCTCTCATAGGCTCATATTCCAAAACGTCCACTGCCGCAGCGGCAATACTGCTGCTGTTCAGGGCATCGCTGAGAGCCTGTTCATCTACGACACCGCCTCTTGATGTATTTATAAGCATAGCAGACGGCTTCATTTTTGAAAGTCTGCTTTTGTTTACGAGATTTTTGGTTTCCGGAGTAAGGGGGCAGTGTATTGTAAGAAAATCGGAAAGTGAAAATGCTTCGTCAATACTTACAAGCTTAAATTTACAGTTTTCCGGTTTTGTTCTTGTTGCAATTATTACATTCATTCTGAATGCTTCTGCGATATCAGCGACCTTTTTGCCGATATTCCCATAGCCAATAATGCCCAGAGTTTTGCCAGCTATTTCAGCCGTTGGTATCGGGAACATGGAAAATGTATCCGATTTTATCCACTGTCCCTCTCGGACGATATTGTCATACCGGCTCACCTTACTGCACTGATTTAAAATATATGCAAAAACAAGCTGAGCGACAGCATCGGTCGAATATCCGCCGGCATTGCACACGGTAATGCCTCTTTTTGAAGCTGCTTTTATATCAATATTGTTATAACCTGTTGCACAAAGTCCTATATATTTAATATTGGGGCATTGCTCCATGATCTCTTCTGTTATAAGACATTTGTTACAGAGAACGATTTCAGAATCTCCGATATGGTTTATAATAGATGAGGCGGACGTATTATGATAGCACCTAACCTCTCCAAGTCTGTTGAATATATCCGAGGGGATATCCCCGTTAGTAACTGTTCCCCATTCAAGAATTGAGATTTTCATGAAAGCTCCTTACTGCTTTTCAGCGCTTTTTCCCTTGAAAAGCTTTT
The DNA here is from genome assembly GCA_947586185.1 of uncultured Clostridia bacterium. Taxonomy (GTDB): domain Bacteria; phylum Bacillota; class Clostridia; order Oscillospirales; family Ruminococcaceae; genus Porcipelethomonas. The sequence goes on from CANPXN010000028.1 coordinate 26,440, forward strand.
TGTCAAAGCGTGATACGACAATAGCGCTTATGAGTCCGATAAATTCAACAAGACCTACTATATTGTAAAGAGTTTTGCTTTTATTGAGGTAAATAAGCATTGAAACCGGTATTATTACAGCCATAATGAGCTGGTAAAGGCGTTTTTGCCTTATAAACTGTATTATAAAAAATATGGCTGCCACTGCGCAGAAAATGACATGAATGTTAAACGGCATAGGAAAAAGATTACTGTTCATAATTAAACCTCCACATTACATAACTGCGCCTTTTATGGTACGCAGTCCTTTATTGAAAGCGTCCGGAGATTATTTTCCGTGGCGCTAAGCATTATTATTTATAGTATAGCATGAAACGAGCTGTTTTTCAAGTGAATTCAGGACGATTTTAAATAATCTTTGCTGAGATAATGAGAAAAATAGTATAGGCACTGTTTACAATTACATAAACAGTGCCCATGTTAATATAATAATACGCATAGCCTTGCACAGCTTCACATTGTACCGACCATTATTTTTATTCAATGCGGTTCTCAGGATGTAAGGTTGCTGACCGTTGTGACCAGCTGGTCAATATTTACCGGCTTGAAAAGATATGCATGAGGTTTAAGGCTTATTATCTCATCGATCTTGCTTTGCTCGGTAACGCCTGTAAGGAAGCAGACCGGAATACTCTGACCCTTAGGGTTGCATTTAAGCTTTTTGTATACATCCGCGCCTGTTTCTATAGGCATTTCATAGTCAAGTATAATAAGGTCAACATCATTTGAGTCAAGGAATCTCTCAACAAGTATTCCATTCATCATTGTTGTAACGTCATATGCTTCTCCTAAAGCGGTTTTCAGCATTTTCAGCATGCTTTTATCATCGTCAACCACGAGAACATGCTTTTTAACATCATTTTTTGCAGCCTTTGCAGCTTTTGAGTGATATTCTTCAAGGAATCTGGTGATCCTGAGAGCAAGGTTGTCCGCCGAAACCGGTCTTTTGATAAACAGATCAGCAATTTTCGGAGCCATATTTCTTATATCGTCACAGACAGACGAGCTTGCAACAATAATTATAGGCGATGAATTATATGATGTGCTCCGTCTGACGCTTTTTATAAGATCAATCATTTTCTCGTCAGCAGAATCGAAAAAACGAACGTAAGCGTCAGGCTTGAACAATTCAAAGTGGTTTGTAACATCGCTTATGTAGTCAGAGGTGCTGAGATTCTGAAAATAAGGATCAGTATGCTGGAGAAAGTCCATAACAAATGCAGATTTTCCTCCAGCAAGTATTTTATAGCTCATATAAATCCTCCGTTCTGCCGCTTTTAAATATCCGTTTTCCCTGTCAAAGCGGCACTCAGAGATTCGGCAGAGCTTTTGAAAGCTCTAAAAAAGCCGCCGGAAAGGATACTCTTTGCCTTTCTGACGGTTTGATTCTCGTGCAGTAGAGCTTAGTGTAAATAAAGTATATACAAATATTGAATATGTATCGCTTCCGCAGCTCTTATTAAAGATATAAGTTTGCTTTCCGTGGCTTCGGTAATTTTAACCGATTTTAATACACTTATATCATATCACTAATAGCTTTAAAAGTCAAGGAAAAATTTTTAAATTAGGTTATTTTGAATCAATAAAATATATCTTGTCAGGGTTGATTGATATGGGAAAATGTGATATAATAAATCCAGACATTTATTATATATTTATTCAAAATGCCCTTGCAGATGCGTAAAACAAGTTTTGCTTCCTGCATATCGGGCGATTATATGATATAATGGACGCAAGCATTTCAAGCATTTATACTATATTTTAACACTGAAATTGAAAAGAGGTTTTAATAATGAAAAAATTTAAAGCTACCTGTCTTGGACTTTCACTGCTTTTAGCTGCTTCATCTCTTTGCGGCTGTTCTGAAAAGGAAAGCAGCGACCAGCTTCTCGACCCTAAAAATCCTGTAACAGTAACTGTATGGCACTACTATAACGGCGTTCAGCAAACTACATTTGATGAAATGGTCAATGACTTTAACGATACTGTTGGTCATAAAAAAGGCGTTGTTGTTGAGGCTTACAGCAAGTCCTCCATAAACGAACTGGCTGACAGCGTTATTGCGTCTGTAAATAAGGAATCAGGAGCTGAAACTCCTCCGTCAATATTTGCGGCATATGCGGAAACCACCTATAAGCTGGATAAAATGGGAGCTATTGCAGACCTGAATCAGTATATTACCGATAAGGAAAAGGATGAATATATTAAGGAATACATAAACGAGGGCATTTTCTCAGACGGCTCAATGAAGATATTTCCTACAGCCAAAAGTACAGAGGTAATGATGATCAATAAAACTGACTGGGATAAGTTTTCTTCTGCCGAAAATGTGAGCGAGTCCGACCTTTCCACTATGGAGGGTATTGCCGAAACTGCTGAAAAATACTATGAGTATACGGATGCTCTTACTCCGGACATTCCTAACGACGGAAAGGCATTCTTCGGCAGGGATTCCGTTGCAAACTATATGTACATTGGCGCAAAGCAGCTGGGATGCGAATACTTTGAAATAGACAAGGACGGCAACGCTTCGGTCACAATTAAAAAGGATGTGCTTAAAAAGCTCTGGGAAAACTATTATGTGCCTTATGTAAAGGGCTATTATACGGCACAGAGCCGTTACAGAAGCGATGATGCGAAGATAGGTTCTCTTATCGCCCTTATATGCTCAACGTCTGGAGCGGCATATTTCCCGTCAGAGGTAACAATCGACAATGATTATACATACCCTATTGAAAACAAGGTTTTTGAGGTTCCGTGCTTTGCTGATTCAGAGAAGTATTATGTTCAGCAGGGTGCAGGAATGTCTGTAATTAAATCGGATAAGAAAACTGAATATGCAAGTATGCTTTTCCTTAAATGGTTTACAGAAGAGGAGAGGAATATCGAATTTTCCATAAGCTCCGGTTATCTTCCTGTCAAGGAATCTGCAAACGATTATAATAAGGTTTCTGAGGTCAATTCAAAGCTTGAAGCTCCTATGGACGATACAATGCTTAATACGATCAAAACTGCTATCGGCGAGATCGACAGCAAAAGTCTTTACACAAGTACTCCTTTTGATAAGTCGACCGAGGCAAGGGACTATATTGGTAATACAATGCAGAATACCGCAGCCGATGACTACGCCGCTGCATGGAAGAGAATTTCAGCCGGTGAAGACAGGGACTCTGTGCTTAATGAATATGTAAGCGACGAGGCCTTTGATAAGTGGTATGAAAGTTTTATTGACGGACTGGAAAAAACAATCTCATAAGAAGACAGGTGTCAGCTGATGAATAAATGCAAGACCCGATCTGTCCGTAAAATACACATAAAAGGTCGGCCGTTTTTTGTTAAGCTGTTCATGGCAATGTTTATCATTACAATTTTACAGCTGTTTATATTTTTATCCGTGCTTTTGTTTGGCGGAGAGTTTTCGTACATAAAAAGGTATGCTTACAACGCCTTTGTTGAAAAGAATGCAAACAGAAAAAGCTATATTGAAAATATGCTTACACAGAAAATGACTGCTGCCAACAATTCAGCGGCAGAAATTGCGGAGCTGGTTGACGGTATGCTTTCAGAGCGCAGCCTTAATGTCGGGGATATGCGGAGCAGCAAGGAACTGAATACCGAAGTTTTATCAGAAACCTCGGATATACTGCTGTCATTACTCAGACAGAATCAGGTCAATGATGTGTATATGATCATAGACTCCGGAGAGCTGTATAGCAGCGGAGTGCAGAAAAAGCTAAGTGGGATCTATATCAGGGATATTGACCCGAGAGAAAATAATATTTCAAATAATGAAGACCTGCTTATGGAAATGGGCAATTCTAACATTGCTTCGGAGCTTGGTATAGTTCTTGATTATGAATGGGCAGCTCAGCTTGACGTAACGGACAACAGCAGCGGAAGTTTTGATTTTTATTTTAACACTCTGAAAACCGCTGAAGGTCATAGTATGGATAATGTTTATGAGCTGGGTTACTGGAGCGGCTTTACAAGAATTTCACGGTCTGCGGATGCAAGCATGAAATATACCGTTCCTCTTATTGCAAAGGACGGTACTGTATACGGAGTTATAGGGATCGGAGTTACAGAAAAGCTTATTCAGGATACTATGCTGGCTAAGGAGACCTTTGGCAGCGACGTATGCTATATACTTGGTGCGGATTATGAAAACAACGGTGAGTATGAGGTACAGATGTACTCAGGCTCCTTGTTTGCAAGACTTGGCAGGGACGACCTGAAAATAAACAAGGAGCACAGGGTAGAAGGTGAAATATACGACTTCAATCATCAGGGTGATCTTAAAACTATAGGAAATATTCAGCGGATAAATCTCTATAATTCTGCCTCACCGTTTAAGGCTCAGAAGTGGGCTCTTATATCAATAGGTGAGGAATCGGGCGTAATGGCGATCTATAACGAGCTTGTCGTTATGTTTGTCTATTCTTCAATAATTTCCATTGCCGTATGCCTGATAGGAGCAGTTATAGTTAACAGGAGAATGACAGTTCCTGTTGAAAAGATGATCAAGGTTCTTAACAAAAGCTCTGCCGAAAGCGGGGATATAGTGAGCTTTGAGCCTTCAAGAATCAATGAGATAGATACTTTGGGTCAGGCTATTACAAAGCTCCAGATCAATGTAAGGGCAAGCGCTTCAAGAGTTTCTAAGATCATTGGAATGGTCGATATGGGAATCGGCGTCTTCATGTATGACTACAGCAAAAGCAGAGTCTATGTTGGTGAGAGCCTTGTAAAGCTTTTAAATTTCAGCGAGCTTCCTTTTGGGGAGGATGTGACTATATCCTTTGAAAAGTTTTCTGAATATTTGAGAGCGATTGATACCGAAAATAAAGTATGCTCAAACAGTATCTTTTCAGACATAGAAGAAAGACCTGTAAAAACAGATATTGAGCTTATGTATAAGAATGCAAGCGGCGATGAAAAGTGGCTGAAATTCAGCCTTACCCTTGAAAGCATGAATGTATTGGGGCTTGTTCAGGATATCACAGCCTCTGTAAATGAAAAACGCCGTATTGAATTTGAGCGTGATTACGATATTACAACAGGTCTTCTTAACAGGAGAGCATATTTAAATATACTTGATGAGCTGTTCAGTAAGCCTGATAAGCTTAAAACTGCTGCAATTATCATGACGGATCTTGATAACCTTAAATATGTCAACGATACCTATGGTCATGACTTTGGTGATGATTACATAAGAGGCGCTGCAAATATTCTCAATGAGTTCAGCGATTATGGCGGAATCGTTTCGAGACTTTCCGGTGATGAGTTCAACGTTTTCCTGTATGGGTTTGATACAAAGGACGAGATCAGGGATATTATAGAAAAGATTCGCAGAAAGATGATGAGAAGCTACTGTTTGCTTGCGGACGGTACAAAATACAAAATCAGAGCAAGCGGAGGAATTTCATGGTATCCTGACAACTCAAAGTCCTATGATATGCTTATGAAGTATGCCGATTTTGCAATGTATACGATAAAGCACACAACAAAGGGCAGTATAGCTGAGTTTGACGAGAATGAGTACAAAAAGGACAGCATTCTTATGACCGGCGTTGAAGAAATGAACAGGATCATTGATGAGGAAAGAGTACGCTTTGCATATCAGGCTATAGTCAGTGCAAAAAGCGGTGAGGTCATCGGATATGAGCTGCTTATGAGGCCTCAGTCTGAAATCCTAAAATCTCCTCTTGACCTGATAAGAATTGCAAAATCAAGCTCCAAGCTTTATGAAATAGAGAGGCTTACATGGTTGAAGGGCCTTGAAGGATTCAGTGAGCAGATCAAAAAAGGAAATATCGCTCCGGATTCAAAGGCGTTTGTAAATTCACTTGCAAGCTGTATTGTAGATTATGAGAATACTGAATTTATTGAAAGGGAATATGGTGCGATCCTTAGTAATATTATGATGGAAATGCTGGAGGGTGAAACTGAAAATGAAGTATACACCTCGCAGAAGCTTGAAACTATAGAGCGCTGGAAAGCCGGCATTGCCCTTGATGATTTCGGAACAGGCTATAACAGTGAGTATCTGTTCATGAAGCTCAGTCCTGACCTTATCAAGATAGACAGGTCGATTATAAGCGGCTGTGACAAAGATCAGGGTAAGGTGAACATTATCAATAATCTCATACGTATGGCAAAAAATAAAAACGCTGCTGTTCTTGCAGAGGGTGTTGAAACATCCGGAGAGCTTAAGCGTGTTATTGAATGCGGTGTTGATTATATTCAGGGTTATTACATTACACGCCCTGTATTTGAGCCTCAGCCTATAAAAACTGAAATTATAGAGGACATACTCAGCATAAACGGAAAATAATAGTAAATTGAAAGCCTTGCAGGTTGTCTGCAAGGCTTGTTTCATATATTTTGTTCCATTTCATCTGTGGGTTCGTAATCAACGCTCCAGTCCAAATATGAGCCTAAAGTTCCGCAATTGGTGCAGCGGTTTCCGATATATACCCATTTTACGCTGCCATTTTCTCTGCGTATAAAACCGACACTTACATTGTAGGATTTACTGCTTTTGCATATTGAACACTTTCTTAATCTCGGCCTTGCATCATCCCACACTTCGTCGCAGTCCAAAAGTATCTTTTTTGTTCCGCATTTTGTGCATTTAACTTCGATTGCATCTTCGTCCTGATCGACCCTAAGTTCAAAGGAATCGTTTCCACATGAATGGCACAGAACGGGTTTTATGTCAATGCTGTCGTCGTCTGAATACAGATGAAGCCATTCAGATATATCGTCTGCGCTATCTCCTGTCCAATATTTTTTGGAAGTATCTATCATGATCATGCTCTCCTATTAATTACAATTCATGGATATAATTATCATAATCCTTTACATAATATCTAATATTTTTCCTTCCCCTCTGAATTATTGTATGCCCTTCTTTTTCAAGCATTTCCTTTTGCGCCTCTATGCCGCCGGGATATTTTGCATTTAACTCACCGTTGGCTTTCAGCGTTCTCCAATATGGGGTTTTATCATCTGTTCGTTGGTAGCTTGCCCATGCTACAATTGAAACGAATATTCCTGCTGTAATAGGTTCTGTAAAATCAGCTCCGCTTTGTTTAGCAAAATAATCTCTTATTGTACCTACTGTAAGCAGCTTCCCAAAGGGTACAAGACGCATTACTTTGTCGTAATCAATTGGCGGCGCAAAATACATTCTGTCTCCACCGTATTTTTTTATGCTCGCTTCATCTGTAATCGTCTGAAATTTAGGCATATCCTTACTGTCATGCAGCATGGCGTTAAAATCCTTTTCATCTTCCTTTGCCATATATAAGCACCTCCTGCAAAAAAGTATATACTAAATTTCATCAATATGCAATGAGACGGTTTAGGAAAATTAATTCAGCATATAAGTATTTATATCTGCTTGAAGTATGCTTTTAACTCTGATTTACAGGCATCGTCAAGCTGCTTGATTTCAACACCACGAATAGCGGCTTCCAAATGATAAAGAATAACAACACAAGTACCCGGATATTTCTCTTTCAGTCGAAAAACCGCTTGCTTACTGCCAATATTTTTTAAGTCTTCCGCTGAATGAATACCAACGGAATGAAGTTTCTTTTCCATTGTTTTACCAAGCCCCAAGGTTGTAACAGAAGCCATTATTTTCTCCTTTTCACATAGTTCAATGTTAAAAGCCACGTTGGAAATTATCTTCCAGAATAAATCTGTAATCACAATTTTAATTGCCATTTTTGGAAAAATTTTATTCTCACTCGGCAAGTTCATTTCGTTTCTTCAACTATTTTGTTTGAGTATCATTGTGAAACCACCGATATTTTACTTCAATTACACAATTTATTTTGGCTTACTGATTTTCTGTTGCCATATATTTAAATAATAACTCTTGTTTAAGTATGTACAAACTTTTTCTTTAACGCACATTTCTCATCGATATGTTGTGTCTGATTTTTTGATATCAACTGGTTTTTGAGAATTATACCCTTCCTCTAAGCCGTCATAATATCCATAAAAACCTAGGAGATTTACTACATCTTCAACTTCAACCTCTGATTTAGGTCCAATAAATATTTTCTTAATAATACTTTGTTTAATCTTTTCAAAGCTCATCTCTATATATGGTATCAATTTATTATTTGCTGTTCTATATTTAATCTTAGAAAAAATAATATTATCTGAACTTGGTATGTTATGGTGTCCTATCGTTGAACATAATACTACTCTCCATTCATTTTCTTCTTTAAAACCCGGATTTTTTACAAATGGGAATTGCATTCTATAATTTTGGCTTAGTTCAAGAGCAACATGTCCTACACCCTTATATTCAAGTTTTTTAATGTTATCTGCAATTATCCCCTGCACATATTCCTGTGGGTTATCATAAATCACTTTTCCGAAAGCAATATAAAATTTGCTTATCTGATTTAGTTCTTCAAGAATTTCCTTATCAAAACCAATTGCCATTCCTTTCCCATCTTGTGCATATCCCCTCCACTGACTTAATTTATCTTTACTTTCTGAAAAGCATACACAGAATGTTTTCATTGGAGAATTAATATATACACCTGTCTCATAACAAGTGCTCCATGCTTTTAATGCTTTAACATCATCTCGCAGATATTCTTCCATCCCCTTATTTACAATCTCCCTACATCTTACACACTCTTGATAATCATTTGATTTTGCAATATCAGAAAGCCATATACTTGAATTTTTAATAATGGTAACCTCTAAAAACCTCTATTGAAAAAATAGTAAAAACATGGTATAATAGAACCATGAAAGCAAGAATGAG
>CANPXN010000029.1 GCA_947586185.1 uncultured Clostridia bacterium
ATACTTATTCTTGCGAGAAAAACAAAGGACCTCCCTGAATCCGACAGAAAAAAGCTTGTCAAAATATTTGAAAGCTCGATAAATACTTTTCTGGAGGCGCAAAACAAAGATGATTGAACTTGAACGAAGACTTTATATCAGAAATCTTACCGCAAAAATATTGCTTGACCAAGATGATCTGACATCTGTTATTGACGTTCGGGATATGAAACTGCCAAAAAATATTTACATATCATCATTTAGGGATTACTCAAACATAACAGGAATACCAGTAGATGAATTGTCAAACAATGGCCTGCTTGACGATGGCTATACTGTTAAGATTAATGATATTAATATTATCCTTTATAATTCTGATTATGACTATATATGCCCACAAAGGCTTCGTTTTTCTCTTGCGCATGAAATCGGTCATATTTTTTTGCACCATATAGAGGATGATTATCAGAGTGAGGAAGAGGCTAATTATTTTGCAGCTCAGATAGTTGCCCATGATGCCATAGCAGTTACTATGCTCCACGGGAGCTGGGATAGCGACCTCAATTTTATAAGAGAACAGTTCGGAATCGCATGGGCTACAGCGGAAATAAAGCTGCGTGAAATCAACAGAAACAAGCGTGCCTACAACAGCACTGAGATTAGGCTTTTTAACAAATATAAGTATAATTTTAATAAACAGGTTTACAGCCGAAACAAATTCGCTAATGTCGAAGACATGGCATACATTGAATATGATGAGGCATTTGCTTGATTTTTGTTAAAACTTCACAAAAAATCGACATAAATTTACTGCATTTTACAAATTGTTATTAGTTGGAAATAATGATATAATTTATGTATATTATATTATGGAGGTATAAATCATGACAAAATCAAAAGACGAGCTATTACAGGAACTGCGAAGGATTGAGGTGACACCAGATTCTTATAACCGATTGACCAAAGCAGCAAATAATATTTCTTATATGGCTTATGGTATAGCTGGCTTAGGCATAGTTGGTATTGTCGTAGCAATTCTATTCTGGGAATCGATAGGAGCAATTGTAATTGAAGCCGCTATTTTAGCACTTATATCTGCTGGACTTATTTACGCTTTTTCTGCTTTACTTGAAGGGGTTGGAGCAATTTTACTAAATACTGTACATACCAAGAATTTGTTAAAACTTCAATTCAAAAATGATAACGATTTGTTTTAATTAATAAACAAAATATAAATATGGACTATTTTTAGAATGGAGTTATAACATGAAAAAATTAATTACCTCTATCATTGCTCTTACTATGATAATATCTTTAATAGGATGCAGTTCTAAAGAAGAATCAATACCAGAATCGAGTCCGACTACAGAGCAACATGGCGCATCTATAGCTGATAAAGTTGCCAATGCAAATGATTTCGCCGAAAAAATTGCACAGTATTCAACTATAATAGCGACAGATATTGAGGTAAGGTCTAACGGAGCAAAGAGTTTTAGAGGTGTTTATACTCTTGATTATACAGGAAAGTTGACCGGAGGGGATTACTCAGATGTGTTAGATACTGAATTAAAAAACAATATTGAAATACCAGATGATTGTGAATTAACGATTGCTTTTGATGATTTAACTTGTATAGAATACGTTGTTTATGCTGACGGCAAAGATAGAGAAAACATGGGGGCATATCCTGACATAGTTACTGTTGAAGAAATAGAAAACGGTAATACATACAGTTCCATATGTCGGGATAGGGCGTCCAATTCTGAGGAATCCAAAAAAGAAAAAGATGAAGAAACCGCATTACCTAAAGTAGCAACTGCATCATCTGTTATGGAGTATTTAAAGGCTAATACCGCTAATATCGGAAATTTTGTTGAGTATGATGAGAGGACAGATACGAACGGATTGCTTGGAAGACCAAACCAATATACATCGAAGATTAATTTTGCAATAACATCATTAGAACAAACTGATGAAAATGATCCAATAGGTGGTTCTATCGAAGTGTTTGATTGCAATGAGGATGCTGTAGCACGCCAAGAATATATACAAGCACTTGGTAAAAAAATGTCCGTACTTGCGGAATATAATTATGTAAATGATTACGTACTTTTACGAATTAATCATGATATAACTCCTTCGGATGAAAAACAGTATGAAAAGGCTCTTGATTCATACATGGATTCATTGTCATGATTTTTCCCTGACTAACTTCGGGAGGAGTTTTTATAAATAATAACCCCAAGCCGCCTCGGAGTGAAACCTCCAGGCGGCTCAATTAAACAAAAAAATACCCCCGCAGGAGGCGACCTGGCAGGGGCAGAAGATATGCTATTAATATAAAAAGCATATTCAACATAAAGTATTATACTATATTTTTACATATTTTGTCAAGGAGTGATGATTATGGGACGTCCTAAAAAAGAAAAACCGACCCATTCAAGCGGAATGTATGTATATAAGGCCACAATAGGGCACAATTTTGACGGTACTCCTATTCGTAAAGCGTTTTACAGCAGTACCTCAAAGGAAGATGCCAAGGCTAAAGCTAATCAATATATGATCGACAAGAAAGTTGCGGATATAACAGGAGACTTTTTTAGTCCAAGACACGTCACATTCGCTAAAGCCGCACAGAAATGGCTTGATCTTGTAAAGCCTACTCTTTCAGACAGCGCCTATAATAATTATGAAGTAGCTGTCAGGCTTCACCTTGAACCATATTTTAAAGACGCCCTGATAAGCAATATAAAGCCTATTGACATTCAAAATTATTTCAATGAAATTTCTAAAAGCGTTCCGCTTGAAAGCATGAAAAAGTATAAGAATTGTTTGAACGGTATATTTAAAATGGCAGTTGATAACGATTACTGCCAAAAGAATCCTTGTACGAACATTAAATTGTCATCCATGATAGATACAGAAGACAAGCGTACATATACTGAGGAGCAAGCTGAGTTAGTAGCTAACTTCGCACGTTCACACGAGGGCGGTCTTGCAATACTGCTAATGATCGAATACGGTATGCGAAAAGGAGAAGTCCTTGCGCTCCACAAAAATGATATTGATTTTAATAATAATATTATATATATCAATCATTCGGTAGCTGATATAAAAAACAAAAATACAGGAAAAACCGAAGTTATACTAAAACCACCGAAGAATCGCCAAAGCTGTAGAGCGATCCCGGTATCGGATGAAATTATCGGTATGATTAAATCCATAAAAACTGATCTGTTATTTGCAAACGCTAAAGGTGGCTTATACTCGCCGCATAATTGGACTAATAGAAAATACAGACAATTTATGACCGATATGCAGGAACATTATCAAAAACAGGGCATAGATATTCCTATACTCAATCCTCATGAACTAAGGCATACCAGAGCAACGCTATGGGTAAACAGTGGCAAAAACCTGTTCGCAGTAGCTGCTATTCTCGGACATTCAGACTTAAAAATGCTACAGCAGCGATATGCACATAAAGATACTGAGAGCTTAAGAGGATTGTTAGACCTATAGTTTTAAGGTACACATGGAACAGTAAATGGAACAGTGGGTATTTTATAAAAATAAACGCCGTTCATGAAACCTCACAAACGGCGTAAATAAAGGGATTGCATGGAGCTGTTTAGCAGATTCGAACTGCCGACCTCTTCCTTACCAAGGAAGTGCTCTGCCTGCTGAGCTAAAACAGCACTACCATTATTGCAACATTTAAATTATACTATATGTTTTTCACTTTGTCAAGTACTGAAATAAAAAAGATTAAAATTTCTTATGACTTTCCATAAAGAACACAAAAAAGCTCTCACAAAATGGATTTTTCCTTTTTTTATTGACATAATAATAAAAATGTTATAAAATTAATATCAAGAATAAAATCAATGAGGCGTGTAATGAACAGAAATACAAATAGAATCAGAAGGACCGGATTTAGTCTGTTTTATGCTATACTGACAGTTCTTGTATCCGTCTGTGTCCTTGCCGGCTTGTTTTTTATTGTAAAAAATGCTGATGAAAATAAGATCAGCTCCGGCGTTACAAACCATGCTGATACAGCTAATGTCAATATAATCTATCCAACTGAGCCGGAGCATCCAAAAATCACATATCCTGACATACCTGATTCAGCCAAAGAATTCGGAGAAGAGGTCATCAGTGAAGTTGGCGTTCTTCTTGATCTCGAAAATAACAGTGTCATTGCCGAGAGAGATTGTCAGAAAAAAATATATCCTGCCTCACTTACAAAAATCATGACCCTCATAGTAGCCGTTGAAAACATCGAAGACTACAGCAAAACCTTTACCATGACCCATGACATTTTAAGTCCTCTCTATGCTGACGATGCTTCTATGGCAGGTTTTTCTGAAAACGAAAAAATCACTATGACCGATCTCCTCTATGGCACTATTCTCCCCTCAGGCGCTGATGCAGCGACAGGTCTTGCAATCTCCGTTTCAGGCTCTGAATCAGAATTTGTAAAGCTTATGAATGAAAAAGCCGAAAGACTTGGTCTTAAAAACACCCATTTCATGAACTGTACAGGTCTTCATGACGATAAACAGTACAGCACAGCTGTGGATATTGCGGTAATGCTCGAATATGCATTACAAGACGATATGTGCCGTGAGATACTTTCAACATATCAATACAAAACAAAGGTCACCAAGGAGCATCCCGAGGGTATTCTCCTTGAAAGCACCATGTTCAGCAGAATGTACGGCGATGAAGCAGAAGGCGTTACTATACTTGGCGGCAAAACCGGATATACTGCCGAAGCCGGAAACTGCCTTGCATCCTTTGCTGTCAAAGACGGAAAGGAGTATATTGCTGTAACCGTAAAGGGACAGTCCAAATGGAAGCCTATATTCGATTCATTTGAAATATACGAAAAATATATTAATTAAGGAAGTGATACTTTGAAAAAAAGATCCGTTGACTACGGCCGTATCGTCTTTACCCTTGTTCTGATAATTGTGCTCATATTTGTATTTGATACGGTAAGACGTTTCATGAGAAGAAATAATACTGAATATAACTATGACTGCACCTCTTATGTTGTTGCAAACGCCGGAACTGATAAAAAGAAATCCGAAGATAAGGAGGACAAGGAAGTTTCTAAGGCTCCGTCCCCTGACTTTAAGGCTGATGACTATGACAAAGTCTCGGTCAGCGAGGACGATCTGTACAAAGGCACTCTGATACTCGTAAACAGCGACAATGCCTATAAAGGTTCCGGAGAACTTTCAAGCTTTCAGGATAAAAAGAGTAAATCCTACAGAATAAGAGATTACAGCCTTCTTATGGATTCTGACGCTATAGATTCACTCAATAAAATGCTGGACGACTTTTCAGCAAGCTCCGGACTTTCAAATATCATGCTTTACAGTACAAATGAAGACCATGATATGTCCTCCTGCTTATATACACAAAGCCTTCCGGAAAGAGCAACAGGTCTTTGCGCTGATGTAGCGATCCTTGGCGAAAGCTCCACTTCCCTGCTAAGCAGTGATGAGCCTTATAACTGGATTCTTGAAAACTGCTGGAGCTATGGATATGTTGTAAGATATCCATCAGAAAAATCAGAAATAACCGGCGAGGAGGGGCAGCCGTGGCATTTAAGATATGTTGGTCTTCCTCACTCAGAAATAATGAATGAAAAGGATATATGCCTTGAAGAATATCTCGATATGCTTAAATCCGACTATACATATGACGCATCACATCTGGAATTTTCCGGCGGAGAAATATACTACGCTCCGTCAGGAAGCGAGGTCTATGTTCCAAAGGGCAGTAAATACGATATTTCCGGAAATAATTCTGACGGCTTTATAATCACCGCATATTCCGGGGGCAGCTCCGATGATTCCGAAAGCAGCGGCAATGACAGCTCGTCCGATTCCTCCGAAGATGGAGCAGGTTAACACCTGCTCTTTTTTGCATTAAAGCAAAGACTTAACAGGAATGTCACAAGCTCAGCTGCTGCAAAGGAAAGGCAAAGGCCCTTTAAACCCCAAATTGCAGACATCACAAAAGCTCCGGGTATTATCAGCACAAATCCCCTCAGCAACGATATTATATTTGCCGCAGAAGGCTTTCCTGATGCTGAGAAAAAGGCTGCTGATATTATATTTATACCGACAAACAGACATCCCGTGAAATAAAGCTTCATAACAAGCTGAGCCATGGACTGAAGCTCATGATCCTTCACGCTGTTGAATACTCCTGCAATAAAATCAGAGCCAAAGAAAATACAGGAATAAACTGCACACGAAACCAAACAAACTGTCACAGCAGCATATTTCAGTACTGATACTGACGCCCTGTGATTCCCCTCACCTGTGCTTCTGCTTATTATAGGCTGTATCCCCTGAGCTATCCCTGTATACACCGCAGTTACCACAAGAGAGATATTTGCGGCTATTCCATAGGCTGCAACTCCCGTATTCCCCTCCAGCTCAATTATTATGAGGTTGTAAACTATCATAATTATCCCCGAAGAAAGCTCGGCTGCTAAAGAAGAAGCTCCTGTTGAAAGTATTCTAAAGGCGATTTTGATATCCGGCTTTTTATATTGAAAATGAAAACAATTTTTCCTTTTGATAAAAAATACGGACATTACCATTAGACTTATAAGAGGTGAAAAGCCTGTCGCAATAGCAGCTCCTTTAATCCCCATGTCAAATACGAACATGAAAACATAATCGAGAATTATATTTGAAAAGCTCCCCGTCAGCATAGCTGCCATAGCAAGCCGAGGACCTCCGTCATTTCTTACAAAACAGATCACAATATCATTCAGGATAAACATAGGCGAAAACATGAGAAGTATTTTCAGATAAGTCTTGCACATAGAAAACACAGCTTCATTCGCTCCAAGAACTCTTACAAGAGGAGCCGATAAAAATATACCAATCAGAAAAAATAACACCGAAATGAATGCAGCTGAAATAACAGTATTTGTAAAAACCCGGTTCTGTTCCTTCTGAAAGCCGCCTGCCTTTAAAATAGCGTATCTTGTAGCTCCTCCCATTCCAACCATGAGTCCGCATCCGTGAAAGAAATTATAAACCGGAATAGCAATATTCAGCGCTGCAAGTCCCTGAGAACCCATAGCCCTTGAAACAAAAAATGTATCGGCAAGAATATAGCAGGAAAGTCCTATCATACCCAAAACATTAGCTGAGGTGTATTTTGCATAATCCTTAAAATGTTCATTCATGTCTTTATCCGTCCTTATTGATGAAAAATTAAAAAACGCCGGAATTTCATATCTTCTACGGCCTTACGATATGAAATCCGACGCATATATTTTTACCCGGCGGCAAAAATACAAGTCATATTCTGTATTCAGATTATAGCATATCAGGAGTTTATTGTCAACTCTGTCAGTTCAACAAAACTACACCGATATTAAGATATGCAGCAAAGATAAGCCATAAAATATACGGAATGTTGAGATATGCCGCTACAGGACGTATCCGGTAAAACAATATCACCATAGCCGAAACCAGCCCGATAAGAACTATTATTATAATTGCAGCAAGCAATGGCATATTTAACCCGAAAAATACTATGCTCCAGGAGAAATTCACCAAAAGCTGCGCTCCATATACTATAAGAGCTTTTTTTACCTTTTCATTTTCTGCTCCCGAAGAATATATCAAATATGCTGATATTCCCATAAGAGCGTATAGTATGACCCATACCACCGGAAATACCCATCCCGGAGGTGAAAATGGCGGCTGTTCAAGCTCCTTATAAAACGAAAAAGAGCCTCCGGACAGGATAGCTGAAAGCGCTCCTGTAAGCTCGGCTATGACGACAAAAATAAAAAGATCAGTAAGTTTAAACCTGTTCATAAGCAATCCCCGTTTCATAAATAATACTATACATTATGCTGGAAACTCAAACAGTATACCAAGCTATAAGGCAACACCGCACAAAGACCGCCTGACGGCTTTGCACACATCTTGCTGGCATATTTTTCGTCATACGACCGTAGGAAGCACCCTTGCGGTGTCGCACAAAAATCTCTTGACATACGCCCGAAGGAAGTGCCCTTGGGGTGCGCCAGTATGCCTGCGAGTTTTTTATGCAATCTGACAAAAAATCTGACTGCGCAATCTGCACACAATCTTTGTGCGGTGTTGCCTTAATTGCAATTTTTCTCGAAATATGCTATTATTATGTATATATTATGAAAGGAACAATGCCATTGAAATCTCAATTTTTAAAGGGAATGTCCCACGGGATTCCCATTGCCTTAGGTTACCTCTCCGTTTCATTCGGATTCGGAATACTTGCTGTAAAGTCCGGTCTTTCAATAATGGCAGCTGTAATAATCTCCGCCGCAAATCTTACCTCGGCAGGACAGGCGGCAGGGGTTACTATCATCGCTGCCGGAGGAGCTTATATAGAAATGGCTCTTACTCAGCTTACAATTAATTTAAGATATGCCCTTATGGCTCTTTCACTTTCCCAGAAGCTGGATAAGTCATTTACTCCCGGAAAACGCCTTATAGCCTCCTACGGGATCACGGACGAGATATTTGCTGTTGCATATTCCCAGCCGGGAAAGCTGTCCCCAACATACATGTACGGAATGATACTTATATCCTTTCTCGGCTGGACTATTGGAACATTCCTTGGAGCAGCCGCCGGACAGCTGCTACCGAAAGCTCTTACCGATGCAATGGGTATCCTCCTTTATGGAATGTTTATAGCAATAATAATTCCGCCGTCAAGAAAAAGCAAAAACGTCCTTACAGTAGTCGTCATTGCAGCAGTGATAAGCATTCTTTTCAAGTATCTGCTGCCTTCTGTTTCGTCAGGCTTTGCAGTAATAATCAGCGCCGCAGCTGCCTCGTTGATTGGTGCAGCGTTATTCCCTGTAGATGATGAGGAGGAAAAAGCATGAGCCTTGTAATTTATATAATTATAATGGCAGGAGTTACCTACCTTATAAGAATGATTCCCTTTACACTATTCCGCCGTGAGATCAAATCCCGATTTTTCAAAAGCTTCCTTTGCTATATTCCCTATGCAGTACTCAGTGCAATGACAATTCCTGCAATTTTTTACTGCACCGGAAACTTCTATACTGCCGCTGCCGGAACTGCCGCTGCCGTAGTGCTTGCATACTTTGGCTTCCCACTTATTGTTGTAGCCCTTGCTGCATCGGGAACAGCGCTGCTCACCGGTCTTATATTCTGAGGTGAATACTGTGAAAAAATATGAACATGGCGGAAGATCAGATGTGAAATACGACTTTTCCGCAAATATAAACCCCTTAGGCATACCGCCGAATATTAAACAGGCGATCATCAACAGCATTGACAGTGCTCAGAAATACCCCGATCCGGAATGCCGGGAGCTTACAGAAAAAATTGCACTGAAAGAGCATACAAAGGCAGAAAACATTGTATGCGGAAACGGAGCGGCAGATCTGATATACAGGATAGTGTCCGTTATTAAGCCACATAACGCAGTTATATGCTCCCCTACCTTCAGCGAATATGAAAAGGCTCTTTTTGAAAACAAATGCTGTATCAGAAAATTTCCTCTTTGTCCGGAAAAGGACTTTCTCTGTGATGATGCTATTACTGAGGCTCTCACAAGTGATACCGATATGCTTATTATGTGTAACCCCAATAACCCAACAGGCAAGGTTATACCAACAGACCTCCTTGAAAAAATATGCAGCATATGTGAAAAAAATAACATTTTCTTTCTCTGCGACGAATGCTTTATGGACTTTGTAAAAGACTCTGATCAATTAACTGCCGGACGATTTATAAATAACAGGGTCATTATACTAAAGGCGTTTACAAAAATATATGCCATGCCGGGAATACGCCTTGGCTACGCCGTGTTCGGCAGCTCCTCCTTAGGGGAAGATGTTCGCCGCAGGGGGCAGTTCTGGGCGGTCTCCTCGATTGCACAGGCTGCCGGAATCGTCGCATTACAGGAAAAGGACTTCGTAAATAAAACAATAGAACTTATCGGAAATGAACGAAGATTTTTGACCGAGAGCCTAAGTAAACTCGGTTTCAGAGTATTTGGCTCTGACGCAAATTTTATACTTTTTTACTGTGAATTTGCCCTTGATAAAATTCTTACCAAAAAAAGTATTGCCATAAGAAATTGTGAAAATTTTGACGGTCTTGGAAAAGGATATTTCAGGATCGCAGTCCGTAGCCATGAGGAAAATCTTATGTTTACAAAGGCTTTGAAGGAGTGTATTAATGGCTAAAGCAATAATGATTCAAGGAACGATGTCAAACTCAGGAAAAAGCTTTCTTGCCGCAGCGCTGTGCAGGATATTCAAGCAGGACGGCTATAGCTGCGCACCGTTCAAGTCCCAGAACATGGCGCTTAATTCATACATCACTAAAGACGGCCTTGAAATGGGAAGAGCACAGGTAATGCAGGCAGAGGCTGCTGGAACAGAACCTCTTGCGATCATGAATCCAATACTCCTGAAACCAACAACTGATACAGGCTCTCAGGTTATTGTAAACGGAAAAGCGATTTGCAATATGGATGCAAAAAAGTATTTTCAATACAAAAAAGAGCTAATACCGGAAATTGAAAGGGCATATAAAGCCCTATCAAACAGCTTTGACATAATAGTTATCGAGGGTGCAGGAAGTCCGGTGGAATTAAACCTCAAAAAAGACGATATTGTGAATATGGGAATGGCGAGGCTTGCCCACTCCCCTGTCCTTCTTGCCGGTGATATTGACCGAGGTGGAATTTTCGCTCAGCTCCTTGGAACACTTATGCTTCTCGACCCTGACGAGCAGAGCATGGTCAAAGGTCTTGTTGTAAATAAGTTCCGTGGGGATAAGTCTATTTTTCAAAGCGGAACTGACATTCTGAGAGAAAAAAGCGGAAAGCCAGTCGCCGGAGTTATCCCGTATATCGACTGTGATATTGAAGATGAAGACAGTCTTTCTCAAAAGCTTGAACAGAAAACTGTCGGAGTGATTGACATTGCCGTTATAAGACTTCCCCGTATCTCCAACTTTACAGATATGGATGTTTTTTCTCAATACAGCGGTGTTTCTGTAAGATATGTTACAAGAGCCGGTCAGCTTAATAATCCGGATATGATAATTATTCCGGGAACAAAAAGCACCATACATGACATGAAGTGGCTTAGAGAAAGTGGGATTGAGTCAGAAATAAAAAAGTGTGCCGCAAAAAATATCCCAGTATGGGGAATATGCGGTGGATACCAGATACTGGGTGAAAAAATATCCGACCCGGAATGTATGGAGGGCGGTGGTTCAATCCCCGGAATAGGACTGCTTAAAACCGAAACCGTATTCAGAAAAAGTAAAATATGCAGCCGTGTAGTCGGCAGATTCAACAGTATATCCGGTATTTTTTCCTCCCTCAGCAGCCGTAAATTTGAGGGATATGAGATACATGCCGGTGAAACCAAATTTTCAGGAAAAAGCCTGACAACCCTTGAAAACGGCTCTCCGGATGGAGTATTCAACGGTAATGTTTACGGATGCTATGTCCATGGCATTTTTGACAATACGGAAATTTCCGAAGAAATTGTTAAATCCTTATATCAAAGCAAAGGCATAAGCTACAGTGGAAGCAATTCTATCAGCAGAATGCAATACAAGGAAAAGCAATATGATATTATTGCTGATGTCGTAAGAAAAAACATGGACATGGAACTAATCTACCGTATTATTAATGAAGGAATATGAAAAAACCTCTGCATCATAACAATGCAGAGGTTTTTGATTTATTCATTCAGCACAGATTCATTCAAGTGACCTGAAACAACTTTCAATAGAAGTACTGTATCAGACGATCCCAATACGCCGTCATGAGTAACATCGGCATTTTTCATTGCAGTTGCTGAAAGAGCATAAGAGTTAACATCTGAAAAATATTTGCAAAGACTTACAAGGTCCTGAATACTAACTGATCCGTCAAGGTTAACATCCCCGTTTTTAAGTTTGGTATAGTCAATTTCTCCTTCTGTACTCACTGAGGTGCTCTGTGAAGTAGACTTACTTACAGAAGTCGAAGTATTTTTTGGCGATGTTGTCGTGCTTGTAGAGCTTTCACTTCCCGGCAACGAATAACTGCATGTAATTGAGTCAAGGGTCACAGTCTGCTGATTGCCCCACCAATAGCCGAACTGTAGAGTGCCGTCCCTGTCAATATATCCTTTATATGTATCACTTATTTCAAATACAATTGAGCCTGACGAGCCGTTAATAGTAGCACTGGAGTTGTTCTGGAGCTGATTGCTTCCATGTGGATTATTATTTACAAGTGACGCATATGCTCCATAGCTGACTGAGCCAATGCTTCCGCCCGATGAGCTGAGATTAAATGTAAAGCTATTAACAATGGCATTTTCAGGTATAAGCTTGTTTAAAGCTATCTCATACATATTCGAACCGTTCAGATTAAGCTGAGTATTTACATCAACAACGGTTTCTTTAACTACAGTTCCACCCTGCGAAGATGTGGATGTTGATACAGTTGTACTTGTATTCTTAGTTGTAGCTGTAGTCGTTGATGTAGTTGTCTTTTCAGTTGTTTCAGATGTAGGATCTGTATTTGAATTGCCCTTCATGTCAATGCCCTCTATTGAGGAATCAACAGAACCGGTTTTATACTTGGAATACAGACCGGCAGCTGCGCCTACCAGCGCTGCATTATAGTCAAGAGCTACCTCGTTTGCTGTATAATCCTGAATTGAATCATTGTATGCAAAGCTCTGGCTTGTAGGACCGCCTACGAGAGCGCCAATCAAAGTATGTCCCTTGCTGCTGTATCCGACATTCTTACCCATTTCATCAAAGCTTGAATAGCCGGAAGCTGCTCTGTGATGAGCGTACTTTGCAGAATTGCTGCTAAATCCCGTAACAAAACATGTGTTGATAGGATTGTTACCAAGGAGCATTCCCATCTGACCCTTTGCCCAGTTGTAGTAATTCGCTCCGGAAGCAGGATATTTTGAAGCAACAAGCGCACAAAGCTGCTGTGCTGCATTATATCTTGCACTACCCCACTGATTTTCAAAATAGTAGGAGCTTGAGGTTGCACCATGTCCGTCAAGATATGTCTTTACCTTTGCCCAGTCACTTGCAGAACCAGTAATTTCAGCCTGAAGTATACCTGCTCCCATGCTTACATTATTCCAGCTCATTGTAGAGTAAATACCCCATTGACAACCCGACTGTCCTGACATACCCTTGCCGCTTGAATTCATAAATGTATTAAGGAAATTCTTATAAGTACTGTCTTTTGTTGCAAGATAAAGCCAGCCTGCTGCCCAAGCCTGATCGTCATAGTAGTCATATGTGGAATAAAATCCTGATGTACCTTCATTGCAAACCTTATTATTCTTTACTGAAAAATTATAGAGAGCCTTTGCATATTTAAGGTCTTCAGTATTACCAAAATTAATATAGTTAACAGCCAGCGCTGCGGCATATTCAGCTGCAATATCGCTTGCTCCGTCGGTAGTCGTATAGATCTGACGGCTGCTTTGACCCTGATTTTCAGGCGCACACCATTCAGCATGGTCCTGATCACCGTTGCCCACCTGATAAACAAACTTTGTTACAGTATCACCGCTGAGAGTAGTACAGTCCTTGAAATACTTTGCAAAATAATCAGTTATTGTTTTGAGATGAGCCTTCTGTCCAAGACTGTCATAGCTGTCCTTAAACTCATAATAACCCCAGCCAAGTGTTGACGCTGTGTAACCGGCCGGCAAACCGAACTTCACATGATCTCCTGCATCATGGAAACCTCCCGGAACAGAATCACCCTCATGGCAGTCGTCACGCCATTCTACAGCAGAATTTTCTCCGACCTTGTCGCCACACATATTTGCATCATAGAAATACATTGAATATTGCAGTAATTTTGCATAGTTGTCATAATCTGCCGCTTTAGTTTTCATCTGTGGCATAACAAATGGTGTCACTAAAGCTGCCGCAGTAACCGCTGCGCCAACAGCTGCGGCTTTAATGCGCTTGATCAATTTTGATTTTGACATTAAAAAATACCTCCATTAAAAATTTATTTTACTATAGGTTAATTATACCTTAATCGTTTAAGCAATATATGTACAATTTATTACTGTTTTATTAATTTTTTGTTAATTTTAGTCGCATTTAACAATTTATTTCAATATTATTATATAACATTTTTTAAAACAAAGAATCCGGTCATAAGACCGGATTCTTAAGTTTAAGTTTACTTATTAGCCCAGAGGCTTTGGGGTATCCTGAGGACCAAGCTCGCTTATGTCACACTGCTCAGAAACAAACTTCAAAAGAAGAACTGCGTCAGAATTTCCAACTTTATGGTCATATGAAACATCAGCATTTTCCAGTGCAGTTGCTGAAAGTGGGAATGAATCAATGTCTGCATTATACTTACTAAGTGCAACCAGATCCTTAAGGTCTACTTCTCCGTCAAGGTTAACATCGCCGTACTTAACCTTAGTCCAATCGATCTCATCCTTTTTCTCAGTAGTTACTGTTGTTGAAGATGAGCTTGACTTTGATGTTGCAGTAGTTGCAGATGTTGAAGAAGATGAGCTTTCTTCAGCAGTAACATTTACAGTAATCTCAGCTACTTGACCGTCAGGTGTTGTAACTACGATTACAGCAGAACCCTTGTTCATACCTGTTACATTGCCCTTTTCGTCAACTTCAGCAATAAGCGGACTCTTTGACTCAAATGTGCAGTCGTCAACATTTGTAACAATTTTCTTTGTTTCTCCAACCTTAATATTCAACTCAGGCGCTACATCAAGTACCGGCTCAGTAGATACATAGTAATAGAAGTCGATTGAATTAAGTGTAGCCTTTGTAGCTTCACCGCCATACCATCCGCCGATCATTACGTTGCCGTATTCAGCTTCAATCTCTTCTCTAACTGCCATTGGAAAGATCCACATAACCTCGATCTTATCCTTGCTTGGATTAAGAATTACGAAATCACCAGGATTATACCAGTTCTTTTCAACATTAGCAGCTGAACATGTATCCTTTACGGAAACGCCAAGACCGCCTACAAACTTCTTAACATCAGCGTCAGCAGAAAGATTGAACTTAACTGCGCTAAGTCTATCTCTTTCGCCAAGACCGAGCTTGCTGAGGTCATACTTATACTGATTTGTTGCTTCGTCAGAACCGAATGTGATATCTTCGCCAACCTTAACATTCTTGGTTGTTGTATAAGGAACAGTCATTTCTCTTGTATAAGTGCATGAAGCTCCTGTGAGCTGTACAGTCTTTACAGGTGAACCTTCGTGATTTGAATCGTTTTCATAGTCGCCGTCAGCAGGTACGCCGTACCAGTACTGGAAACCAACTGTATCACTTGGATTCTTTGAAACATATGGCTGAACATCCTTAGGAATATCCCATACTACTTCATTGTAAGAGCCTGCATTTTCAATTGTATAACCGTTTCCGATCTCAATGTCAAATGTTACAGGATCACCGTTCACATCAAGAATTTCTTCGTCAGCGCCGTGGTCATTATACCAATAACCGTTCTTGCCGCACTTATATTCGGTATCAGCAGGTGACTGAGGCTCAACGTTGATACCGCCACCATACATAAGAGTAGCCATGCCTTCCTCAGGACCTTCAATAACGTAATTGAATGATTCAAACTTTACATTTGAAAGATCGTCAATACCAAATTCATTGAATGTAAACTTGTGTGAGTTGATAGGCAGATCAGGTGTGATCTCTACGCCCTCTGCTTCATATTTCTCTTCGTCAAAGCCGGCTGTAAGTGTGTAATCTACATCCTTAGCTTCCTTTGTAAGAGTTGAAGTGATCGTAGCCGTACCATCCTTGTTATCAACGAATGTCCATGAACCGCTCTTAGCGTTCTGTGTTTCGACTACTGTAGGACCTGGATTTGGACCAGGACCCGGATTTACAGGGCCTGAGCCGTCAGATGAAGCTGAAACAAGCTCGATCTCTTCGCCTGCCTGAGGCCACCAGATAGCTACTTCCATTTCACCCTTTGTAAAGTCAACATACTTTGCAATATCGGTCGGGAACTTATATGTAACTGAAAAAGCTCCTCCCTTATTTTCAACTTCAATACCCTCAGCCTGATACCAGTAAGGTGTCTTTCCTCCTACCGTGTAATCACCAGTCATATTATAGCCGATACCAACTGTAATATTTCCAACAAATTCACTGTTAAAGTTAAGAGTAACAGTTTCTGCCGATCCAAGACCTGCAAGCTTAAATCTTGTTGCACGTGTACTTGTTGCACTATCGTCATCTGTTGTGATCAATGTCTTTCCGATAGACACTGAACCTGTTGCAGCTGAAACGATTGAATAAGATGTAGCCATCATAGTGACTGGAGTTACTACTGCAGACATAGCAACTGCAACACCGACAACAGCAGCCTTAAATTTACGGATAAGATTCTTTCTTTCCATAACTCATTCTTCCTTTCATCATAAATATTTTACTTAAATCACAAACGGTTGTTGAAAATACATAAAATATTTCCACTGTTCTTGACGCTTTTATTATAACATATATTTTCACTGAAATTGTGAACAAATTGTTAATTTTATAAAACTTTCCTATTTATCCATTAAAACTTTATAAATGGAATCTGTGAGTTTTGTACAATAAATTAAATAATATTAGAAATTAAATATACAGCTTTAAAATTAAAACAAATTAATAATATTATATTTACCTCTCACTCATATAATTCTATTGCATCTTTCACATTTATATGTTATAATTAATTAGTTCTCGTACTGCGTTCAGTTGTCACTGGACGGAAAACAATTTATTAAGGAGTGCTCAATATAATGAAACTTGAAGAACTGCAGAAAAGCGATCTAATGGAAAAAAAGAAGTCATGGGAAGCTCAGTACAATAATTTTAAAGCTCAGGGACTGAAGCTTAATATGGCAAGGGGCAAGCCTTCGCCTGCACAGCTTGATCTAAGCATGGATATGCTTAATGTTATCACAAGTGCAAGCGATCTTTATTCTGAAGATGGAAACGACTGCAGAAACTACGGTGTTCTTGAAGGCATCACCGAAGCAAGAGAGCTGTTTTCAAAAATGATCGGTGTAGGCGCCGATGAGATCATTATATGTGGCAACTCAAGCCTCAGCATAATGCACAACGCCGTTTCAAACGCCGTAACTCACGGCATAGGCGGCTGTACACCTTGGGGAAAACTTGATAAGGTCAAATTCCTCTGCCCTGTTCCGGGATATGACAGACACTTTGCTATCTGCGAATACTTCGGAATTGAAATGATTAACATACCTACAGGTCCGGAAGGCCCTGATATGGATATGATCGAAAAGCTTGTTTCAGAGGATGAAAGCATAAAAGGTATCTGGTGTGTTCCACAGTATTCAAACCCAACTGGAATCGTATACAGTGATGAAACCGTAAAGCGCTTTGCTGCGCTGAAGCCTGCCGCTAAGGATTTCAGGATTTTCTGGGATAACGCATACTGCGTACATCATCTTACAGATAACCCTAAAAGCCTGCTTAACATACTTGACGAATGCAAAAAAGCCGGAACCGAAGATATGGTATACATTTTCGGTTCAACATCAAAAATCACTTTCTCCGGCTCAGGCGTAGCCATGATCGGCTCCAGCAAAAATAACATAAACGAGTTCAAAAGCTCCTTAGCCATAAAGACAATCGGCTATGATAAGATAAATCAGCTCAGACATGTAAGATATTTTAAGGATATCAACGGTCTGAAAGAACATATGAAAAAGCATCAGGCAATGCTCGTTCCTAAATTCAGAATGGTTCTGGATACCCTTGAAAGAGAAATTGCCCCTCTGGGAATTGCTCAGTGGTCAAAGCCTGATGGCGGATACTTCATCTCCCTTGACTCTCTGCCGGGATGCGCTTCAAGGATCGTCCAGCTTTGCAAAGAGGGCGGCGTAACCCTTACCGGAGCCGGCGCAACCTATCCATATGGAAAGGATCCTGAGGACAAAAACATAAGAATTGCTCCTACTTATCCGTCAGTTGAAGAGCTTGAAAAAGCTATGGAGCTTTTCTGTATATGTATAAAGCTTGCAAGTGCAGAAAAGCTTCTTGGTTAAATCTCAAAAACATAAATAATTACGGACGTTCATCTGAACGTCCGTTTTTAATGTATATCACACTTTTACAGCCTTAAAGACCACCACGTTTATAGAAGTTTTCCATAATAACCAGGGTACACCCACCCATAAACTCAAGCTTGCCCTCAAACTCACTTATCCTTACACGTTTAGCAAGCTCCTCTCCGGCAAGGTCTTTGAGAAAGCTCTTAAGATATTCAAAGCTCCAGTCCATCATATTGAAATTATGGAGTATGATATCTCCGGCAAAATATGCGTTTGATACATTATTTATAAGAACCCCTATACCCTCAAGAAGGTCTCTAAGCGCTTTCAGAACAGCCTCATCCCCCCTGCTTGCTGCAAGAGCAACGGACTTATTTGTAACCTTTGAATAATCTCCGCCGGTAAACTCCCACAGTATCGGAGTGGACTCCGGAGACAATATCTCACAGAATTTCTTATTGATAACAGGCTCAGTAAGCTCAGCCTTTACAGAACCGTCAGGATATCCCTCAAGCTTTCTTCCGCCCGGATTTACAATGAATTTTTCAACTATATTGGAATGATACTTATACCCTTCCATTATTGAATTATCGACAACGACCGCAAGGTTATACTGCATTCCGCAGCTCAGGAAAATATGATTTGTAGCTGATCCCTGTTTTTGATTCCATGTATTTGCCATAGCCAGAACGCCTATTGAATTAGCGCATATCACCGGAAGGCCTACAGCGTCTGACACCTGCTTGCTGAAGCTGCTGAAATCCAGCTCACCGTCTTTGAAATAGACCTTCATCCTGCTCCACATAAGAGGCTGTATACCAATACCCAATCCAAGGATCCTGCTGCTGTCAAGTCCGCTGTTATGCATCATTTCGCCGCATGATTTAACAATAAAATCAATTATATCCCTATCTGTTATATTTTCATCATATTCAAAGTAGTTCTTGTCGAGAATATCGTTATTGAGGTTTGTAAGCCCAACACTGGTTCCATTCTCGTCAATTACAGCGCCAAGGACAAACTTATAATTCGCATTGACGTCAATAAGTATCTTTCTTCTGCCCTTTTGCAGCTTTTCAAAAGTTACAGGCGCTTCGCCGACCTCGTAAAGAACGCCCTCCTCGATCATTTCATTTGTAATGATAGTAACCGCAGCTCTTGTAATTTCCAGAGCGCTGGCAATATCGACTCTTGAAATAGGACCTTTATCACGAATAACACGAAGAATCTGCATTCTGTTGCGTCTTTTCAGGTCAAGCTTGCTTATTCCATGATGTTCCATCTTATCGTACCATCCCTTCCTAAATTTTCATCTGATAAATATATACAATTAGCGGCATTGTTGCAGCGGAAAACAGCGTTGTAACAGCGAATATCTCAGAGGCATAGAGAGAGTTTTTGCCATAATTAAGACATTGCAAAGTACATATTGCAGCCGACGGCGCTGCCATTGCAACAAGAACTGCTGTTTCAGCAGAAGTATTTAAAGGTATCAGTCTGAATATAACTGCTATTATCAATGGGATAACAAGCAGTCTCATAGCTGATACAATATATATCCTTGGCTTTTTCAAAGCTATAAGCATATTTGTCTGGGCAATTGTAGCTCCGGCAACCAGCATAGCAAGAGGCGTATTCATTGAGCTTATAAAATCAAGCGCCTCGGCGATCAAAGCCGGGAAGCGTATTTTGGTCACAAAAAGTATAATTCCTATTAACACTGCAAAAATCGAAGGAGACATAACAGCCTTTGTTATTGATTTAAGGCTTTTGACTCCGGATATCTGTATGACCCCATGAGTCCATACAAGAATGTTGAATATGGTTATAAATGCGGTGAGATAAAAGACACCCTCATATCCCATAAGAGCATTTATAAGAGGTATACCCATAAAAGCGCAGTTGGAATAGATGCTTGAAAATCGTTCAATATCCGTTTCCCTGCCCTTCCTATTCCTTATAAACAGATAGGAAACGGCCATTGCAAGAACGAACGATGCTGCTGACAGAACAAAAGTAAGCAGAAGTCCGCTTAAAAGCTCCTTATTAAAATCAGTCTGATACGCCATGAGTATGACCATAGGATTCACAACGGTCAGTACAAGCTTTGAAAGCTCCTTTGAACCGTTTTCACTTATAAGTCCTGTTTTATAGCATACCATACCGACTATAATAAGCAAAAGCATTATCACAGCCTGATTCAGGATAGTTCCTGCCATAATTCCTCCACTAAAAAAATATTTTTTGAGCCGCCCATATAATACACGGCAAAGCATAAATTCCGGCTATAGCACATGTAAATAATATCCTGCACAGCGCCTCGGAACAGAGCCCGTATGCTCCGGAAAATATTCTCTTTCTCAGCATGAAAAGCACTGCGGAAAAAACTGCTCCAGCAAGAAGCAGAACCATTCCTGCTTTAAAGCCCTTTGGAACAAAGGTCAAAGCTATCCGGTTTTCGCCGCTTTCAAGCTTAACTGCACAGAAGCAGTCGTTTACCTTGTAAAGCTCAGTTTTCTTTCCGTTTAACTTCACATCGAAACCGCTGTCCCACGGAACGGCAAGGTAAAGGTACTCCCCTTCCCTTCCATTACAACTCACAGAGATTTTATTTCCATGAACTTTGGGCATGACGGATTCAGTACGGTTAACAGCGCTTATAAGCTTCTCCGTATCCACTCCGAAAACTCCCAGTGATCTTATATCAATATCTCTGTTAATATTGATCTGAACTTTCACAGCCTCGTTTTCAAATATACCCAAATTCAGCAAACCGTTGTTAAGCTGAGAAGGATAGGAGTCATTAACAAGGGCTCCGTTCACATAAACTCTTGCTGAATCATTGTATATCTCTTTAAGCTGTGTGCTTAAATTATCAAACAGATCAAAATAAAGCTGCTGCTCGCCGTCAACATAGACCTCATAATAAAGCTTGCAGTATTCATCACTGCTGCCCAGACGAACATGATATTTTCCATCAGTATAGCTTAGTTTTCCGTCCAGAACGCCGGTGCAGTCATAGCGGCACAGCATATCAGAGCTTCCAAGCATATTTTCAGCCAGTTTTTTCTGAACGGCATATCTGTCCCCTGAATCAAGTTCACGGGTGCTGGCAGGCTCTGTAGAGCTTATAATGCCTGCCGGAAGACAAATTTTATTCTCGGCAATGGAAAGTCCAGAGCCAGATGTAATCACATTCTGATATTTGCTGAAATCAGAACGCATACCTATTGAATACTTATTGGCAAGCAATGCGTCTGTCAGACATGTCCCGCCGTGAGCTCCCACCTCCATCCAGTATGACGAATAGCCAAGCTTTTTCATTGCAAACATATAGTCTTCAGAGGTAAGAGAAGTGTAATGAGCTAAAGTATTATAACCCAATGCACCGATCATGTTCACATGAATATACTTGTATTCGCTTTTAACTCTGTAGTAATCCTCATCCTCAATTTCTCCGTTCAACGCCGCTGTCATATCAAAAAGCCTGTCCTCTTCTGAGGGAGCTTCGATATATACGGAAAAACCAAAGATAAATTCTATTAAAAAGGTAAAGCATAAAAGGATCTGAAATACTCCCTCATTAAGCCTGCCCTTTCTTAAAAACAATATATTGATAAAATATGCAGCAAAGCAGAATACAAAAATCATCAGGAGAACCGTAAACGACTTCTTATCCGTCCACAGTGTTGTTACATATGAGGATATATCGCTGCTGCTCAGCCTTAAAACAGTAAGTACGGTGCCGGAAAGCAATACGCCAAGTAAGACGCTCAGAATAAGGCACAGCCTTGACGACCTGGTTTTTTTACAATTCCCCTCAAGTATAAATGCCGCAAGGGAAAGCCCAGACAAAACCACCATATAGCCGTATCTTAAAGGAAAGCCCTGATAACTTCCTGTATGCCACATTTTGTTTATCGGCTCTATTAAAACAGGGATCAGCAAAAGCAAAGTAAGAACCAGCCTGTATTTTACTTTTTGGCTGCGTCTTTTAGGATTTCCAATAAAAAACATTGCCGCTGCAAAGGGCAGAGCAGTACACATCAGCACACATAGCTTGTCTCTGAAATGATAAAACAAACCGCCAAAGCCAAGGCTCTGGACAATACCAACGCCCCTTGCCGAACCGGTATACTGCCAAAAAGCTGGAAGCCATACAGGTGCCGTTATAAGAGCGGCAGCCATACTCGACAATATAAACAGCAGAGAAACCTTTTTTCTGTTCTCACCGGATTTACATCTCATGCCAATAAAAAGCGGAACTGCCAGCAGAACATATATAACGACCATAAAGGACAGATAGTAGTTAACTGCCACCATAAGGCTCAGAATCAAAGCATACAGAAGTGGCTTGTGCCTGCTGCCCAGTCTTTCAATGCCTATCAAAAGCAGAGGGAACAAATACATGATGTCGAGCCATATAATATTCTGGTAAAACATCATACTAAAGCCGCAGAACGTATACATAAGACTCAGAAGTACATTATATACAAGCTTCAGCTCCTGATGCATGCATCTGAAAAAGAAGCTTGCCGAAGCTGCGCATACTGAAAGCTTGAGCACAACGAGAATGTTCATAAAGACAGAAAAATCCGCCTTATCAACAAACATCACAAGCAGAGAAAAGGGGCTTGCCAAAAAGAAGAGAAATACTCCCCAGAAATTCATGCCGCCTCCGGCTGCTGTGCTGTAGAATATACTTCTGTCGCCCTCAAGAATATCCTTGAGCTGCATCAGCAGAGGAATGGTCTGCTGCTCCATGTCACACCATGCAGCGCTTTTATTCCCAAACGGAAACAATCCTGACGCTGCAAAGCAACCGCCCATCATGAGCATAGCTATGACAGGCGCTAAAAAAACACCATATTTATTTTTTGCTGTCATCCTTTTAAATACCTCTTAAATATAACTTTTCTTTTTTTCTCGTTATATTTTTAAAATCGGAGCAAGCGCTGATAAGCTTGTTTAATCAGCGTGCAACGATTGCAACCGGCGCTTTAGAGCGCTTAGCTCCTCAGGGTTTCAGCGGTGGTAAGAGCCACCGCTGAAAGGCTGAGTTGTCCGCCGCCTATAGAGGCGGGGGACATAAGCGTCGGTTATATTTATCAATTAACATTATAACCCGAATCAGCACTTAAATCAAGTAATTTTATGAATTTCTTTTAATTTTTTACTGATTCTTTTTGTATAACCTGGAAATCCGCATAAACAACAAAAAAATTCCTCCCTCGCCGACTTACAGCGAGGGAAATTATGCCAAATAAATGGGAATCTTTCCCGACTTAAAGAATATACTACACTAAATTATAACCGGCTGTAACTGTATGCCATTTAAAGCATTCTCTATTGTATCGGCAAGCTTTGTAAAATCCGCAACAGCGGACGTAGGCTTCTTAATGCTGTCGTCCTGTCTGAACGGAACAAAGTAATAATTTTTCATATTCATAAGACTGCCGATATTTTTAAAAGAACCTGCAAGAGAATCATTTGAAGCAAGAGCTATCACTACCGGCTTGCCATTTCGTATATGAGATTTTACAGCCATAGTAGCCGGCGTATCAGTAATACTCATACTGAGCTTAGCACATGTGTTACCGGTACACGGACACACTACCATTATATCGGTCATTTTCTTAGGACCTAAAGGCTCTGCGTCCTCAATTTTAAGTATTGCCTTTCTTTTGCATATATTTTCAAGCCGCTCAACATTTTCTTTTGCCTTGCCGAAACGGGTATCAATCCCGGAGGCGTTAAAGGAAAAAACAGGTATCAGCTCTGCGCCTGAATCTGCGAGAATCTGAGCCTGCTCAAATGATTTTTCAAATGTACAGAACGAACCGGTTACCGCATAACCTATTTTTACGCCTGATAAATCAATCATCAGCGCCGCCCCTTTCTTTAAGAATATTCAAAATAGTTAATGCGATTATTTCTCCGGCGCTTATAGGAGCAACCTTTCCGGGCAGCGACAACGCCCATACAACTTTCAGTCCGATTCCCCCGGCAGCTTCAAAATCAACTCCTCCCGGCTTTGAAGCAAGGTCTATAATAAGAACATCTCTATCAGCTCTTTTAAGTATCTTCTCATCAAATAATAATGCCGGAACTGTATTAAATATCAGTTCGTAATCCTGAATGCTATCTGCAAGCTCAGATGTATGGACAGCCCGGCAGCCGTAAATTTCTGCCCAGGACAAATCAGAATACTTCCTTGCAGCGACTGTAACGTCAGCGCTCATTCCATGAAGTATCTTTACAAGAACCTTTGAGATACGGCCCATGCCGGTTATAAGGACCCTTCTTCCATAAATAGTTGAGGCCATTTCCTCCATGGCTATCTGTACCGCACCCTCGGCTGTAGGAACTGCGTTAAGCACATTAAGCTCC
This sequence comes from uncultured Clostridia bacterium, assembly GCA_947586185.1. Taxonomy (GTDB): domain Bacteria; phylum Bacillota; class Clostridia; order Oscillospirales; family Ruminococcaceae; genus Porcipelethomonas. Next base: position 24,515 of record CANPXN010000029.1, read on the forward strand.
TCACGCTCGAAATAATCAACTGTGTCAACTCCGAATTTATTGAAAATCCTAAGCGTACGGGCATCGAATTTTCCTCCGAATACAGTTCCCCCGTCCTTTAGCATTGATGTCAGGGACGTAAGAGGAATATTCTGCTTTGAAAAAGGAGTATTCACAAAAACACCGTCGTTTGAAGCTGGAAGAGGCAGCACGATGCAGTCAACACGCTCCTTCATGTCATTTATATTTTCAATATGCTCTATGCCGGAAAAGTCTACTACATTTTTATCAAAACCGGCAGCATATACTTTAAACTCACGGGCTAACGCTTTTGCAGCATAAATCTGTCTTAAATCTCCACCTGCTATAAGAAAAGTGATTTCTCTACTCATTTTTCCGCCCCTCATTTCATAAGATTTTCTTTTACATAATATGCACCTATCAAGAAGCTTGTGAAATATAACCAAATTATTTCAAAAAAACAATGTGTCAAAACATTTATATGCGTAATTTTTACCAAAATTTTATATTTTTTCATAATTTGATAAAAATAGTATTGACAAATTTGTATAATTATGTTTTAATATAGAGGGAGGCGGTAGTATTGAAGATCCAAGAGAATCTGAAACGCGGTATGACTGAATTGCTGATCCTTCATCTTCTTAAACAGGAGGATATGTATGGCTATCAGTTAACTCAAGAATTTGAAAAAAGAAGTCGTGGCTTGTTTACTCTTAAGGAAGGAACAATGTATCCAAGTCTGTATCGTTTGATCGACAAGGGTATGATTTCCGACCAGAAAAGGCTTATCGGAAAGCGCAGAGTTAGAGTATATTATCACATCGAGCCAGACGGTATTGAATATCTTGAGGAAATTTACAAAGAATATCTTTCAATAACTGAGGGTATCCAGAACATCATCAACTACAAGTCAGAAGACGACGAAGATTAATCTGTTGATGCAGACAAATTTTATCATGACCGCTGCACTATGTTTATAAGGTTACTTTATACATATTAAGCTTTTTAAAATATACGGCATTAAAAAGATGTATTCTGTTGCTTTTTATTCTGATGTGCAATAAAAAGGGAGCTTTAAAAGCTCCCTTTTTACTTTGTCTGAACAAAAAAGAGTCAAGCCTCGATTTATTTACAAGGCTTGACTTTTTTATATTGAATTATATACTTGAATTAAAAGCTTGTGCTCATAATATACCAATCGCCATCTATCTTATAGACCTCAAGCTCTGACGTATGCTCATCCTTATCCTTTTTGCCCTTGACCTTGAGCTTAAGCTCAAGCTCATAGCCCTTTGAAACCTTGACCTTTTCGTCGTAATCATCCTTTATTTCTTCCTCAATATCCTCTAAATCGTCCTTGTCAATTTTTTCCTTATCCTTGATCTTGTAGCTGATCTTAATGTTCTTACCAAATTCATCCTCAAGACGGTCATACAGTTCGTCAGCAACATCGTCAAAATCATAAAGCTTAGTCATTTTATCGCCGTAAAATTCCGGAAAAGCCTCTTCGATTTTGTCGCCATCCTTATCCTCAATACCTTCAAAGAAGTTTTTAAGCGGCTTTTCATATGCTGCTGTTCCAAAAATCAGCTTCAGAACTATAAGTATGATAACAACAATTGCCACAATTACAGCAATGAATTTTCCGTTACCAGACTTGGACTTTCCTTCCTCAGCCGCTGCTGAATTAATAATATTCTGAGGAATAGGCTCCTGACTTGCTCCGCAGCTGGCGCATACAACCTCATTGTCAGCCATCTGATTACCACATTGCTTACAAAATTTACTCATAGTAAAATACCCCCATAAAAATTATCAGTAACTATATTTTAACATATTTACTGGCAAATTGTCAACAAATCTAAAAATATGTACTTACATTTCGTCAAATATAACAGAAAAACATTTCAAAATAATTGCATTATGATAAATCCTCAATAACTTTTTTAAGAACATCATAAGCCTTATCATAATTTTCCTTAGTGTCCTTATCTGACATAAGCGTATCTGTCACCTTTCTCAGACCGATGTATATATCCTCCGGCAGCTCTCCGTTATAGCCGATTTTTTCAGCAAATCCGGTTTCGCTAAGACACAGCCTATAGCCGTCAATATAAGGGCAATCAGGGAAAAGCTCCTCAAGATTGACAAGGGACTCCTCAGCTTCAATAAGCTCTTTACAGTTCTCGTCACCGATAATCATCATGGACTGTCCCAGCTGGAACTGTGCAGAAAGCTTTGTCAAGGTTGTATCATAATAATAAATCTCGTTATTTTCATTGCTTTCCTTGTTATCTGATACAGGAATGTACATTACGTTCACAAATTCCTTACCGTCCTTATTGATGTCCCCGGAAATATTCTGAAACCACTGAGTCATTTGGTCATATCTTGAATAAAGCTCTACATCATCGCTTAAAAGCATCACATTCAGATCCGGCTTTGTCTGAGTAAGAGTGTCCACCACAAGGAATATTGCAACAGCAGCAAAAAACGTTGCTATACCCAGCCACCATTTACTGTGATATATAAAATTTTTAAACTTCTGCCATTTTGTGTAATGCTTTTCCTCCTCATTACTTTTCAGCTTTTCAGATTCGGTAATCACACCACTTTTCAGTTTGAGAAGCTCCAGCTTATCTTCCTGAATAGATTTGGCATATTCCTCACGCTCTATTTCGTATTCCTTAGCAAGCTTTGCCTTTTTATCCCGGACAGCCTGCTTTTCCTTTTCATTAACTTCCCGGACTGTGTCAAGGATTCCTTTTTCCTTTTTCTTATTTTCCTTCATAAAAACTCCTGCAAAAAGGGTACACCTTTCCAGCGTACCCCCATACACTTATAAAATTAATATAGTATTGCATTTTCCTATTTCAAAACAGAAAAAATTGACATTACTACAATATAAGCATTATATCAGAATACCAACCGTTTGTCAAGAAGCAAACGAATAGGACTTTGAGATTCAGAACGAACACAAGTAAGAATTGATTTTTAAGTGAGGATAATGTATAATAAAGAAAATGAAATCGGAAACAAACTGAATTTTGAGGTATAATTAATGTATGACGTAATTATTATTGGTGCAGGTCCTTCGGGAAGCACCGCAGCCAAAATATTAGCTGAAAAGGGCTATAAGACTTTATTAGCAGAGAAATTCAAAATGCCTCGATATAAATCATGTTCAGGACAACTGATACAAAAAAGCTTGGATTTAATAAAGGCCTACTATAATGAATCTGTTCCGGACTTTGCAATGTGCATTCCCACAGAAAACAGAGGTATGATTTTCACAAATGATAAGGGCAGGACTTTTCGATTTGAACAGAACGGACTTAACGTATGGCGCAGCTCCTTTGATAACTGGCTTGCAAGCATGGCGGTCCAACACGGCGCAGAAATCAGGGATTGTACAGCAGCAATTTCATGTGAAGAACAAAACGGTATTGTAAACGTAACATTTAAAGGCAAAAACACCTATACGGAACAATCAAAATATGTTATCAACTGCGAGGGTGTAGTTGGAACACTTAAACGGAAGCTGACAGGCCGTGATCTGCCCTATATAACAACCTATCAAACCTTTAATCAAGGCTGTATTGATTTAGATTATCACTATTTCTACGCTTATTTACAGCCTGAATTATCTGAATACGACGCATGGTTTAATGTGAAGGATAATCAGTTAGTGTTGGGCGTTTCAGTAAAGAACAGCAGCAAAACTGAACACTATTATGAACGGTTTATCTCTTATATGAAAGAGAAACACGGCTTGAAACTGGAAAAACAGTTAAAGGCTGATAAATGGCTAATGCCGCACATTCAACCGGGCTGCGCTATAGATTATGGTATTGGGCGAATACTTTTTGCCGGTGAAATTGCCGGTTTTTTGAATCCTATGGGCGAGGGTATCTCCGCCGGAATGGAAAGCGGATATTGTGCTGCTAAATCAATTATACAGCACTTTGACAATCCGGATTTGATTTATGATTCTTATAAGAACAGTACAGCCGGACTGCACAACTATATGAAACGTCAATGGAGCTTTATTGCGAGAATTACGGATACTTTTAAGGAAATGAAACTTTAAATTATAAAAGCAGTTGAAGGATTCCACAAAACCGGCACTATAATTGACAAATTATAGTGCACCATGTTATAATAACACATTGAAAACCTATCAATTTTCATTTTTCTACACGTTCTTTTTATATAAAGAGAAAATATAGAAACGAGGTAAAAGCATATGAATAGCTATTTTGGAAAACGTATTATGGCAATAGCGCTTGGAGCCATGATTCTGCTTGCGTCAATGCCGTTATTTGGCGTATCCGCAGCAAATGTTCAGGATAATCCCGATTTACAGCTTCAGACAATACTTATTGACAACGACGGCAAGAACTGGACAACGGAAAGCTGGGGAGGTGCGAATCTGACACCAAATACCAATTGGACAACGCTGACTATCCGAGATTATTATGAAAACGGCTATCTGAACTTTGAGGTTCGTAACACCGGATCAGGAAACTGTAACTTCCGAATTGGTCTGGTATCTCACTGCCATAACGAAACTACTCGTATTTACTGGACAGATATGGCGGAATATAAGAACATAAGTGCGGGTACAAGCTGGACCAGCTACTCGCTTCCTATCAAGGCGCTTGTAGATGCTAATCCTGATTCCGGATTTAGTCTGGATAACTTTTGGTTTGTATATGTGGGCGGATTGCCAAGTGGTACGACTTTTGAATTTCAGAATGTGAATATCAGCTCCACCGATGATGAACGGCAGTATCCGTTTATAAAGGTAAATCAGGTTGGATATATTTGCAACAGCTCTAAAACTGCTCGCATCAGTTATTTTGAAAAGTTTGGTTCCCTGTATGGAAAGACTTATCAGATCGTGAATGCTGACAATGGTGAAGTCGCTGCTTCCGGAACGCTGTCCGATGCAGAAAAAAATGACCATCTATCCGGCGAAAATGTTCATATTATTCACTTCGATGAGGTTACGACCCCGGGCACCTATTATATCCGCATTCCTGATGCTGGACTTAATAAGTCGGCACGCTCTCCTCGTGATGTGGAGGAGGGACTTGATACAGATACGATCACCTCTGTCTCCTTCCAGATAAAGGATGATGTCTACGATGATTTGCTCAGCGACCTGACAAAGTATTTCTATTATCAAAGACAGGGCATTGACCTTGAAGCTAAGTATGCAGGTGAATTTAAGAGAGAGAACCTTCACCCTAACGATATAGCCATAAAAAAGTGGTCTGACAGGGATAACCCGAATGCAGAAACCTACGATGTTTCGGGCGGATGGTATGATGCGGGAGATTACGGCAAATATGTATCTCCGGCTGCCGGTACTGTTGAGGACCTTATGCTTGCATATGAGCTGTTCCCGGATATCTTTGCGGACATGAAACTGAATATACCGGAAACAGACCCTGAAAATCCTCGTTACATAGATGCTCCTGGTATTCTCAGTGAGCTTAAATGGGAGCTTGATATGCTTCTTAAACTGGAACACAGCAGCAAGGACGGGTCATTCTATGTTGCTGCAAATTATAAAGATGATGTGATCTATCTTGAGGACACTTTGTATAACACATCTACCTATCAATCAGATGACTCAGAAACAGATCTTCGTTCACATCTTGCAACAGCAGATGCGGCTGCTATTTTTGCACACGCCTATATTATCTACAAAGATATTCCAGCGTATGCTGAATTTGCGGATGAATGCCTTGCTACAGCCCTCAGAGCATGGGACTGGGTAACAGACCCTTCTAACGATATGCATATGTCAATCAGTGCAGCAAACCGAACCTATACCTTTAATCAGAGTGAACTGGAGCGTGATATTTTCTGGGCGGCAGGTGCGATTTACAGGGCTTTAACCCTATCCGGAAAGGACGCAAGCGAATATGAGAATTATATCATCACAAATTGCAATACAGCCAATAACACAAACTGCTTTATCTCCGGTTTATCAATCAGCTACAACCATGCAGGAGAATCATTCTTAGGCTTTTTCCACTACTTATACGGTAATGAAAATCCTAATGCAGAGGTTGAAAAAGTATTTTCAAAGTTCTCCGAATGGCGTACCAGAATACTAAATAATAACAATTGGGGAACTGCTTTTCCTGATTGGGGTTACTGGTGGGGCTCCAACAAGCATGTTGCTCAAAATTCTATGACACTTCTTTTGGGCAGCGTTATTATGGAGGGTAAGGATAATATTCCTGAAACAATTAAAACTAACATTGAAAATGCTTTCAATTATCTTCTGGGAATCAATCCGATCTCATTTAGTTATGTTTCAGGCTACGGAGAAAACAGCGTTGAGAATATATACAGTAAAATTTATTCAAGAGATGCAAAGCTTGACCCATACCGCTGTCCTGCCGGATACTTTACTGAGGGTACGAATTATTATAATAACCGTCACCTTTCCAAATTTGACGGAAAATGTTATATCGACAGCGACGGTGAGTATACAACAAATGAAAACACGATCTATGGAAATGCTGCTATGATATTCCTCACAGCTGCTATGATGTCTCAGAATGCTCCTGAAAATATAATGGGATATGTTAATGACGATGGCGAGTTTGATATTGCAGATATTGTAATGATGAAAAAATGGCTCGTTCACTCCGGAGAACTTACGAATTGGAAAAACGGTGATCTTTGCAATGATGGAATCATTAATATCTTTGATCTATGTTTAATGAAGCGTGAATTACTAAAAAAATAAAAATTATTAAACAGTTCAAGTAAATAAGCCGAACCAATGTCAAAATGATATTGGTTCGGCTTTGGTTTTTATCTTACTATACTTATATTATGCTGTATTTAATGTTCAGTCTCAGACTATGCAATCTTTTTAAACAGCATAAATATTTATAGGCACATTCTGTAGATTTTTTCCACATCATCAGGGGTAAGATTTTTAGGACCTGTAATCTCACCGCCCATGCAAGCATGTTCCGCCATTGCCTTGAAATGAGTATCATCAATTTCAAGGTCTGTAAGCGTACTCTTCAAGCCAAGTGTTTTGAAGCAAAAATCAGATACTGCCTCAATAGCTTTCTTTGCGCCTTCCATAGGATCAGGATTTTCTTCTGTTCCGAATACCTTAACTCCAAAACGAGCAATTGCAGGAGCAGTGGTTTCATCCAGAATATATTCCAGCCAGCGTGGTGTCAATATTGCAAGTCCATGGCCATGAGTGATATCATAATAAGCAGAAAGCTCATGTTCCATTGCATGGCAGGCACAGCCGTGAACTGTTCCTGCATCAAGTATCGTATTAAGTGCCATTGAAGATGCCCACATCAGGTTTGCTCTTGCCTCATAATTTTCCGGCTCCTTCATAGCTATCGGAGTCCACTTTACAACAGCACGCATAACAGCCTCCTGCATTTCCAGAACCATATCAAAGGTTGCATCTCCTGCAAGATAATAGTTGTCAAGAACGTGATTGAAAATATCAAATGCGCCGCATGCCGTCTGATAGGTCGGAAGCGTATAGCTGTATTCCGGATTCTCAAAGGCAGCTCTTGGAATAAGCGCAGAACCGCCCAGTCCGATTTTCTCGTTGGTGTCCATATTAGAAATAACTGCCCATGCGTCCATTTCCGAACCCGTTGCAGCATTTGTGAGGACTGCAACTATTGGCAAAGACTTCGTCACCCAAGTGCCTGTGCTTACAAGATCCCAAACATTTCCTGATTCTATAACAGCAGCCGCTGCAACACCTTTTGCACAGTCTATAGTCGAACCTCCACCAACTGCAAGGACAACGTCTATCCCCTCTTTTTTACAGATCTCAGCGCCTTTGTTCGCTGTGGAATGACGTGGATTCGACTCAACTCCGCTAAGCTCAAAAAGCGTAATACCATTTTCCGCTGCAAGTTTTGTTACAAGATCATACAAGCCGTTCTTTTTGATAGAACCTCCGCCGTAAACAAGCAGTACCTTTTTGCCGAATTTCAAAAGTTCCTCCGGAAGATGCTTCATCTGATCCTTTCCGAAATAAACCTTATCCGGATTGTGAAAAATAAAATCGTTCATTTTTAAATACCTCCATATATTTTATAATCAAAGCTTTACTTCTATTCTAACGTTTTCCCCAGTTCATATGCCTTTTTCAGCGCTGGATGTCCTAAAATATCGCCTATATCATTAACTCCGCCTGCAAAAACAGTACCTTTAAGCTCTGCTTTTCCAAAGCAGTCCACCCAACCATTAACTGTTGTAACCGTTCCGCTTACAGTATCATTTTCGTCCTCCGCAGCAACTGCAAGAAGATAAACATCACGAAACTCAAGGCAACACCTCACTCTAATTTGTATAGCACCTGTATTTATTATTCCTCCCATGAAAGTATTCCGGTTTCAGCCGCTATTTCATATCGTCCGATTTTATAATTCAACCGTTCCAATGTAGCTTCAATTTTCTCCTTCTGCTTTAGCAGCTCTTCACGCTGTTCCTTGAGCAGCTGCAACCTTGCAGGGATCGTTGAATCTCCCTCCTGTGTAAGCTTCACATATTCTATCATAGCTTCAACCGGAAGTCCTGCACTGCGCATGCATATTGCAAGCTCCACCCATGCCAGATCATCTTCCTGATAATCACGAATACCGCTTGCTGTTCGGGTAACGGGAGGTATCATTCCCACACGCTCATAATAGCGCAGCGTATCCTGTGAAATATCAAACTTTTCACTGGCTTCCCTTATGGTCATCGCATTCACCTCGCCTGTGTTTTGTTATTGATATTATAATATCTGGAGTTAACTCTAAGTCAAGTGGATTTTATGATTTTCTGCATAGTACACAAAAATGCCATATCAAATTTGTTGTATGTGTTGAATGATACAGCAGTATTCTTTCAAAAAAATAATGCCATTCGGACACAATTTCCAAATGGCAAAAAAAGCACAAGGGTCAATGGAAGATCGTTAACGCCGCAATTATTTCATCAGCTTTACTGTAAAAGTTGCTCCTCCGCCATCTGTATCAGATACAGTGATCGTTCCATGATGCAGTTCTACAATCTCTTTTGCAATGCAAAGTCCCAATCCGAAATGTGATTTGCTTGTTCGGGAATCATCGGCACGATAGAATCTGTCAAAAATTTTAGTCTTTGATTCATCGTCAATACCGATTCCATTATCCGATACTTCTATGCAGAATGCTTTTGCAGTTTCCTGACATTTCAGACAAACACTTCCGTTTTCGGGAGTATAGCTTATCGCATTATCAAGTAAAATGGCAATAATCTGTTTAATTCGTTCCCCATCCATATGCTCAGCGATCAGCGCATTATCGGGCAACTCAACAGACAGCCTGATTTTCTTTTCTCTTGCAGGAACACAAAAGGCTTCATAGCAGTCCAGTATAATAGTATCAAGCTCTGTTCTTCCAAAGCTTGCCTGATAAATTTGATTATCGCTCCTTGCAAGCGTCAGCAGAT
>CANPXN010000030.1 GCA_947586185.1 uncultured Clostridia bacterium
GCGATAGCGTCCTCACTCTCGACCCTGTTGCTGACGCTCTTATCTCGACTGCTGTGACCGTGGCCGCCCTCTCCGACACCGGCCCGGTCCGCGACGCCACATCCATGCGTCAGCACGTGGACTCCAAGGCTCTCAAAGAAACTCGGAGAAAGAAAATAGCCATGGGCCACAAGCCCGACGACCATGAGGATGAACAGACCTGGACCATGACCATGTGAATAAATCCCTCCCGCCAATGGGAAAAATATCCGGCGGGAGGGAAACGGCGTGGAGATCAATATTTGCGAGGATAAGAAAATGGTTGAGGTCTGGTTCAAAAAAGCCGAGAGCGACCCCGGACTGAAATCTCTCTGCGCCCGCTGCAGGGAGCGGGGGTATCTTGTGGCGGTATTCAAATCAGGCGGCGAGGATCTCGCCAGCCTCACCGCCGGATTGCTTATACACAACCGAAACAGCATGGCCTGACAATACCGATGCGGAAAGCGGACTTGTATTTTTCTCCCGGCGGGAATATAATGTCTGGGTGACAGAGAAATCACGGGACGCTTTGGAGGCATGAGTTGAAAAAACGGGTATTGGCGGCCGCCCTGTGGGCGGGGGCCACGGCAATATGGATGGGGTTGTGTCTTTTCCTCTCCTGGCAGACGGGGGAGGGGACCGGGAGACTGAGCCTCGCTTTGGCAAGACTGCTTCTGCGGGGACTCAGGTTTGTGGGACTGCGCCCTGAGGAGGCGGCTTTTCATATGCTGTTAAGAAAGCTTGCCCATTTTGCCGTGTTCTTTGTCTCTGGGATCCTTTTCTGCGGGACGGCGGAGGCCGTTCTGCGGATCAAGCCCCTGGGGGGCTGGTTCAGGGCCGTTGCGGCGCTTTGCGTCTGCGCGACGGCGCTCTTTGCCGATGTGCCGAAGGTGTGGATACCCGGAAGGCATCTGACGTGGAGCGAGTCGTGCCTGAATGCCGCCGGGGCGCTTGCGGGGTATCTCCTGATGCTTCTGCTGACGTATATGGCAGGAAAGAAGCGCAAAGCGACGGACTCTGGAAAAGACTGATTTTAGCAACAGCCTCCGCAAACGCCGCGGCGGGCGGCGGCTCATCCAAAATGTTCATCGGCGGGTTCTCCAGATATTGCCGCCCGGTTTTTGGAATACAACTGTAATTGAATTTGGTAGAATAGATTCGTGCGGAAAACCGCGCGAATTTATTTTTTGGAGGAAAAACTATGGAAAAGAACATTGCCGGATTTGAGGAGGAGCTTCGCCGGCAGGAAAAGAGCGAGTTCACGATAGATAAATATCTGCGCGATGTCAGGACGTTCGCCGCGTTTTTGGGAGGGGAGCCGCTGTCGAAGGAGAAAACGCTGGACTTTAAAAAACACCTCATGGAATGTGGAGAGTTCACGGATTCCAGCGTCAATTCCATTCTGTCCTCCGTCAGGGCGTTTCTCAAATTCATCGGACGCTCTGATTGTAACGTCAAGAATATCCGTATTCAGGAGCTACCCTTCAACCCGGAGGAGAAAAACCTGACGCGGGAGGAATTTGACAGGCTTCTCGCGGCGGCAGAGGGAAATCGGCGGCTGCGGCTTATGCTGCTGGTCTTTTTCGCCACGGGCATCCGCGTGTCGGAGCTTAAATACTTCACGGTGGAGTCCTTCCGATCAAAGCTGGATTCGGTGCGCGTCTGTGTGCGGTGCAAAAAGAAAAACCGCCGCGTACTGATAGCGGACGGTCTGAAACGGGAGATTTTGGCGTATATCCGGGACAACGGGCTTACCTCCGGGCCTATCTTCTGCACAAGGAACGGAAAGCCCCTGGATCGGAGCAACATCTGGAAGCAGATGAAAAACCTCTGCGAGAAAGCGCGCGTCACGGCCAGCAAGGTGTTCCCCCACAACCTGCGAAAGCTGTTTGCCCGCACGTTTTATGAGCGGACGCATGACATCGTACAGCTGGCCTGCATCCTGGGCCACAGCAGTATCAACACCACGAAAATCTATGTCAAAACCACCGAGGAGGAGGTCCGGGCCAGGGTGGAAATGGTCCTGGACAGGAGGTATTTTGAGAAAAGAAAAATCACCACATTATCCGCATAATGTGGTGAAAATTATATATAGCAGTAAAAACCTGTACATATCGACACCTATTTTAGCAGATTAAAATCTGTTTTTCAAGGCCATTTTACATAAAATTCAGCAGGTTCGGCGAAAAATCTATGGCATTGTTTCCGAAATTTAAAAAATTCACATATATTCAGGCATAGTGACAAGACCCTTACCGTGGAACTTTCTAAATCTTGGCTGTAAGGGTCCTTTCATTGTGCCTGAAATTTTGTAAATGGACAAAATGGTGCGGTCATTTTTTAAAACGATACCACATTATGCGGATAACGTGGTGCGCTGTCCGGGACAAAGATGAAAACGTCACGACGGCAGGAGAGCGCTTCTGAGGGTATATTGCCGTCGTTATTTAAGCTTGCCGAAAGGAGGGAGGCGGAAATTTCCCGGACCATCACCGTTGCCACATACAACAAATTCTCCCTCTACACAGCCGCAGAAATTTCAAACATTGAGCCGGATCTCCATGTGCTGGACGAGTTTCCATACGGCGGGCGCGGAGCCGCTGGAGATTTCATTTATTGATTGCCTGGTTTGAGAAAATATTGCAAAATGAGCGGCTTTTGGCCACGACGGCAAAGCCCCTGCCTGACATCATTTCCCAACAATGTGGACGGGAGCCTTACAGCTGTGCGAGAAAACCCTTAAATTTGGCTAAAATGACATAAATTCTTCCGTGGGACGTCTTGAATTTGCAAAGAAAAAGTGCTACAATATCAACAAATTAAATTTCTGCGCGCCTTCAAGCTTTTTATGTCAAAACATTATGCGGATAATGTAGTGCTTCTTGTGAGGGGAGAAGCGGCGTATGGCTGCGGTGGAAAAACGCGGGTGGAGTTTTTCCGCTTTTTTCGTGTGCCTGCCGGTCCAGTGGGGTGGCGGCGGGGAAGAGGCAATACCGCGTTCGAGGCAGAAAAGCCCGCCTTTGGCGGGATCCAAAAAAATGTAGGAGAGACGATATGGAAAAGTACGAGAATCAGCAGGTCGAAGAACAGGAAATCGATCTTGTAGAGGTATTTTACACGCTCTGGAGAAGGGCCTGGATCCTGGTGCTCAGCCTGGTGGTGGGAGTGGCCCTCAGCGCCGCAGTGACCGTCTTTTTCATAACGCCGGAATATGAGGCCAAGGCGGAGATATACATACTTTCCAAGACCACCAGCATAACCTCGCTGGCGGACCTGCAGATAGGCGCATCGCTGGCGGCGGATTTCCAGATCATCGCCACCACCCGCGAGGTAGTCGAGCCGGTCATGTCGGACCTGGGCATCAACGAAAAGTACGAGGACTTCGTTGAGACCATTGAGGTCACAAACCCCACCAACTCCCATATGCTGGAGCTTACGGTCACAAATAAGGACCCGGTACTGGCGGCGAATGTCTGCAACGCCCTGGCGGATCAGCTTCGTATGCGCATTGCCGAGGTCATGAGCACCGACACGCCGTCCTCCGTTTCCGACGCGGTGGTCCCGGAGGAGCAGTCGAGTCCCAGCCTTCTTATCAACTGTATCGTGGGCGGGCTGATCTTCTTCGTTATCGCCGTCGCGGCGATTCTCATAGGCCACTTTATGGACGATACCATCAAGGACGAGGACGATGTCAAACGCTATCTGGGCCTTGACACCCTGGCGGCTATACCGCTGGAGCGTTTTATCGGAGATGAGGCAAAAAGCGGCAAAGGGCGTGGATAAGACATGAGCAAAGCAAGGAAGATCGTCTTCGTCTGCGCCGTTATCGTCATGATCGCGGGATTGGCGTTTATAGCGGTTTATCTTCTGGGCCAGCGCGAGGCGGGGAAGGTTTACGAGGACCTTCAAGAGAAGGTGACTTCCCCCACAAGCGAACCCACCAAGCCTGTCGAGACCGCGACGACGAAGCCGGTGGAGACGGAGACCGCTACGGAACCCGTGACCGAACCCACGGAGCCGCCCTACGTTTCGCCGCTGGATTTTGACGAGATCCGCGCGCCTAACGAGCACATCTATGCGTGGATGGAGATCCAGGATACAGATATTCGCTACCCGGTGGTACAGCACCCCACGGACGACACCTATTATTTGAACCACACCGTGGAGGGCGCAAACCGGCTTCCGGGTTCCATCTATACCGAAAAATGGAACAGCCAGGATTTCAGCGATTTTCTCACCGTGGTCTACGGCCACAACATGAAAAACGGCACCATGTTCGGTAGCCTCAAGAATTTCCGGACGAAAAGCTACATGGAGGAACACCCGGTGATCTCCTTCTACACGCCGGAGGGAGAATACCATTACAGGATCTTCGCCGCCGTCACATACTCAAACGCCTATCTGCCCACGGCTTTTGATTACGAAACCGAGGCAGGGCGGCAGGGATTCATAGATTCAATAACGAATGTCCGGGATCTTAGCAGCTATATCAACAAGGACATTGAGGTCACAACCGAGGATAGGCTGGTAGTCCTGAGCACCTGCATGGGAAACGATGCGTACAGACTGCTGGTGGTGGGCGTGCTTGACAGGGAAAACTCCACAAAATGAAAAAAACCATCTTATTTATGTTGGCGCTGGCGCTCATATGCGCCGGATGCCATAAGGAGCCGCAGAATATAGATATAGACGACGGCCCTGGCCTTGACGTCGATGACACGGACTGGACCGGCACCGTCATGTATGACGGCGCTGAATACAGGCGCAGGACCGATGTGAAGACTGTGCTCTTCCTGGGCGTGGACAACACCGCCACCGCCGAATTTGGGGAGGGTATTGTCGGCAACAACGGACGTGCCGACGCCATCATGGTCTTCATTACCGACACCAAGGCGAAGACCACAGAGCTTCTCACGATCTCCCGCGACACCATCACCGAGGTGGACGTCTACGACGGATTGGGAGACCTTCAATATTCCAGACCCATGCATATCAACCTCCAGTACACCTTCGGCAACAGCGCAAAGCGAAGCTGTTTCCTCACCCAGAGGACCGTGTCAGAGCTTCTCTATGACGCCCGTATAGACGGGTACTTCTCCCTGACCATGGACGGCATCCCGGTCATCGTGGAGGAGTTGGGCGGTATAACCCTGACAATGCCGGAGGATTACACAAAGATAGACAGCCGCTATACAAAGGGCGCCACCGTCACCCTGAACGGCGAGGAGGCGGAGCGGTTCGCACGCTACCGGGATCTCAATGAGTTCGGAAGCAATGAGGACAGGAATGCCCGCCAAAGCTGGTTTGTCACAGAGATGTTCCGCCAGATGAGAACTGTGGACGACCTGGAGGACAAGGTGGAACGGATACTTGAGGCGGCAGACGACTATATAGAGACGGATGTGGACGCCGAGACCTTAAAGCTTCTGACCGAGTCCACAATGTCAGAGACCTACAAAGTGCCGGGCGAGGTCCGGCAGGGCCAGTTTCACAACGAGTTTTACGTGGACGAGGAGGGCCTGAGAGAGCTTGTGATAAAGCTTTTCTACCGGCCCGTGTAGTAAATTTGTATTCCACGGTGTGGGAGCGCCGTTGAATAAATTTTATTGGAAAGGAGGAAAAACACATGAAAAAGCTCTTAAGAATCGCGGTTGTCCTTTGCCTGGCCATGGCGCTCGGTATCACCGCTTTTGCTGCCCCCAGCAATACCAATGGAAGCGAAGGCGGCCCCGGAGTTGGAACTGTTCTCGACAACAACGGCAACGAAGTTGCAACGACTATCAGCGAACCCAGCGTTACCCCCTCTGTCGCTGATGCCGCCGCGACCATCAAGGCCACGAACTCCGGCGTCAAAGCCGAGAACCTGACCGTTGCCTGGGTAAGGGACATCAAAGCAAACATCCCCGCCGGCGGCTCTGTCACCATCACCTTTGAGGTGCCTGGTGCCACTGCTGACGACACCGTCTATGTTCTCCACTTCGAGAACTCCGCGTGGGTTACCGTCGCTAAATGCAAGGGCAACGCCATTTCGGCCGAGTTCACCAGCCTGTCTCCTGTCGCGCTTGTCATGGAGAAGGGCGAGCCGACCGTTGCGCCCAAGCCCGGCGATGAGTCCCCCAAGACTGGCGAGGAGCCTGTCCTTCTGGCCGCCACTGCTGTAGTTCTGCTTGCCGGAGCTGTTGCAGTTGTCGCCCTGAAGAAGAAAGAGGAAATGTAAGCGAACATTTCCCAGGTCTCGGGACCGCGTTCCTAGGACACGGTCCCGGGACACCCCTAAAAGGAGTTGAAGTCGTGAGGCTCGCGGATATCCACTGTCATATCCTCCCCTACGTTGACGACGGCGCGGAGCATATCGAGGAGATGGAGGCGCTACTGGCCTCCGCTGTGGAGCAGGGCATTGAGATCATCTGCGCCACGCCCCACCTGCGGCATGGGATGTTCGAGTCCACGGACGAGGAGATCGTCAGGCAATACCGGCGCGCCTGCGGGTACATAGAGGAGAAGGGACTTCCGATACGTCTTTTCCTCAGCCGGGAATATTTTTGCGACGACTCTTTTTTGCGGAGGCTGAACGAAAAGCGGCTGATTCCCATGGGATGGGGAAACACCGTTTTAGCTGAATTTTCCGGGAGGTATTCGGCGGAGAAGATCGAAGGCTTCCTGAAAAAAATCCTGGACGCTGGATGGACCCCGCTCATCGCCCACGTGGAGCGATACGGGAGCCTGGACGAGGATATAATCAGGGGATTTGTCGAAATGGGCGCCAAGGTGCAGATCAACGCCGGCAGCGTGCTGGGACGGGAGGGACATTGGCAGAAAAAGCTCTGCTGGTCGCTTCTGAGGCATGACCTTGTCAGCGTAGTGGCGTCGGATGCCCATGACCCGAACTACCGGCCCAACGAACTGGCGCTTTGCGCCAATAAAATCGGACATAAGCTGGGACAAGACCGCGCCAAAAAGGTGCTGTGGGACGGCCCGGTAAAGATATTATCACTGGATAAAGGAGAGTAAGGCTTTGGAGTACGTGGAGCTGAAGCTTGCGGAGCTTCCATACGAGATCAACGAGGAGATAAAGCTTCTCCGCACAAATCTGCAATTTTGCGGGACGGACAAGAAGGTGATCTGCATCACCAGCGCCGTGGCCAGCGAGGGGAAGAGTACCACGGTGCTCAATCTCTGCCGGTCGCTGACGGAGCAAAATAAAAGGGTCCTGCTCATTGACGCGGACCTGCGCAAATCCGTTCTGAGGAAGAGCATCGTCGTCGGTAAGCTTCGCTTTGGCCTCTCCCACCTTCTGACGGGCCAGTGCTCTCTTGACGATGTCACCTGCCGCACGAATGTGAAAGGCCTTACCATTATCTTCTCGCTGGTGACGCCTCCGAACCCCTCGGAGATACTCAGCAGTAAGCGGATGGAGGAGCTTCTCCAGGCGGCGAGGGAAAGCTTTGATTACGTCATAGTGGACACCCCGCCCCTCGGCATGGTGGTGGACGCAGCGGTCATAGCGCAGTACTGCGACGGCGCCATGATCCTCATATCCTCCGGCGAGGTGAGCTACCGCGCCGCCCAGGACGTGGAGCACAAGCTCCGCAACACCGGCTGCCCAGTCCTGGGGGTCATCCTCAACAAGGTGGATCGAAAAAAGAACGGAAAATACTACGGCCGTTATTATGGAAAATATTACGGCAACAAGTATTATGAGGAGAGCAGCGGGGCAAAGCGGTAACACCGCCCTGCATCCCGGCATGGAACAAAACGGAAGGAAGACAAGATATGGACAGAGAACAAAGCGCAGCTGTCCTGGAGCTTGATACGCCAGTTGACGAGTATAGTGAATCGGCGCTGATGGACAGGAGCGCATCCGAACTTCAGGAACTGCCTGTTGCGGGCAGGAAGAAAAATTATCTCTATCTTTTCGTCAAACGTGTGTTTGATTTGACCTGTTCCATCATTGCGCTTATTCTCCTGTCGCCTGTTTTCCTTGTTGTCGCAGTTTTGATAAAGCGCGAGGACGGAGGGCCTGTCATACACCGCAGGGTGTGCGTGGGGAAAAACGGGCAATACAACATGCTCAAATTTCGCACAATGGTGGCAGACGCGGAGGATTTGGAAAAATATCTGACATCGGAGCAGATAATTGAATACAAAAAAAGAGTTAAGCTTGATGACGATCCGCGGCTGACGAGAGTTGGACAAGTACTGAGAAAGTTCAGTATAGACGAATTGCCACAGTTGATAAATGTTCTGCGAAACGAAATGTCTATCGTAGGTCCAAGACCTGTCACCGAGGACGAGACATTGTTCTACTTGCCCCGTGATTTATCAGAGCTTCTGCAAGTAAAGCCGGGCATAACAGGTTATTGGCAGACCTCCGGCAGAAGCGACTGTACATACGAGACGGGGGAACGCCAAGTGCTTGAGATGCATTACGTGAGGAACTGCTCCATTTGGCTGGATATAAAGATTCTAATCAAGACAATTGGAGTTGTTTTGTCAAGAAAAGGAGCAAAGTGAGGGCTTTTTTGCTTGCTGCGGGCTTTGGAACGCGCCTGCGGCCCATCACAGACACAATACCAAAATGTATGGTTCCAATCCACGGTATGCCGTTGCTGGGCTGGTGGTTCGAGCTGCTGCGAAAGCATGGCGTCACGGATGTGCTGGTGAACACCCACTATCTGCCTGAGCCGGTGCGGGAGTTTATACGGGAATACAACGGCCAAAAGACGGGACTCAACGCCATAGAGACATATGAGACGGAGCTTTTGGGCAGCGGCGGGACCATTCGGGCAAATCGGGATTTTGTGCGGGATGAGAAAGACTTTCTCATCTGTTACGCCGATAACCTGACGGACGCTGACTTGACCTCCTTCCGGCGGTTTCATGAGGAGCACGGAGCGATTCTGACGATGGCGCTGTTCCGCACAAACGTTCCTGAGCAGTGCGGCATCGCGGAGCTTGACGCAGGCGGTCGTATCCTTGAGTTTGTAGAGAAGCCGAAAAATCCAAAAAGCAATCTCGCCAACGCGGGGATGTATATCGCCGACAGGCGGATTTTTGATTTTCTGGACCCCGGAAAGACTCCGCTTGACTTTGGAAAAGACGTTCTTCCCAAGCTCATTGGCCAGATGTTCGGCTGGAATACAGAGGGGTATCTTATAGATATAGGAACATTGGAGAATTATAAGAGAGCTAAGGCGGAATGGACAGAGCGCATAAAATAATGACCAAGGGAGAGACACCATGAAGAAGACGATTGAGAAAGTGGTTAAAGCTGTTTACCACAAAATGCAACACAATTATTTTACATTTCGCATCCTTGTCTGGATGAAAGCCCACGGCATAACGCGGAAGGTCGGTGTTTGGATGGGTGGATATCATGATGAGACCAAAGATGAAATTGAAGCTGAAAGCATGAAAAAAAGTAAGGCCTTTTACGCGGAAAACTCTGAACGCGCAGAAAAAATGCTGGCTATGCTGGCAGATGACAAATCAAGAGAGATTTGGAGAGGCGTAGTTCAGCATAGAATTGATGGCACCCCATTAAAGCCGGAATGGTACTGTGAGGGCGATCAATATTTTGTCAAAGATATAGTCAAAATAAACGACGATGAGGTGTTTATTGACGGGGGGGGGTATACTGGCGATACGACACAGCAGTTTATTGACACAGTGAAAAGCGCGGGCAAGGGCATCAAACGAATCGTTATTTTTGAGCCAAATGAAGAGAATTGTAGGCTGATAAGAAAATTTTTTGGCAAAAGAAAAGAAGTAACAATTATACAAAAGGGCTTATCTGATGAGGAGAAGACCATCACATTTACGGGAGAAGGGTCGACTTTTGGCGCTTGTGAAAACGGTAGTGATGAGGGCAATGTAGTCAGCATACCGGTTATCAATATAGACGCTGTGCCTGAGTGCCAAGACGCCACGTGGATCAAGATGGACATAGAGGGATCTGAGTTAGAGGCATTGCGTGGAGCCAAACAGGTAATACAGCACAATCGGCCCAAGCTCACAATTTGCATATATCATAGTGATGAGGACATGATTCGGATTGCGGAATATGTACATGAAATCGTTCCGGAGTATAAAATGTATGTTCGACATCACAAGAACCATTGGCAGGAGACGGTTTTATACGCAATCCCGTGATAAGTCAATTTATCTGAAAAGCAGGAAATAGAAATGATTATTACCAAGACTCCGCTACGAATCAGCTTCACCGGCGGCGGGACTGATCTCCCGGAGTACTATACAAAGAACGGCGGAGCGGTTGTAAGCTGCGGGATCAACAAATACATCTATATAACCGTCAATAAGAAATTCGACGACAGGATACGCGCCAGCTACTCAAAGACCGAGATCGTTGACGAGGTCAAGGACCTTCACCACGAGCTGATCCGCGAGTGCATGAAGCTTGTGGGAATCAAAGGCGGTATAGAGATAACCTCCATCGCGGACATCCCCTCTGGCACCGGGCTGGGTTCATCCAGTACGTTTACAGTTGGGCTTCTGAACGCGCTCCACACCTACAACGGTTATAGCCCTTCAGCGGAGGAGCTTGCCCGGCAGGCTTGCGAGGTGGAGATCAGCATCCTGAAGCACCCCATCGGCAAGCAGGATCAGTACGCAGCGGCCTATGGCGGGACAAATTATTTCAGGTTCAACCAGGACGGCACCGTAGAGCGGCACAGAATATATCTTGATGATTCTGACGCCCGGCTTATGCGGCAGAAATTATTGTTGCTTTACACCGGCATTACCCGCGATGCCAATACGATACTCACTGAACAGAAGCAAAACACCGCCTCCAAGCTGGAGACTCTGGACTTTATGAGGGACCAGGCCGGGGAGATGTACCGCGAGCTTACGGAGAATGGATTTACCGAACACTTTGGCCAAATGCTCCATGAGGGGTGGCTTCGCAAGAGGCAGCTGGCCTCCGCCATCAGCAGCGGCCCGATAAACGATCTCTACCAAAAGGCCATAGATGCCGGTGCCGTAGGCGGAAAACTCCTTGGAGCCGGCGGCGGAGGGTTTTTGCTCTTCTACTGTGATGAGGACAAGCAGAGCGCGGTGGAGAAAGCCACCGGCCTGCCCCGCACCTATTTCCATCCGTCGTTGCGCGGGAGCCGGGTGATTTTCTTTGCGTAATGCAGTATTTCTGGACAGGGACGGCCTCATAAACCGTCAGGCCGCTCCACACCACTATATAAGCACCCCGGAGGATTTCGAGATCCTTCCCGGCGTGCCGGAGGCAATAAAGCGCCTGAACGACGCCGGATTCCTGGTGATCGTGGTAACCAACCAGCGGGGTGTTGCCCGCGGGATGTTGACCATGGAGCAGGTGGAAACGGTCCACCAATATCTGCAAAGCGAGCTTGCAAAGCACGGCGCCCACATTGACGCCATATATGTCTGCCCTCACGCCGATGGGGAGTGTACCTGCCGAAAGCCGAATATTGGCCTCTTCCTCATGGCGGAAAAGGAGTTCGACATAGACAAAAGCCAATCCTGGATGGTGGGTGACAGCGACACAGACGTGGAGGCGGGGAAACGATACGGGGTCCTCTCCATCCTGACAAACAGCCTTCCCCAAGCGGCAAACATGATCTTAGCGGGGTAATCCTTATGAAGATACTGATCACCGGAGGAGCCGGTTATATCGGCAGTCATACCAATCGGCTGTTGAACGAAAAAGGAATAGACACAGTCGTCCTGGACGACTTGAGTGACGGGCACAAAGAGGCGGTTGTCTGCGGAAAATTTGTCGGCGGAGATTTCGGAGATAAGGCCCTGCTTGACAAGTTGATGGCTGAAGAGAAGTTTGACGCCGTCCTCCATTTTGCCGCCTTCGCTTCAGTGCCTGACTCGGTCATAAGGCCGGCGCGGTATTATCGCAATAACGTAACCAATATGCAGACCCTGCTGGACGCCTGCGTGGAGCATGGAATCGAATATTTTGTGTTTTCCTCCTCTGCATCCACCTTTGGGGAACCCCAGTATGTCCCTATGGACGAAAACCATCCACAGATGCCGATAAACCCCTACGGGATGACAAAGCTGATTGGAGAACATCTGCTGGCCGACTACGAGCGCGCCTACGGCCTTCGCTATTGCGCTTTCCGCTATTTCTGCGCGGCGGGCGACTCCAAGGATAGCAGCATCGGTGAGGCCCATGACCCGGAGACGCACCTTATCCCGGTGATGGTCAAGGCGGCCCTCAATAATAAGCCCTTCAGTGTGTTCGGCACAGATTACAACACCCGTGACGGGAGCTGTATCCGGGACTTTATTCACGTCCTCGATTTGGCAGAAGCTCATTTTCTGGGGCTTAAGTACATTATGGAAAACGACCGCTCCGATTGCTTCAATCTTGGAAGCAACACGGGCTTCACAGTTCTTGAGATGATCAAAGCCCTTGAGAAGGTGACGGGCAGAACCGTTCCCTATAAGCTGGCGGACAGGCGCGACGGCGATCCGGCATCCCTGGTGGCGTCAAACGAGAAGGCCAGACGTGTCCTCGGCTGGGAACCCGTTCACAGCGGCATAGAAGAGATACTTGCTGACGCTTGGAACTGGGAGAGAAACAGGAGATATTGATATGACAGATTTAAGGCCCAATATGCGCAAGTATATAGAGACGGAGATAGAGGTGCTGAACAACCTGAATCTCGACGAGCTTAACGATGCCGTCAACGCCATCATGGACGCCAGAGTCCGCGGCGGTACGATCTACACCATGGGCAACGGCGGAAGCGCGGCAACGGCCAGTCACATGGTCTGCGACTTTGCCAAGGGGGCCAGCGAGCTCATAGGCGGCAGCAGATTCCATGTGGTGTGCCTCAGCGACAACACGCCGATCATGATGGCAATTGCCAATGATTTCTGCTATGAGGATGTCTTTGTTTACCAACTCCGCGATCAACTGAAGCCTGAGGATCTCATCATAGCTATCTCCGGCAGCGGAAACTCCGAAAATGTTATCCGCGCCGTACAATATGCCAAAGAGCTTGGCACCCCCGTGGTGGGAATCACCGGCTACTCCGGCGGTAGACTTCGTGAACTGGCGGATTACTCCATGCATGTCAACATCGATGATATGCAAATCGCAGAGGATGTGCATATGATGTTTGACCATATGATGATGAGGGTGATAGGGGAGGTCAAAAAGTAATAAAGTTTATTTCTATTTCAAGTTTATTATAAAAGTCTACATTACAAAATATTACAAACATTACAAAGGGAAAAATATGAATGATAATAAAAAAATTGCTGTAGCGGGGACGGGCTATGTTGGTCTGTCCATTGCCACTCTCTTAGCTCAGCACCATGAGGTCTGGGCGGTGGATATTATTCCTGAAAAGGTGGCGCTTTTGAATAATCGGAAAAGTCCCATCCAGGACGAGTACATCGAGAAGTACTTGACGGAGAAGGACTTAAACCTGACGGCCACCATGGATGCCAGGGCCGCCTATACAGGAGCGGATTTCATAGTTGTGGCAGCTCCCACGAACTACGACCCCGCCACCAGGTATTTCGATACCTCTGCTGTTGAGAACGTTATCGGCCTTGCCATGGAGTATGCGCCCCATGCGATCATAGTCATAAAGAGTACCATTCCCGTGGGTTATACCGCCTCCATAAGAGAAAAGACGGGGAGTAAGAATATCATCTTCAGCCCGGAATTTTTACGCGAGTCCAAGGCTCTCTACGACAACCTCTATCCCTCCCGCATAGTCGTCGGCACCGACCTCAACGACGAGCGCCTCGTCAAGGCGGCCCATGACTTTGCCGGTCTTCTCTGTGAGGGAGCTATAAAGGAGAATATCGACACCCTGATCATGGGCTTCACCGAGGCGGAGGCCGTGAAGCTCTTTGCCAATACATATTTGGCCATGCGGGTAGGCTTCTTCAATGAGCTGGACACCTACGCCGAGGTCAACGGATTAGACGCTAAATCCATAGTCAGCGGCGTATGCTTAGACCCGCGCATCGGCACACATTACAACAATCCCTCCTTTGGCTACGGCGGCTACTGTTTCCCCAAGGACACCAAGCAGATGCTTGCAAACTTTGGTAATACACCCCAGCGTCTTATGCAGGCCGTAGTTGAAACCAACGACGTGCGTAAGGAGCATATCGCCGAGGAAGTCATAACCCACTTAAATAAGGTGGATAAGAAGACCGTGGGAGTTTACCGCCTCGCCATGAAGTCTGGGTCGGACAATTTCCGCGAGAGCGCCATATTGGGTGTTATGGGACTTCTAAAGGCAAAGGGCATTGATGTCCTCGTTTATGAACCAACAGTAGAGGACAGCTACATGGGCTATGCCGTGGAGAATGATTTTGAGAAATTCTGCGCCTGTTGCGGACTCATCATTGCAAACCGCGTAGATGAGAAGCTGGACGCGGTAAAGGCCAAGGTCTACACGAGAGACATCTTCGGGAGGAACTGAGCATGAATATCCTTGTTACCGGTGGAGCGGGGTTCTTAGGCTCCAATCTTTGCGAGAGACTTGCTAAAAATAGCGAGGATCACATCTACTGTCTGGACAACCTCCAGACTGGCAGGATGGAAAACATCGCGGAGCTGATGGACAGGCCGAATTTCACGTTTATACAGCACGACATCGTTGAGCCTATCGACCTTGAGGTCGATGAAATCTACAATGCGGCCTGCCCGGCCAGCCCTCCGGCGTATCAGGAGGACCCGGTACATACCATGAAGACCAGCGTTTTTGGCATCCTCAATATGCTGGAGCTGGCCAGAAAGAACGATGCGAAGCTTCTTCAGTTCTCCACCTCCGAGGTCTATGGCGATGCTCTTCAGCACCCACAAAAGGAGGACTACTGGGGTAACGTGAACCCGGACGGCATTCGGGCCTGCTATGACGAAGGCAAGCGGGCGGCTGAGACGCTGTGCTTTGATTACCACAGGATGTACGGGACGAAGATCAAAATCATCCGCATCTTCAACACCTTCGGGCCGAAGATGAACCCGGCGGATGGGAGAGTCATCAGCAACTTTGTCAATCAGGCGCTGAGAAATGAGGATATCACCGTCTACGGAACCGGCAAGCAGACTCGGAGCTTTTGCTTTGTGGACGACCTCATCGAGGGCATCGTTCGCATGATGGCCTCCTCCGACGACATCACCGGCCCAGTAAATCTCGGTAATCCAGAGGAATTTACCATCAACGAGATGGCCGAGCGTGTGAAAACCCACATCGGAAGCAGCTCGAAGATAGTCCATCTCCCTCTGCCCAAGGACGATCCCAAGCAGAGAAGGCCGGACATCACGAGAGCCGGAGAGCTTTTGGGATGGAAGCCGCAGGTCCCTGTGCGAGAGGGACTGGATAGGGTAATTGAGTATTACAGAAACTTTATGGCGTAAAAACATAACAGAGGCATGATGCAATGGCGATTTTGGTATGCGGGGGCGCGGGGTACATCGGTTCCCATGTAAATAAGGCATTGAATCGGCGGGGCTACGAGACAGTCATATTCGATAACCTCGTCTACGGCCACCGGGAGGCGGTGAAGTGGGGGAACTTCGTTCTGGGTGACCTCAAAAACCCCAACGATATCAACGGCGTATTTGAAAAATATCACATCGAGGCCGTAATGCACTTCGCGGCTTACGCGTATGTGGGGGAGTCGGTAGTTGACCCGGAGAAATACTACTTTAACAACGTGGCCAACACGTTAAATTTGCTCCACGCCATGCGAACCCATGGGTGCAACAAAATAATTTTCTCCTCCACATGTGCTACCTATGGCGAGCCGGAAAGGGTGCCCATCACGGAGGATATGCCTCAAAAGCCCATCAACCCTTATGGAGCTTCCAAGCTGATGATCGAGAGGATCTTAAACGACTATGATGCTGCTTATGGGTTGAAGCATGTGATCCTTCGCTATTTCAACGCAGCGGGGGCTGACCCAGAGGGTGAAATTGGGGAAAACCACAACCCGGAGACACACCTTATACCGCTGGTCCTTGATGCAGCAGCGGGAAAACGGTCGGATATCAAAGTGTTTGGAACGGACTACGACACTCGAGACGGGAGCTGTATCCGGGATTACATTCATGTGAACGACTTGGCCGATGCCCACATCCGGGCATTAAGGCATTTGGAACTGGGCGGTGAGAGTGACTATTTCAACTTGGGAAACACCTGCGGTACGTCGGTATTGGAGGTTATCGACTCTGTAAAACGTGTGACGGGCCGGGACTTTAAAGTAGGCTACGTCCCCCGACGCCCCGGAGACCCGGCAATGCTGGTTGGAAGTAGTGATAAAGCACGACTTGTTTTAGGGTGGGAACCAAAATTCGCTGATATCGACACCATCGTGAAACATGCGTGGAAGTGGCATGAGAAGCATTTGGGGTAGTAATTAACTGGAAGATACCAACTCAATTAACGTTACATATATACATTAACTACCGAGATGGGTTATATCGCTTTGAGAATACGGGGCAACGTTGATGGGCTATATTAAAGAATATATCTTTTGGAAAATAAACACAGTTTTCGATGAGTCGACCCATAATGAACTCTCTGCCCTTGATATAGTCCGCGACGCCGCCGAAATTGAGGATCGCTTCTATCGTGATTTGGAGTTTGGTACCGGCGGGCTTCGGGGGATCATGGGTGCGGGGACGAACCGCATGAACAAGTACACGGTTGGTAAGGCCACGGCGGGGCTGGGCAAATATCTTCTGGACAACTTTGGTGAACGGAATTGCCAGACTCGTGGGGTGGTCATCGGGTATGACACGCGGGTGAACAGCCGGGAGTTTGCCAAAATTGCGGCTGATGTGCTAAGTGGCATGGGAATTCGTGCCATACTCCACTCCGACGCAAGGCCGACACCCCAGCTTAGCTTCTCCGTGAAGTATCTCAATGCCATCGCGGGGATTGTGATTACCGCTAGTCATAACCCCAAGGAGTACAATGGCTACAAGGTCTATGACGAGTACGGCTGTCAGCTGACGCCGGACGCCACCACGCAGGTCATTGAGTACGTCAATGGCATGATGGATTATGCGCAAATCCGTTTCACAGGTGATCCCAAGTATATAGATACGGGTGATGTGACGGAGATATTTGTAAGCGCGGTCCTCAAACAAAGCCGGATTGCTGACGATTCCGCAAAGGGAACTCTGAAAATCGTATACACACCACTCCACGGGACTGGCCTTGTCCCAGTGACTACGGTGCTTGCCAAAGATGGATTTTCAAATGTGGCGCTTGTGGAGGAGCAGGCCGTACAGGACGGAAGCTTTCCCACAGTTCGGTCCCCAAACCCGGAGGACCGCAAAGCGCTGGAGCTTGGAATTAATAAGGCAAAAGCGAGTGACGCGGACATAGTGATTGGCACCGACCCGGACTGCGACAGGATTGGTATCGCGGTAAGGACAGGCACGGGATATGAGCTTCTGACGGGCAACCAAGTCGGTGCTTTGCTGACGGATTTTATTTTGAGTCACACAAATCTGAGTGAGTTTTCTCACCCCGCTGTCATCAAGACGGTCGTTACCTCGGAGTTGGGGGCCGAGATTGCCAAAAAGCACGGCATGACCGTTTTCTCTACGCTGACAGGCTTCAAATTTATCGGAGAGAAGATTACGCAGTTCGAGCAGGCAAAGCTCGCCGGGGAAATAGAGAGGGACTATGATTTCCTCTTTGGCTATGAGGAGTCTTACGGCTATCTCGCCGGTACTCACGCCAGAGACAAGGACGCAGTGGTTTCGTCAATGCTCATATGCGAGATGGCGGCGGAGCTGAAAAAACAGGGCAAGACGCTCCACGATAAAATAGACGAGCTGTACTGTGAATATGGTTATTACCTTGACGCGCTAGACAGCTTCACCTTAAAGGGGAAGGACGGTCTTGAGAAGATTTCCTCTATGATGGAGACCCTCCGAGACGGCAACGCCCCGTTTGCAGAGGTCAGGGCCGTGATTGACTATAGCGTCCCCGTGGAAGCGGAACCGGGGTTTGGTACCCTGCCGACATCAAATGTACTGAAGTACATTCTGGATGACGGCTCCTGGATCGCGATACGGCCATCAGGCACGGAGCCGAAGATCAAGATTTATTACAGCGTCAGAGATACGGACCACGCCTCCGCCGAGCAAAAGCTCACCGATATTCGGAATGCAATAAAAACAAAATTGGGATTGAGGGGAACGTCTAAATGAACATCATTCTGCTCTCCGGGGGAAGCGGCAAGCGTCTGTGGCCCCTCTCTAACGATATTCGCAGTAAGCAGTTCATCAAGCTCTTCAAAAACGGTGACGATTACGAATCCATGGTACAGCGGGTATACAGACAAATTACGACGGTAGACCCCAACGCCCACGTCACCATCGCCACCAGCAAATCTCAGGCCAGCGTAATTAAAAACCAGCTTGGCGAGAAAGTTTCCATATGCGTGGAGCCTTGCCGCCGTGACACTTTCCCCGCCATAGTCCTTGCCGCCGCATATCTTCGCGATGAGCTGGGAATAGATGCTGGGGAGGCGGTTGTTGTTTGCCCGGTCGATCCTTACGTGGACAATACATATTACGAAGCTGTGGATAATCTTCAACTTTTGGCGGAGCAGGGGGGCGCGAATCTCACGCTCATGGGCGTAGAACCCAGCTCCCCCAGCGAGAAATACGGGTATATCATTCCGAAAAACGGAGAGACTGTCAGTCCTGTTTCTGCGTTTAAGGAGAAGCCAGATGCCGAGACGGCGCAAAAATATATAGGTCAGCACGCCCTTTGGAACGCCGGAATATTCGCCTTCAAGATAGGCTATCTCTTGAATAAAGCGCACAGTCTCATCGAATTTGAGGATTACAGGGACTTATATAATAAATACGACACTCTGACGAAGATTAGCTTTGACTATGCTGTGGTGGAGAAGGAACCGTCCATTCAGGTCCTGCGTTACAGTGGCTCCTGGAAGGACGTAGGGACTTGGAACACCATGGCCGAGGTGATGTCGGAGAATACCAAAGGAAACGTCACCCTGGACAGGGCCTGTGAGAACACACAGGTTATCAATGAGCTTGATATACCGATTCTCTGCATGGGATGTCGGAATATGGTAATCGCCGTCAGTGGTGATGGAATCCTGGTGGCGGACAAAGAGCGTAGCGGTTACATGAAGCCCTATGTGGATCAAATAAGCACCCAGGTCCACTACGCGGAGAAGTCTTGGGGCATATACAACGTGATTGACGCCCAGCCGGGATCGATGACGGTAAAGGTAACTTTGAGACAAGGAAATAGAATGAAATACCATAGCCACGAGCGGCGAGATGAGTCATGGAATGTTGTGTCTGGCTTTGGAAGGGCGATAGTTGACGGAATGGAATATAGTCTCCGAACTGGTGATGTGATCACCATGGCGGCAGGCTGCAAACATACGCTGATTGCTGACACAGACATGAGTGTTATAG
Source organism: uncultured Clostridia bacterium (assembly GCA_947586185.1). Classification (GTDB taxonomy): domain Bacteria; phylum Bacillota; class Clostridia; order Oscillospirales; family Ruminococcaceae; genus Porcipelethomonas. The sequence goes on from CANPXN010000030.1 coordinate 19,475, forward strand.
AAGTCCAGACGGGCGAGGAAATCAGCAAGGCGGACAAAACAGTCTACTCACTGGAAGAGTAATATGGGAGCTTTTTTGTTGGAACCCGTAGGTAAGGATTATATTTGGGGCGGGACGAGGCTGAAAACCGAATATGGAAAAAACATTGATATGACGCCTTTGGCGGAAACTTGGGAATGTTCTACGCATTCGGATGGACCGAGCAGGATCGTCAATGGAGAATTTGCCGGTAGGACGCTTGATGTGGTACTTCGAGAGCACCCAGAATTTCTCGGAAAGCGGGTCAAAAGTGCTGATGGGCTTCCGATACTAATAAAGTTGATCGACGCGGCTCAGGACCTTTCAGTACAGGTTCACCCAGATGACGAGTATGCCAGAGAACATGAGGGGCTGAACGGGAAAACTGAGCTGTGGTGTGTCATTGACGCACAGCCCGATGCCAGTATTGTGTGCGGCTTTGCTCATCCCGTAACGAGGGAGCTTTTGGGTACGGCGATAGAAACAGGAAACTTCGCCAAACATTTGCAGCGGGTACCAGTCCACAAGGGCGACGTGTTCTTTATCCCAGCTGGAACGATCCACTCTATTGGCGCTGGGGTCATTATTGCGGAGATACAGGAGAACTCCAACGTGACCTACCGAGTGTATGACTATGACAGAATTGATAAATACGGTCAAAAGCGTCTGCTTAGCTATGAGAAAGCTCTGGATGTGCTTGATATGCAACCAGCCAACCAGGCGCGTCAAAAGCCAAAGCTGATAAAATGCCGCCCCGGTGGGTCTGGGGAAATCCTTTGTCGGTGTCGCTATTTTACTGTGGAACGTATCCGGGTGTCCGATGAGTATACTTTTTATATTTCGGATGACTCTTTTCAGGTGCTTCTATGTGAGGAGGGGACCGGGAGCGTTAAGCTTAACAGGGATACAGAGGAGCTTGATCTCTCCAAAGGAAAATGCGTTTTTTTGACGGCCAATACGGGTGAATGCCATGTTATCGGAAACAATTCCGTTTTCAGAGTATATTGTGAGTGAAAAATCAGTTGAAATGAGGAATATGACTTGAAAAAAATATTGCAAATCTCAAATTATATATATCCCAAAATAGGCGGAATTGAGCAGGTCACCCGTGATATCATTGGCGTGTTGAAAAGTGAGCAGATTGAGCAAAAAGTCATTTGCTTCAATGCTGATGCCGGAGATGGAGAATATATTTGTAAAGGGAAGGAAACTGTTTGTGATATAGTTGACGGTGTGGAGGTGATTCGCTGCGGAAGCTTTGCCAATGTGGCTTCCCAAACACTGTCTGCGGCGTTTCCTCGAGAACTGAAGAAAATACTCCGCCAGTTTGGCCCCGATATAGTTATTTTCCACTACCCGAATCCATTTCAGTCGACCTTCCTGCTTCCGCTTCTCAAGGCAAGCATAAAGTTGATCGTCTTTTGGCACTTGGATATAACAAAACAAAAGACCTTGGGGAAGCTATTTCACAGGCAAAATCTTGCGCTTCTTGAACGGGCGGACAAAATCGTTGCTACCAGCCCAAATTACATAGATGGTAGCCCTTATTTGAGCCGCTTCAGGGAGAAGGTATCTGTTGTTCCGTGCTGTGTCCAAGCAAAAAAATTTGAGCTGACCCCACGGCTGGCAGATAAGATTGCCCGGATAAGAGAAAGCTGCAAGGGAAAGACAATCTGCTTCACTGTGGGACGCCATGTGCCGTATAAGGGACTTACGTATCTGATTGAAGCAAGCAAATATTTGGATCACAGCTTTCAAATTTTTATCGGCGGTCAAGGGCCTTTGACGGAATCGCTCAAGGAAGAAGCCGGGGCGGATCGGAAAATAACATTTCTTGGACGGTTGTCAGATGAGGATCTTGCGGCGTATTGCCATGCGTGTGATATATTTTGCTTCCCCTCAATAACCAAGAACGAGGCATTCGGCATAGCGTTGGCGGAGGGCATGTACTGCGGCAAGCCAGCCGTCACCTTTACTATCCCCGGAAGCGGCGTGAACTATGTGAACCTCAACGGTGTTACCGGCCTTGAGTGCCCGAATGGCGACAGTGAGGCGTATGCCGGTGCACTGAAGAAACTGGCAGGGGACGAGACAGTGCGCAAAGTCTATGGGAGTGCCGCAAAAGAGAGAGTCGTAAAAGAATTTACAGCAGAAATGTTCAGGCGGCATATCATAGAGCTACTTGAAATGCAATGATACCACTTGTAGAAAAAATGGCGATTTGTATCACCGAAATGCATGCCAAACTAAACGCAATAGCCTCATTGATCAGGCGATTATAAAAAGAAGCAAAAGCAAACAATAGTTGTGGATAATTATTTGATAATGCGGTGCTTTATTCAGACTATGGAGGCTAATAGGATGCTGAAGTACGACTATCTCATCGTTGGTGCTGGCCTATACGGGGCGGTGTTCGCGCGCCGAATGACTGACGCTGGCAAGCGGTGTCTTATCATTGACCGCAGAAACCACATTGCAGGGAATATCTACACCAAAGAAATCGAGGGCATCCAGGTCCACATGTACGGCCCGCACATCTTCCACACCGACGATGAGGAGGTTTGGCGGTATGTACAGCGATTTGCGAAGTTCAACCATTTCCGCTATGAACCCGTGGCCAACTACAAGGGCGGGCTTTATAACTTGCCTTTCAATATGAACACTTTCCACCAGCTGTGGGGTGTGAACACCCCCGGCGAGGCCGAGAAGATTTTGGCGGAGCAGCGCCGGGAGGTCTCCGGGGAGCCGGGAAATCTTGAAGAGCAGGCCATCAAGCTCATTGGCCATGATATATACGAAAAGCTCATAAAGGGCTACACCCAAAAGCAGTGGGGCCGGCCCTGCGACGAGCTTCCGAGCTTTATAATCCGCCGACTGCCGGTACGCCTGCGGTTTGACAACAACTACTTTAATCACCCGTATCAGGGTATCCCTATTGGTGGCTACACAAAAATGGTGAAGAACATGCTGGAGGGTATCGAGGTGCGGCTGAGCGTTGATTATCTTGCCAATAAGCCGGAGCTGGATGCTTTGGCGGAGAAGGTGGTCTACACCGGCCCAATCGACGCGTATTTCCAATACAAATACGGACCCCTTGAGTACCGAAGCCTGAGGTTTGAGACGGAAACACTGGATTGTGACAACTTTCAGGGCGTGGCGGGCATGAACTTCACCGATTCCGAAACGCCGTATACACGCATCGTGGAGCACAAGTGGTTTGAGTTTGGCAAGGGCAACGCGGGAAAGACGGTCATCACAAGGGAGTATCCAAAGGAATGGCAGCCGGGGGATGAACCCTACTACCCGGTGAACGACGAAAAAAACAGCGTCCTTTACGCGAAATACAAGTCCCTCGCCGACGCGGAGATTAATGTCGTCTTCGGCGGACGCTTGGGGGAGTATAAGTATTATGACATGGACAAGGTCATAAGAGCAGCGCTGGATGCCGTGAATGATACGCTTTGACCGACGACAGTCCAGAAGATGAAAACGGAGGAACGTGCCATGGGAGACAAAATATCGGTTATCATCCCTGTTTACAAAGTGGAGCCATATTTACACCAATGCTTGGACAGCGTTATCAATCAGACATACAGGGATTTGGAAATTCTTCTGATTGATGATGGCTCTCCTGATCGTTGTGGTGTGATTTGTGACGAGTATGCTGGAAAAGATAGCCGAATTAAAGTTCTACACAAAAAGAATGCTGGAGTACACGCCGCGTGGAATGACGGTTTGGCAATGAGCACAGGTAAATGGATCGCTTTTGTTGATTCTGATGATTGGATTGACACAGATTATTTTGAGATGTTAATTAACGCTGATCATTTGGAGAAGGCGGACATTATTCAGTCTGGAGGATTTTATAGAGAAGAAGAGCGGGGACGTTTTGTGCGTTGGGCTTTTTTGAGTCCATTTAGATTTGAAAAACGGGAAGAAATAGAAAAGCTAAGGCTTAACCTGTTAATTCGCTCAAGTAATCCCAAAATCAAAGGGACTATTGGTTATGTGTGGGGGAAGTTATTTAGAGCAAGGCTTATAAAGGACAATAATATTTGGTTTGATTCACAGATTCGAGTCGGCTTGATGGGAGATGTCCTTTTTAATTGGGACGTTTTTGAAAAAGCATCTTTTTTTGACGGGATTGTATATTGCGGATATCATTATCGAATTACGCAAAAGTCTGGCTCATTCAAATTTGATCCCAATCGGGCTAAAGCACAAGAGTATATTCAGCAACAGTTCTACGAACGAATTAAAAAGGCGGATGGAGATCAATCGCTGTATAAGGCATTCGAATCAAGATGTTTACGGGATATTGTTCACAATTTGCAGTGCTGTTATTTTCACCCGAATAACCCGGCCAATCACAAGGAGGTCGCGGCTGGTATTAGGGAAATGAAAGGAAGGCCATATTATAAGGAAGCTATTTTTTCCAAGGACAATCCATATAACAACGTGAAACTCCGAGCCTTTCAAATCGCGCTGAGATTACCCTTGGTATGGACACTCAGGATGATGATCAACCTCTGGAATATACTGGACAAACGTGAAAAAAAGATATCGTGATATATTGGAGAAAGTTATGCGCAGATATTATAAGTTTAAAATAAAGGCTAAGGAGTTTCTGGACAAAATAGGCCTTCTAAATTTTTTTACAACATTATATGGTATTAGATGGTATATACGACACGTGAAATGCAAAGTGGAAGCAAAAATGCGGGCAAGAGGATATCTGGATAAGCGGTATGAAAGACTACGGGAATTTGAAGGGGTGCACGAGGGAGAACGGTGTTTTATCGTTTGTACTGGACCCAGCCTTACGTTGAAAGATATAGAGGTATTGAAAGACGAATATACCTTTGGAATGAATACAATCACAAAAATATTCTCTCAGACAGATTGGCGACCAACATATTATGTGATCGATGATATTGGCGGTTATGTCGGCTTAGAAAATGAACTGATTGAGTCCAAGCTTGAGATTTGCTTTACCTCCGACTTATTGGTTGATATGGTGAAACCAAAGGTGGATTTTATAGCATATCCTTTTGAAAGGGTGAAGCAATATTGGCCGTCAGAGACGCCCAGACTGGAGTTTTCAGGAAATGCATACGAGATTGTATACGGCGCGTATACGGTGACCTGTTCTGCTATGCAGTTAGCAGTCTACATGGGTTTCAAAGAAATCTACCTGATTGGGTGTGATTGTGATTATAGCGGTGAAAAAAAACACTTTATTGATGATGATATTAAGAACGAGCATCGCGCCATTGACACGGAGCAAAAAATGATCATGACATATGAGACGGCAAAAAAATACGCCGATACTCATGACATCAAGATTCTAAATGCTACCCGTGGCGGGAAGTTAGAAGTGTTTGAGAGGGTGGATTTTGATTCTTTATTTGTTGGCGATTAATGATTTTATAAAGATACTTGAAGATCAATTCATGAACGGAAGTTGATCTGAACGTGAAAATTGTAATATTTGGCGCAAGCGGAGGCGGATAGGAGCTGTATTATCAACTCCATGAAGATCGAACGGTGGAAACTATTGTGTTTGTGGATATATTTAAATCGGGAGAGCAGTTTGCCCTGCCGATATACAAGCCCTCGGAGCTGAAGACACTTCCTTATGGTACCATCTATTATACGACGACTTCCTCTTCGGGGGTCAAGGCCCAGCTGCTTAAGATGGGAATCGACGAGAAAAAGATCGTCCCGATCGATCCTGTTTGTTGGCTAAGGAAATGGAAAGAGAGGCGATCCTTGCAAACTTAGCTCAGGAGATATGCAAGCGGATATCCCCGACAGTGTAGCGAAAGTCTGTGTGTTTCGCGGCAAATTTGCCAGGCTGATAAACAGGGCTTTTCCAGACAGGAAGCTCTATCTGTTTGACATGTTCCAGGGGCTTGATGTTCGGGATACGCTTTTGAGGAGGGATATGATTGAGGTCCGAAAAGCGGAGGTTTCTTTAAGGAGACATCTATCGATATGGTCATCTCCAAGATGCAATACCCGGAGAGGATGCAGTCGTTTGTCGAGGACATGTCTCGGAGAGCTTGGGGGAGTCGATGACAAGCTCTGCTTTGTAAATCTGGATATGGTCTTTCATAAGCTTACGCTGGAGGCTCTCAGATGGTTCTATCCCCGAATTAGTGTGGGGGAAGGAAGGCTGATACATGACTATTTTGACACACTCAATTTTCCTAATCTGAAAAGAGAAGTCATTGAATTTGCAAAAGAAGTTGGAATGCGGGGACAGTTCGAGTGTTTTTATAATAAAGGCTTGAACCTTCAGTCGCTTCGCGATAGCTCCCTTTTTAAACAGGAGCCAAAAAGAGACTGGATAGAGCCTATGACGTCAAAACGTACCATATTGGCAATTTGCCAGTAATAATATACAATTTATATTATGTTATTGAAGAAAGCGGAGTGAAACAGAGTGAAAATAATCGGAGTAATTCCAGCAAGGTACCAATCTTCCCGGTTCCCGGGAAAGCCGCTTGCGGATATTCTGGGAAAGCCGATGATATGGTGGGTGTATCAACAGGCCAAAAAGGTCCATGGGCTTGATGAACTCCTTGTTGCGACTGATGATGAAAGAATTGAGGCCGCATGCCGAAAATATAGCATGAATTATATGATGACCTCTACGCAACACAAAACAGGCGCGGATAGGATTGCAGAGGTTGCAAAACGGACATATGGAGATATATATCTGAACATCCAAGGTGATGAGCCGCTAATAAATCCAGAAGTTATATCGAAGATAATCAGTCTCAAGATAGAATCGAATGAGCCTTACGTTGGCTTGCGGTCAACAATCGAAGATATAAACGCAATCAATGACCCTAATACTGTAAAAGTAGTGACCGATTTATCTGGCTATGCGCTTTACTTTTCCCGTTCCCCAATTCCGTACAGCAAAAACACCGATTGCGTTTTCAGATGTATGGGTTTATATGCCTATGATCGTCAAATGTTAATTGACTTCCAAGCGTGGGGGCAGAGTGACCTTGAAATTGCCGAGAACGGCATTGAAATGCTACGCGCAATGGAACATGGCATTAAAATAAAACTGTTTGATACAAAGTGGCATTCAATTGGCGTTGATTTGCCGGAACACATTCCGCTGGTAGAGAAGCTTATTATGAACGGGAGTGAAAACCATGAGAAATAGTGAGGCCATAACAATCCTTGACTGTACTTTGCGCGATGGCGGTCATTTGACAGATGGTTATTTTGGTGAACAAATGATAAGGAGCACAATACGGAATTTAGTATCGGCTAATGTAGATATCATTGAAGTCGGGTTTCTTATGGAACAACACTATAATACAGATACTGCCCGATTTAAGACAATTGCAGATGTCAAAAGAGTCCTCCCATCAAATAAGGGAAACTCCAAATTTTCTCTTATGGCAGACTTTATTGATGTAAGTGAATTGGAGCCATATGACGGCACAATCGACTTTATCCGCTTATCATTTAAACGGCAAAGGCTTAATTGGGGCCTCAATGCCGCGAAAATATTGATGGAAAAAGGCTATAAGTGTTTTATCAATCCGGTAAATTGCAATATTTATTCTGATTCCGAATACATTCAGGTGCTCCAAAAGGTAAACGAATTGAAGCCATATGGTTTCTCGATTGTGGATACATTTGGTGTACTCAGGAAAAAAGATTTATCAAGGATTTATTATTTGGCCGAGAACACTCTGGATCCGAGTATTTGCATTGGGTTGCACCTACATGAGAATTTAGGTTATTCGCTTTTATTAGCGCAGCATTTTATTGAAATTCACGAACCGATGCGAAAAATCAACATAGACGCATCGCTTCTTGGAATGGGCCGTGCTCCGGGCAATTTATGCATAGAACAAATTATGGAGCTTATGAACGAGCGATATGGCGGGAGATATGTGCTGGAACCCGTGCTGGATATCATAAACGATTATATCGAACCGCTGAAGGAAGAAAAGCGGTGGGGGTATTCTGTGCCTTATTTTCTATCGGCGAAATATCATTTGCACAGGACTTATGCGGAATACCTGATGGGAAAATGGAAATTGGGGATCAAAGATATACAGAGGATATTAAGTCAGGTCGACAGTACTCAAGCAGAATATTTTAACGAAGAATATATTGAAGAGTTGTATAAAAATTATATTAGTATCGGTATTGACGATAATGAGAGCGTCAAGTTGCTAAAACACAGGCTTGATGGAAAAGACATTCTCATCATAGCGCCGGGGAGTTCAATTGAGAAATATAAGGGTGATATCATTAGCTACTCAAAAAGGCCAAATATTTGTACCATAAGCGTAGGGTTTTCCCCGGATTTTACGGAGGAGGACTTCGTCTGGATAACGAGTGTAAAACGGTATAATCAGTTTGATTTTGGGGCACCGCATGGAGAAGTAATCATTACGTCGAATCTGATAAGAGACGCAAATTCATTCGAGTATGTCCTTAACTACAATCACCTGTTATATCATGATGATGTAGCAAATGACGATAGCGTGTTATTACTTTTAAATTTTATAAGGTCTTTAAGTACACGCAATATTTATATCGCTGGCTTTGATGGCTTTAGCAATAATGAGAATAACTTCTATGGAGAAATGACAACCCGGCAAAAAGATTATGGAAACATAAATCGAATTACTTCTGAAATACTCAATCGGTCATATTCAGATTTAAATCTACAGTTTATCACTCCAACGTTATACAAATATGAAAGAAATTGGCGAGAAAATGAAACCTAAATTGTTTATCATGGATGTGGACGGGACACTCACCGACGGAAAGATTTATATGTCAGCAAACGGTGAGCTCTTCAAAGCGTTTGACATTAAGGATGGATATGGGATACATGATCTTCTCCCGAAAGCGGGGATTGTGCCTGTTGTGATAACAGCGCGGGAATCTGCTATTGTTACGAACCGCTGCAAGGAGCTGGGTATTGTCCACTGTTACCAGGGGTGTCGTGATAAAGTAAAAAAGCTTGCCGAGCTGGCAGAGCGGTTTGTACTCTTTGCAGACGAAAATGGAGTTTTTCAAGAGATTGCCTATATGGGCGACGATATTGTCGATATCCCGTGTATGCGTTGTTGCGGTATCGTTGGCTGTCCGGCTGATGCGGTAGGTGAGGTCAAGGAGATTGCTACATTTATTTCCTCCAAAAACGGTGGTAATGGTGCAGCACGGGAGTTTATTGAGTGGATTTTGAGGAAAGGATTAGCCTAAAATGAAGGAATCACCTAAAATTTCTGTCATAATTCCTGTTTATAAGGTCGAGCCGTTTCTGCGCCAGTGCCTGGACAGTGTGGTCAATCAGGTGTATCGTAATTTGGAGATCATAGTTATTGACGACGGTTCACCGGATAATTGCGGGATGATCTGCGATGAGTATGCGGCGAGAGATGACCGAATCCAAGTAATCCACAAGGAAAACGGAGGACTTTGTGCTGCGAGAAACGATGGAATTTTCCGTGCTACCGGGGAATGGTTAACTTTTGCTGATTCGGATGACTGGCTCGATTTGGAGTACTTTGAAAAGATGGTAAATTGCCTGACAAATGATATTGGGGATATTGTTTGTTCTCAGGGAATCATTAAAGAAGATTCTCTGAAAAGAATTAAATTGTACGTTTTTGAAAGCCCAACTCAGATTGAAGGCAAAAAAGATAAAAACTATTTTTTCAACAAAATTTTGGTGACTAACACGAAAGATGGATATCCAATTGGTGCGGGCAGCGTTTGGGACAAATTCTATAGAAGAACATTTATTTGCCGAGAAGAACTTTTGTTTGATACATCTTCTAAAGCATGGGAGGATTTGTGGTTTAACCTCCAAGCATTTAAGAAGGCGAGGAAAGTGACGGTTACAGCGATAGTGGGATATCATTATCGCATGGTTCCCGGTTCTATAACAAATAGCTTTAATCCAAATCGTCCACAAATCAATTACGATTTTATCTGTAAGGCTCACTCCTTGTTGCGGGAACAGGATGGAATGGTTAGCAATTCTTTGAATGCGCGCGCGATTTGCTTGATAATACTTTCTTTTGACTTGTGCTATCTTCATCCCGCAAACACAAAAAGCAGTAGAGAGATTACAAAAGAAATCAAAGAAATGAAGAAATGGCACCACTATAAGGAAGCAATTTGGAGTAATAATAATCAGTTCTTAGGGAAAAAGCAGATCGTTTTCAAATATGCTCTTCGCCTGCCATGGATATGGCCTCTCAAACTGCTGTATTATGTGAACAAAATGTTGAAAAAAGTTGGTTGACCACAAATGGCCAGTGAGAAGTCTCTTGTACAAAACTTCATATTCAACTTCATAAAGACACTGAACAGCATTATTTTCCCGGTTATTACTTTCGCCTACTCCGCCCGCGTTTTAGGTGTGGACGGGGTGGGGAGGGTCAACTTCACAAAGTCAGTGATCACGTATTTTACGATGATCGCCATGCTGGGCATGAATTACTACGGTACTCGGGAGGCGGCAAAGCTACGTGACGACCCGGAGAAACTGAGCCGGTTTTGCGTGGAGATGCTGATTATCAATGGCTGTACGACCATGCTTGCCTACACACTTTTGGCTGCGGCGATGGCCTTCGTGCCGCTCCTTCGCGAATATGACACACTTCTTCTCATCTGTGGAGCGGCCATAGCTCTTCAGGGTATGGGGATGGAGTGGCTTTATCAGGCTATGGAGGAATACCGCTATATCGCGGTGCGGTCCATACTATTCCAGATCGGCGCGCTGGCGGCCATGTTCATCTTTGTCCGGGACGAGACCGACGTGGTACCCTACGCCATGATAACCGTGGCGGCATCTTCTGGCTCCTATATACTCAATTTTATTAACGCGCGAAAATATATACGGCTCCACCCCCACACCCGTTATGAAATTGCAAAACATCTAAAGCCCTTGTTGTGGCTTTTTGCCATGACCGTGTCCATCGAGCTATACACGGTACTGGATACCACCATGCTGGGCTTCATAAAGGGGGACACCGCCGTTGGTCTTTACACGGCGGCCATCAAGGTGGAGCGGATGGTCAACACACTGATAACATCTATCGGCGTGGTGCTGATTCCGCGCCTTTCTTTCTTCATCGGTCAGGGCGAGAGCGAGAAGGTAAGGACGCTGGTGGACAAGGCGTACAATTATGTCTTTATGCTGTCCATTCCAGCGGCGGTGGGGCTTTTCATGTTGAGCGACGAGATTATCCGTCTTTTCAGCGGCCCGGAGTTTGCTTCGGCGGGACTCACCATGCGAATCATGATGCCGATTGTTGTCCTGATACCCTTCAGCGTCGTCACAAACCAGCAGACTTTCGTCCCCATGGGGAAGGAGAATTTAATTATGTGCTCCACGCTGGTGGGAGCAGTCACGAATTTCACGCTGAACAGCCTCCTCATTCCACAATTTGCAGAAAACGGAGCGGCAATAGCAACGGTCGTCGCAGAGCTGGCAGTTGCAGTCGTGTGTTTTAAGAACGTCAGGAAGTATTTTGATATGAGAGGGACATTTAAATTCGTGTGGCAGTATTTGTTCGCAACGATAACCGTCCCGCTGATATGTCTGACGCTTAACGTACTGGGTACAAGTTTTGCATTGACAGTGCTTGAAATGGCGCTTTCCGTGTCTTCTTACATTGCTGTGCTGTGGCTCTTGAAGAATCCGTACTTCCACGTGGTGACCGATTCGGTTGTGAAAAAACTTCGGAAGTCACCATAATTGCGTTTTGAGGTGTTCATAATATGTTTCGCTTGATTATTTGGATTGTATGGCTTATATGCCTGCTCTGCCTGTGCGTCGCACAGTCGAGACGGGTACTTTTCACACCACAATTCGGGTTCATCGCTAGCTTTATTCCGCAGGCGTTGTTTTTACTGTTCTTTGTTGACAAGTGGGATGTGGACTTCAGCGATGAGACATTGCTTACGCTTATAGGGAGTGTGACGCTGTTTTTTGCGGTTTCGTTTTTTTGCGCATGGTTCTATTTTAAGTCGCATAATTTCAATGAGCGGCATCGGAGGAGCATGACCGCTGTTAATGAGCCGATACATTTAAGCAAAATCGCATTAATTTTGCTGCTTACTTTCAACGTGTTGGAGATTATACTGTGGCTGTACTATGTGTCGAAGGACACACCAGGCGGTACAATAATTGAGAAGTTTGCATATATGGCCTGGGCGTCGAAATTTGGTAGCTTGGAAGAGAAAGTTAGGCTTCCTTTTTTTGTGAGTCAACTTAAGGTTTTCTTCGATGCCAGTGGTTATATGATGCTTTATCTCCTAATCCACAGCATCATATTTAAAAATAAAGAGAACAGGATTCTATTTATATTAAATTTATCGTGCTGGATTGCTAATCTGTTTTTTTCAGGAAACAGGGGACCGTTTGTAATTTTTTTTCTAATGGCCGTTGTACAGGGGTACTTCATTTACGGTAAATCAAAGGGATGGAAATTTCACATCAAGTTTAGGACTGTCTTTTGCGTGCTGGGATTGGTCGTCCTTACGATTTGCGCGTTGTATTGGACGCTCAGCTGGTTTGGAAGAGACACGAAACAATCAATGGTTGATTATCTGGGAGGTTATCTTTCTGCGCAAATAAAGAATTTTGATACTTTTATGCGGGAAGGAAGGTTTGGCAGTGAATTTGTGAATTCGGTGACCTTTAGAAGCGTTATCGATCAGTTCGGACGCCTTTTGGGAAAACCTGAGTGGCAACGCAATCTTGACCTGCAATTCAGGTATATCAATGGTTATAGCCTTGGAAACTGTTATACGGCACTATACTGTTATTTGCATGACTTTGGCTATGTCGGACTGGTGGGCCTAATCACTTTAATGGCAGTTATTTCTCAAACTGTCTTTTTGAAGATGGTCTATGGGAAAAAGCAGAATAAGATAAGCATAATGCTTCTTGTATATGCCTATATGTATCAGGCGATTCTTCTGTCCTTCCTATCGGATAGATTTTTCATTAACATTTTTAATCTGACCATGGTCAAATATCTTTTGAGTTGGTGGCTGCTCAGGTTGATATTGACAAAAGTGAGGCTGAAACAAGTTAGAGTCAACGTAAGTCACGTGAATAATATATAATATAAAATGAAGAAAAACAATTTACGGAGATCGGAACTCGATATAGCCAGAGGGCTTGGCATTTTGACGGTTATACTGGGGCATACCGTATCATTCCCGTTATTCAGAGGGTTTATTTTTTCATTTCATATGCCGTTGTTTTTCATTATTGGCGGTATCAACTATCATTTTTCCGAAACGAAAGAAGAGCTTTTCCGAAACATAAATAAGAGCTTTAAACGCCTGATAGTACCATCCGTATCCATGTATGCTGTTATAACCATCATTTATTTTATCTTTGAGAAAACGGAATTAAACACGCATGATTTTTTGCTTGCGGTGTTTTTTAGTAGCGGTGTCAAATTCGATTCGTGTTTTGGGCCTGTTCCGGCGGTTGGAGCTATTTGGTTCCTTGTTTGTTTATTTTGGTGCAGAACGATTAGCGATTTGCTTCACTATAGGCTTGGCAATGGGGGTTACGGTTTATCTGTTGCGGTGCTGTCCTGCGTAGGGGTTAGTATCGGTAGATTAATTTGGCTGCCACAGAATCTGGATGTTGCATTAGCGGTTTTGGTATTTTTTTCCCTCGGTATATGGATAGACAAGGGAGAAATCATTGAAAAAGTATCTATAAGACCGCTTCTTTTAGTTGGTTGCGCAATGTTTGCGGGGGGGGGTATGTTTATTGAGCTATATTTCTCCCATGACTATCTTGAATTGGCCAATAGGTCTTATCCTATGTTCCCCATATGCTTTATAATTGCCGCCCTTTTAAGTGTATGTGTTATGGCTGCCAGCAGATGGATTTCCATCGGAAAGGATACAAGGTTTAAGAAAGTGTTATCGACGCTTGGGAAAGAATCGCTGTTGCTATTCTCTATACATTATCTCGACAGCTTATGGAGCTTTGCGTGGAAAGTCGAGTGCTTTGGCGAGGGAGCGTCCCAGCTTATCAGTTCTATACTGAGATTAGTGCTGGATATAATAATATTCTATATCACGTTGAGCCTGCGCCAGAGATTTTGTGCGAGTAAGACATAAAAACGAACTCGGATTAATAGCTTTTTTACGTAGGATAAAGGCGGAAGGCTTTCTCATCATGCGGTTTAACGAGGAGAGACTTGACCCATGACCATCATCGTCACCGGCGGGGCCGGGTTTATCGGCTCCAACTTCATCTTCCATATGCTCAA
>CANPXN010000031.1 GCA_947586185.1 uncultured Clostridia bacterium
GTTGGTTTTTCTCTTTCCCCCTCCCTCCTATAGGTTGTCCCTTTGCATTTACCTTTCCGCACGCTTTCGGAAAGCGGTAAATATAAAAAGTTTTCCCATAGCTTTTCCAAAAGCGATAAACAGTTTCCATTATGCTTTTCTAAAGCAAAAAATTTCCCGTCACTGAAAATCATCAGTGACGGGATTCTTTATTTGTATTGTAAATTAGCCCATAATAGCTTCAACAACGTGAGTTTTTCCGTCGCCGAATACAGGGAGGATATTGCCTTCGATAGCCTTGCCGTCAACAGTTACAGACTTAATACCCTTTGAAACGTGGTCAGGGTTCTTGAATGTAATGTCGTAGGTAGCTCCTCTGTACTGTCTTGTAGCCTTGAAGCCGTCCCATGCCTTCTGGATGCTTGGATCGAGCTTTAAGCCATCCCAATCAGGGATAATACCGAGGATGTACTGTGAAACTGCAACAAAGTTCCATGCAGCAGTACCTGTCAGCCAGCTGTTCTTAGCCTCGCCGTGGCGCTTAGCGTCCTTTCCGGCGATCATCTGAGCGTAAACGTATGGCTCAGTTCTGTGGAGGTCTGAGTACTTTTCTTCTCTGTATGCCGGAGCGATCTTTGAATAGTATTCAAACGCCTTGTCGCCATGACCTACGAAAGCCTCAGCGCAGATTATCCATGCGTTGTTGTGGCAGAAGATACCTGCATTTTCCTTATATCCAGCCGGATATGTTGAGATTTCACCGTATTCAATATAGTATTTTGTGAATGCAGGGTTATTAAGAACAAGACCATGCTCGCTGTTGAGATATTTGTCAACGCTTTCAAGAGCCTTGAGGTCAGCGCCTGTTTCCTTGCCAACACCTGACATAACGGCAAAGCCCTGAGGTTCAATGAAGATCTTACCCTCTTCACATTCCTTTGAACCCATTTTCTTTCCGAAGTCGTCGTAAGCTCTGAGGAACCACTCGCCGTCAAAACCAAATTCCATAATGTTTTTCTTCATCTTTTCGATCTCAGCCTCAGCCTTCTGAGCTTCAGCCTCGTCGCCTCTTCTTCTGCAAAGCTCAGCGTAGTTAGGGCCTGCATATGTAAACAGCGCTGCAACAAAGATGGATTCAGCAGTCTTACTGTACTTGTCCTCACCGTACTTTGGTGAAGTTGATGTCTGGAAGGATTCGCCCGGCTCTGCGGAGAAGCAGCTCAAATTGATGCAGTCGTTCCAGTCAGCACGCATAGCCAGCGGAAGTCCGTGAGGGCCAACGTTTTCGCATACATGATAGAAGCTCTGCTTCAAGTGGTGCATCATAGACTGAGCTCTGCTCATATCGTTATCGTAAGGAACCTTTTCGTCAAGGATCGAGTAATCGCCTGTTTCCTTAATATATGCTGCTGTTGAAAGGATCATCCACAGCGGATCGTCTGAGAAGTCGCCGCCGATCTCGTCGTTGCCCTTTTTAGTAAGAGGCTGATACTGGTGGTAGCAGCCGCCGTCTTCAAGCTGTGTAGCCGCTAAGTCGAGTATTCTCTCTCTTGCTCTTTCAGGTATCTGGTGAACGAAACCAAGGAGGTCTTGGTTGGAGTCACGGAAGCCCATGCCTCTGCCGATACCGCTTTCAAAGTATGAAGCGGAACGTGACATATTGAAAGTAACCATGCACTGATACTGATTCCAGATGTTTACCATTCTGTTCATCTTGTCGTCGCATGTCTGAACTGTATATTTTGAAAGTAAAGCGTCCCATTCAGCCTTTAACTCAGCGAGTGCAGCGTCAGCCTTTTCAGCTGTGTTAAACTGCTCCATCATAGCATAAGCCTTTGATTTATTCATTGAGCCGTCAGCATTGAATTTTTCTTCAACAGGGTTTTCAACATAGCCCAGCATGAACACGAGGTCCTTTGACTCGCCCGGTTCAAGAGTGATCTCGATGGAGTGTGAAGCGATAGGCGACCAGCCGTCTGCAACGGAGTTATTAGACTTGCCTGCTGTAACAGCCTGAGGATTTTCAAAGCCGTTATAAAGACCCATGAAGCTTTCTCTGTCACTGTCGAAGCCGTCGATCTTTGTATTTACTGTATAGAAAGCGAAGTGATTACGTCTTTCCTTATATTCTGTCTTGTGGAAAAGGGTTGAGCCTTCAATCTCAACTTCGCCTGTGTTAAAGTTTCTCTGGAAGTTTGTTGAGTCGTCCTGAGCGTTCCACAGGCACCATTCAACGAATGAGAAGAGCTTGATTGTTTTCTTTTCGCTGCCCTCGTTTTTTACGACCATTTTCTGAATCTCGCCGTTAAAGTTATGAGGAACAAAGAAAGTAACTTCTGCGCTTACGCCATTTTTAGCGCCCTTGATGATTGTGTAGCCCATACCATGACGGCACTCGTAGGAGTCAAGGTCTGTCTTGACCGGAGCCCAGCCAGGTGACCAGATAGTACCGCCGTCGTTTATGTAGAAATAGCGTCCGCCCATATCGACAGGAACGTTGTTATAGCGGTAACGGGTAATTCTTCTGAGTCTTGCGTCCTTATAGAAGTGATAACCACCGGCTGTATTTGAAATCAGTGAGAAGAACTCCTGAGTTCCGAGGTAGTTGATCCACGGATATGGTGTTTTTGGGGAAGTAATGACATATTCTTTTTTAGCGTCATCGAAAAATCCGAATTTCATAATTTTCTCCTTTAAATATAATTTTTTATTTGCAAAAGAGCAGAAATGACTTTCACTCAGTTATCAGCTTGCAGAAAAAATTATTATACAGAAAGATTTTTTCGACAGACTGAATTGTAATTATTATACCATAAGTGCTCTTTATATTCAAGGCTTTTTTGTGAAAAACACTGAGAATTTTCAGGCAATAGTAAAGAACCTCTGATGAGCTGTAAAGCTTTCGTTTGGTCTTATTTCTCTGTATCCGCTTACCTCCGGAGGCAGAGAAAGGTTCGGAGCGTCGATCATAGCGGTCATAGGCTCCGGGCAGAAGTATTTGTTAAAGCCTCTGTCGTTCCAGAATATCCAGAACCTGTATTCGTCGCTTACTTCATAGCATAGCTTTTTGCCGCTTTCGGTATCCTCGGCAACGACTCCGTGGAAAGGCTGACCGTTAAGGTTCATGGTTTCGCCGAAGTACATCTCATTGTCCACCACCTGAAGAACAGGGCGTTTTCCACCCTTTAAGTATTCCGTATCCGAGGTATTAAGCTCCAGCAGCTCCTCCGTCGGCAGGCATCTGTCATTAAGCTCACAGCGCTTGCCAATAGGAGCGTGAAGTCTTATATTGCCCTCCTTGCCACCGTCTGCAAAAGGCGAGTTGATAGTGGTGTGTGTTGCAAGGGATATCGGCATCATCTTGTCCGACAGATTTGTAAGCTTCACCTCATGCTCCAGACCGTGCTCGGAAAGAGTGAAGGTAAATTCTGCCAAGAACCGTACAGGGAAGTATCTGAAAAATTCGTCGTTTTCGTCATATCTGTAGCAGGTCTTTACAACTGCGCAGTTATCGTCTGCGTGATGCTCCTTCAGAGTATGGGCTCTCTTGTGAAGAAAGCCATGAATGTGGTTGTTGTACGGAGCTTTTTCGTTTACCGGCAGATGATAAACAGCGTCGCTTGTTTTTAGTATTCCGTCTGCAAATCTGTTAGGCAGATACAGAGTCGGAAGACCCCAGACCTCCGCTGACTGTCTTATATTATCGGCAGTGTTGTTCGGGTCAAAGCGGAAAAACTCCATGCCGTTTTTATCGTCGTGAAGTCTTATGACATTTGAACCTATTTCATAAGCCACAAGAGCCTTATAGCCTCCTGCGGAAAATTCAACGCATGGCGTTCCGCCGAAATTAATAAGCTTTGTATAGTTCATGCTTATTCTCATTCTCCTTTCAATAAGGGGCTTGCCCTAAGTTATAGCATTTAGTATATTTTAACATAAAATTCAGATTTTGTCCATACTTTTTAGTTATTTTCTAAAAAGCTGACAAAAAACAATTTCAGAGGGATTGAACACTCTGAGCTTTCCGATACCCGTACTTACAAGCATAGTCGAGCCGTCCTTAGTGTAAAGACCCTTGGTGTATTTCGGGAAAAATTTTCGTTCCGGGGAGAGAATACCGCCGATCACAGGAAGTCTTCCTACGCCGCCGTGGACATGTCCTGAGAAAATGATCTCCGCTCCCCACTGGGCATAGCTTTCAAGAAAGAGGGGATTGTGAGCCATAAGAATTGTAAAGCCTTTTTTAGAGCCGATGTCATGTCTTATGTCTTCGGGCTGAACGTCCTTTAAGTCCTTATAGCCGCCATTTTCGTTTTTATAGTTTGCTCTTTCGAGGCTGAGTCCGGCAATGGTAATGCTTTCGCCGTCCTCGGTTATCTCAGCGGTATTGTTGTTCAGAACCGTACAGCCGCAGTTTTCGATTATCCCCATAAGCCTTGAACGGTTTCTGTCGGAGAGGTCAAGCTCGTGGTTGCCCAGCGAGCATATTACCGGGGCGATGCCCTTGAGCTTTCTGAGCAGCACCTCAGTTTTGCGGTAGTCAGTCATTTTCCGGGAAATAAGATCTCCGGTTATCAGAATAAAGTCCGGTTCAAGCTCCTTTATTCTCCGGACAAGCTGCTGCCAGCCGTTTTTGTAGGTTTTGCTGTGAATGTCAGAGATCTGGACTATTTTCATGCCGTCAAAGCTCATTGGGAGCTTCATTGAGCATATCTCATAACGCCTTGTTACCAGAAGTCTGCTTTCTACATAAACATAGATCAAAAAAAGAAGAAAAAGAAGAAGTAATGCTATAGCATATCTCATAAGATCGCTCCTTTCCGGTATTGACTTAGTTACTATTATTATACCCTTACAAACTGATATTGTCAACAAAGCTTTTGAGCGCTTTCCCGAAGGGGAAAGCCGAAAAGGCTTTTTAATGCTTTTGAAAAAGCATTAATGGAAAATTTATAAGGCTTTGGCAAAGGCTTGTTTTGTTTGGGGTAGCCGCTTTCCGAAAGCGACCTCAAAGGTTTTGTATGTTCATTTCTTTGCTCCTGCAAAGAAACGAACCAAAGAAACAGGCTGCTCAAACGCCGCAGAGCTTGAAACCCGCACCCGGTAGATACGCATAGAAATCTGAAATTTTGCAAGCAAAATTTACAGACTTTCCATGCGTATCTACATGGGGGTTACTTTGACGGCTTAAGGAACATCTTTTTGATTGCTTGTACTCATTGGCACTGTCCCTTGTATGGTTTATCCTTAATTGTTACGTTAATTCTCCCACGGGGAGGCAAGGTGATATTCTACCTATTGCTGACTGAGGAGGCTTGTCCGGCATCGCTTTGCTTGCCTCAATTCCTTGAGCGACTCTCCCAAATTTGTTGAGAGTATCTTTTCCCTTTCTGCTCCCAGCACCTGCGATGTTTTTGCCGCTTTCAGCGGCAAAAGAGCAAGCGGCGAGAGTTAAAAATGCGGAATGGGGGTAGGAGGTGTGTGGAAAGAGAGTGCAGAGGGAAAACCTACAGGAGGGAGGGGGAAATCCGCATTTTTGTTGGTTTTTCTCTTTCCCCCTCCCTCCTATAGGTTGTCCCTTTGCATTTACCTTCAAGGTCGCTTTCGTAAAGCGGCGAAAAAAGTTTACCTATCGCTTTGTTTAAAGCAATAAAAGTTTCCCTATAGCTTTAACCAAAGCTATAAAAAGCCTTTTCGGCTTTCCCTTAAAGGGAAAGCATTCAAAAGCTTTTGGTGTTATGAATATCGGAGAGAGAACCGGTATATAATTGAATGAATGGAGGGATCGAATTGAGCATGAAGAATCCAGAAGAGTATAAGCAGGAAATGCTTCGTATGTATAGACAAAATCCGGCTGCCCGTCAGGCGGCAGTACAGACCATACAGCCTGCCATGGAAAACACTCTCAGACCGGTTAGCACAGGGAATGTACCAGCGCAGGGAGAGTCCGCCATGGAGAACTCCCTCAGACCGGACGGCACAGGGAATATGTCACCGATGGAGGGGGCTGTCATAGAGGACTCGCCTGAGCCTGCTGCCGGAGAAGATATGCCGGTGCAGGAGGAATCTGCTGTGGAGGACATTGCTAATACTGAGAATGCGTATCTTAAAGAAGAAGCTTTACCCGTAAAGGAAAGTGGCAGGGATGAAATGCCGCCGGTGACCGAAAGATATCCTGAGCCAAGGCTTCCGTCATATATTTCTCCGATGTTTGCCCCGGAGGAGGAAGAGCCTTATGAGATACCGAAAAACGAACAAGGCACGGGCTATATCGAGGTGAGAGTTACTACCGGAAGAGGAGCTGTTCCTGTGGAGGGGGCGGCGGTCATTATATCCTCCGGAGGAAATGGAAAGCAGGAGATCATACGCACCCTTACAACGAACAGCAGCGGAAATACCGGAAGAACAGCGCTTCCTGCGCCTAAAAGAAGCGGAGCACAGACCCAGGAGGCTTTAAACGACTATTCCATATACAACGTATCGGTGTATTTCAAGAGCTTTTTCAGGGAGGAAAGTCAGGATATACCCGTATTTGACGGAATAACCTCTGTACAGAGCTTTGACCTTATTCCAAAACCATATGAATACGACGGACAGGACGGCACGATCATGTATGAAAATCCTGAACCGGTCGTTTGAGAGGAGGACGAAAAATGACGGGAGAACCGATTATTCCGGAAATGATAACAGTGCATCTGGGAACTCCCCAGTCGGGAGCTGACAATGTTACGGTGTCCTTTCCGGACTATGTAAAAAATGTTGCAAGCAGTGAGATATATCCGACATGGCCGGAAAATTCCCTGAGGGCAAATATCTATGTTATAGTAACCTTTGCTCTTAACAGGATATATACTGAGTGGTATCGCTCAAAGGGATATGATTTTGACATTACAAGTTCGACTCAATACGACCAGAAATTTATTTACGGCAGGGAGATCTTTGAAAATATTTCAGTGCTTGTAGATGAGCTTTTCAACGACTACATAAGAAGACAGGGTACTGTTGAGCCGCTTTTTGCTGCGTTCTGCAATGGAACGACAGTTACATGCAACGGTCTTTCCCAGTGGGGGACTGTTGATCTTGCAAATCAAGGGATGACTCCTTTTGAGATTTTGCAGTACTATTACGGCGACGACATAGAGATTGTAGAAAACGCTCCGGTAATGCAGAATCAACCGTCGTATATGGGGCAGCCCCTCAGATTAGGAGATGCGTCAAACGAAGTAAAGACCCTACAGGTAAGGCTTAACCGCATATCCCGTAATTATCCGGCGATACCTAAGATACCGTCGGCGGACGGATATTTCGGACTTTATACGGAAGAAGCGGTAAAAGAATTCCAGAGAATATTTAATCTTGACCCTACCGGAGTAGTCGACAAGTCCACATGGTATAAGATAGAGTATATTTTTACAAGCGTAAAGCGATTAAGCGAACTTAATTCCGAGGGCCTCAGGCTTGAGGAAGTTGCAAAGCAGTTTACCGAGGTCCTTTCCATGGGAATGCAGTCCAATGAAGTCAAAAATCTCCAGTATTTTCTTGCAGTCATAGGCGCATATTATGAGCAGGTTCCGCCGGTTCCTATAACGGGTTATTTTGGGGAGCAGACCGAAAACTCCGTAAAGGCATTTCAAAGAGTGTACGGACTTCCGGAGACCGGTATCGTCAACAGACAGACATGGGAGGATATTTACAGAGCCTATGACGGAATAGTGCAGTCAGTACCTGTAACTGCCGGAAATGACGTAATACTTTATCAGGGCAGGATATTACAGGAGGGAATGACCAGCGACAGCATAAGGATATTACAGGAATATCTTACTTTTATCCATGAAACATATCCGGATATTCCGGCGGTAAATAATACGGGATATTTCGGACCGGTGACCAGATCCGCCGTTATTGCGTTCCAGAACAGGTTCGGTATCCAGCCGACCGGGGTGGTGGGAGCTGTTACATGGAATGAAATTGCCGGAGTTTATTCAGACCTCAGGTACGGCTATGACAAAAGACCGTATCAGAATCCGGGATATACTATCAGTTAGGAGGAAGCGCTATGGCATATACCGATAAAGAGAAGTCGGAGCATATTAGAGAGGCTCAGCGATATATTTATGGCATATCCTTTCACAACAAGAGGATACCCAGGGTGATCCCCGATGGGATTTACGGAGAGAAAACGGCTGAGGCTGTGAGGATATTCCAAGAGGAGTATGGGCTTAAACCCACCGGCGAGATAGACAAGGCGACATGGAACAGGCTTGTTCAGGTGTATTCTGAATATACAAGGGATATTGTTCTTCTTGATGTTTTTCCGGAAAACTATGTTTTAAAGCCGGGGGACAGCGGTGCAGTTGTTTATATAATTCAGGTCATACTCAATACTCTTTCTGTCAGGTTTTCAAATATACCTTCCGTGGAGTTGAGCGGTGTTTATGATGAAAGCACAGCCGACGCTGTGAGAAAGTTCAGGGAAACCGCTGCTCTTTCCCCCTTTGAGGGTATTGACTTTGAAGCATGGAACAAGCTTGCTTCCGGATTTAATATGATGAAGAAAAACGTTTAGGCTTTTCGTGAAAAGCCCTTCAAAAGCTTTTGAGTGCATTCCCGAAAGGGAATGCCGAAAAGGCTTTTTTTATAGCTTTACGAAAGCTTTAGCAAAAGTTTATGTTCATTTCTTTGCTCCTGCAAAGAAACGAACCAAAGAAACAGGCAGCTCAAACGCCGCAGGGCAGCAAGGCAACACGCACAAAACTTGCACGCAATCTGCTTGATTATTTTCCGCCATATTGCATAGAAACTCCTTGAAATACAAAAGTATTCCTGCGTCGTTTCTATACAATCTGGCAAAAAATCCTGCGGCGCATCTTCCGCACAAGTTTTATACGTGTTGCCTTGATTTCGCACCCGGTAGAAACAAATAGAAATCTGAAATTTTGCAAGCAAAATTTACAGACTTTCTATTTGCTTCTACATGGGGGTTACTTTAGTGATTTATGAAACATCTTTTTGATTGCTTGTACTCATTGGCACTGTCCCTTGTACGCTCTGCTTGTAACTGTTACGTTAATTCTCCCACGGGGAGGCAAGGTTGAGTTCTACCCATTGCTGACTGAGGAGGCTTGGTCGGCATCGCTTTGCTCGCCTTATTCCTTGAAAGATTCTCCCATCTAAGCGGAGTCTTTGCTTTCTTTTCTTTTCTGCTCCCAGTAACCTGCGATGTTTTTGCCGCTATGCGGCAAAAGAGCAAGCGGCGAGAGTTAAAAATGCGGAATGGGGGAGGGAGGTGAGTGGAAAGGGAGTGCAGAGGGAAAACCTACAGGAGGGAGGGGGAAATCCGCATTTTTGTTGGTTTTTCTCTTTCCCCCTCCCTCCTATAGGTTGTCCCTTTGCTTTTACCTAAGAGGTTTGTCTTCGCTTTCCCCAAAGCGAAAAAAGTTTTCCGGTCGCTTTCGTAAAGCGGCTAAAAAGTTTACCTATCGCTTTATTCAAAGCAATAAAAGTTTTCCCATAGCTTTTTCAAAAGCAAAAAAGCGTATCCTTAAAAGGATACGCTTTCATGTATTACTATTCTGATTGCTTAGAGAAAAATTAGCCAGCGGCGTTCAGCTTCTTAGCAAGCTGAGATTTCTTTCTTGCTGCACAGTTCTTGTGCATAAGGCCCTTGGCAGCAGCCTGATCCACTCTCTTGATTGCAACTCTTACAGCCTCGTTCTTGTCAGCTGAATTAGCTGCACAGGCAGCGTCTGCCTTCTTGAGAACAGTCTTGAGATTTGACTTTCTTGCCTTGTTGGCAGCAGCCTTTGTCTTATTGACCTTAACTCTCTTTGCTGCGGATTTAATGTTAGGCATCTTGTAAGCACCTCCCTCAAATTATTGGAAACCAAATATATTATTGACATAAAATGTAATAATAATTCGGAATAAACAGCATAAAATAAAAACAACCGATACTTTAAAAATAAAGCCGACACGACCGTTGTTTTCAGCGGATGTAATGATCATCCGTTTATAACGCTATTAATAATTTTACCATTTTACACACTGAATTGCAATAGGCAATTTCCAAATAATATTACAAACTTATACGGTTAAATTAAAGCAATATGCACAACTATGCTGTGGGAAAGGAGATTTTTATGAATATTAGAACAGACCTTGCCCTTGAGGGGATAAACGCTGCAAAAGTCAGAGATGGAATACGCCGCACTGAAAGGGGAGAGGCATTTAAGATAACGGAGATAATAATCGAGGAGGACAGGTTCGGCGTTCCCATTGGAAAAAAGAAGGGCAGATATATAACCCTTGAGGGACAGCCGCTGGGTAGATTTTCGGATAATTACCGTGAAATGGCATATGAGCTTGCCCATGAAATAACGCCTCTTATTCCCGACGGACCTGTGCTTGTTGCAGGGATAGGAAACAGCGATATTACCCCCGACGCTTTGGGACCGCTGGCGGCAGCGCAGATTCTTGCCACAAGGCATCTCAAAAAGGAGCTTGGGGAGGAAGACGAATTTTTGTCCAGTCTTAGGCAGGTAAGCGTTCTTGCACCGGGAGTTCTGGGTCAGACCGGCATTGAGGCAGGGGAGCTTCTTTCATCGCTGGAAGAAAGCGTAAAGCCCTCCTCAATAATAGCGGTTGACGCTCTTGCATGCTCTGACGTAAACCGTCTTGGAACTACCATTCAGATATCCGACTCCGGTATTTCTCCGGGAAGCGGCGTTCAGAACAGCCGCAGGGAGCTTTCTAAGGAAACCTTAGGAGTACCTGTTATAGCCGTAGGAGTTCCCACAGTTGTGGACATGCACACCATTGTTCAGGGGCTTACGGGAAAACCGGTCAGCTCGTCGGTGCCCAATATGATGGTTACTCCGAGGGATACGGACAAGCTCACTGAAAGAGCGGCAGGACTTATCGCATGCGGAATAAATCTTGCTTTGCACAGTGAGCTTGATTTTGAGGATATTCAGAATATTATGATGTAAAAAGTCTCCAGAGGCATGCCGCAGCGGCGCAGAGTATGATTCCGCAAAGCTCCGGTATAAGTACGGCTGCGGCAGTCCATTTAAGGCTGCCGGTTTCTTTTTTTACGGTAAGGCATGCTGTTGAACAAGGGAAGTGGAACAGTATCATAATTATCATACATAGCGCTGTAAGAGTGCTCCAGCCGTTGTTTACGAAAATTTCCTTCATGACTGCAAGGTCGCCTACCTCAACGATTTTCCCCTGAGCTGTATATGCCATAATAATTATCGGGATAACTATTTCATTTGCCGGAAAGCCAAGGAAGAATGCAAGGAGAATAACGCCGTCAAGCCCTAAAAACAGTCCTATAGGCTCAAGTAACTGGGAGAGGTGGGAGAGCAGGGATGCGTCGGATATGTTTATATTTGCAAGAAGCCATATAAGAAGTCCAGCCGGAGCGGCGGCGGCACAGGCTCTTCCCAAAACGAAAATTGTTCTGTCAAAAATGGAGCGGACAATGACCTTTCCGATTTGCGGTCTTCTGTATGGCGGAAGCTCTAAGGTGAACGAGGATGGAACTCCCTTTAAAAGTGTGTGGGAGAGTATCCATGAAACGGCAAAGGTCATAAATATTCCGGCAAGGACTGCCAGAAGCAGCAGCGCTGAGGAGGCGACTGAGCCTGAAAATCCCTTTGATACGGCAAAAAACATTGCGATTATGGATATGAGCGCCGGAAAGCGTCCGTTGCATGGCACAAAGTTGTTGGTAAGTATAGCAATAAGCCTTTCCCTCGGAGAGTCGATTATTCGGCAACCGGTTATTCCTGCGGCATTGCAGCCAAAGCCCATGCACATGGATAGTATTAAACCGTTAGTAATTTATGCATACAGTTTATTGCCATGCTAAGCAAGGTGGTTAACCGTATGCCATTTTAGTTTATATACTCTTTGGTTTCGGATTTGCAGGTAAAGCGAAAATAAATTTTTATTTTCTGATGTTTGATTTTTTTGTTTCCTGACTTTTCATAATGTCCTTGGTACACGTCAATTCGTTCAATCAATTTAAAAAGCAGTTCTGAATTAAGTTCCTTGATGTCAGAATATTCATTAAGAAGATTAAAGTATTTTTGATATGCCTGTTTCTCAAGGGACTTATTTTCTTGCATCTCTGCATTTTTTTGACATTGCTTTAGCTTTTCCGCAAGCAGTTTACTTTCATTTTCATATTTTTCAAGAAGCTTATTAAAATTATCATTGCTTAATCGACCGGAAAAGTTATCGTCATAAATTTTTTCAATTTTGCTGTCAGATTGTTTTATTTTTTTCTGCAATGTTTCCAATTCATCAGATGCTTTACTTCGCTTTTGGGTTTTGCTGTTTTCCTTTAAAACTTCATTTAAAATTTCCTGTTTGTCCTGTTCTGAAAGATTTATTTGTTCTCTCAGCGTATCAAGAACGATTTTATAAAGAATATCATAATCAATGAAATGATTTGTACAGGCTTTTGCACCTTTTAATTTATAAGCTCCGCATTCAAGGTTAGCTGTTGAGCCTTTTTTTCTTGTGCCGACAGTACTCATATTTTTACCGCAGTCGGCACATTTTGCGAGTCCTGAAAAAATATTTACAAAGCTGTTTTTCTTATTGTATGCTCTGCTCTGGGAATATCTTTGCACTACTTCAAAAGTTTCCTTGTCGATAATAGGTTCATGCGTATTTTCAACAACAAACCAATCGTCTTTGGATTTTGCAATAGTAGTTTTAAGTCTGAAAGATACCTTTGTTGTTTTACCCTGTGCCATGTGACCTATGTACACTACATTTTTAAGCATTCGGGAAATAGTTCCAGCTCTCCATTCTCCGTCTGTTTTATATTTGTTCATATCAAGATGATATTTATTACAACGGTATGTAAGCGGTGAGGGTATATTTTTCATATTAAGATGTTTTGCTATATCTGCCGGCTTATTTCCTTTTGAAGCCATGTAAAAAATTTCTTTTACAATGGGTGCGGTTTCTTCGTTAATAAGAAAATGATTTTTGTTTTCAGGGTCTTTGCAGTAGCCGTATGGAGCAAAATTACCTATGTAATTGCCTTCTTTCATTTTGACAGTAAAAGAAGAACGAATTTTTTTAGAAATGTCACGTGCGTACATTTCATTAATAACATTTTTAAATGGTGCAATATCATTGTTTACAGCATTTTCAGAATCATAACCATCATTAATGGCAATATATCTTACCTGTTTTTTTGGAAAATACACTTCGGTATATTGTCCGGCTGTAATATAATCACGTCCTAAACGTGATAAATCCTTTGTGATAACGGTATTGATTTTATTTTCCTCAATATCGTTAATCATTCGGTTAAAGCTTGGTCTGTCAAAGTTTGTGCCTGTGTAACCGTCATCAATATATTCATCATAAATGATGAAATTATTTTCCTTTGCAAATGCAGTAAGCATTTTTCTTTGCGTTGTTATACTTGCACTTTCATTTTCTCCGTCTTCTCTTGACAATCTCATATATAAGGCTGCTATATAGCGTGGTTGCGGTTTCATATTTTACCTCCTGAACCCAACCTATAACTTATATTATAGGCTAATTATACCATGTTTCAGGGCTTGTTTCAATATGAGTATTTAATATTAATTCTTTTATTAATTCCTTAATGTTTTTATCTTTAAAATCCGTTTCTATAATGTAAATATCCTTATTTTCTTCAATACTTTCATTATCCATTAATAAGCACCTCCATATTAATGTTTATGTTTAAAGTGCTTTGCTATGCGTATAATTTTAGTATAATAATCCTTAAATTTGCTAATTGCAGAATAATAAAATAAAAAAATACTGTCAAGGGCACGAAGTGTGCATTTACCCTTGACAGTATTTTTTTATGAGTTATAATGTGCAATCAAATTTAAGGATTTATTGTCATATATAAGTATCGAATGAATAATATGTAACAATGAAATTTGACAAAAATATTCGCAGAGTTAGTCACTCTGCGAGTAGAATTTCTAATATTTTATAGATTTATTCTACAACATTGAAGAATAAAAGTCAACTCGATTTGTCAATATTTACTATATTTCTGCTTTTTTACTAATTAAGTTACAATTTTTTTGTATAGGTTATATGCTAAAATGGCTTTAAATTAATCTATTCGGGGTCAAAATATGGGTCAATTATTCAGGAGGTTGTGATAATGCCAAGACGTGGGGAAAATATCAGAAAAAGAACGGACGGACGCTGGGAGGGACGCTATATTGAATCCTATTCAAACAGCGGAAAAGCTTGTTATCGCTCTGTTTATGGCACAACATATTCAGATACAAAAGAAAAGTTAAAGGAATACAAAAAGCTATGTAAAAATACAGTGAGTAAAATAACAGTTAAAGACCTTTGTATAGAATGGCTTAAAATGAAAGAGGACGCTTTAAAACCGTCCAGTTATGTGAAATACTATAGCTCTATAGAAAAACATATAATACCATGCTTTAAAAGCGTTAAAGCGATGTATTTAACATGTGACCTTGTAAATGATTTTGTACAAGAAATAAGTTATTTGTCAGAAAAGACAATTCACGATTTACTTACACTATTTATTCAGATAATAAAATACGGACAGTCAAAAAATTATATCGGCTACTTTGATTTTAACTCTATTGCATACCCTAAAATCGCAAGTAAGGAATTGGCAGTGTTTAAAAGTTCAGAAGTTACAAGACTTGTAAGCTATGTACAGATAACCTTTAAAATAGAGAAAATAGGCGTTTTGCTGTCATTGTTTATGGGCATTCGATTAGGAGAAATTTGTGCATTAAAATGGAAAGATGTAAATTTTTCCGAAGAAACTATCAGAATTGAAAAAACAATGCAGAGAATAAAAAATATTGATGAAAATGCAGAATCCAAAACTAAGATTGTAATAGACATGCCAAAAAGTCAAAAATCAATAAGGGATATTCCAATACCGTCATTTATACTTGAGTTATTGAAAAAATATAAATCAGCTGGAAACAATTATTTGCTTACGGGTACGCCGGAGTTTATAGAACCACGAGTATATCAGGAAATGTTTAAAAGGTATTTGAATGAAGCAGGGGTAGAGGATATAAATTTTCATGCTTTAAGACATACCTTTGCCACGAGAGCGGTAGAACAGGATTTTGACGTAAAAAGCCTTAGTGAAATACTAGGGCATTCAAGCGTGAAGTTTACACTTGAAAGATATGTACACCCATCAGATGAGTATAAAAAGAAGAATCTTGAAAAGCTGAAAATTTTCTATTAATGGTCAAAATTATGGTCAGAAAATCTCATCAATCCCTTATTTGCGTTGTTTATAAACGAAAATTCGCAGAGTGACTAACTCTGCGAATAAGGTCAGGCTTTTGGGTTATTTTTAGGTTAACCGAAAAATGAGGAATTATGCAAGTTTAGGGGGAGTGTTTATGAGTAAAAAGAAAAAAGTATTTATTTTTATTGTAGCAATTTTATTGATTATAGGAATAATAACCAGTTTGTATATCTTTTTTATTATGAAAAAAGAAAAGTCAGCATTGATATTTGAGACGAGTATGAACGCTATTATTAGTGGGGAATATGATGATAACTTTAAGTACATTAGTTTAGATGGGAAAATTCAACATAATTTATCTAATGGTGATATATCATCTGCAATAATGGAAAATATTGATTATAAAATTATTGATGTAGAAGAAAATGAAGATTCTTCTATTGTTACTGCGGAGTTTACCTATCCTGATGCTGTTGAAATACAAAATAAAATCGTAAATGAAAATTCGAAAATTTCAGAAAAAGACTTACTTTCTAAGTTTCTTTCCATTATAAAGTCAGGTGATTTTTCTACAGTAAATTGTACTGCAAAAATTCCATTAATTTGCTTAAATAATGAATGGTATATTTTAGAATCAGAACAGTTCAGTAATATAATTACTGGTGGAATATATTCGGAGTACATGAAACAAAATGAAGAAGTTTATCAGAAGCTTAAAGAAGTAGAAAGCAAAAAATGAAAGGTAATAAATTAAATGAAGATTAGACAGTTAATGACTTTTTTTATAGCATGGTTTGTAATGCTAAATTTTTGTTCTCAAGTAACTTTTGCAGATGAGACTTATGAAAAATGTATTATACCTATTATAAGTGATAAGACAGAAGAACTTACTTGGAATGGACTAAAAAAAGATGGGATAATTTATATTACTTTAGAAGATGCCTGCAATCTAACTGGAAGCAAAATTGTTACAAATTCTAATAAAGAATTTGTAACGGAGCGGAACACTGTTAAAATATTTGGAAATTTAGAAGATAATGCAGCTTGTCTAAGTATTACTGAAATGAGCGCCAATTTGTTTTCGTGGGATGGTAAAAATTTAACATACCCACAAGGTGGACTTTCCAACAGAATATTGTATGAACAGGCTTTTCATATGGATATGACATATTTTGAAGGTAAAGTATGGGTAGATTTATTTTCTTATGTCAATTGTTTAGGTGCTGACATTAATATTCTTACAGAAGATTCTGAAAGTTATAAATATCTTGGTAAAATAAATCTAACGCAATTTGATGGCTGTTATGCTATTGAAATTGGAATTCCGTTTGATGAAATATACTTAGAATTTATGAATCATTCTGAACTTCGGTTTGAGTGGATTGACTGGGGACAAGAGGTTGGTGTTTCTGTTGCAAAAGGCTATGATGCAGTAATTAACGATTATCAGAATATATTTACTCAAACTTATTATGATAAGTTTAATTCTTCAGATGCCTACTATGATGTTTTATTGAAAGTACTTCAATGTAAACCAATTGATTTTGGTGAAGAAAATGATTTGCTTGATAACTTGAAAAAGATTCAGGAAGAATATGACAGTCAAGTGAATAGGGGGTTCTTTGTTGCTGATAGATTTTTAAAGAGCGATGATCCACTTGTTAAAGAAGCAAAAAGTCACCTTGAATTATCAAAAGTGATTTATTCTGCGGCGACTGATTCAGCCAAAGTAGAACAAAAATACATGACACTCATTGATACTGTAAGTAAAATGAATGGGATTGAGTTGTCAATTCTTGAAAAGAGTTTACTTGATAATAATCGATATTTACAGATATATGAATATGATATTAATAAAACTGGAGACGAACAAGAAAAGATTTTTGTATTAGTTTATGTTGATAACATTCAAAAAAATCCGGATGGTACAATAAGTTGGGACATTGAACTTGAATCAACAGGTTATAATAAATACGATGATTTAATAACCGATTATGTTACTTCTGAAAAAGAATTTTATAATGTTACAGAAATAAAAGATAAAGAAGAATAAATGAATTTATAAAAATAACTGGAGAATACGTAAAAATGATTATATACTTTTTTAATCCTACAGGTATAATTATAGCGGCTGTTATTATAATATTAGTAATGGCAGCCGGATTAATGGAAATAATAACAGTTTTATCAGTAATAGTATACATAATTTTGGAAATACTTCTTACAATTTTTAAATATGAATATATTAATTTGCCATCATATAAATACGCTACATTAGTTATAAGAATTATTGTATGGGGAATATCTATCAATAGATTTTTTGCTCAAATAGTAAAATATTATAATGAAAACTCACTTGGTGGATTAATAGTTGGTGGACTTGTAATGCTTTTTGGAGTATATGCATGGCTTTTAATTCTTAGTATTTACTATGAAATAGAATTAAAATATTTAGAGTCAAAATCTTATAATGGAATTATAGACGTGTCTTTGTCACTGATAATACCTATAATAGTCGGAATCACAATGGTAAATGCTGTTCATTCATTACTTTTTTAAATTCAATTATAAACGAATTGATTTCTTACTCCCCACAAAAATAATAATCAAAAAAATTCTGTATGTTCTTTCAAAACATACAGAATTTTTTTGCATTTCAGCAATTAAGGAGTTAAGAATATTAATATTCGCTTTGCTCATCAAAACTTTCAAGATATTCAATACGTTTAGTAATTCTTGGGTGACTGGATATCATTTTTTGAACAATAGTACTATTATCCCCTAAAGAAATCTTTTCCAGTAAATATAAAGCTTCTATCATTTCACGGTCATAGCCTATATCATAAGAAAATTTGTCAGCGCTAAATTCATTTTTTCTGCTGTTTATCATCATAACTGTATGGAATCCAAATGTTAAGAATAAAATGGACATTTCCAGTATAAATCTTGAAATTCTTATTATAAAGCTTAATATGTTTCTTTTCCCATTAATTATTTTTAATATATACTCCCAAAAAAGCAGCATCAGCTTATACATGAAAATGATTATTGTAAAAATACCGTTTCCAATTATTGCGTATAAACTTGCTATTGTATCGCCATGTACAATGTGTGCTATTTCATGTCCAATAATTGCCTTTAGTTCCTCTTCTGTAAATGTCTGCATTGCTCCTTTTGTAACTGCAATAGTGTGTCTGCCCAGAGCCATAGCATTAACTGTCATATTATCTATTATGCAGATTTCAATTTTATTAAGATATTTATTTTTGATTTTTGCCTGTTCGTAGACTTCTTCAAATAACGGTAAAATATATTCTTTTTCCCTTGATGTTTCAAGCGGTCTGACATTATTAAGAAATCTTAACAATTTTTCTCCTGCTGGAGTAAAAGCACACATTATTGATAATGTATAAATTATCAAGAGAAAAATAAAAGATTTAAAAGTGTTGCCGAAAAGATAGAAAGATATGTAAAAATAAGTAACAGTACAAACAAAATAAAATTTGTTATTTCCCCAAAAAGTTAAAATATCATCTATAATTTCAATTATATATTTAAAAAAATTCTTTAACTCAATATTCATAACGCTACTCCTTAAAACGGTTTAAAGATTTTAAGTTTACTGTGAATATTTAAATCCCTTGAAAGGAAAATGCCGTTTCCTGTTTCCAGCCTTTTTATATCGTCTGGATGATATACATATTCTCTTACACATTTAGCAGAACCAAAACCGGTTTGTGAAATATCAAGTCCCTTTTGCTGTAGCTGATATGTTACTTCCATAGTTTGTCTTGTGCCTAAAATATTCGCCCAGTTTTCGGAATTTACTGCGCTGTTCTGACGCAATACAAGATAATTATTGCAATTTTCAATAATTTGCTGTGTAAAGTCTTCATTTTCCGCAATTGCAAGGTCGGAAAGACTTTGTGTGGCAAGAACGCAAGTAACGTTTGCACTTCTTGATTTATTTACAAGGTCAATTAACGTCTTTGAAGCGTATACATTGATTTCATCAAAAATAAAAAACGTTCTCTTATAATTATTTTGAAATAGCTTACTTATTGCTTTTTTACTGTCAATTAAAATCAGTCTGCCGAAAGCCTGAGAAATTTCAGGATAAATAAGGGGGTTCAAAATAAAAACAATAATAGCACTTTGTTTTAATGCAGTATAAATATCAATGCCGTTATCGTCAAAAATATATCCTAATTCACTTTCGACAATAGTAGAAAATCTTGCAATAGAATTTTCTGCAACCTTGCCGGAGGTTTTACAAATTTCTATATTTTCAAGATGTTCAGGTTTATCTATTAATCCTTGCTTTAAAAGTATTGCAGACAGCTCTTTAAATTTATCAATATTCATGAATTTAACAATAGTTTTCAAGGTCAATTTCATTTCAGCTTTATGCATCAGCATTATAAGCTTTTGTAAATATCTTTCTGCATTTAATTTATAATGCTCCTCAGACCAGTCCGTCATATTTATCAGCATATCTTTTGCAATAGTTGGAGATGCATTGCAAAACGGATTGTACTTGTCAGACTGTTCAATATCAGTAAGATTTATTGTATACATCGGCTTGTTCTTTGTGTTCAGTTTGTTTACAATA
This sequence comes from uncultured Clostridia bacterium, assembly GCA_947586185.1. Classification (GTDB taxonomy): domain Bacteria; phylum Bacillota; class Clostridia; order Oscillospirales; family Ruminococcaceae; genus Porcipelethomonas. Next base: position 19,866 of record CANPXN010000031.1, read on the forward strand.
TCAATTAAGCTGTTTTGGTTTGTATCACCTTTACCGTCAATAATCAAAAGGGGAAAATTCTTGTCCATTGCGTTTTTTATGTAATTGCTGAGAGCGACAGTTTTCCCGCTCCCTGTAGTACCGCAAACAAAAACATGTTTTGAATTATCAGAACAGAAAACAGGCTTTTTACCGTTATAACCAATTAAAGCCGCATTATCCTTGTTTAAGTTAGGTTTTTTCATTTTAAATTTCACCTTTCTTAGTTCTTTAGTAAAATTAAAAATTTTTCTAAGTTGTAAATGCCTTTTTTCTCCGTAAATTATCATTAAAGTAGCAATAAAAATAATAAGAGATACTAAAATATACTGGAATTTTTCAACTCCGTTCAAATAAACTTACTAACATAATTTTTAACCTCCTCAAGATTTATAATTTCTGTATTAGTATAAATCATCTGACTATCAATTAATATCTGTTTTATTTTTGGCTGAGAATCCGGAACAATCCAGAATTGAGTATCATAAGCCAAAAAATTATCTTTTATAATATTTTCAAGTCTTGTTTTTGCTTTTAAAGATAGTTCAACTTCAACGCAGTTTGTTTTATCAATATCATTAAAAATAAAATCAGGTCTGTGTTTACGTATTCCAAAACCGTCTGAGCGGTGTAATTGTTTTTCTGTTGTAATTTTATCAAAATCAATATTATTTTTCAGATTAAAGTATATAGCAGCATCTATTACAGTCATATCATGAACAATCTGTTCAACCTTGATTTTTTCCATTCTCTTGGGAGCGTTAATTAATATCTTGCCTTTGGAAGTAATAGAATAAATACTTGGAACGCCGTACAAATATTTTTTTCGGCTAATATAATCGGCTTCAATTAAAAGTTTAAGTCTTCTGTCTGCCGAACGCTGACCGGAAAAGCCGGACAAAAATTTAATATGTTTTCCAGTACAAGCTCTCCATCTGTCGATTTCTTTCATAATCTTATAATCTCTTTCAGTCAATCTCACAAATTAACCACCTCCTGTATTATAAAAACTAACTACATAAACAATACCTATAACAAAAAACTCGCTGTGAACTTTCAAATATAATTTATTATATGTATTGTATGTTGTTATAGTGGGGTCTCGTATGAAATAGGAGACCCCACTATAACAACATCTATTGAAAGTGCCTAAACAGCGAGGTTTTTGTTATATTTAATATATATTGCGTGGCGTGTGTAGTTAGAACGCTTTTTGTTCCTGTTGTTGGAATAGGTATAAAATATAGATATAAGGTCGGAGGTGTTATTTATGAATAAAAAATATCGGATTATCATAGGCTAATCATCAGCACAAGAGATATGTTTTAGGCATGTAACAGAGAGTGGGGGAGTCTCTTTATCAAGAAGACAAAAAACTATATTTAGTTGAGTGAAAATTAAATATATAACAAAAGTACAAGAACCTAAAATTCTTGTACTTTGTTTTTTTATAAATATTTAGAACTTCTTAAGAAAAATAACAGCATATATTTTTCAAGAATGCATTTTTAATTAAGAGTATAAATTTTAATATAAGTTATAAGGTCGGGATTTATTTTATTCTTGCAAACGGTTTTACACCATACCATGTATAGTAAAAAAGCGACTGCTATAATTGCATCCAGTTTAATCCCATGCTATGCATGGAAAGAAAGTGTTTGCAAAAATGGCATCCAGTTTTTCGCCAACCACATAGTAAGCGCCTGTTTTCCGCATGCTCCGCAGCGGCGGAAGTGCTTATCAAGATTAAAGGCGACACGGGGCAGATATCCGGAATCCTCAAGTAGAGTGAACAACGGGAAAAATATTGCCATAGGCGGCAGCATAACCGATACTACCCAGGCAAGGACCCTGTATATGCCGTTTATCAGCATATCCGTAAGCCATTCCGGAGAGTTTACATATATAAGGAGCTTTTCCAGCTTTCCGCCAACAAAGAACAGTCCACGGCTCAATAGCTCTGACGGATAGTTTGCGGCAGTGATAGTAAGCCAGAAAACCACTGCCAGCATCATGAGCATTATGGGGATTCCAAAAATACGGCTTGTGAGGATCCTGTCTATTTTTCTGTCCCTTTCGTAGTATTTTTCATTTGCAAAGCTTGTGACCTTTCCGGCGATCTCCTCGCCTCGCTTTATAATTGCTGATATTATCTCATCACTGATCTTTTCTTTGGTAAAGCCTTCTACAGAACGGCTCTTAAGCTCACAGCCTGTGCACTGGCATATCCCTTCGCATAGCTTTTCATCATAGTCAATAAGCTTTACCGCTGTCCAGAATGGGGAAAGCCTGCCTCCTAAAAGAGGTGATATTTCCCGGGAAAGAGCTTCTGCCTCTTTTTCTATTTCCGGAGGATAGCATACAGGCCTTATGAAGTCCATTTCCTTTGCAACCATTTCGTCAAGAGCATCCATAAGCTCTGGAAGACCTTCTCCGCTTCTTGCGGTAACTCCCACTACCGGAACTGAAAGCTCATGTGAAAGAGCCTCAAGGTCTATGGTTATGTTTTTCTTTTTAGCCTCGTCAAGAAGATTTACACATACAATAGTTTTAGGGGTTATTTCTATTGTCTGAAGCACAAGATTCAGATTGCGTTCTATACAAGTTGCATCGCATACAACGATAACTGCATCAGGATTTTCAAAGCATACAAAATCTCTTGCGACCTCCTCTTCGGCAGAGTGAGCCATAAGAGAGTATGTTCCCGGGAGATCCACGAGAATATAGCTTTTATCCCCGTGTGAGCATCTTCCACATGCGTTTGTTACAGTTTTGCCTGCCCAGTTTCCTGTATGCTGTTTCATGCCGGTAAGCGCATTGAACACTGTGGATTTTCCTACGTTTGGATTTCCGGCAAGGGCTACTACATATTCGTTTTCAGCTCTGTTTAAAAAAAGGCCGCTGTCAACTGCTCCTTTTCCTGTTGAATCGGAAGTAAGTCCCATAGTTTTTCCTCCTTGCAAAATAAATGCTATACAAAAAACTATATGAATCTTCCGGGGTGTCCTATTACAAAAAAACGAGGCTTTAAGCCTCGCTGAAAAAATCAATATGTAATTAGGTAAGAACATTAAGCTTTTTAAGCTCATCAATAAGACAGTCAAGCCTTTCGCCGTTGTAATTTACCGCAGTTCTTGTGATTTCTGCTTCTTCCTTCATCTCTGATATGTCATTTTCTATCTTTGTTACTCTCTTGTTCATATCGGACATTTCAGTTTTCAGGGTTGATACGTCTGATTTAAGGTCTGATACGTCAGTTTTCAGGTTTTCTACATCTGTTTTCAAACCTGATACATCGGTTTTCAGTTCTGCTACGTCTGTTTTAAGACCTGCTACATCGGTTTTCAGTTCTGCTACGTCTGTTTTAAGACCTGCTACGTCTGTTTTAAGACCTGCTACATCGGTTTTCAACTCTGCTACGTCAGTTTTCAAACCTACAACATCGGTTTTCAACTCTGCTACATCTGTTTTTAAACCTGCTACATCGGTTTTCAACTCTGCTATATCTGATTTCATTTCAGACATTTCAGATTTCATTTCTGACATTTCGGACTTCATGTCTGAAAAGCCGATAGTTAAGGTTTTTAGAGCGGAAAGCACTTCTGTTTCAAAATCGTTCATGAGATCACCTCTGTAAATATTATAAAGCATAAAATATAAAAAGTCAATAACAGAAGCGGCAATCCCACAGAAATTAATTTTTGAAACACTATGCGGTGGACTCTGTCCCCCGCACCCCCTGCTAAAGGGACAAAGTCCCTTTAGAATCCCGATTTAATTTTATTTTCGTCCCTTTAAGGAACGAAAATAAAATTGAAAGGAAGCAAAAAAACTTTTTCTTAACAAAGATATGGGGATAGAATACACCAAATTTTCAAAGGCTATTCAAGCATTATTTCTTTTACTGATACCCTTTCTATTCTTTTAGCGCATATATAGATCGCAAGTTCATACAGCACCGCAAACGCTGCCAGTGAAACTATTGCTGCGGCAAGGTCAAATTTGTAATCCGGAATGTTTTCAACATCCTTGAACACAATATTCACTGCGATTTTTAGGAGCAGATACTGATAACCGGTACCCAGCGCAAAGCCGGCATATGACCATGGACGATAGCCGTCAAGAAGCGCTGTACGGCATTCCTTGTCCGAATACCCGAAAGCCTTCATCATGGCGATTGTCTTTGTGTTTCCGCCAACTGCGGCAGAGGAGGCAAGAATCAGAGTTGTACATGCCAGGGTAACGCCTATCAGCATAATTATTGCTCCCATTAGGAAGCTGGAAAGCTCATTCATGCTAAAGGACATCTGGGTCATTGCAGAAAAGCAGAATGAGGAAAATACCATAAAAAATACAAGGGCTTTTTTCGTTTTAAGATTGCTTTTTCTAAGCTCCGCTGTAAAGGAAAGCTCTGCTGAGGAGCTTTCCCTGAGCTTTTTTATTTTGCCATTGGTCTGGAGGGTATCCTTTAAAAGAGATATTACAGGCTTTTTAAGCATGCGGCTGGCGCTGAAAACAGAGAGCGCTGCAAAGAATATCCCCGGGAGGATCACCAAGTACAGCAAAAGGGAGGGGTGAAAGTCTATATCAATATCGGGCAGAAGTCCGTCTTTGTTTTGAGTCTTATAGAACAGCGGCATTACGGCATAAGCTGCGCAGAAGCCTGCCGCTGCTCCGGCAAGAACGCTTATTCCAAAAATACCAAAGCTCATAGATGCTTGTAGGTCTGTATACCCCAGGGCTTTCAATATGCCCAACTCCCTTTTGCGAAGGGTAACATAGTGTTTTACATAAAACAGCAGCATCACAGCGGATGTAATAGCAAGGCAGCCGCCGCTCAGAGAGCATGCCATTTTGGAACAGGAAAGCATTGCACTGTAAAGAGCCTTTGCCTCGGGAGAGGTTATTTCACTGCTGACAGCTCCAATATCAATATTGTAGTTTAAAAACATAGTGCAGACGAATACCGCACAAAAAGCCATTACTGCAATTGCCGCAAGCCTTGAGGTATCCTTTATTCCTACGATCATACTTTCACCAGCCTATCTCGTATGCGGTTTTCTTTTCACTGTTGCTATAAATTTCAGTTATTTTCCCGCTGTTCATTTTTACTACCGTATCTGCCATTTGTGCTATGTTCAGGTTATGGGTAACCATTACAACCGTAAAGCCGTATTCCCTTTGCAGCGTTGATATGTAATCGAGGATCTGGCGACCGGTCTGTTCGTCAAGAGCTCCTGTCGGCTCGTCCAGAAAGAGTATCTCCGGCTTTTTGGCAAGCGCTCTTGCTATTGATACCCTCTGCTGCTGACCTCCGGAAAGCTCTCCCGGATATTTTTGCAGCTTGTCTTCAAGACCTACTGCTTTAATTACTTCCCGGTAATTTTTGTTGCCGGCAAGGTCCGCTCCCATTTTTACATTTTTATCCACATTAAGATTCGGCAGGAGATAATACTGCTGAAAAATGAAACCTGTGTGTTTTCTTCTGAATTGTGTAAGCTCTTTGTCCGTAAGCCCTGCAATATCCGTTTCGCTGTAAATGATATTGCCGTCATCCGGACGCTCAAGCCCGGATGCAATATTCAAAAGAGTTGACTTCCCTGAGCCGGAGGCTCCGGTCACCACATAAAAGCCTCCTTTTTTTAGTTTAAGACTTACGCTTTTTAACGCTTGAAAGCGGCTTTGTCCTGTTCCGTAAAATTTGCTTGCATTTACTATATCTATCATTATTCCTGCCTCATTCCTTTCAGCAGACATATTGCTGCTTCTGATATCATTTTATTTATTTCCTCCGGAGTAAAGCGGCACATTTCTGTAGCGCAGAGTGTGGCTATACCGTGGGTATATATCCACATATGCTGGTACAGTCTTTGAGCACATTCTCCTTGAAGACCATAGTCGCTGTTTATGGATGAAAGTATTTTCCCGTAGTTGTCATCAATAATTGGCAGTATTTCCGTAATGCCGGAAATCTGTTTTTGTTCCCTCATAAACAATAGCTGAAACAGCTTAGGTTCTTTGATTGAAAATAAAATGTACTGAGTTCCTACTCCCTTAAACGCCATTGGCTGGGACAGTCCATTGTCAATATAACTGCTGTAAAGACTTTTGGCTTTGCTTATTACTGCCTGCTGTACCTCTTCCATACTGCGGAATACTGTGAATACAGGTCTTGCCGAGCTGCCAAGCTCTGCTCCCAAGGCTCTTGCAGTAAGGGCGGAAAATCCGTTTTTCCGGACGATTTCAAGGGCTGCGTCAATAATTTCGGCTTCTGTGAATTTTGCTTTTGGCGGCATGCCGGTTCTCCTTTCTAAAGCGGATGTTTTATAACACTTGTTTTATTATAGCATATAAAATTCTGAGTGTCAATAAAAAAGCCGTACACAACACGGAGATCAATTTTTGAAACACTATGCGGTGGACTCTGTCCCCCGCACCCCCTGCTAAAGGGACAAAGTCCCTTTAAGGGACGAAAATAAAATTGGAAGTGAACTAAAAAACTTTTTCTTAACAGAGATATGGGGATAGAGTACAACAAATTTTTAAAAATTAATTTTCGTGGGTATACAATTAGAGCCGTATACGTTTTGTATACGGCTCTGATTTGTTAATATTCACTTTTCTTCTTGACAAGAACCACAATGAAAACAACAATACCTGCAAGGACTACTGCACCGATGATACAGCCTATAACTATAGGACTTATCTCGATTCCGTCCAGGGAGTGAAAATCAATATCGTTTTTGTCGGCATATGTTTTAGCGGCAGTCGCTTTATAGCCTGTTATTTCAAAATCCTTATACTTGAAATAATTTCCGTTTTTGTCGTCGAAATATCCTAAACAGTTGTCGTTAAGTCTTGCAACGCCTGACGGTATCGTGATCTTTCTTATTCCACAGTTCAGAAACGCATATTCGTATATCGTCTGGACTGTATTCGGTATCTCGATATTTTTAAGGGCTTCACAGTCACAGAACATACTCTCTGAAATGTAATTGAGAGTTGACGGAATGTTTACATCTGTAAGGGAGGTACAGTTTGAGAATACTGCGCTTCCCACATAGACTATGCCCTCGGGCATAACGACCTTTTTAAGATAGGGATTTGCAAAGAATACGGCATCTCCAAGGGTTGTAATTCCCTCAGGGATCGTGTAGCTTTCAACATCCCTTCCTGCGCCGTAGAAATACATGGTTTTCTTATCCTTTGAAAACATTATTCCGTGGTCGTCGCTGTAGATCTCGTTTCCGTCGGCAACGTTTACGTCCTTTAGGTTTTTGCTGCCAAGGAATGCAAGAGTGCCAAGATCCGTCAGAGTGGAGGGAATGGTCACGGATTCAAGGGTATCGCAGTAATAAAGCGCCATTGAACCCATAGTCGTTACCCCCTCAGGGATCACAAACTCTGCCGGAACACCTGAATATGAAAAAGCGTAGTTTCCTATTTCCGTAAGCCCCTTCGGAAGCGTAAGCCAGCTCATATCCTCAATTGATGTAAAGGCGTTGTTTCCGATCTTCTGCACTCCCTCCGGAATGCTGCACTGTGAAAGAACAGTACAAAGGGCAAAGCAGTTTTCGGGAATCTCCGTTACCTTTTCGGGAATATTTACAGTTGTAAGGGAAGAACATCCTGCAAAGGCTGAAACTCCAAGGGAAGTTATTGTTTCCGGAAGCTTTACGCTTATCAGGCTTTCATGCTCTGCGAATGCGTTTTCGTCTATTCCGGTAACGGGATGACCGTCAATTTCCTCCGGAACCTCCACAGAAGAGGCGTCCTCCGAACAGCCGGAAATAAAGGCGTTTTCGCTTACTATCCTGTATGTAACATCGCCTTCGGTAATAGTCTGTCCCTGTTCCTCAGCGCATGCCGGCGAAAATGGCAGAATTACTGTAAGCACTGCGGCCGCCGTAATAGCTGCGGCTTTAAATATCCTCTTTGTTTTCATCTGATTCCTCCAAATTATCTTCCCCTGTTTCCTCTAAAAGATCATAGAGGTCCTGCTTTATTTCCTCAGAGGACTTAGCCGTCTTTTTGACAGGCTTATCCTTATTTTTCTTTTTAACGGCAATAACGATTATAATAATGGCTGCCCCTGCGATAACCGCTGCTCCCGCACAGATGAGAACGATCTGCCATGTTTTAATGCCCTTCTCCTTATCCTTATCCTTTTCCTCATCGCCGGATGTAGAAAGGTCATGAGCTACAAAGGTCAGCTCGTTTTCCGAGGCGTATGTCTGAGCATAGCTGCCCTTATAGCCATAGATAGTAAAGGAGGAATTTTTAACAAACTGGTCGTTTTCATCAACGTTGTAGCCAAAAGCGCTGTAACCGATACCAGTGATAGTTGCCGGAATATCTACGCTTTTCATTGCCGTTGCCGCAAAGCAAGCCTGTCCTATGGAATTTAGGTATTGCGGCCACTGGATTTCCGAAAGGCTTTTGCACTGATAAAACACAGAGTCGCCCAGTGTGGTAAGGTTTGCAGGAAGCTTTACATTGGAAAGAGCAGTGCAGCCGGCAAAGGTTGACTGATCAAGGCTTGTTATGTTATCCGGCAGCTCTATGCTCTCAAGAGCCGTACATTCTGCAAAGCAGTATCTTCCGATAAAGGTAAGGTCCTTCGGCAAAGTTATGCTTTTAAGCTTTGAGCACATTGCAAAAGCACTTGCGGAAATACCCTGAACAGTATCCGGAACGGTATAGCTTTCAGGGTTAAGCCCTGTTGGATAGGCAACGATAGTGAGGTCGTCCTTTCCCATAAGTATTCCGTTTTCTGCTTTGTATATCTTGTTTTTGTCGCTTACCTTAAATTCAGTAAGAGAGGTACAGCCGTAAAAAGAATAATAGCCGAAATATTCAACGCTTTCGGGGATAGCTATGGATTTAATATTGGTTTTCATAAAAAAGGTTCTGTCCCCAAGCTCTGAAACCTTGATGCCGTCGATTTTTCCAGGTACTTCGACTTTTGTATCCTTTCCCAGATACTCCTCCAGTACTGCGCATTTATTTCCGTCCTCATCGGTTGAGGTTTTATATGTATACTGGCCGTCCTCACTGGTAATAAGATCATTGTCGGTTATTTCGACTTCGTCATAGCTGTAGTCGTCGTTCCATGGATCATATTCGCTTTCTTCAGCTGAGGCATAAGTAAAAGGGATGCTGAAAGCGATAATACCTGAGCAGAAAAGCGCAAGCAGTTTGTTTATTTTCATTTTATCCTCCGGTAATTGGTTTGTTTTATAACCGACGCTTATGTCCTCCGCCTCCATAGGCGGAGAGCGTCTTTAGATTCAGCAGATGTACGATCTCCTACTGGATCACAGCTTGATATCCCAAGCCGTCTGCTTGTTGAAAGCATAGCTTTGAAGGTCAGTTTCTTATTCAACAGTAACGGACTTTGCAAGGTTTCTTGGCTTATCAACATCGTTTCCTCTCAGCACCGACGTATAGTATGCAATGAGCTGGAGCGGAACTACCGCCGTCATAGGCATTAGTATATCGTCAATATCCGGCAGACCGAACTTGTAATCCGCAACGTCCTTTTCAGGCTCATAGCCGTTTCTGCATACGATAACCACCTTAGCGCCCCTTGCCTTAACCTCTTTGATATTGCTTATTGTCTTGTCGAACAAAGCAGTCTGTGTGGCAACTGCGATAACGGGCATACCGTCGGAAATAAGGGAGATCGTGCCGTGTTTAAGCTCTCCTGCTGCATAGGATTCCGAGTGGATATATGATATTTCCTTGAGCTTTAATGAACCCTCCATACTAAGGGCATAGTCAAGGCCTCTTCCTATATAGAGCAGGCTATCGGCTGTGATAAGCTTTGAGGCTATGTACTGAGCCTGTTTCTTTTCTTCAAGAATCTTTTCGATAAGCTCAGGGGTACTCTGTAAGAGAGCGGTGAGCTGTCTGCACTGAGATTCGTCGATCGCTCCTGAGGCAAGGGCAAGCTCAAATGCCAGCAGATACATTACAGCGATCTGTACCATGTATGCCTTTGTGGAGGCAACTGCTATCTCCGGACCTGCATGGGTGTAAATAAGCATATCCGCTTCACGGGCAATGGAGCTGCCCTTGGCGTTTACGATTGCAAGAGTCTGAGCACCCAGCTTTTTGGAAAGGCGCATAGCCGCAAGACTGTCTGCGGTTTCTCCGGACTGGGAGATTATTATTACAAGGTCCTTGTCAGTCAGCAGAGGGTCCCTGTACCTGAATTCCGATGCGATATCCACAACCACCGGGACTCTTGCAAGCTTTTCTATAACGTATTTGCCAACCATTCCGGCATGCATGGCAGTGCCGCAGGCTACAATATAGATCTTGTCGAAACTCTTGAGTTTTTCAGGAGTTATGCCGCATTCCTCAAGGCATGGAAGACCGTCGCTGATTCTTGGGGCAATAGTCTTTTTGATTGACTCCGGCTGTTCGTGGATCTCCTTTAGCATAAAATGCTCAAAGCCGCCCTTTTCGGCAGCGTCCATATCCCAGTCGGCGGTTTTAAGCTCCTTTTCGATCTCGCGCTTATGTATATCATAAAATTTTACGCCGTTGCGGTTGAGCATAGCAACTTCACCATGCTCTAAAAGGTAGTAGTCCTTTGTGTATTTAAGTATAGCCGGAACGTCGGAGGCAATAAAGCTTTCGCCCTCTCCCTTACCGATAATGAGCGGACTTTCCATTCTGACAGCATAAACCGTATCCGGAAAGTCTGCAAAGACGATTCCTAAAGCGTAGGAGCCTTCAAGCTCATGAACCGTTTTGATAATGGTTTCAAGAGGATTGCCGTCATAGTAGTAGTCAAGAAGCTGCGCTACGACTTCGGTATCCGTTTCGCTTAAAAAGTTTTTGCCCTGCTTTACAAGGAAGTCCTTTAGCTTCTTATAATTTTCGATTATTCCGTTATGGACGATAGTAACTCTCTTTCCGCTGTGAGGGTGTGAGTTAATATCGGACGGCTCTCCGTGGGTTGCCCATCTTGTATGACCGATACCGGCATGCCCCTGAGGTCTGCCCTCGGTTTCCATTTTGTTTTCCAAATCCTTGAGGCGTCCTTTGGATTTTGCAACGGAGATTTTTCCATTATCAAAAACAGCTATACCAGCCGAGTCATAGCCTCTGTATTCAAGCTTAGAAAGGGCGTCGATCAGTACATCCGTACAGTCACGGGGTCCTACATATCCAACTATTCCACACATAATAATTGTTTGCCGCTTGGGCGGCGTCTCCTTTCAGGATTTTTTATGGCGTTAAAAAGTTTATAGTAAACGCCAAATTAATTTGGCCGTTATAGCGGCTGCCGTAAAAAATGACCAATATATTAAGCGCAAGTAAATTTGCTGCTTACTGTAATTATATCATACGGGCATTTAAATTGCAATAAGATTTATAGACGGAAGGTGGCGGAAATGTGAAAGTTTGAAGAAAATAAGGAGAACTGTGCTATTTCAATTATCCTTAGTATCTTCATCAAAAATAATATCATTAGGTAACCTCTAAAAACCTCTATTGAAAAAATAGTAAAAACATGGTATAATAGAACCATGAAAGCAAGAATGAGAA
>CANPXN010000032.1 GCA_947586185.1 uncultured Clostridia bacterium
AGGGTGAAAGTCCCAAGCCGCCCTTCCTGATTTTTCTGTCACCGGGAGAAAATACATTCAGTGCGGATAATATCATGTATCACAGCTTTAAGAAACTGGATATTGAGTTGTACACGGATGAAAAATCTCCCGATACAGAGGCAGAAATTGAGGCGGTTCTTCGGCATCATCAACTTTTTTACAATAAAACTGAAACATGGATCGCATCCGAAGAGATGTATGAAGTGTTATACGAAATGGAGGTTTGATTATGGCCCTGAAAAAGAATAAGGTCAAGTTTGGTCTGAACAAGGTACACTGGGCAAAAATCACGTCGTGGACGGATGACGGTGTTCCCACATTCGCTACGCCTGTGAGAATCCCCGGTGCGGTATCGCTTTCCATTGATGCCAACGGCGAAAATGAAAATTTTTATGCCGATAATACCGTGTACTACGTCATCAACAACAATGCCGGATATACAGGCGATTTGGAAATCGCACTTATCACTACGGATTTTGCAACAGAAATTCTCGGTGAGATTCAGGATACAAAGGGCGTGCTTGTGGAACGTAACAACGCTGAAACGGCACAGTTTGCACTTTTGTTTGAATTTAACGGCGACAAAAATCACATTCGTCATGTCCTTTATTGCTGCAGTGCAAGTCGTCCGAAAACGGAAAGCTCTACTACTGAGGAAAGCACGGAGGTCAAGACGGAAACACTGTCCCTCAAGGCTTCCGCACTTCCTGACGGTCTGGTAAAATCCAAGACCTGCGAGAATACGGATGAAACTACCTATAACAACTGGTATAAATCCGTCTACATTCCGACGTTTGCAGCGGCAAAAACGACTGCCGCTAAAACTTCATAAGGAGGCACAGATATGGCTATCAAGAAAAATATTGCGATTGACGGTATCGAAGTACCATTTAAGGCGAGTGCTGCTGTGCCTCGCCTTTATCGTCTGAAGTTCGGGCGTGATATTTACAAGGATTTTGCGGCATTGCAGACAAACGTCAAGGAGGGTGATGAGGAGAATTCTACACTCGACATTGAGAGCCTTGAGGTCTTTGAAAATATCGCTTTTGTAATGGCAAAACACGCTGATCCTGAGAATGTTCCTGATAATCCAGACGACTTTCTGGAGCAGTTCAACACGTTCAGTATTTATGAAATTCTCCCGCAGTTGATTGAATTGTGGGGACTGAATACGGCTACGCAGGTTGAATCTAAAAAAAACATCGCCAAACTGACCGCCCAATGACGACTCCGCTATTTCTGCTCAGATGTGTTCAGCTCGGAATTTCTCTTTCCGAGCTGGAACTTCTCACTATCGGGCTTGTCAATGATATGTTCAGTGAACGTGAAAGGGACGACTATTCGGGCTGGACAGAGATAGCGGGTCAGGATGACTTTGACCGATTTTAGGCGTATTTTCGGTGCTGTATGAACGGAGGTGAAACCGCATGGCAAACAGAATCAAAGGCATCACCGTTGAAATTGGCGGCGATACAACGGGGCTTTCCAAAGCCCTCGAAGGTGTCAATAAAAACATCAAAAACACCCAGTCACAGCTAAAAGACGTAGAAAAGCTGCTGAAACTCGACCCGACCAATACGGAACTTCTGTCACAGAAGCAGAAACTGTTAGCCGATGCTGTTTCCTCAACAACCGGCAAGCTGGAAACCCTCAAAAAAGCAAGTGAACAGGCGGCAGGAACAAAGGACAACTACGATGCGTGGAGGGCAAAGTACGAACCTATCAAGCAGAAAATCAGTGAGACAGAAGCCAAACTGAAGGATCTCAAAGAGCAGTCCAAAATCGCCGATGAACAGCTTGCAAAGGGCGAAATATCGCAGGAAAAATATGATGCCTTGCAGCGTGAAATCAAGGACACCTCCGATGAATTAGCATCTCTGAAACAGTCCGCAAAAGATGTTTCTGACGAATTCGGCAACCCGATCAGTCCTGAACAATATGACTCGTTGCAACGTGAAATTACCGAAACTGAACAAGACTTGCAGCGGTTGCAAACAGAAGCCTCCAAGACTAAAACTGCCCTTGTGAAAATCGGTGAAGCCGGAGAGGTGCTGGAAAAAACCGGAGGTAAAATTTCGGGTGCAGGAGAAAAATTGCTGCCGATCACCGCAGGCGTAGCGGCGTTGGGAACAACTGCATCCGTCAAATTTGCCGAAGTGGACAAGATCATGCAGCTCACCAACGCCACGATGAAAAACACCGAAGAACAGGCAGATTTACTGGATAAAGCGATGAAAGATGCCGCATCAAACTCCACCTTCGGCATGAACGATGCGGCAACAGCAACCCTGAACTTTGCCCGTGCAGGATTGAACGCAGAGGAAGCCGCAGCAGCCCTTGCTCCTGCCATGAACTTGGCGGCAGGCGAAGGCGGAAGTCTGGATACGGTTTCGACAGGACTTGTTGCTACGATCAACGGATTTCACGGTTCTTTTGACGATGCTGCAAATTATGCCGATGTGTTTGCCGCCGCCTGCAACAATTCCGCATTGGATATTGACAGCTTATCCGAAGCAATGTCCGTCGCTGCCCCGATTTTCTCGACAGCAGGCTATGAGGTAAACGATGCAGCCCTGTATATGGGCGTGATGGCAAACAACGGCATCGAAGCCGAAGTTGCTGCAAACTCTCTGAAAACAGGTCTTGCAAGGCTGGTCAAGCCTGCAAAAGAAGGCGCAGCGATGATGGATGAGCTGGGCATATCGGTTACGAATGCCGATGGCACGATGAAGGACACCATCACAATTCACAAGGAACTGAATGAAACATTTTCCAAGCTTTCGGAGTCCGAGCAGATTGCCGCGGCTTCTGCTATCTTCGGCAAAAATCAGATGGCACCGTGGCTTGCGTTAATCAATACGGCTCCTACGGATGTAGAAAGCCTGAGTAGTTCTTTGAACAACTGTGCAGGCACAACCGATGAAATGGCAAAGGCGATGATGAGCGGTTTCGGCGGTTCAATCGAGCAGTTGAAATCGTCCATTGATGTGCTTATGACTTCTTTGGGACAGCTTTTAGCGGAGTATTTAACCCCAATTATCGCCAAAATTCAGGAATGGGTTACGAAATTTAACGCACTGGACGACAGTACCAAGCAGACGATTATTAAAATCGCTCTCGTTGCGGCGGCTCTTGGTCCTCTTTTGATTGTAATTGGTAAAACGATCTCAACGGTTGGAACGCTCATGCAATTCATTTCAAACATCCCTACGCTGATCGCTGGTGCAAAGTCTGCTTTTGCAGCTCTAAGCGGTGTGATTGGCGGCATTTCCGCCCCTGTCATTGCCGTTGTTGCAGCGATCGGAGTTCTGATCGCTGCATTTGTGAATCTGTGGAAGAACAATGAAGAGTTCCGCAATAAAATGACCGAGATCTGGGGAAAAATCAAATCTGTTTTTGAAAATCTGACCTCCGGTATCGTTGACCGTCTGAACGCTTTAGGCTTTCATTTCGAGGATTTCAGCGATGTTGTAAAAACCGTTTGGCAGGGACTTTGTGATATTCTTGCACCTTGGTTCGAGGGCGTTTTCACCTATATTGCGGAAACTTTTGATGTTATCGTTGATATCATACTTGGTATTCTGGATATCTTCATCGGACTTTTCACTGGTGATTGGGAACAGCTATGGAACGGTGTCAAGGGTATTTTTGTCGGCATATGGGACTTCATTAAAAATAGTTTCACGAATATTGTCAACACGCTGAAAGGCATTGCAGATGTGTTCCTTGGCTGGTTCGGCACTTCCTGGAGTGAGGTCTGGACAGCGATCAAGGACTTTTTCATCAATATCTGGAACAATATTTCAGCCTTTTTTACAGGAATTTTCACGTGTATCAGCAACTTTTTCACAACGATATGGACAGGAATCCGTGACTTTTTCGTCGGTATCTGGACGGCGATTTACACCAGTATTTCGGAGAAAATCACGGCAATTCAAACTGTTATCATGACCGTTTGGAACGCTGTTTCAACGGCGATTTCTACAGTATTGAATGCAATTTGGACGGCTATCACAACGGTCTGGCAGACGATTTACGACTTTATTTCTCCGCTTTTGGAAGCATTTAAATACCTTTTTGAGACTATTTTTCAGGCGATCCACATTATTATCAGTAATGTGATGGACTGGATCCATGAAAAGATTCAAACTGTCTGGAATGCCATTGTTGGCTTTATTACGCCGATTTTAGAGGGTATCAAGTCATTCTTTGAAATGATATGGAACGCCATTTCTACAGCGATTTCAACGGTTATGGATACAATTCACAGCGTTATCACGATCGTGTGGAATGCGATTTCAGGCTTTATTTCGGGCGTTATGAATGCTATCTGGTCGGTAATTTCTTCTGTTTGGAATACGATCAGCAGTACCGTTTCAGGCGTTTTGAATGCAATTTCCACAACCGTATCAAACATTTGGAACAGCATTAAAACGACCATTTCAAACGTGATGAACGCCATCAAAACAACTGTCACAAACATCTGGAAGAGCGTAAAATCGGCGGTTTCCAACACGATTACAGGCATTAAAGATACAGTCGTTAACGGCTTTAACAATGCTGTAAACTTCGTGAAAAATCTCGCAAGTGAAGCATGGAGCTGGGGTGCTGACATCATCAACGGTATCGTGGACGGCATCAAATCCAAGATTCAGGCTGTGGCGGATGCGGTTACGGGAGTTGCGGATAAAATCAAAAGTTTCCTGCACTTCTCCGTTCCTGATGAAGGTCCTCTGACAGATTTTGAAAGCTGGATGCCGGACTTCATGCAGGGCTTGGCGGACGGTATTTCGGCAAATGCGGGGCTTGTGGGCGATGCTCTCAGCACATTTGGCACAAATATTACAACAGCTCTCACCGATACGTTCAAGACGGCAATGTCAAATATCGTTTCCGTGGTCGGGACGTTCATGCAGGATACGCTGACGGAAGTCACAAACATCTGGAACAGCATTCAGACGAATATGAACGCTGTGCTTACCAATATCGGAAACGGCGTAAAATCGGGATGGAATGCAATTACTACAGCGATAAAAACTTCTCTTGACGGCATTAAAACCGCTATCACAACCAGTTGGAATGCAATCAAAAATATTTTGACAGCATCGGTAAACGGCTTGAAAGAAGTGATTTCTGCGGTCTGGAACGGCATGAAAATGCTTATTTCAACGGGACAGACCGGAATTAAAAATACTATTGTTTCGACCTGGAATGCGATTTCTGACAGTGTAAGAAACGTCGTAAACTCGGTGAAAAATACAGTTTCTGATGTCTGGAACGCTATGCCCGATGCCATTCACGGAACGATGAACAACGTTCAAAACGTCGTACTGAATATCTGGGATAATATCAAAAACGGCGTATGGGACAGGGTCTGGAGCATCCGCGATACGGTGACAGAAGCTCTGAATTCTGCAGCGGATTTTATCCGAAATATTGCCAATTCCTCGTGGCAGTGGGGTTATGATTTGATGCAGAACCTTGTGAACGGCATTCGCTATATGATGGCGGATCTGTACAACTCCGTCTGCGATGTGGCAAATGTGATCTGGGAGCATCTGCACTTTTCTGTTCCTGAAAAAGGTCCTATGACCGATTTTGAATCTTGGATGCCGGACTTTATGGGTGGACTTGCTGACGGAATCAACCGCAATAAAAAGCTCATCACGAAGGCAATCGGCGGTGTGGCAAGTGCGATGCATCTCACTTTGGATACGGATATGAGCGGTATTTCGTCTACGATGCAAAACAGCAGTCCGGCAGGAACGGTCATTAACAACTACAATAATGACAACAGCCGCACAGTGAATCAGACGAACAATAGTCCGAAATCGCTGTCACGGCTGGAGATTTATCGGCAGACACGGAATGCGTTGAAGGTATAGTTTTTATTAACATAGTGCAGGAATAAATTTTGCAAATAAGAGCAAACCATCATTTCCTGCAATCACCTCATGCGGCATTCCCTTTTTCATAATCGAAATCGTACCGATGCTATATTCCAGTTCTATTCCCTCATTGATACACACACCACTGCCCTGGATAACCTCGTGTGTTTCCAACTGGTCAGTATGAACATGATTACCAATTTTCTTATTCGGTGCGATTCTAACAAGATGATAGCTGAATTCTCCGTTGGTATCGTCTGCTGTTATGATGTGTTTCAGCTCTACACCCTCAAATGTTGGATGCTCGTTCCATTCAAGAGTTTCAAACGATTTTGTTGTTTTAGGAAGCAGCAACGTTCCGCAGTTAAACTTTTCAAATAAATTCTCCATAGGTACACCTCATTTATATTTTGATACTATGAGTATACCAGGAAAATCAGTTTTTAGCTTGTAAAAAATTGCTGACTGAGCAAATATACTCCGTAGGAGATATACCTACTATTTTTTTGAAATACTTGTCAAAATGACTTTGGTCGTAAAATCCCACAATCAACGAAATATCTGCTATTGAATTTTGGCTGATCAATAGCTTCTGAGATTTTCGGATTCTGCTTTGAATTTGAAATTTATGCGGTGTAAGACCGGATATCTCTTTAAATCTACGGATGTAATGATACTTACTGATACTAATCCCCGAAACAACAATAGATAAACTTTCGGCATAAATCTCGTCATGCTGCGTCGAACATCCTCGACAGGCGACAGCCTGTCTTGCGGTATTCTCCTTGCCTGACAGAATTTCTGCTCGCAATTTTATCTATCAACATTTCGGGGATTAGTATGACATAGATCTCATCGGCAAATTGTTCTATCGTATTGTCATACTCAGGAAACTGTTCTATCTTATTTCTGCTGACTTCAAAAGCATCTTGTTTTGCTTGTCGAACATGATGATTCCTGTAAATATCCAAAGCATATGCATAAAAAAGACTATATTGATTTTCTTTGATATCTATTTTGCTTGAAATTGCAGTTAATGATGTTTCTATACAACTTTGATATGCGGTAAAGTCAAGTGTATAAACTGTTTGCTTTTTTATGCACATGGAAATCAAGCTTATTTTGTTATCAGAAATCAAGGAGTGTGCTTCATACGGCAGGATAATAAAAATATCGTTTGTATGTAGTACATGTGCTTTTTCTTTTTTTAAGGTGGCATCACCTTTGACAACAAGGGTTATGACAAAATCAGATGTATGGCAATGTTCTTCAAAACAGATCTCAGTATCATTTACAGAAACAAATTCTATGTTATCGGATTTATAAAAATGATATTTGCTCAAAATGCTCACCTCAAACTTAATTTGCTTTCATAGTACTTTTGGTGTAGTGTAGCAGCTTTTACACTATCACTTGTAACATTATATCACGATTTCCTTAAAAAATCAATCTGCTGGAAGGAGGCGATTTTCATATTCTACACCTTAATTTTAGAAAACGAAACAGGTCAGCAAATTGATCTCTCGCAGACAGCAAACCGCTTACTATTCTCAAAAATAGAAGGACTGCATCCGCCATCCGGAACAATCAGCACATCTTCTTACGCAGGCATGGACGGAAGCTACTTGAATAATGCTTTCATTGAAAAAAGAAATGTGGTCATTCCTTTTGAAATGCGTGGATTTGGTGTGGAGAAAAGACGGCATGAACTATACAGAGTGGTCAAACCCTCACGCTATATCAAAATTTATTACGCCACAAAAAATATTTCTGTATATGCCGAGGGGATTGTGGAGACCTGTGAAATGGAAAATTTCGAGCAGCTGACAAAGGGTCAAATTTCCATCATCTGTCCCGATATTTACTGGTATTCCATCGAAACACAGATTGCGGAATATTCGCAGATTTTAGGCGCGTTTCACTTTATCTTCCCCGATGATGACAAGCCGTTTCCGCTGGGAAAGTACAACACCAAGAACATGATGACCATTGTCAACGACGGCGATGAAGTCGGATTCACGCTTGAAATCAGCGGAGGTCCTGCAACCAACCCAACGCTTTACAATGCTGAAACGGATGAATATATGCAGATTCAAGGCGAAATTTTGGAGGGTGACAAAATCACGATCACCACGAAAACAGGCAATAAAACCGTCACATTAGAGCGTGAGGGTGTTACTACTAACATCATCAACCGCCTTGTTTCGGGTTCAACATGGCTGACTTTGCGGACGGGAGAAAACAAATTTTATCTTCGTGCATCGGGCGGTATCTCCAATCTGAAAGTCCGTTTAATTCATAGAAATGCGTATCTGGGAGTGTGATTTATGCAGATTGAAATTTACAATATGCTGACTGACGGCGAGAAACTGCACATCACCCTTGAAGCAATATGTGACAGCTTTTCAAGTCTGCTGTGGGATGTAGAATACTACTCCTGCGGTGTTTTTGAAATATATATTGCCGCAAATCCAAGGAATATTGAGATTTTTCAGACCGGAAGAATCGTCGGCAGGGATGATGATCATGAACATTACGGACTGATTGAATCCGTCAAAATCGAAACAGATGCAGAGGACGGCGACTATCTCATTGTGAGCGGCCGTTTTTTGATGTGCCTTCTGGAACGCAGAATTATTTATCCGACTTGCTCCTTCACATCGCAGGCAAGTTACTCAGAGATTGTGCGTTCTGTTGTTTCGCAGAATGCAATCAGTGCTGATAACCGCAGGATTCCGGGACTTTTGCTTGGTACGGTTTCCGGCATCTGTTGGGAGCAGAAAACCAAATTGCAGGTCAGCTATGATAACCTGATGCGGTGGATCTATACCATCTGTGAGAAGATCAGCGGTACTGCAAATATTCGCCTGCATAAAATCAACGGTGAGCATTATGAGATGGTTCTGGATTTGTCGGAGGGAACGGATAGAAGCATTTCGCAAATCGAAAATCCGCACATTATTTTCTCTGACGGATACACAAACTTGCTGTCATTCACATATTCTACTGACATTTCTGCACAGCGAAATTTCGCCTATGTTCTTGGAAAAGGCGAAGGTGCAGAACGTAAGCGAACAACGTACTTTGACGGCAGCGAGCCGTCCTTTTTAGAGCGTTACGAGGTCTATGTGGACGCAAAGAATATGGCAGACGAACAGCAGGAAAACGGCGAATCTAAGCCAATTCCAGACAACGAATATATTGAACTCCTCAAGGAGCGTGGCAAAGAAAATATCGTTCCACCAATGGCTACATCGGAATCGCAGATAGCTGTACAATCCACACAGTTTCGGTATAATATGGATTACTTCGTCGGCGATTATGTAACCGTTGAACATCGCAGATTCGGTCTGTGGCAAGATAAAATACAAATTATCGGCATGATTGAGAGCTTCGACCAGAACGGAAGAAATCTCACACCGACTTTTAAGGAGTGATTTTATGGCATTTTACAGCGGATTTTTCAATTCAAAAGGGCTTGACAGAACTTACACGGCAGAGAACTTCTGCGACTATCTCGGCAGTTTAATTTGCAACGGGATTCAGGATAATTATGGTGACTGTTTCAAATTAACAGCTGCATCAAGTGGATTAAAAGTGATTGTAGGACGAGGAAAAGCATGGATTGATGGGCATTATTTCGTCAATGATTCACGTTACAGCATTGACTTGACGGAATATCAGGATGAAAGCCTGCCACGATATGTTTCAATCGCAATCGTGTGCGATACTTCTGAAAGCGTCCGTGCTGTCCGGCTTGAAATCGTTCCCGGCACACCTGCTGAAAATCCAGCTTTGCCGGTGATTCCAACCGATGAAAACCGCACAAGGCTTCTACTTTACGCTGTTCGTTTGAATGTTGGTGCGACTTCGCTGAGCAAGTTCGACTGGTACGATTATCGTGAGGACAGCAATGTATGCGGATATTGTAAGTGCATTTTGGGCAAGTGCAAGGTAACTGAAATGCAGTCACAGCTTGCACAATTGATCGCTGAAATGGAGGACTACAACGATACCATCGCTGGACTTACAAACAAAGTTGATATGCTTCAGACAAAGGTAGATGATCTGACCGGCGACATCATCGAAACCGGAGAACTCGGCGAGGACATTTACTATGTGCTGTATTCCAATGGCAGACTTCTTTTACGTGGAACGGGTGCGACTTATGATTATGATTCACCTCTTACTGACAATCCACAGGAATCACCTTTCAAGAAAAACCTTGATGTTAAAAATATTGTTGTCAGCAGCGGCATCACATCAATCGGGGCATTTACTTTCCCAAATTGTGATAATCTTGAAACTATTTCTTTGCCGAATACTATCACAAAAATCGGCAGAAATGCTTTGGTGGGTACAGGTGATGGACTCGTTGAACAGAAATTAGTAACAGGACTGGTTGAACTGAATTTGTCCGACAGTGTGACAGAAATCGGACAGTTTGCATTTGCAAATACTCGTATTGAAACTTTAACCATTCCGAAATCCGTGACTACAGTCGGAGATTATGCTTTTCAAAGCTGTATCAATCTTGAAACGGTTCGTTATGAGGGCACTTTAATCGGTGGTTTTATGTTTGTACGCTGTCCAAAACTGAAAAATGTAACACTTGCCAAAACGGTCAAAATCATTTCATCGCATTGGATCAACTACTGCGATATGCTTACTTCAATCACCTATGAGGGAAGTCTTGCTGATTGGGCAGAGGTCACGAAGCGCTCCAACTGGGACGGTAATGCCGGTCAGATGCCCGGAAATATGTACAAGGTCATTTGCTTTGACGGATATATGCAGTATGATACTGAAACAGGAGAATGGAATGAGGTGAAGGAGTAATGTGGAAATTTCTCGTAAAACAGCAGAAAATCGAAGTTCTGGAACGTGAAGTGATTGCCGATCATCAGATTGATTTTGTCGATCTGAAATTTACCTTTGACGGTGATTGGAAGAAGTTTCACAAGGTTGTGCAGTTCTCGCAGTGTGATGAGACTTACAGCATCGTTCTTGGATTTGACGGGACTGTCTGTCACTTGCCTGCGGAGCTTCATGTAGGTGCGGTGAAGATGAGCATTTTCGGATATGATGCTGAAAGTGACACAACCGTCAGGGCGACAACAGTTCCCGTCACTCTGAACATCCGTGAATCAGGATTTGTGGGCGATGATGATACTCCCATACCACCAACGCCTGATCTGTACACGCAGTTGTTGCAGAAAATTGCCGATATTCAGGCAGGTGTGGATGGTAAAGACGGTCTTTCAGCTTATGAACTTGCCAAAAAAATGGTTTTGTCGGAACGCTTGCGGAATGGCTGGAAAGCTTGAAAGGTGCTGACGGACTACCGGGTAAGAATGGCATTGACGGTAAAAACGGTACAGATGGCAAAGATGGCAAGGACGGCAGAGATGGCGTTGATGGAATCACTCCCGATATGTCGGAATATTCACCGACTTCCGCTGTTGAATTGATGATTCAGAAAATCACAAATCCGCTGTCACTGAAATCCCACGAGCATGAAAACCAGTCTATTTTGGACAACATTACAGCAAGCTACACATTGGAGGAACAGCGCAAACTTGCGGAAATTGAGCCGTCCGACTATGCGACTAAAAAGGCTCTTGCAGATGAAGCACTTGCTATTCGTGAAGCAATGATTCCACTAACACGGGAACTGCATTCACATCAAAATATGGCGGTTCTGGATATGCTGACGGCTGAACAGTTGGCTTTGTTAAGCGGTTTACAGCAGTTTGAGGACAGCACTAAATATGATATTCAGACCATCAGAGAATCCGTTGAACCCGTTATTTCGCAGGCACACTGGCATCATAATCTAACGCTTCTGAACAGCATTACTGCGGCAAAAATCGCAAAATGGGACAGCATTTCTCAGCTGGAATCTGATTTTCAACAATTTCAGGACTCGACCCAGTATGACCAACAGAATCAGAACGATGCGATTCAGATTTTAGAAAACAGAATTACAATTCTGGAATCGCAGCTTGCAAATGGAAATAACGCAGTTACGCTGTTTTCCGCTGGTGCAGACGCTCTTGCATCATACGGTGCAGATCTGTTCACGATTTACAACAATGCATACAACTCCATTTCCGATTTCTCTGCAAACTATCCGCACTTTCTTTCAGCCGATAATAGTTATCAGATGAGCTTTTCCGTGGATGATTTCGGATGGAACGGTGTGGTTTATATCGTCTGTACAAAGGAACTGAATCTGTCCGAAAAATCACAGATTTCTATGTGTTATCAATCGGGAGCCACTGAAAATGGCGATCTGTACCTTGTACCGAAACCTGAAAGGAATGATGTGCCAATTTCCGTTTATGTTTACACACAGATTCAGAATGGCACGGCGATAAAAATTCCGTTTCAGTGGCTGTATTCCGATAGCTGCATCACCACATTATCTGATTGTAACGTCAGCAATGGTACATATTATTTTTCTTTTGCCGGACGTTCTAATAACTCGCATCCGATGATAAAACGGATTCAGGTTTTGGATTGACTTTTTCGTGATAATAATGTATAATGTAGAAAAGTATAAATCGATATTAGTAGAAACAATGGAGGAGACTATGCATTATATTTATTGTCCACAATGCGGATTAAAATTGACAAACAAAACGGCTGGTGATGATGGAAATGTACCATTTTGTGTACAATGTAATCGCTACTGGTTTGATTCGTTTTCCAGTTGTATCATAGTTCTCGTAGCTAATCAGTATAATGAAATAGCCCTCTTAAGGCAATTGTATATGTCTGATAAATATACATCTTTTGTTTCAGGATATATCACACCTGGAGAAAATGCAGAGGAAACCGCTGTTAGAGAGGTTAAAGAAGAATTGGGACTTGATATTGAAAGGCTTGAATACGCTGGTTCTTATTGGTTTAATTCAAAGGATATTCTTATGCATGGATTTATTGGCTTCACTACAAAAAAAGATTTCCATCTTTCAAGTGAAGTAAATTCAGCTGAATGGGTTCCTGCCCTAATAGCACCAAAAACAATGTTCCCTGACAGACCAGGAAATGCAATGCATCCTATTTACAGAAAATATTTAAAAATGGTCAGCTTATCTGAGTGATGTATTCGATTTTCACAACTGAATAAAGTTAATACCGCCGTGGTTCACTTCAACTCCACAGGCGGTATTTTTATACCCAAACAACGAAAGGAAGATGAAAATGAAAGAAACAATCTGTACAATTGCAGGACTGGTGGGCGGCTTTATAGCCGCTATTTTTGGCGGTTGGGACTCCGCACTGGTCACGCTCGTGATTTTCATGGGCATTGACTTTTTCACCGGAGTTGTCACTGCTGCCATGAAGAAATCCAAGCACACCGACAGCGGAGGACTTTCCTCCAAAGCAGGCTGGTTCGGACTTGCGAAAAAGGTCTGCACCTTGTTGCTTATTGCAGTCGCCGTCAGAATGGATATTCTGCTTGGTACTACCTATATCCGTGACGCAGTCTGCATCAGCTTTTGCCTGAATGAGCTGTTGTCTATCGTGGAGAATACGTCTTTGATGGGAATCCCGTATCCGCCCGCAATTAAGAAAGCAATCGACGTTTTGCAGACCAAAGTCGGCAGAACTGATGAGGAAACAACTGAAAATAACGAGGAGGAGAACTGATTATGGCAATCTTAAAACCTGATAAAACAACGACTTTCGGCGGTGTTACCGTCAATGAGTATTTACTCACTAAGCACAATCCAAATAGAATTGATATGCCCTCCGCTTCTATGGAGGGCAAAATTATTGGCGTGACTATCCACAACACCGATTGGATTTCCACAGCAAGCGGAACAACTCCTGCGGAGCAGTATACGAGAGCCACTGTCAATGGCAATATGAACGATGTCCGAGTTCATTATTACGTTGACAACGTTTGTGCATGGCAGAATCTTCCGCTTATTTTGAGTGGTTGGCACGCCGCAGACGGCAGTGGTAACGGCAATCGCAGAACAATTGCGATCGAGTGCATCATGAGTTCTGCTTACAACGATAGAGATAAAAAGTCTGAGGATAATGCCGCTAAGCTTGCAGCAGCATTGCTGAAGAAATACAATCTCAGCATCGACCATCTCTACACGCACACCCACTGGCTGAACGTTCGTGACGGAAAGTCCGGCAGTGTGGACTATCTGAATACAGCGAAAAATCCGTACAAAATGTGTCCTCTGTACATTCTTCCGCATTGGAGTGCATTCAAGGCAAAGGTGCAGTCTTACATGAATTCCGGTACATCTGCATCGACAACTCCGACCACTACACAGCTCTACAGAGTCCGTAAAAGCTGGAGCGATGCAAAATCGCAGATCGGGGCATTCGCTTCTTTGGAAAATGCGAAAAAGGCTTGTAAATCAGGTTATTCCGTATTCGACAACAACGGTAATGTTGTCTATCCTACAAAGAAGTCCATCGATGAAATCGCCCATGAGGTTATTCAGGGTAAGTGGGGCAACGGTACTGACCGCAAGAACAGGCTCACAAATGCCGGATATGACTACAATACCGTACAGAAACGTGTGAATGAACTGATGAAATAAACTTTATAGACGGCTGTCGATTTGGTTCGGCAGCCGTTTTCATTTAGGAGGTACTTTATGACTGACGCTGAGAAAAATCATATCATCAAATTAAGGGGCAAAGGTTACAGTTACAAAAAAATAGCCGCTGAAACGGGCATCTCCGAAAACACAATAAAGTCTTATTTTAAGCGAAATACCGACCTTTGTCCTGTATGCGGAAACCCGTTGTTTCATAAAAAATACTGCTCCGATAAATGCCGTATCAACTGGTGGAACAAGCATCCGCACCGCACTTCTGCAATGATTGAATGCCAATGTGAAACGTGCAGAAAGACGTTCTTCGCTTATCCAAGCAAGGCAAGAAAATACTGTTCCAAAGCCTGTTATGGCAAATCCTGCCGAAAGGAGAACCGCAATGACCAGTGAAAAATTACAGCATATCGCCGCATACAAAGTCACAATTATCATCTTCCGCAAGCTGCTTAGTAACGGCACAATAACAGAAGCTGAATTCAGGAAATGTGAGTCAAATATCGCCGAAAAATGCGGCTTATCTTTGTGCAGCATATATCGGGAAATCGCTTGACTTTCAGGCACTTCTGATTTAATATGTAACACTGACAAGGAGGCGATTTTATGGCAAGAATTGTGGAACAAGTCAAGTTTCCTGTTCCGAAATTCAAGAAACAAATCAATACAGCGGCTTACGCTCGTGTTTCCAGCGGAAAGGACGCTATGCTGCATTCTCTTTCCGCACAGGTCAGTTATTACAGCGATCTGATTCAGAAAAATCCTGAATGGCGGTTTTGCGGTGTTTACGCTGACGAGGCTATGACAGGCACAAAGGATAATCGTGAAAATTTTCAGAAAATGCTTGCAGAATGCCGTGCAGGAAATTTGAATCTCATCATCACAAAGTCCATTTCAAGATTTGCAAGAAATACTGTTACACTGCTTGAAACGGTTCGTGAATTAAAAGATTTAGGCGTTGACGTTTATTTTGAGGAACAGCAAATTCATAGTCTTTCTTCGGACGGAGAATTGATGCTGAGTATTCTTGCAAGCTATGCACAGGAAGAAAGTTTATCTGCAAGTGAAAATCAGAAATGGCGCATTCGCAAAGATTTTGAACAAGGAAAAGTCAGCAGCTTACAGATGCTGGGTTACAAAAGGAATCATGACGGAGTGCTTGAAATTATCACTGATGAAGCGGAAGTTGTCAGACTGATTTTTAACAGTTATCTGTCGGGAATGGGGAAACTTGCGATTGCAAATATGCTGAATGAAATGCATATCTCTACCAAGTTTGACAACGAATGGACGGCAGAAGCTGTCCGGCGAATCCTCACCAATGAAAAATACTGCGGTGAGCTTATGCTGCAAAAATTCTACAGCGAGAATCATATGACAAAGAGGAAAATGGTCAACAACGGTGAGATCAAAAAATTTTATGTGGAAGAAGCACATCCTCCGATTATTGAAAAAACGGTATTTCTTGCGGTGCAGAACTTGATGAAAAAGCATCAGGAGCAGTTTTCTTCTAAAAAATCAACTACTGTCGTTTATCCGTTTACAGGAAAAATTCAGTGCCAGTGCTGCGGTAAGAATTATCGCAGAAAAACAACGGCGACCGGTGTCGTCTGGATCTGTGCTACATACAACACAAAAGGGAAAAAGTATTGTCCCACAGCAAAACAAATTCCCGAAAATACGTTGATCGCTGTGTGTTGTGAAGTGCTTGAAATATCTAAATTTGATGCAGATATTTTTGAAAATCAGATTGCAAAAATTCTTGTTCCTACACCGAATGAACTGACTTTTATTTTCACTGACGGACATGAGGTTTCTGCAAACTGGAAAGACCGTTCACGCTCTGAAAGCTGGACGGATGAAATGAAAAAAGCTACCGGAGAAAGGAGCAGAAAATGGCACGAACAGTCACGATGATTCCGCAGACAATCAATCCTTTGACGCATCTGCCAAATGATACGGTCGTAAAGCGTAAGGTCGCAGGATATGCACGAGTTTCTACTGAACAAGAAGAACAGCAGACTTCCTATGCCGCACAGGTAGACTACTACACAAAATACATCAAAAAGCACGGTGAATGGGAGTTCGTAAAAGTATATACGGACGAGGGAATTTCCGCAACCAATACAAAGCATCGTGATGGTTTCAATCAAATGATAAAGGACGCTCTGGATGGAAAAATCGATCTTATCATCACAAAGAGCGTGAGCCGTTTTGCTCGAAATACCGTGGATTCTCTTTCCACGATACGAAAACTTAAGGAGAATAATGTAGAGTGTTATTTTGAAAAAGAGCAGATCTGGACGTTTGACGGCAAGGGCGAATTGCTCATCACGATAATGTCGAGTTTAGCTCAGGAAGAAAGTCGTTCCATTTCCGAAAACGTCACATGGGGACACAGAAAACGTATGGCAGACGGAAAAGTTTCTCTCCCCTACTCCAGTTTTCTCGGTTACAGGAAAGGTGCTGACGGACTTCCGGAAATTGTGCCGGAAGAAGCTGAAATCATTCGTTTCATTTATCGCTCCTTCCTTGAAGGAATGACTCCGTATAGCATTGGAAAGAATTTGATGGAACGTGGTATTCCTTCGCCAAGCGGTAAGGAAAAGTGGCACGCCTCTACGATTGAAAGTATTCTCACAAATGAAAAATACAAAGGCTCTGCATTGCTGCAAAAAAGTTTTACCACTGATTTTCTCACGAAAAAGAAAAAGGTCAATGAAGGCGAAGTACCGCAATATTACATTGACGAAAGTCACGAGGCAATCATAAGTCCGGAAGATTTCGAGCAAGTCCAGCTTGAAATGGCAAGGCGTAAAAAGCTGGGTAAGCAGTACAGCGGAAATTCACTCTTTGCCGCAAAACTTGTCTGCGGTGACTGCGGCTGCTTTTTCGGTTCAAAAGTGTGGCACTCTACTTCAAAATACCGCCGTGTTATCTGGCAGTGCAACAATAAATTCAAAGGACAGCAGCTCTGTTCCACGCCGCATTTGTATGAGGACGAAATCAAACAACGTTTTGTTAATGCCTTTTCCGTGTTCTTTCAGGGAAAAGATATGATTCTTGAAACAGTTCAGATTCTGATTGAGAGCCTTTCCGATACTTCTGCACTCGATACCAAAATCGAAAAAGCCATTCAGGAAATGGAAAATACCGCCGCACTAAATCAGATGCACATTCAGAACAATATTTTAACCGCCAAAAACAAGGAAGAATTTGATAAACGCCATGATGAACTTGTTCAGCAATACGAAAGTCAAAAGGCAGTTTATGAGAAGCTGATGCAGAAAAAAATTTACTGTCAGAATAAAATCAAACAGCTTCAGCAGCTCGTTCTTCAGCTTGAAAAAGCCGATGCTCCCATTGATACCTTTGACGAGAGTCTTTGGCGAATTACAATCGATAAAGTTACTGTGTTTCATGACAACAAAATGATTTTTCAGTTCCTTGACGGAACGGAGATTGAAGCATAAAATAGAAATTCAGCCGCCGCAGTAGTCAATGCGATTACTGCGGCGGCTGTTTTTTATGCCATTTCAGATATCGTACATAAAATTAGAGCGTACTAGATTTTTTGCACTCATTTGGCAGAACGAATATTTTTTGAACAAATCGGTTAAATGCCTTGAAAAAATTACCCATTTACTGTATAATAAGATAAAACGTTATAGCAAGGCTTAAAAAGTGTTTAGTTGCCTTTGAATTACGATATGAGGTGAATGGTAAATGAAAAAAATTCGTCTGCTTGCCTGTGCTGCAGCGGCTGTATGCTGTCTGTCCAGTGTACCTGCAATTCCGGCAGTTTCTGAAGAAAGAGAATCGACACTGTTGGATATTTCACGATTTTCTGTCATGGATGAAAATCTGGTATACCTGGGGGCAGATCATTTGAATGATGCTTCCGTACTATTTGACGATCAAGACAAAGTACCCTTGTCTGTCACACAATTGGATGTGGGAACGGAATTGTGGAATGCAACGTCCCGTATCAACTGGAAACCCAATCTACAGGCAGAATATGGAGAAGATTCCTTTTACATCGACCTGGGTGCAAATTACGTCATTACAGGCATCTGTTTTCTGGATGCAAATGGCGTTCAGGATTGGACAGTGGAATATGGCGAACCATTTGCATGGCAGACACTGACACAATTTACAACTGACCAGTATATGGCATGGCGAAGTGCTGTACCCACAGAAACCCATACCACACGTTACCTGCGGTTTTCCACTGCTTGCGGAGACAGCGGCGTAAGCGAAATCGCATTGTATGGGTATAAAGTATCGGAGCTGACGGAGGAACAAAAAGCCAAAACTGCCGCAAAGCCTTCCGGCGGCGAAAAAACATCCCTGACTGCCGGACAGAAAATCGGTTTTAATGCCTTTATTGACGATCCCATGACGTCCATTATGGCAGCCGGAAATGTCCGGGAATATCACAATTTCAGCTGGCTTCTGGATGAAAACGGTCAGGTAAAGTTCACTCAGGGAACATGGGGTGATATGGACAGCTACTACGCATCCATGAAGGCGCAGAACATCAGCATCATTCCCTGTTTTCAGGGCGGCAGTTCTGTTGTATCGGGCAGCGATGATCCGCCGGAAATTCCCGCAGCAGCAGGCGCGGATACCACAGACCCGGCAAGCTATGCCGTTCACGCTCAGGCAATGTATCAGGTGGCCGCAAGATACGGCAGCAACACAGAAATTGATCCTGCAACCTTGAATGTTGCCGATGGCAGTGAAGAAAAAATCGGTCTGGGACTGCTGAATGCTTTGGAAAACTCCAACGAACCCAACAAGACATGGGGCGGCAAGGCGGATTATTTTACGCCATATGAATTGGCTGCCATGTGTTCTGCCGATTATGACGGACATGAAGGAACAATTTCCAATGCCGGTGTCAAAACGGCTGACCCTGATTTTAAACTTGCAGTAGGAGGATTGCTGACAACTGATTTTGTGCTGGATTATCTGTCGGAGATGAAGCTTTGGTTTGATTACAACCGTTCAGACGGAAAATTTGCGGTGGATATCATCAATATTCACCTCGGTCCGGATACCACAGACCCGGAAAATTCCGGTATGGTCAAAAAGATTCAGGAGATCCAGGGCTGGATCGACCAAAATGCACCGGGAACTGAATTATGGATCTCTGAGTTTGAAGTCCCTATGAGCGACTGTGAAGCTGAGGGCGTAAACAATCACGAGAATGAAACATATCAGCTCCGCTATGCCCAGCGAGTGGCAAGAACCTACCTCACAGCGATTGGTGCAGGCGTGGATCGTGTAACAAAATTCCAGCTGCGTGACGAAGGCAGCGGTGTCTATGCTGATTCCGGATTGGTCACCGAAAAAGGCAAATGGGATAAAAAACTGGCATGGTATTATGTTTCCTGCATGACAACGGTTTTGGAACACGCCGATTTTCTCACTGCATCCACGGAAAACGGAATCTGCTGCCAGACATTTACTGACCGCATCAATGGAAATACAATTTATTGCCTGTGGTCACCGACTTCAGACGGAATCACGATTCCAGACTATGCCGTTTCCGTCGGCAATGAAGCCCATGCGTATATGACCATTCCCGGTACTTATGCTGAGGGTATTACAACAGAACTGGAAATCAACGATGGAAATGTTTCTGTTGACATTTCCGAAACACCTGTATTTCTTACTGTTTCCGGACAAAATCAAACGATTATCAATGGCAGAGGACAGTATATTAAGCCGCAGTCCATCTGCCTCAGCAGTGACAACAGCACGGAACAATGTGACCTGTCTGCGGCGCCTTCTGACAGTACTTTGAATCAATTCTACCGGATGTTTGATGAACCGGATACAATGCCGACATTTTATTATGGTGATACTTCTGCTCTGAAAACACCGGAGACGAATGTTACAGCTTCCGGCATTACTTGTTATGTGACTTTGGATATGCCCTACGTTCTGAACGGATTTGGCGTTTTTGATACATTCGGAACAGGCAGTCTGAAAATCTATGATGCCAACACAGATACACTGTTGTGGTCCAGTGACATGGGTGGCTATATGTATCGCAATATTTCTATGATTGAAAAAAGTCATCCCACCGACAAGCTGAAAATTGTTAAGGGCGGCGGTGACCTGAATGAACTCGCCATATATGGATATCCTGCACCTGAGGAAAAAATAGTGCCTGGTGACGTGAATGCCGACGGTGAATTCAGTATTTCTGATATCGTGGTGATGCAAAAGTGGATACTTGCTGTGCCGGATGTAAAACTTTCAGATTGGAAAGCTGGAGATCTGTGCAAAGATAACATTATAAATGTCTTTGATTTGTGCCTGATGAAAAGACTGCTGATAGAGCAAATCTGAACAACAAATTCAAGAGATTGAAGCATAAAATAGACATTCAGCCGCCAAAGTAGTCAATGCGATTACTTTGGCGGCTGTTTTTTGTGTTCTACCAAAGAAAAACGATAATTTCACTTGAAATTCCCCTATTTTTCGGAATTTTCAAGCAACAGAAAACGATGGGGTGCAAACAGGTCAAAATGGGTGCAAAAGAAAACGCTGACCCCTGAAAAGCAGGATTTAAACCTATTTTAGAGGTAAATATCCCTCCCCTATTCAGGCAACAGAAAACGGCACTTTTCAGAAAGTGCCGATACTGCGTTGTTTTCAGGACATAAAATTGCACCCCTATTTTGTATCAAAATAAGGGTGCAGGTATGTGACGAGTAGTCTATTACTATTTTAATACAAAATCCCCTTAAAATACGTGCTTTTTATTGTGTACGGTTATTTTGATACAAATCCTATAAAAGTAGACTAAAACCATATTCTATCTTTTCTTCTTGCTTAAAAAATCATGAGATAATAAAGAAGTCTTCAACTAAAAATTCCAGTTGAAGACTTTCCATTTCTTAATTATATCAACTATTGCTATTACTTTCAGCTTCTCTTTTCCTTACAATATCCACTCTATTTCTTATATATTTTGTTTGTTTTCTATAAGACAATATAAATATCACAAACAATAATCCGATTAATATCCACTTGTAATTATTTGCAAACCAATTAAAATGATGAAAAAGATACACTGCAATCTTTGTTAACGCAACTACTATACATAACGAAACGATTGTTCTATATGTGTTGTTAGTTTCTGACAATATATCAATCTTAGGATCTTTCATAGAGGAATTTATATAGTCACTATATTCTGATTTTTTTACAAATTTAACTTTTTCTAATACTGGCTCTATAAATATTGACCCCACTCGACTGATTACCATTCCCACAAAATAATATACAAAAAGACTCTCTATAATATTATTCGCTATCAGTGTAACTCCACACAATTTATATGCTAAAAAGCAAAACACAGCTCCTGGAAACAAATTGTTGAGTAGATTATATGAAGATATCTTTTCTAAAAACTTATCCAATTCCTTACCTTCTTCCTTGAAATTTTTACTTATCATATTTCGAATGCTTTAAGCAATTTTTCATATGCATTTGTTTTTTTACAATTATATAAAGCTAATTCAGTTTCAGTAATGTCAAACTCAAATCCAAACTCCTCACCACGCAACAATTTTACTGTTCCATTATTTTGTGGACATAAATATACTCGTTTTCCTTCTAAAGAATAATTTTTCTTCAAATTATCTGCACAAGATATGATAAATATATCCTTCTCATTAATCTTTTTAGAGTATTGTTTCAAGAGCGACTTAACCTGAAAATTATGACCATAAACCATCAAAATATTATTGTTATTACTAAATGGAAAGGTTTCAAAAACATCAAACTCTCCAATAGTACCATTATTAACAAACCACAGATGAAAAACATCATACAGAAATTGCTTTCGCAATTTCTGTTCTGATGCATTTTCTTTTTGAAGCAGGTATCTCATATTCCCAATATTCTTCCCGTAAACAACGGTTTATTCAACTTACTTGACTTTGAAGAAAATTCCACATCACCATCTATTTTGGTATTCTTTATTATATGCCCCTTTGCCTTATGTACAAGATCATCAGAACCACCATTTGAAGAACCCGTATTATCAGAAACAAGGTAAACCATATCATATTTTGAACCAACTCGTTCAAAAATTTCTTCAGCAAGTACTGATTTTCCATGATGTGGTAACTGGATATAATCAAATTTTTTCAAATCTATATCTTCTGGAATCGCTGCAGGTGTACAGTCCCCTGTTAATAAGAACGTACCATCATTCGAAGTCAACTGGATTTGAACACTTGCAGCATTAGTAATTGTTTCCTTATCAATAGTATTACCTTCACGGCTATCGATCCCCTTTGCTGCAGCTTGGAGCATGTAATCAAAATTTGGACCAATCAATTTCATTTGACTTGGCATTTGTTCAGCATCTGCGTAAACATCGCATAACTTTACCCTTTTTGAAAGTGTAGCTATATTATCATATAAATCTTTGATTGAATCACCTATAGAATTTCGGTTTCTTCTTTCATCATCAATCTCATCAAGCAGATCTTTCTTATATTTTAAAAGCAAAATAGTAAACAATTTGCTTACTCTGCCTTCATTAATAAGATATGGTATTCCTTTGAAATGATCATCGTCATTGTGCGATAAAACCACATCAGCTTCTTCAATATTATTTTCATCCAGCAATTTTACCACTCTCTTAGCATGTTCCTCCGACCCACAATCGTACACAATAGCTGTACTATTTTCTATAAAGACAATGCAATCTCCATAGTTTTTTGTTTTTTCTTCATAATCTTTTGAGCTCAAAATCTTAATCATAAAATTCCTCCTAAAAGGACAAAAGTATTAGCACTTAAGCAAGCCGAGTGCTAACCTATTTTTATTATATCACACCTTTCGCCTCTTGTCAAGTATTTTGTGAAAAAATCACACAATCACAAATCAAAGTTATTATAATACAGAAAATCAGCATTGACAAAAGTGAAAAAATCGTTTATAATATAGAGAGGAAAGGATGTAGACATATGTTAATAGATTTTAAAATTTCAAATTATTTGTCATTTGATCAGCTTCAGATATTTTCTATGGAAGCGGGAAAAGTCCGTAATCATTCAGAAAGATTATATATCACAAAGAAGTTAAAGTTACTGAAATTCATGGCGATTTATGGTGCAAATGCATCTGGAAAGTCAAACTTAATTAGTGCAATGGAATTCGCAAAATCAATAATTATAAACGGTTTATCTTCTGATTGTGCTAATTATTATTGTAAGCTGTCAGATAACAACAAAATACTTCCATCAAAATTTGAATTCACAATTGAACTTAGTGGAAGCAGATTTTGTTATGGTTTTGAAGTAATACTTAATTCATTATCATTCCAATCTGAATGGCTACATGAACTCACATATGGAAATAAATACAGATTAATTTTTGAACGAAATATTGTAACTGGAGAACATACTGTCAATACATTTTTTAATGATAATTCAATCAATGAGAGATTAACGATATATGCGGATGATGTCAAAAATGATGACTCCATTCTCTTCCTTACATTAATGAATCAGAATAAAAGTTCCTTGTATAATGACAACGAAGAAATACGAATATATCAAACTATATTCAATTGGTTCAAACACAAATTAAGTGTTAATTCTCCTGACAGTCCCATTACAAACTATACTTACCTACTTAACGACGAGAGCATAGAAAAAATCAGTAAATTACTTTCTGCTTTTTCAACAGGTGTTTCACAGTTTAGTTTAGTTTCCATACCACTTGAAAAAGTCTCAAGCAATGTTCCTAAAGAAATTATGAAAGATATTTCTACCCACTTAATGGAACACAAAAAGCAACTTGACGAAAAAGGAATATCGACTGCTCCAGCAATTATGTTACGCAACTCATATGATAATGCAATGTTTATTCTTGAATTATGCGATGATGGAAACCTTAATGCAAAAACTTTTCAGTTTAATCACTGCAATACCTCTGCTGTATTCTCATTGAATGAAGAATCTGATGGAACCATAAGACTGCTCGACTTAATCGAGATCTTATTGTGTACTGATCAAGAAAGTGTGTATGTCATTGATGAAATCAACAGACGTTTTCATCCATTACTAACATATAAATTCATAGAAGAATATTTAAAAATTGCAAAAGATTATCATATTCAGCTGATTGTAACCACCCACGAATCCAAAATTATGGATTTAAATTTATTAAGGAAGGATGAAATTAGCTTTGTTAATAAGAACGAACAAGGCGAATCTGAAATTTTTTCTCTCAACAAATTTGGAGAACGGTTTGACAAAAAGATATGTACAGCTTATTTGAATGGAGACTATGGAGCAATTCCAACGTTCTAAATTAGTATTATAACAAAATAGACAACTTGAATCGCCATCCTTCATGACAGCTTATTTTTCATTTAAAAGATAGAACAAAGTAAATCAGAGGATAAAATCATGAGCGAAAGAAAAGTAACAACAATCCCTATCATCCCTACATTTCAGTATCTACGCAAGGTCGGAGTATACTGCAGAGTAAGCTCCGCTCGTACCGATCAGCTTCGCAGTATGTCTGCACAAGCATCTCACCTTACCAAAACTGTATTGAATTGCAGAAGTTGGCAGCTGATTGATATTTATCTTGATTTCCGTTCAGGGCTTGATGATAACAGGCCGGAACTTCAAAGACTGATAATGGACTGCAAGGATGGTATCATTGATACAATCCTCACAAAAAGTGTCAGTCGGTTCGGTCGTAATACTGCTGAAACGATAAGTCTGTTAAGAGAACTTAGTGCGATCGGTGTAAGAGTAATATTTGAAAATGAAGAAATCGACACTTCAAAATATGAAAGTGAATTTCTGATCACACTGATTGATGCTTTTGCTCAGGAAGAAAGTTATAACCGCAGCGAAAATATACTCTGGGGCATTGAAAAAGGAATGAAAGACGGAACGTCAAAACTATACAACAGGAGATGTTTCGGATACAGAAAAAATGAAAATGGTGACTTAGAAATCTTCCCTGAAGAAGCTAAAATTGTCCGTCTTATATTCGATTTATATCTCCAAGGCAACAGTATCCTTTCTATTATTAAAGAACTTGAAAACAGAGGGATTTTAACACCTTCCGGAAAGAAAAAGTGGTGCAATCAGGCAGTTGTAAAAATACTGACCAATGAAAAATATATAGGCAATGTATTGCTCAAAAAGACATATACTGATGGTTTTCCAAATCGGAAACGAAAGAAAAATTCCGGTGAAAAACATCAGTACCTGGCAGAACAGGTACATCCAGAAATTATTTCAAAAGAGATGTTTGATGCGGTTCAGAAAGAACGTCAAAAAAGAAGCAATATTGAAATTGATGAAAATGGAGTAAAGAAAAGAGCAAGCAAACGATATTCTTCTAAAACTGTCAACATTGAGTGCGAATCTAACATAAACAAAGGAGCAAAAAACGATGAATCTGAAAAATTTTGAGGAATACTTTGATAAAGCTATCCTGCAAAGAGGAAAAAATTATTATAAAAACGGTGCTGTTCTGTCAATTGAAAAGATTTCCGAAAATGAATATACCGCTGAGGTTGACGGCAGTAAACTTTACGATGTTACGGTGGAAATGGACGATTACAGAAATATTTATGAGATGAGCTGCGATTGTCCTTATGATATGGGAGCATACTGTAAACATGAAGCGGCAGTTTTATATGCTTTGCGTGAAATAAATATAAAAATCACTCAACCCTCTGCAAAGAAATTGAATCTTCCGCAATTGCTGGGAAAATGCAGTCCTGCACAGCTTGCGGAAATTATACTTGAACACGCAAAGGAAGATAAGGGATTTGGAAATTATCTGCGTATGAGACTTTCCGAAACTTCTGATACAAGCAGCATTATTTCAGATTTCAAGCGTATTTCTGATGCATATTTCAGAGGACGTTCTGATATTGACAACGTATTAAAAGCAGGCAGGCTGCTTATTGATAAAACAGAAAAGCTCAGTTCAGCCGTTGACAAGATACAAATTTATGCAGAAATCATATCCATGCTGGAAAATGATATTGAAGATGCCTGTAATAACGGTTATGATGAGGAATCATGGGAATTGTTTGAAACGATAAGCGACTGCTCATACCGCATGGAAAATACCGTATCAAATGTTATAGACAGCGAAAATCAGGCAAATATCGCATCTGTCTGGGAATGCCTTATAAAACATTGGGACAGACATTTTCTGATAGACGGAGAAGAACGTTATTTCCCATCATTAATGCAATTCTGTAAAATTCCCGAATACAGAAGTAAACTTGATGAAGTACTAATTTTCCGTAGAATGTCCGCCGATGAATACAGAACACGAGAAATTGACAATCAGCGTTTCTCAATTATAAAAGAATTCGGAACTGAAACTGAAATTGCCGACTTCATTAATTTACATATTGATAATCCAAAATTTCGTCGTCTTGCAATTGAAAATGCAATAAATGCAAAAAACTATGAAAAAGCTGAACAATTGGCGTTGAATGGAATCACTGCGGAAAATTCATGCTTTTCATCTGTTTCAACTTGGCACTATCTTCTCCATGACATTTATAAACTTTCAGGAGATACAAAAAATCTTACTGAAATTTGTTATAATTTGATTAAAGACGGCAAGACTGATTATTACGAAGAATGGAAATCACTTATTCCAAAGGAAAATCGTTCTGATGAAATCAATCGTCTGCTGAATGAACCGAAAAATTACTCCTACGAATATATTATTTCCCATGAGAATATCAGCGACAAAATCTATAAACTTTGTTGTGAATATCCGAGTAAAATCAGCTGTTATTACGAAAAACTCAAAACAACCGAATTTAAGGAACAGAGCAAAAATCTTTATGAAAAGTATATCCGAAATGAGGGTATGCGAGCTTCCTCTCGTTCTGAATATGCAGCTCTTTGTGAAAAGCTAAAGAAATTTTCTAAAGAATGTGACACAGAACTTGCTGTAACAGTTGCTGCGGATTTTCGGGAATTATATCGACGTAAACCAGCCTTTATGGATGAACTAACAAAAGCCGGATTCTAATTTACCGAAATAATATTACTAAATCCCTTCAAATTTAATTGAAGGGATTTTTTATTCTGCTTATTTATCTACTCATGAATCGCCGAAATATAAGTAGACAAAGCTTTTTTCACACCAAAAATAACTTTCTCGTTCTTTAACAAAACGGAAATTGAAGCATAAAATAGACATTCAGCCGCCGCAGTAGTCAATACAATTTACTGTGGTGGCTGTTTTTTGTTGCTAGTCCAAGGAAATTATGTGATGCATTTGAAAATCCTCTATTTTTCGGGACTTTCAAGCAATAGAAAACGATGGGGTGCAAATGGGTCAAAATGGGTGCAAAAGAAAACGCTAACCCCTAAAATACGACATTTCAGCCCATTTTCAAGGCGAATATCACTCCCCTATTCAAGCAACAGAAAACGGCACTTTTCAGAAAGTGCCGATACTGCGTTGTTTTCAGAACGTAAAAATGCACCCCTATTTTGTATCAAAATAAGGGTGCAGGTATGGTTGCGGCGGCTGGATTTGAACCAACGACCTTCGGGTTATGAGTGTTGCTAATATCGGTTCACTACTATCTGTAGGTTATATCAGATGGCTTAAATACGTCACTTTTTCAAGCCCATCAGTTCATATCTTATCTTATCATATCACAGGTTTTAACGAAAATAACGGAAATATAACGGAAACGAATCATACTAGAAAATTAGCGGTTACACTTTTATATTCAAGTGTAACCGCTTTATTTTATTGAATCAAACTATCAGTTTGTTTTGAGTGCTGATTTAATCTGTTCTTCTGTCATTCCCATTTTTCTGAGATTAGCAACTATTTCAGATTCTCTCTTGATTTCACCTTCCGCACGACCTCTTGCCTCAGCATTTGCCATAGAGGAATCATAATCACGAATAGTTTTTTCTCTCTGACGGATATATTCTCTGAGCTTTTCATCTTCGCTAAGCTCATATATTGTCTGAACTCCGCTTTTTATAGCTTGATTATTTGTATTCATCAACATATCAAATTCCTCCTTACTGTCTGCTTTTATAAACTGCATCCATAATGTTCTTCGATTATTCGGGTCAATTTTGCTTTCTAATTTTTTTAGCTCAAATATGTGTAATGACAATTTATCGTTGAACTTTTCGTTTCTGATGTCCTCACGAATTGAAAATGACGAATGATATGATTCACAATCAAACATATTAAAATCCAATATACTTATAGAATAGCTTTTCTTTAATTCACTGTAAGGCTGCCCTTTTTCCAGACTATCAGCATACATTTTTGACCAGTAAAACAATATTCGTTCCTTAAAATCAGTTTCTTTTGCAACTTGCATTTCTATATTTACATTCTCATCTGAGGTACGGACATTGATGTCAAGTCTACTGAATTTTCCATCTATACTTTCCGGTGGAAATTCAGGATTCAGCACATCAATATCATCAACGCTTTCAATTGAAATATCCAGTATATCATTTAAAAATTCACGCAGTAATTCCTTATTTCTTGAAAATAAAACCTTGAAAACAACATCATTTTTTGCTGAAATTATACTATCCATCTGTATCACACCTTTTTTCTTTATTATATCACACCTTGAAACTATATTCAAGCATTTTTAATAAAAATTAAA
>CANPXN010000033.1 GCA_947586185.1 uncultured Clostridia bacterium
GGTGGGAACAATAGGGCTCGAACCTATGACCCTCTGCTTGTAAGGCAGATGCTCTCCCAGCTGAGCTATGCTCCCACTTCCATTTTATTAACGCCGTGGCTTTCGTTTCATTGTATCTTTCCTCCAGCGACTTAATTATTATAATACATAAAGCGATAAAAGTCAACACTTATTTTTCAAAAAAACCATATTTGTGAAAAGCTTACAATTATACGGTAGCTTGTACGGCAATTTTGCACAATTAATTCAAACCGTTTTCGCCATTTACAGAAAAAAGCCTTATAACATCTATTTTCAGGCCTCTGTTTTCCTTGGATTCAAGCTCCGGGTCCCTGCTAAGTATTTCCTCTGCGGTACTTCTTGCAAGGGTAACAAGCTCCATATCGCTTGCGATATCCGCAATTTTCAAAGGCGGAAGGCCATGCTGCCGCTGACCGAAGAAATCCCCCGGTCCTCTCATTTTAAGGTCCTCCTCTGAAATTTTAAAGCCGTCGGAGGTACTGCTCATGGTTTTAAGTCTGTGCCTGCACTCATCGCTGACATTATCGGTAATAAGAACGCAGTAGCTCTGACTTTTGCCCCTGCCGACTCTTCCTCTAAGCTGGTGGAGCTGAGAAAGCCCGAATCTCTCCGAATTTTCAATCAGCATGATAGTGGCGTTAGGAACATCGACTCCCACCTCCACAACGGTGGTGCATACTAAAATGTCAAGCTCTCCGGACTTGAAATCCTGCATTACCCTGTCCTTTTCGGCAGCCTTCATTTTTCCATGGAGAAGTCCTGTTCTGTACTCTCCCAAAAGAGGATTTTCCTTTATTTTTTCAGCATAGCTCACAGCCGCAAGAAGATCGCTTTCACTGTCCTCGATAAGGCTGCACACAATATAAGCCTGATGTCCCTGTTCAAGCTGCTTTTTCACAAAACCGTATGCCCTGTTTCTGAGCTTTCCTG
Source organism: uncultured Clostridia bacterium (assembly GCA_947586185.1). GTDB lineage: Bacteria > Bacillota > Clostridia > Oscillospirales > Ruminococcaceae > Porcipelethomonas. Next base: position 952 of record CANPXN010000033.1, read on the forward strand.
TTACGGCATAGGTTTCCACCGGAAGTCTTCCAGCAGGCATTTCATTTATAACAGAAATATCAAGATCACCGTAAATGATCAAAGCAAGCGTCCTCGGTATCGGCGTAGCTGACATAACAAGCTTATGAGGGCTTTCCCCCTTATCCGCAAGGGCGGCTCTCTGGGCAACGCCGAATCTGTGCTGCTCATCAGTAATAACAAGTCCCAGCCGTGAAAACTCAACATCCTTTTGTATTATAGCGTGAGTTCCGACAATAACTCCTGTTTCGCCCTCAGCAAGAGCCTTTTTGACCTGATTTTTCTCCTTAGCCTTCATTGATCCGGTAAGCAGTCCAACTCTTATGCCGCATGGCTCCAAAAAGCCTTTCAGGGTATTATAATGCTGTACCGCCAATATTTCCGTAGGCGCCATAAGAGCGCACTGCCAACCGTTTGCCCATGCAAAATAGCATGCCGCAGCAGCCACGGCAGTTTTTCCGCTTCCCACATCTCCCTGTAAAAGCCTGTTCATAGGCGCACCACCGCACATATCCTCTGTAATATCATGGACAGCGTTTTTCTGCGCCCCCGTCATTTCAAAGGGCAGACTTTCCATAAATGGAGAAATATCCGTATCCCTGTTCATAAGGCATGTGCTGTACGCCCTGCTGCGTCTTTTTAGCATAAGCATACCAAGCTGGAGGTTTAAAAGCTCATCAAAGGCAAGTCTTCTCCTTGCCTCGTCAGCGGTATGCTGATCCTTTGGAAAATGTATATTCTTTATAGCCGTCGGCAGCGAGCACATTTTATTATCAAGGAGAATATAGGACGGCATGCTGTCAAAAGGCTCTCTTTCAAGAATCTCCAGAGCGCTTTTCATATTAACCTGAATCGCCAGAGAAGAAAGTCCGGTGGTCATAGGGTAAACCGGCTGGAAAAGAGTATCCCCCTCCTTGATGATCTTAGGACCGCTTATCTCACGGCGCAGAAGATTCCCCGTCACCTTTCCGTAAAAATAATAAACGCATCCCTCTTTGAGAGCCTTAAAGCCGTAATAGTTGTTGTATATGATAACGATAAAATCGCTTATCCCGTCGCTAACCATACATTTGAAAATGTTAAGTCCCTTTCTTATAAACTGTTCCGGGAGCTTTTTGACCACTCTGCCCTTAACAACGCTGTATTCGTTAAGAGGAGCCTCCATAACCGGAACAGTATGCCCGAAATCCATGTATGTACGTGGAAAATGAAAAAGCAGATCATACACCGTTTCAACGCCAAGTCTTGCATATGCCTTGGCCTTTTTTTCTCCAACGCCTTTCAGATGCTCAACAGGCATAAAAAGCTCGCTCATTTTTTCACCTCGCTGATACTGACGCTTTCTGCCCGTTTCCATGCTGAGGACAAGGAAACGGGCAGAGAATCAAACAATTTCCGTTACTCAACAGAAATGATATAGTAGTACACCGGCTGACCGCCGTTTACAAACATAACCTCAATATTTTTCCCAAGCTTGCTTTGCAGGGTATCCTGGAGCTTCATAGCATGCTCCTCCGTCACATCTGCTCCGTAAATAACTGTAACATATGAAGTATCGCTCTTCACCATTTTTTTCACAAGCTTGTATGCAGCCTTGCTGACATCCTTTTCAGAGAAAGCAAGCCTGCTGTTTTCAAAGGCAAGTATTTCTCCCTTTTTGATATTATGCCCCTCATATTCTGAATCCCTTGCGGCAAAGGTTATCTGTCCGGTAGTCACCTTTTCAAAAGCCTTAGTCATTGCAAGGCGGTTTTCTTTCAGGTCCGCATCCTCGTCAAATGCCATAAGCGCAGCCATACCCTGAGGGATAGTCCTTGTCTGCAAAACGCATACGTTTCTGTCCGCAAGTCTTATAGCCTGCTCAGCAGCCATTATAATGTTCTTGTTATTAGGCAGCACAAATACGTTCCTTGCAGGAGTAGCATGAACCGCTCTCAGAATATCGTCCGTTGACGGATTCATTGTCTGACCGCCCCTTATAACGCAGTCCGCTCCCAGATCCTGAAACAGACATTCCATACCCTTTCCGGCAGCAACAGCAACAAATCCGAACTCCTTTTCCGGAGTCACAGGCTGAGCCTCTTCACGCTTAGCGATTATAGCGTCCTTTACTCTCAGCTCATGCTGTATCCTCATATTTTCTATTTTAGGCTTAGGATCGTTAATAAAGCGTCCGAAATCGAGAGCCTTCTGGAGCGCCAGTCCCGGCATATCCGTATGACAGTGTACCTTGATTATTTCATCGTCCTCAACTACCACAACACAATCGCCTATAGTTTCAAGGTATGCTCTGAGCGTTGAAGCGTCCCGGCAGTTCTCGCCCTTTTCAACAATAAACTCCGTACAGTAGGTAAAATTGATTTCCTCCTCGTCCTCAGGGTCAGGGGTTGAAACGTCAAAGGCTTTGATCTCCTGCTTTTCGCTTTTTTCTGCGGCAATCGCTCCTCCGGCAAACACCTCGCCCATGGCTTTAAGGATAACCACAAGTCCCTGACCTCCGGCGTCCACAACTCCTGCTTTTTTCAGTACCGGCAGCTGATTCGGCGTATTGTCAAGAGCCTCCTGAGCGGCAGCGCACACCTGCTCCCAGAAAGGCACAAGCTCGCCGATTTCCCCGGCAATCTCCTCAGCCTTTTCAGCGCATACTCTTACGACGGTAAGGACCGTACCCTCCGTCGGATTCATAACCGCCTTGTAAGCCGCCTCCGTTCCAAGCTTCAGGGCAGCGGCTATCTGTGTATTCTCAGCAGTTTTAAGGCCGGAAAAGCCCTTTGCGATGCCTCTGACAATAAGGGAAAGAATAACTCCTGAGTTTCCCCTTGCGCCTCTGAGCAAGGCTGCGGCAGCGGACTCGGCAGCCTGTGAAACCGTAACACTGTCGTCCATAAGCTCAAGCTCTCTTTTTCCTGCGCTCATAGTAAGGGACATATTAGTGCCTGTATCCCCGTCCGGAACAGGGAATATGTTAAGCTCGTCAATACTGCGCCTGTTATTTCCGATGCATACTGCGGCTGATATAAAAGCGTCTCTCAATACATTTCCTTTAAGCATTCAGTACCTCCATTATACATTCATATTATCAATATATACATTTACTTCGGCAGTATCCGTTCCGGCAGCTTCCTTGACAGCAAACGCCGTTTTATTCCTGATACTTTCCGCAACAACGGAAATGTTTGTTCCGAATGCCACAGTAATATGAAGATCAATTACCGGTATGCCGTTTTTTGAGCGAATTGAAACTCCCAGCTCCTCAGGTCTTTTCTTTCCCATAAGAGAAAGGATATTTTCCTTAAAGCCTCCCGAGTTAAGTCCTGCAACGCCAAAGCAGCTCTTTACAGTATTTCTCACCACGCCCCTTATATATTCTTCCGTGATCTCGATTTTTCCAATATGACTTTCAATACAGATCATAGTGATAAGCCTCCATCCATAATTCTGTTTTATCCGCCCATGATTCTATTTTATTAGTATAACACAAAGTCCGCAATTATACAACACATTAAAGCGTGTTCATACTCTCTAATCCATTTCAAATCTTACATCTTCAAAATTCAAATTATGAAGCTCCTCGTCCCTTACGAAAAATTTGCAGTCATAACCTAAACTTTGCTCGAGAAGGGTGCTGCCCTCCGTATCCTCAAGATATAAAAGCAGAGTATTGCGTTCATCGTCCTGAAAGTTCTGATCGCAGCAATATCCTAAAAGCCGGCTGCCAGGCTCCTTATACTCATCAAGCAGATCATAAAGCTCTAAGGTTTCATCAATTCTTATATTAAGCTCCCTTGCCGTCTCATGAAGTACCTCACGGGACTCAGCGCTGTATCCGTCCATATAAACCATTTCCTTTTCAAAGCTAATGGCTGTTTCGTCATCCGATTCCACATCAAAGAAAGGGTAAATATCAAGCCTCTCGACCTCAGCCGCCGTAAGCGCTGTGTTAACATTCCTATGAAAAACGACCTTAACATCGCTGTCTGCAAAGTCCTCATCATAATACGAAGCGAGGAAAAACTGTAAGATGCCCTCCCTCGGCAGCGAGCTGTTTTCGGGGAGCTGACTTAAATTTATCTGAGCCAGCAATGGCATTTTCATACCGTCCTCCGTCTCGGGGTACAGCATGGACATATCCCAGTACGGAAGTCCTCCAAGCTTGCTGTCAAAAAGTCCCGGCACGTTTTCTGTATCACAGCTTATCGCAAAGCTCTCCCTAAGCGTTTTTTCCTTAACGGTTTTCAAAAGCAGCTCGATCTCCTCCTGGGACGGCAGAATAGGTATTCTTTTAAGCAGATGTGAAGCTATGTGATCGGACTTATCCTTTCTTCTGAGCCCGAGCCATATAAACAGTATGCCCAAGGAAAGCACAATAAAAAACACAATGGCAACGCCGATATAATCAGCGCTTGTACCAGTTAATTCACCGCTTAAAGTCATCATGATCTCCATAACGGAAATACCGGCAAGAGCCGTCCCAAAGCCAAAACTCCATGCCTTGGAAAATGGCATAGGCACCTTTGCAAAGCCATGATGAATAAAAGCGATACCTATAACAAAGCAGGCAGCGGCTACGGCCAAAGGACTGCAATCATAAAGCCACATGCGGTCACTGAAATCGCTTTCAAGCAAAAGCTCCACCCCGTATACTATTAAAGGACCGAAAAACGATACAGCCGCAACTCCTAAAATAATGCTGAAAATTCTCCCCACAGCCGAAAATCTTTTTTTCTTTCCCAAGCCGAAATCAGCAAAGCCGTCTATTCTGATGAGAGTTTCAGAAGCACGCACAAGAGTTACCCTGCCGTCAAGCAGTTCCTTTATAAATGCAAAAAGAATGTTCATACTGCCCACCTGCTGGCGGAAGGTCTGCCCCTCGAAATAAAGCTCCGCCAAAAGCTGACCGCCCTCCTCAAAAGCTTTTATTTTTGCACCGGACGGCGCTGTAACGTCCAACGCAGCGCTGTGCTCGTCATAAGATAGCTGCGAGTCATAAGCTGAGCTTAATTTATTATATACCTGTTTAATCGTTTTCATAGCTGCACCTCATAATTTTTGTTTGAAGTGGGCCGCTTTCCCCAAGCGACCACAAAGGTTTATATGTTCATTTCTTTGCTTCTGCAAAGAAACGAACTAAAGAAACAGACTGCTCAAACGCCGCAGGGCTTAATACCCGCACCCGGTAGAAACAAATAGAAATCTGAAATTTTGCAAGCAAAATTTGCAGACCTTCTATTTGTTTCTACATGGGGGTTACTTTAACGGCTTATGGGACATCTTTTTGATTGCTTGTACTAATTGGCACTGTCCCTTGTACGCTTTGTTTGTAATTGTTAAGTTAACTCTCCCATGAGGAGGCAAGGTAATGTTCTACCTATTACTGACTGAGAAGACTTGTCCGGCGTCGCTTTGCTCGCCTCAATGCCTTGAAAGACTCTCCCAATTAAGATAATATAGTTTTTTTCCTTTCTGCTCCCAGTTACCTGCGATGTTTTTGCCGCATGCGGCAAAAGAGCACCCGGCGAGAGTCAAAAATGCGGAATGGGGGTAGGAGGTGTGTGGAAAGGGAGTGCAGAGGGAAAACCTACAGGAGGGAGGGGGAAATCCGCATTTTTGTTGGTTTTTCTTTTTTCCCCTCCCTCCCATAGGTTGTCCCTTTGCTTTTACCTAAAAGGGTTCACTTCGCTTTATTCAAAGCGATAAAAGTTTTCCGGTCGCTTTCGGAAAGCGGCAAAAAGTTTCACTATAGCTTTGTACAAAGCGGAAAAAGTTTGACTTCGCTTTCCCAAAAGCGAAAAAATTTCCTCTTTGCTTTAACCAAAGCAAAAAAAGTTTACTTTCTTCATTGTATCACAAAAACAAGGTCGAGGCAACAACATTATTTCATATACTCTCATATTTCGTCAGGTTATTTTGTAATGCGACACAAATTTCAGTTGACATTTGTGCCGTTACAGGTTTATAATAAGGTCAGCAAAAAATTAAGGAGTGCATAATTTTGAATCTACTTTTTATCGGCGATGTTGTAGGAAAAGCCGGTTGCAGCTTCCTTTCTGAAAAGATTTATGAAATCAAAAAGGAATACGATATTGATATAACCGTAGTAAACGGAGAAAATTCCGCTCAGGGCAACGGTATAACGAAATACTCGGCGGATATGCTGAAAAAATGCGGCGCCGATGTTATCACGACCGGAAATCACTGCTTTAAGCGCAGAGAGGCCGTTTCAATATATAACGAAAACGATATTATAAGACCTGCGAATTTTCCTGAGGGAGTGATTGGAAAGGGCGTATGCACCCTTGATTTCGGCTCATATTCAATAGCTGTGATAAATCTTATGGGAACCGTCTATCTTGACGCATTGGACAACCCCTTTACAACGATAGAAAAATTGCTTGAGGATATAGAAACGCCAAATATTTTCGTGGACTTTCATGCAGAGGCTACCGCTGAAAAAAAGGCAATGGGCTATTTTCTTGCCGGAAAGGTGACCGCTGTAATGGGTACGCATACCCATGTCCAGACTTCGGACGAAACGATCCTGAAAGACCATACCGGATACATAACAGATACTGGAATGACCGGTCCGGAGGAATCAATTCTCGGGGTTTCCGTAAAGCCAGCTGTTGATAAGCTGAGGTTTAAGTACCCGGTAAGGTTTACAGAAGCTGAAACCGCCTGCTTTATCAATGGAGTGGTTATAAGTTTTAACGAAACGACTGGCAAATGTACCAAAATCCAGCGTATTATTAAGAGATAATTACCAAAGTTACGGTGAGAATCTTGCAATTATCCGCATGCTGTTGTATAATATGGAGGTACTCTTTAGAAATATATCATCAACAATTATTTCAACAGAAGTAATCCAAACTATTATGGAGGTCAACACAATGGAAATTTTAAAAGTTTCATCACATTCTTCTCCAAACTCAGTTGCCGGAGCTATCGCCGGAGTTATCCGTGAGCAGAAGGCAGTAGAGGTTCAGGCAGTAGGAGCCGGCGCAGCTAATCAGGCTATCAAGTCTATTGCAATTGCAAGAGGCTATCTTGCTCCTATCGGCGTTGATCTGATTTGCATTCCGGCCTTTGCCAACATTCAGATTGACGGCGAAGAACGTACAGCTATGAAATTGATCTGTGAACAAAGATGATGTTTTCAGGAAGAAATGCAGCAGTATAAGAAGTTGATTGCTGCAATTGGGGACAAAAAGCCACTTTCCGAATGGGAAGCGGCTTTTTTGCTGTCTTCTTATTCTAATTGCCCTTAAACAAATATCCCCTGCTGTCAAAAGCCTGACAGCAGGGGATCGTTTAATCAACTTTTCACAGCTCTTTTAAGCCATGCGTTTGCAAGGTCGAGAGCCTCGTAAAGGCTTTCCTTTTCGCTTGTTTTCTTAATAGCCTCCGTAGGATTAAGCTTATCATCTGTGGACATCTGATAAACCTTTATCTTACTTGCGACTTCAATATCCTTTACTTTCTTCTTTTGCAGAATCTGAAGCATTATAACATACTCATCTGACATATTTCCATAGTAAATTACATCATCACGTCTTACAAGAGGAAAGCCCTTGTAGGTGAAAAAACTTGTGCTCATATCATTACCTCCTTCTTATTAGTTCTTCCGCAATCTTCTGCGAAACGTTGCAAAATTCAGATTTTGCATGGAAAATTATTATACCATAATTGCTCTGAAAAAAAGGTCGAAACGGGTTTCCTACCAGTTCATAACAAAATCCTCTGAACCGTCAAACTTCTCCAGATTTTTTATAAGCAGCTCAACATACGCCGTTCTGCACTTAAATCTTGCCTGACCGTCCACAACGATAAGGGACTTCTTTCCCTGACTGTAAAATTCAACGGTCTGATCGGTTTTTCCGTCCTGCGATCTGAGGTGTATCTTACAATCCGGTTTGCCCTCAAAGCTCTCGTCAATTGCAAGGTCCTCAGCGGCAGTTTTAAGTATATAGGTATAAAGCGACCTGAATCTCTCGGTATCGCATTCCTTACCGTTTTTAGTAACAGTATAGTCTTCATCCGAAGAGCCTTTACCCTCAAACTTTACTTCTGTATCACCGGCAGTTATGCTCAGCTCGCCGATATCCCAGACATATGTTCCGAATACCATTCTTGACATAATATCTTCCGGCTTTATATCCGTCCAGCATTTAAGAGTCTCCTTCTTTACCGCATAGATAACGTCCTTACCCTTTACCATACACATACAATATTCCGTATCATCAGCGCTGTAGCTTTTGCCCACTGACAAAACCGTTGTATTACCGTCGTCAGTTTTCATTTCAACAGTGCATGAAGGCTTGTCAAGCCCTGCGGCAGCAAGCTCCGCATCATCGGGATGAGCCGTCATAACAGTATCGGCAGTAAGCCCAAACATGGAATTGATCGTATCGTTTGACTTTTCAACATCAAGGTATGCAAAAATCGGAGATTCCATATACTGTGATGCCAGAGTACCGCTTGTATTGCTGTTTTCCTCTTCATCATCAGTATTTTCGTCATATTTCAGTACGATATCATAGTCAAGATCGCTCTGCTTAATAGTCATTTCCTTAACGATCGGGGCTTCACTGTCTTCCGACGAATCGGAAGACGTTTCAACCATTGTCTTATTGATAAAGTATGTGGATTCAGATGTAAAAATTGATACGCTTGAAGTAGGAGCAGTATAAACCGTACTGTCCCCTTCAACCATAAAATAGGTATTTTCGCTTACAGGAGAGGTATCCCCCACATAGAAATGCTGCTCATCGCCGTCAAACTTCACGGCAACCTCTGCTGCCGGCTCTTTAAGACCGTATTTGGAAAGGTCCCCGGCATTTTCCTCAATAACGCTTACCTTCATGGAGCTTGCGTTGCTTGCAAGACTTGATACCAGCGTGGTGTTCAGGTCAAGGTCCTCATATCCCTCAATAGTAAACTGGGCTGAGTTGTCCTCCTTATTTTTAGAGCTGCGGATGACCTTAAAGCTTCCGCTGCTGTTTGAAATATCAATTGAAGCCACGTCCGCCTGATTATGGGAATAAAGCTCCTTAGTTTCCTTTTCAGCCTCCGAGGATACAGAAGCGGAGGACGAGCTTTTCTCCGAGCCGGAGTCCTTATCCATAAGCGTAATGGCAGCGTAAGCGCCTCCCAGCACTGCAAGCACAGCGACTCCGGCGATAACGCCCTTGACATTCTTTTTCATCGATTTCTTCTCCTTACGAACACAACGATTCCCAAAGCAACAACTATAAGCGGAATGATCGCCATGATAACAGTTTTGATACCGCTAACCTGAGCCTCTGTAATATCTATGGACGACGTTGACAGATTCTTTTCAGCAATAATAATGCCGTTTTCCTTGCCGCACATTTTATTTACTGCATTTACAACAAATTCCGCATTGTTATATGAGCTGTCCTGAACGATCTGATAGTCCACAATTGAGGTGGAGCCAATGACCATAAGGTTATTCTTTTCTCCGGCTGCGTCAGTACCGGTCTTGCTCTTTGTAGCCATAGCCATAACTATCTGCTCGGCTCTTTCAGCAGAATCCTCATCGAACTCAGTTGATTCTTCTGTTTCCTCTTCGCCTTTTTCTTCAGCGTCCGCCTTTGCCTCGGCTTCAGCCTTAGCCTCCTCAAGAGTCTTGAGGTTCAGCGGATATAGGTACGAGGAATCCGAGGTTTTAAGTATCGCTGTTGTATTTCTGTCGTTATTTGCGTCAAACAGGAGATTTATAGCTCTTGAAACCGGCGCAACGATAGGGAGCTTTCCGTTTGAGATACCGCTTTTAAATTCATCGTCTGAAACCTCTGCAACAACGCCGCTTGCAGTACTTGGCATGCTGCCCTTGATAAGAGTAACCCTCTTGTTCTGATTTTCGTCGGAGTTGAATACAACACTGTCATCAACCTCGATGCCCCAGATCGAAAGGAACTCGTCAAGATTCGGAGTTGCATACTGGTTTATATCGGCGATATAGATAAGGTTAGTACCCAGCTTGCCGTCATTATACATAAATGCGTCAAGCTTGTCGATATCGCTTTCCGTAAGGTCGTTCATAGGCGCAGGTAGAACTGCCAGATCAAATTTATCCGCAGTCAACTCGTCGTTCAAAAGGTCAACGTCAGTGACCTCATAGCCGTTTTTATCCAGAAGGGTTCTCATAGCCTGAACTGCATACTCATTGTTTGAGTGATAAACAGCCGAACCGTTGTAGAGGCTCAGGTATGCGACCTTTATAGGATTTGCGTCAGTAACGCTCATAACAGCGGAGGTAACAGCCTGCTCGCCCTTAAAGCCTGTGATTTGTGTTGAATAGGTCTGATAATTTGTTTCCTGAGTAAACATATCGTTTACAGAGATGACCTTGACTCTTTCCCCTGAGGCAATAACGATATTTCCGTCCTTGATCTCGCCGCTGTAATATTTTGAATATTTAGAAACGATCTCAGGGTTCTTTTCAATATCGTAGTATTCGACCTTTACACGGTCGGAGTTCTGCTGATACTTATCAAGAGTCTCAACTACCATTTTCATATACTTACTTGATTCAAAATCAGACTTTTCGTTCATTACAGAAATCTCAACATCTCTGTCAATATTCTTGATATAGTCGATAGTCTGCTGGGAAACCTCGTAATACTGATCCTTTGTAAGGTCAAGCTTTAAGTCATGACTTTTGCTGAGCTGGCCTGCAATAAGATTTACAAGGACAACGGCAGCAATAAATATAACGGTAACAACTGTTGCAATAGAGCCGTATTTCAGCTTCTTTTTATTAAAGCCCCTTTTCTCCTTAGGTTCCTTTACCGCACCGGCATTTTCTTTATTATTATTCATTGTACTGCACCCTCCTTAGCTCCAGCGTCTTCTCTCGAATATCCTGATAGTCAGGAAATTGAAAATAACAGCGGTACTGATATAATACAGTACGCTTGTAAGGTTAAACAGTCCGCAGGTAAATTCATAGAACTTATTAAAGTATGAAAGGGAATTTAAAACATCCGCTAAAAACTCGAACTTAACATAGCTTGCGATAACGTCCAGAAGATACATGAACAAAAGAGCAAAAAAGCTAACAACTGCGGCAACGATCTGATTTTCAGTAAGAGAAGAGATCATCATTCCCACAGAAATAAATGCGCATCCAAGGAGCAGAAGCGCAAAGTAGTTTGCGACAACCATATTCCATGCAACATCTCCGAAATAGCTCAGGACAAGAGCATAAAGGAACACAATACTTATGCCCATAATGTACATAACTACAACAGCAAAGTATTTGCCGAGAACGATACCGCCAAGGCTTACCGGAGCGGTAAGAAGACCCTGATCGGTTTTCTGGCGTTTTTCCTCACTAAAGCTTTTCATTGTGAGGATAGGTATAAGTACGACAATTATAAGAAGCAGACTTGAAAACATTCCGGACATGTCCGATGAAGCGTTTCCAAGAGTAAGGTTACAGAAAAAGTAACCTGAAACAAGATAGAAAGAAGCCAGGAAAACATAAGCTATGCTTGATGAAAAGAAAGAACCCAGCTCACGTCTGAATATAGCGCCCATTACTTATTACCTCCGTCCTTGCTTTCCGGCTCAAATGTGATCTTTGTGTCAGGCGGAAGCTGCTTTTCTATTTTTTTAACAGTCTTCCTGTCTGCTCCAGCCGGTGAAAGATGCTCGATTCCCTCGCCCATGGTGATTTTAAGGAATATGTCTTCAAGTGTAAGCTCAGCCGACTGCATCATAAGTATCGGCCAGCCGTTTGCAGTACAGATCTTGTTTATGTCACGGCGAACGTCGATACCCTCTTTGGCCTCGACCTCGTATTCATAAACGCCTGCCTCACGCTCCATTTCCGCCCTAACATATTTCATGCCGGAAATCTTTTTAAGCTCTGCCACAATAGCGTTTCTGTCGCCCTCTATCCTGAGGATAAGGCGGTGATCATTTGAGACCTTCTTTGAAAGATTTGCCTCGGTATCGTCCGCAGCGACCTGTCCCTTATTAATAATGATGACCCTGTCGCATACAGCCTGGACCTCAGAAAGGATATGTGACGAAAGAATAACCGTATGGTTCTTTCCCAGCTTTTTTATAAGATTCCTTATCTCGATGATCTGCTTCGGGTCAAGACCTACCGTAGGCTCGTCCAGTATCAGCACCGGCGGATTCCCCACAAGCGCCTGAGCAAGGCCCACACGCTGCTTATAACCTTTGGAAAGATGCTTGATAATTCTGTCGCTTACATCCGTTATCCTGCAAAGATCGCAGACGTCCTTTAAATGCGACTTTCTCGGCAGCTTACACTTCTTCAGATCAAAAATAAAGTTAAGATATGCCTTTACGGTCATGTCAACGTAAAGAGGCGGGATCTCCGGAAGATAGCCTATATTTGCCTTAGCCTTTATAGGATCGTCCAGAATATCGACGCCGTTTATAAGAGCCGAACCGGACGTTGAAGAAATATATCCGGTCAGCATATTCATTGTAGTGGACTTTCCGGCGCCGTTCGGGCCTAAGAATCCGAGTATTTCCCCGTCCTCAACCGTAAAGCTTATATTGTTTACAGCTTTTTTATCGCCGTAATGCTTTGTGAGATTTTTAACCTCGATCATTTCTGTCTGTTCCCTCCTTGAAAATTAGAACCTGTCTTTACGAGAAACACATGCTCAAAAGCATGCAAAGACTGATTCTTAGTGGCAAACCATGTTTTGATAGTATATCACTTCAATGTGATAATCCTATGAAATAATATGAAATCCTTATGAAAGCTTTTCAATTCCCTTCTTAATTCGGGCTATCGACTCTTCCTTTCCTATAATTTCACACAATTCAACAGCGCCTCCCGGAGTAAACTGCTTTCCTGAAACAGCAGTTCTTACAGGCCAGAGTATATAACCGTTTTTGACCTCCATCTGTGCGATAAGGTCAAAGAGTGCCTTATGAATGTTTTCATTATTCCACTCGCTTACATTTTCAAGAACCGGAAGAACCGCTTTCAAAGCCTCCAATGAAGATTCCTCAGTAGTTTTCATCTTCTTATGGCGGTACATTGAAATATCGTATTCCGGAAGACTGTCAATAAAGTCCACCATTTCAGGGATATCGTTAAACAGCTCCGTTCTCGGCTGGAGGACTGACGCTAAGACCTCAAGGTCAATATCCTCTCTTTTTACAGTCTGTCTTATATAAGGCTCTGCATGCTCAAGGAAGCTTTCAGGTGACATTCTTCTTATATGCGCCGCATTTACAGCCTTTAGCTTTACCGGATCAAAAATAGCCGGAGATTTTGAGATACCACTTACATCAAATTCCTTTGCAAGCTCCTCAAGAGAGAATATCTCCTCCTCGCCCTTAGGCGCCCAACCCAGCAAGGCGATAAAGTTCACAACAGCCTCCGGCAAATAGCCCTTTGCAACGATATCCTCAAAGGAAGCATCGCCGTTTCTCTTGGAAAGCTTTGTGGTCTGATCCTTCATGACCGGAGCACAGTGGATATATGTCGGGACCTCCCAGCCGAAAGCCTTGTACAAAAGGTTATACTTAGGAGTTGATGAAAGGTACTCGTTTCCCCTTACAACATGTGTGATGCCCATAGTATGGTCGTCCACAACATTTGCAAAGTTATATGTCGGCATACCGTCGGTCTTTATGAGTATCTGATCGTCAAGAGTACTGTTTTCCACGGTAATATCCCCATATATCTCATCGTGGAATGTAGTCGTGCCCTCCAGCGGCATTTTCTGTCTGATTACATAAGGAACACCTGCGTCAAGCTTCGCCTTAATTTCCTCCTTTGAAAGATTGCGGCAGTGCCTGTCATACATAGGGGCAATATGTGAAGCCTCCTGTATTTTTCTTACCTCGTCCAGTCTTTCCTTATCGCAGAAGCAGTAATAGGCGTCTCCGCTTTCAATAAGCTTTAAGGCATACTCCTTGAACATACCCATTCTCTGCGACTGGATATAAGGGCCGTAGTCTCCGCCCACGTCCGGACCTTCATCCCATTCAAGCCCTGCCTTTTTAAGGGTATCGTAGATAACGTCCACAGCTCCCTCAACATAGCGCTCCTGATCGGTATCCTCGATACGGAGGATAAAGTCACCGCCGTTTTTTCTTGCAATAAGATAAGTATAAAGCGCCGTCCTAAGATTTCCTATATGCATATAGCCTGTAGGACTTGGCGCAAATCTTGTTCTGACTTTCTTTGACATTTTAAGTTCAGTCCTTTCTTCCGGATTCTGTACAGCAGATCTCCTCTTTCAGCATCCGGACATATTCAATATCAGCGTCCACCTGCTTTTTCAGCTCCTCCACAGAAGCAAACCTCTGCTCGTCCCTGATAAAGCAGCGCAAAGCTACCCTTACGCTTTCGCCGTAAAGATCGCCGCTGTAATCAAGTATATGGGTTTCCGCAAGAGGCGCAATATCCTTTTCAACCGTAGGCTTTACGCCCACATTTGTTATCGCCTCACGGCATATGCCGTTTATATTCACATGGGAGTGGTAAACTCCCCTCCTTGGAACAAGCTGTCCCGGTTCAAAACGCTGATTTATAGTGGGAAAATTAAGGGTTCTTCCTATCCTGTTTCCCTCTATTACCTCTGCGTCGATAAAATACGGAGCAAGTCCCATATCGGAAAGCTCTAAGACCTTTCCCTCCCTCAGCATGCTTCTGAAAAGCTCTGAGGAAAAGACCTTTCCGTTATATTTTTTAAGGCTTATGATCTTCACTTCAAAGCCGTATTTTTCGCCAAACCTCAAAAGCTCCTCAGCGCCGCAGGAGGCGTTCTTTCCGAACCGGAAATTCTCGCCGCATATGGCTGCTCCGGCTTTAAGTCTTTTAGCCAGAACCTCGGCGGCAAACTCTTCGCCGTCCATATCCCTTATACTGTCAAAGCTCGGGGAATAGGCGTATTCAATGCCCAGCTCTTCTAAGAGCTTTAGCTTCTGTCTGTTTGTATATATATATTCAAAGGGCTTACCGTGCTTTCGCTTTACGGACTGGGTATCAAGAGTGAATACAGCCGGAGCAAGTCCCTTTTCTTTAAACCCCACCGCAGCGGAGATTATCTCCCTGTGTCCGACATGAACTCCGTCGAAAATTCCCAGCGCCGCAGCACATCTGCACGGAGCGCACATGTTATTCAGTTCTGTCAAAAGGTTCACCGTCCCTTAAAGGTTTTTATTCACCCTCAGAACACCGTTTTCCCTGTCCGCAAGGGCAATTCCGATAAAAGCTCCGTCAGCGCCGTAGACCCGAAAGTTATCCGAATCGGGAATCTCCCCAAGCCTTTCAAGCATAAGCTTAACGCCGTTTTTATACATTTCTGTTTTTTTGGCGCTGAGCTTTATGGCAGGATATCCGGCAAAAAGCCTATCGCATGGGATCAAAGCCTCCCCTATCCTGTCCTCGGAACAGAGCCTTTCCACATCCTCAAAACTCAAAGCATCCTCAATTGAAAAGCCGTTTGAGGAAGTCCTTACAAGGCTTGTCATTGTACCTCCGCAGCCCAGTGAAGCTCCGATATCGTGTATAAGAGTCCTTACGTAAGTGCCCTTGCCGCAGTGTACATATAAAACTCCCTCGCCGGTTTCCTTACTGTACTCCCTTATTTCAAGGCTCATTATCTGAGCCTCCCTTGCCGGTCTTTCCACCTCTATGCCGGCTCTTGCAAGCTCATAGAGCCTTTTGCCGCCAACGGAAACAGCGGAGTACATGGGAGGAACTTGCATGATCTTTCCGGTAAAGCCTGCCGCAGCCGTTTTCAGCTGCTCCTTAGAAACACTTACCTTTTTCTCCTCCAGAACCTTTCCTGTGATATCCTGTGTATCAGTAACTATCCCAAGCTTAAAGCCTGCAAGATAGCTCTTATCCCCTATGGGCATGATACTGCACGCCTTAGTTGCACTTCCCACAAAAATCGGGAGCACTCCCGTAGCCATAGGGTCAAGAGTACCGGCATGTCCCAGCCGTTTCATTTTCAGAATACCTCTCAGCTTTCCGATAACGTCGAAGGACGTAAAGCCCTCCGGCTTATTCATACAGAGTATGCCGCTCAGCATTGCTCAAGGCCCTTTGCAACAGCATCAACGATCTGCTTTTTGACCTCATCCATAGTACCGTGCAAAAGACAGCCGGCAGCCTTTATATGGCCTCCGCCGCCAAGCATAGCGCATATATCCGAAACGTTCACATCGTTTGCAGAGCGCATTGATATCTTATAGCTGTTTTCATCCCTCTGCTTTATGGTAACGCCTACCTCGACGCCCTCCACCTGCAAAGGAAGACCTGCTATACCGTCAAGCTCCGCAGCGTCAACGCCCATTTTATCAAGAATATCTGTTGTAACGCATATCATTGTACACTTGCCGTCAAGATAGAACTCCATAATATCTATCACGGACTTTTCCATTTTCAGTCTGCCTATGCTTTTTACGTCAAACATATCCCTGTTGATCCTTGCATAGTTTATCTTTACGCTTCTTTTAAGCTCTGCTGCGATCTCATGGCATCTTGCGCCGGCATTTTCATATTTGAAGCAGCCTGTATCGGTAGCTATACCGGTATATATACAAGCAGCCATAGCTCCGGTAACAGGTATACCAAGAATTTTTATGATCTCATAAAGGACCTCACAGGTTGCCGAAGCGTCCGGATTCACAAGGGTCTTAGCAGCGTATCCGTTATTTGAGATATGGTGGTCGATACAAAGCTCCACCTTATCGCCGTATTCCTCCCTCAGACTTCCAAGAAGCTTATCGTCGGCAACGTCAGCCGAAATTATAATATCCGGCTCAAAGTCCTCGTCCTCATAGTCCTTTTTTATAAATGCAAAGCGGTCTGATATCTCATCGCTGCAAAGTATTTTCGCCTTTTTTCCCATTGCCCTGAACATATGATAAATGGTGTGACCTGCGCCAACGCAGTCCCCGTCAGGGCTTTGGTGAATAAGAACATAGGCGTTGCCGCAGTTTTTCAGGATATCAGCGGCTTCATTGTAATCTATTTTCATCATAAACGTCCGGCATAATCCGGGATCGTTCATCTCCTTTCAGTGTCACAGCAGTTCGTTTAGCTTTTTATTAAGCTCCGCGCTCTGCTCAATAGAGTCGTCCGCAATAAAATGCAGCTCCGGGCTCTTCCTCATTTTAAGCCTGTGAAAAAGCTCACGCTTAATAAATCCGGAAGCGCTTTTAAGACCCTTAACCGATTCCTTAGCCTTTTCAATGCCCTCAAGACAGGATACATAGACCTTACAATGTGACAGATCGTTTGAAAGATCCACCTTAACGATCGAGATCATAGGATCGATCCTTGGGTCCTTTAGCTCCCTGAAAATCGCAGTAAGCTCACGCATTATATCCTCGCCGAGGCGGCCAGCTTTAAAACTTGACATAAATCAATCTCCTCCGGTACAGCCGAAAAAATCAATCTCTGTATTCCTCCATAACAAAGCCCTCTAAAACGTCGCCTTCTTTGATGTCGTTAAAGCGTTCAAGACCGATACCGCATTCATAGCCCTGAGCTACTTCCTTAGCGTCGTCCTTAAAGCGCTTCAAGGAATCTATCTTATCCTCCGCAACAACAATGCCGTCACGAACAACACGGATTTCACAGTTTCTTGAAATTTTTCCGCTTGTGATATAGCATCCGGCAACAGTACCAACATTTGAAATCTTGTATACCTGACGGACCTCAGCCTTTCCGAGAACGACCTCCCTGAACTTAGGAGCAAGCATTCCCTTCATAGCCGTTTCAATTTCTTCGATTGCGTCATAAATTATTCTGTAAAGTCTTATATCAACGCCATCACGCTTTGCATTGTCCTCTGCAACCGGGTCAGGCCTTACGTTAAAGCCTACGATAATAGCGTTTGAAGCGGAAGCCAGCATAACGTCGCTTTCCGATACAGCGCCAACGCCGCCGTGGATGACCTTAACTCTTACCTCATCGTTTGTAAGCTTTTCAAGTGACTGCTTTACAGCCTCAACTGAGCCTTGAACGTCCGCCTTAACGATAATAGGCAGCTCCTTGATCTCGCCCTCGGCGATCTGGCTAAACAGGTTGTCAAGAGTAACCTTCTGGAACGACTTGAACTGTTCCTGCTTTGCCTCATGCTTTCTCTGTTCAACAAGCTCTTTAGCAAGCTTTTCGTCCTCAACAGCGTTAAAGGTATCGCCTGCGCTCGGAACTTCGGCAAGGCCTGTTATCTCAACAGGAACCGACGGACCTGCCGACTGGATTCTTCTGCCCTTGTAATCCGTCATTACACGGACTCTTCCCACAGAAGTGCCGGCAATGAGAACATCTCCGGTATGGAGAGTACCGTTCTGTACAAGCAATGTAGCGATAGGGCCTCTGCCCTTATCAAGACGTCCCTCGATAACAGCGCCCTTAGCAAGCCTGTCAGGGTTAGCTTTCAGCTCTCTCATTTCAGCAATAAGCAGAACGTCCTCCAAAAGCTCGTCAATACCCTCACCGGTTTTAGCGGAAACAGGAACGCACATTACGTCGCCGCCCCATTCTTCCACAACAATATCATGCTCAGTAAGCTCCTGTTTTACTCTTTCGATATTAGCCCCCTCTTTATCCATTTTGTTGACCGCAACGATAAGGGAAACTCCGGCAGCCTTTGCATGATTTATTGATTCAATTGTCTGCGGCATGATACCGTCGTCAGCGGCAACTACAAGGATGGCAATATCCGTAACGTCAGCACCTCTTGCTCTCATAGCAGTAAAAGCCTCATGTCCCGGAGTATCCAGGAATGTTATGACCTTTTCGCCCACCTTTACCTGATAAGCGCCGATATGCTGAGTGATTCCGCCTGCCTCAGAGGCTGTAACATTTGCATTTCTAATCCTGTCAAGGAGGGAGGTCTTACCATGGTCAACGTGACCCATAACAACAACGACCGGACTTCTTTCCTGGAGGTTGTCATCATCGTCACTGTCGTCAATAAGTCTTTCCTCGATAGTTACGATAACTTCCTTTTCTACTTTAGCGCCCAGCTCATCTGCAACCAAAGCGGCTGTATCAAAGTCCACCATCTCGTTTATCGTAGCCATAACTCCAAGGCCCATAAGCTTCTTTATGACCTCGGTAGCCGTTACCTTTAGACGTGAAGCAAGCTCGCTTACAACGATCTCGTCAGGGATAAGGACTTTAAGCTGCTGCTTTCTTGCACGCTCCAGCTCCAGTCTGCGGAGTCTTTCCGCCTCTGTTTCCCTTTTGCTTGAAAACTTGTTTCTGTTTCTCTGAGCGGATTTCTGAGTGATCTTCTGCTTTTTGGTATAATTATCCTTATTCTTTCCGCTGCTCTGAGGAGCGATCTGTTCATATCTTTCGTTGTATTTATCAAGGTTTACATACGAACCTCTTGTATCAACAGTACGTCTTTTTTCAGAAGACGGCTCCGGAGACGACATCATAGCCGTACCCAGCTTCTGCTTTTCATTTTTCTTAGCAGCCGGCTTTTCCTTTTCGGTCTTTTTCGGCTGATTATGTTCAAACTTAGGCTTATCAAAGGTTCTGTGCTCTTTTTTCGGAGCAGCCTTCAATGCCCCTGTCTTTTCCTCTTTCATCTTACCGGTTTCCTTTTCCTCCTGCACAGGCGCAGGCTTTTCGGCCTTTTTCGGTTCAGGCTTTTTCTCCTTTTTAGGAGCTGCCTTAGGCTTTTCAGGAGTCTTTTTAGCTTTCGGCTTTTCAGCCTTCACCTCAGGCGTTTCCTGTATTTCCGGCTTTTCATATTTTGACTTAAAATACTCATCAAAATTTTCAACCTGATTTTTCTGCGAATAATGCTCAAGAACGTAATTAAGCTCCTCAGCAGTGATACCGGTGGTGTTTTTTCTCTTAACGCCATCGTATTTTTCCATAAGGTCAATGATCTCCTGATTGTCAATTCTCAGGTCCTTAGCGACATCGCATAATTTTGTCTTTTTTATCATAGGCGCAGCCTCCTGTAAAATTTTCTTAGTCAGAGCCTTTCTTCACAGCAATATGCCGGCTGTAAAGACGGGTTCCTAATAAAACTCTATATAAAAGCAGACCTGTTGCTGCTGTAATTCAGTTTAAGCTGTTTTTCCTGTAATTTCTTTAAGCTTCTGAGCAAAGCCGCTGCTTTTAACTCCCAGAATAACAGCTTTTTTCCCAAGGCTGAAATAAATCTCATCGGAGCTTATGCAAAGGGATTCCAGCTCCGTATTATACTTTTC
This sequence comes from uncultured Clostridia bacterium, assembly GCA_947586185.1. Taxonomy (GTDB): domain Bacteria; phylum Bacillota; class Clostridia; order Oscillospirales; family Ruminococcaceae; genus Porcipelethomonas. Next base: position 21,190 of record CANPXN010000033.1, read on the forward strand.
ACAGAAAAACTTAGCTTCCTTTGCAGTTTTCGGCGATATATCCTTTGCTGTAAAAACGCAGGAAAGCTTTCCTCCGGCAGCCGCTTCCATAACGGCGTCAAAGCCCATAACAAGCATATTCGCCTTTCTGCACATAGTAAGTATGTCAGCTATCTTCCCCGTCAAGCTCATGCTTCATCACCTCGTAAACTTCGCTGTCAATGCGGCAGGAAAATGATTTTTCCAGCTTTCTTGCCTTCTGAGCGGCATCAAGGCATCCGGGATTTCTGCATATATATGCACCTCTGCCGGACTTCTTTCCTGTAAAATCCAGTGAGATCTCTCCGTCAGGCGCTTTCACGATCCTGATAAGCTCCTTTTTCGGCTTCATTTCGCCGCAGCCGATACACATTCTCATAGGGATTTTTTTCGGTTTCATAAAGCTCCTCCCGGATCAGTCGTCCAGACCCTTTATAGGTATCTCAAATTCCGGCTTTATATCTATCTTAAAGCCAGTCAGCTTTGCGGCAAGCTTAGCGTTCTGTCCCCTGTTGCCGATAGCAAGGGAAAGCTGGTCGTTAGGAACGGTAACAGTACATTCCCTCAGCTCCTCCGACGGAATTTCAACGCTTAATACCTTTGCCGGAGCAAGAGCCTTTGCAATAAACTCAGCCGGGTCCTCGCTATAGGCGATAATATCTATCTTTTCTCCGTTAAGCTCGTCAACTACCGCCTGTATTCTTGCTCTCTTAGGGCCTATACATGAGCCGACGGCGTCAACATTTTCATCCCTTGACCATACAGCGACCTTAGTTCTTGCTCCAGCCTCACGGGATATAGCCTTTATCTCCACAGTACCGTCATAAATCTCAGGAACTTCAAGCTCAAAAAGTCTTTTTACAAGGTCCCTGTGTGCTCTTGATATCTTAATGATAGGCTTCTTAGCCTTGTTGGCGATACCGGTAATATATACCTTGACCTGCTGACCCTCTCTGAGCTTTTCTCCCGGGATCTGCTCATTTCTGAAAAGATAAAGCTCCGTCTTGTCATAGACCACTGTGACAGCTCCTCCCGGCTCGACCTGGGAAACAGTTGCGGTAATGCACTCATTTTCCTTATCCTGGAACTGGTTAAGAACGTTCTCACGGCTGATCTCCCTGAGGTCGCCCTTAATGGACTGCTTCGCCGACTGAGCCGCAGCTCTGCTGAACTTTGCAGCGTCAAGCTCATGCTCAATAGTTCCGCCCACATATGCGCCCGGGTCAATAGTCCTTGCCTCGTCAATATTGATCTCGTTATAGTAGGTAGGCTCATCGTCCACAACCGTCTGGATCATTATCATTTTAAGGGTTTTTGTAGCCGGATCAATATCCACTCTGATATTGTTGTCACAATCCGGATACGCTCTTTTCATAGCCTTTAAAAGAGCTGATTTTACCTTTTCCACCAATACTTCTGTTTCAACGCTGTTTTCATCTCCAAGTGATGAAAGCGCCTCAAAAAAGCCGTTGTTCATTTCTGAAAATTCCTCCGTTTAATATTTAGAGCTTGTAAAAACAAGCTTTTTATGCAAGCCTCTTACAGCTCGTCAAATTCCTCATAAAGCCTTACAAAGGCAATATCCGAAAGAGGGAGCCGACAGCTTTCGCCGTCCTCCTCAAGGCATACCTCAAGGCTTTCCCTGTCAAAGCTTATAAGCTTCACAATAAAGTCCCTCTCGCCGTCCAATGCTCTTATCATACGCACATGGATAAGCTTTCCTGTTGACGCTTCAAAGTGAGACTGTCTTGAAAGCTCCCGACCAAGGCCTGCCGAGCCGACCTCCAGCACATAGCTCTGGGATATGGGGTCTTTTTCATCAAGAAGGCTGCTAAGTGGTCTGCTGACATTTTCACAGTCCTCAATACTGATTCCCTTGTCCCTGTCAATAAAGACTCTGAGGTACCAGGAAGCCCCCTCCTTTTCAAAGCGCACATCCCAGATACGGACGCCGTTTTCCTCTGCCAAAGGCAGCGCAAGCTCATAAACAGCCTGTTCGGTAGGGCCGAATTTTTTCATCTTCATAAATTTTCTCTCCTACATAAACGAAAGACCGGAATGTTCCGGTCTTTAGCTTACACTATAATACTATAATATTATACCACTGGTCGCCGAAAAAATCAAGTACTTATTTGAAAAAAACGAAAAATTTTGCTCGTCACCAAAGGTGACAACCACAAAATATGGCAAATAGATTTCGGCAAGCTTCACTTGCCGCATCTATATCAATACTTTTTTATTTCCTCGTCAATAACTCCGCTCCACTTTTCACGAAGCTCCTCCCATGAAGTCGGAGAACCCTCGTATCCGGAAACCAATCCGTCAGTGATATTCTTATAAGCGCCTCTTGATTCATATTCATAGGTTTCAGTGGACATTTTTCTGCCCATTCCCGTACCGTAGTCAAATACAGGTGTGAATTTTGAGGTATCAGTCATTTCTGAAATTACGCCATACTGCTCCTCAGTGATATATTTAAGCTTTTCGCCCTTGTCGTTAACATGAGCCTTGAGAGCGTTTTCTTTTCTTCCGGCAGCATACTTTTCATCGGTAGCTGCGATCCTTTCACACTTTATATAGGCTGCAACAGCCTCTCCCTTATCGGATTTTGCCGCAAGCATCTTAGCGTCAAAGGTGCAGTCTATATAATACTTGTCAGCCCCCGGAGCTTTCGGGAACGGAACAAGGAACAAATCTCCGTCAGGATTTTCGCCGTTTGATTCGCTAAGCGCCCAAGGACCTGCTGACAAAAACAGCAACGAGCCGTCATCCGGATAGCGTGTGTAAAGTCCGTCCGTGTAATAGCCGTTATTGCTCAGCTTTTCAAGGAGCTTCTCCGCCTTTTCTATTTCTTCACTGCCGGTATTGTTTGAAAGCGATGCTCCGTCGCTGCCCACCACCGGCATTCCTGTAGAGTGTATGGCAGCCGGACCGATAAGCCCTGCACAGCCATGCTCTCCGCTGAAATCGTCCATCATGGAAACAAATGCGTCCCAGTCCCACTTTCCGGATTCATAAAGCTTATAAGGATCGTCAAGCTCCTCGTCCTTTACAAGCTTTCTGCTGTATATAAGGCATGCCGGCTCGCTTATGCTGTAAGGTATAACATAATGAGCGTCCTTATAAGTCATACTGTCCGCCACATCTTTTATACCTGCCCAAAGCTCGTCGTCAAGGTCTATGTACTCGTCCAAAGGCTGGAAGAGCTCCTTTGCAGCTCCGTAAGGAAAAGCATTAGGCTCATAAGGGAACATGTCCACCGGCTCTCCTCCAAGAATTTTTTCTGAAAGAACGTCATATTTCTTCTCATAGCTTGTGTATACGAAGCTGACCTTTCCGCCATAAACGTCCTCAAAAAGCGAAAGAGCTGCCGAGCGTTCTTCTGAATCCACAGGATTTACGTCATAGTATGAAAGCCATGTTATCTCCTGACCGCTTATATCGGACTGTTTTTCAGTCTCAGAGGATGCTTCGGTAACACTATTCGAGGAAGTTTCCTTTTCAGAAGCGGAGTCCTTATCTTTCTTTCCTCCGCATGCCGTAAGTGAAAACGCCATAGTTAAGGCAGCAATGCCTGCCATAATTTTTTTCAACTTCATTCTATATTCTCCTTCTCATGTTGTAATGCTTTGAAAAGCAGTAAACTTCTTTTGTACTTTTGAAAAAGCTATGGGAAAACTTTTATTGCTTTGGTTAAAACGAATGAAAACTCTTTTGCCGCTTTCCGAAAGCGTGCGGAAAGGTAAATGCAAAGGGACAACCTATAGGAGGGAGGGGGAAAGAGAAAAACCAA
>CANPXN010000034.1 GCA_947586185.1 uncultured Clostridia bacterium
ACAGAATTATTCTGCTTAACCATACTTGCTGTAGCCGTTATTTTAAACACTTCAATGTCTTCAGCTTTATAGTCCCTAAAATAATCCCCGTAATCAAGTCCCAAAGATGAAAGTGTACCCACCTTTTCTATTGTTACTTTATCAACACTGCCCATCGCTCTGTCCGGCAGTGTAACCTTAATATTCTTTCCAGCACATGCTGCAAGGTTTATATCACCGTCCTGAGCTGCCTTATACACACTATCTACAACGGACTTTGCTGTGTACTGCGTCTGATTATAGGCATATGATGCATATGCCCTTTTATTTGCGGACATTGCAATGGACGATGCCGCAATAATAAATACAGTCATTATCATAAGCACTGATACAACTGTGTACAAAACCGTGCCTTTTACCTTTACAGCTTGCTTTTCATTCATAATTACTGCACCATCCTTTCAAATTTTTAACTATTCAGTAGCTTTTTCTGCTTCTGGCGAAGCGTCAGCAGCTGCATTTGCTTCGCTGAGAGGTTCTATATGCTCAGCTCCATAAACGCTGATCTCAACGCTTCCGATTGATTTATCTTCTGGAAATTGGTAATCGTCAAATGAAAGACTATTAACTTCAATTGAGCTATCCATAGCTTTAAGCGTTTCAAGGAAATTCATTATTTCGGATTTTGAAGAACTAAATTCAATCGAAAGAGTTTCCAATGTTACATTTTCATAAGCTACTTCATCAACATTTTCCGTCGTACCTGTGCTTCCGCCAGTTGATCCGGCAGCATTATTCTGCGTACCTGTGCTTCCAGTATCGCTTCCGTCAGTTGATCCGGCAGAATTGAGAATATTGCTAAATGCAGCGTACATTTTTATATTATAAAGCGTTTGATACTTTTCGGCTTTATATGGAGTCATAGCAACAACCTGCTGAGGGTGCACTACGCTAAGCTTTGATACGATAATATTATTTTGATCAAGAACGGGCTGAATAAACTGATCAGCCTCATAAGAGCATTTTTCACCCTGAAATTTTTCAGCAATTTCAACTGCTTCATCATACTTTGTTTTGACACGCTTATCAATCGAATCTATCTGTCCGATCATGGAATCATATTCATTTTTCTGAGATACTGCCGCAATATAATCCACCTGTGATTCTGCAATAGTTTTTATTTTCGGTTTTATAAGCAGGAAAATCCCCATTACAATGATCATAATGATAAGCACTACCATAATTATGATTCTGTCACGATAGCTTAAATTTTTCATTCCGCAGCATCTCCTTTCTCAGTAGACTGTTCTTCGCCGCTTGGCTCTGTTGATTCGGTTTCAGGCTCGATGTCATCAAGCTGAATATCCATCGTCATTACCTTAACTTTTTTAGTGACATTTCCAAGTTCATCAGTTACTTCCGATACCTCGTAACCGGTATATTCAACATCTACAAAATCCTCACAAGCTGTAAGCTTCTGAGCAATTACTGACGGCAAAGTCTGCGACGGATCAGCATCAGCATCGCACACTACTTCTAATGTAAAAGTAAAATTTGAATAATCCAGCTTCTCAATTTTAGAAGTAAGTCCAAGATAACTCGAAGCTTCGGCAACAGCATTCTCAATCAGGTCATAATAATATTTGGACAAAACAGGTTTTGTGTCAAAGGCGTCTTTTGCTTTTTTTATTGCATCCCTATATCTGTTAACAAATTCCTCCTGAGCTATCAAAGAGTTATACCTTGCAAGGCTTTCCGATGTTTTTGGAGCCTCTAACTCTTCATTAACAAGCTCAGTCTGATGTACAATCCCCTTATTATATAAATCAAGAGAAATCCATATACCGCCGATAATCACAACAGTCAGTCCCAGTGCAACTACAAGAATGCTTGTAAAACCCTTATCTGACTTAATTGCACTACTCTTATGTATTGTATCTGTTTCAAGAAGATTAATTTTCTCAGTATTTTTATCTCGTTTATATAAAGCACCAATTGCATTAGCATAAGCAGAAAAATTTAGCTTTTCATTACCCTTGATCAAAGCCGGAGCGCTCATAACCCTTGCATTAAGGTCAAGCTGAGCAGTTGACTCAATCAATTTTTCCATTTCATCATAGTCACCATAAAACAAAACGTTTTCAATTTGACTGTTTCCACTAATAGTTTTCTGGAACTGGGTCATTCTGAAAATATTTTCATTTACTGCTTCTGTAACATAATCTTCAATATAATCATGCGGATCAATGGATGTAAACCTTGAGAACGCAAGATGGTTATTATCATATAGATTAAGATTTAAAAAGTTCTTATCTACCTGAACAGCAAGTAAAGGCATTTTTAGTCTTGATTTTACATCAGAAAGAATTACACTGGAAATACTATTACAGCCTATAATTACTGATTTCAAATTTACTGACACCATAGAAAATAACTGTTTATAGCTTTCTACAATTTCATAAGGACAAGCAGTAGCAAGAACCTTATAAACCTTATAGACTTTATCCTTAGCCTTAGGCTTTTTTTGCTCGTTCTCCGCACTCTCATCGGTGTTTTCAGCAGTATTGCCTTTTTCTTCCTCAGCACCCACAATAACATATGAGATGCTGTATGTATTGTCAATACCCATAGCAGTCTGCATTTCCGCACGAACCATTTTTGTAAATTCTTGATTTTTTGCGCCCGGGATTCTCAGCTCTTTAAATACCGTTAGATTGGATGAAAAGCTTACAACAGCATCCTTATCCTTCATATTGTTAGATTTAATAACACTGTTTAACAAATTGGCAAGTCTTGGAACATCTACTACATGCCCATTAATTATAATATTTTCTTCAATATCAAGAGCTGCCGCAGCAGTTATTGAAATTTTTCCATGCTGTTCATAACCCTTGATTATTTTAATACTTTTATCAGTTATATCAAAAGATAGCATTAATTATCCGCCTTTCATTATTGAACATTATCATATGAACCGTAAAGTGCAGGAAGTACTGAAGCAACAACTAAGCCGACCATTATACCAAGTATAACAATCATGAGCGGCTCCAGCATTGCAACAAGACGCTGAACCGCAGAATCTGCTTCTTCCTCATAATAATCTGAACTTTTTGTAAGAATATCATCAAGAGCACCTGATTCTTCACCAACATATATAATCGAGCAGAACATAGAATCAAATATATCTGTTCGCTGAATTGCTGCTGATAATGAATCACCCTGTTTTACCTGATCGACAACATCTACAAATTTCATATCTATGTATGAATTTCCAAGTATTGATGCTGAACGCTCCAAGCACTCAACCATTGGAATTCCGCTTGAATATAGTGATGAGAACGTTCTTGAAAATCTTGAAGTATAAATCGTAACTATAAGTTTTCCAAATCCGGGACCTGTAATTTTAAACTTATCCCATTTCAGTCTTACATTTGGCATTTTCATAAAATATCTTACTAACAATATAATCAAAACTAAAGCTCCGATTAATATATACCATTTAGTTCTCAAAAAGTCGCTTATTGCAACCATTGCTCTTGTCAGAACAGGCATTGTTGACGGATCTTCAAACATATCTATAAATGTAGGCATTATAAAAGTAAACATACCAATTACGATCGCAACAGTAAGAACAAGCAGCACAATAGGATATATCATAGCGCTTTTTATAACGTTATTCATCTTATTTTCTTTTGCATAGTGCTCAGATAGCCTCTGCATTATTATATCGAGAGAGCCGCTTGATTCTCCGGCATTTACCATTGATATGAAGAACGAAGGAAATGTACCAGAATGCTTTTCAAGAGATGCAGAAAAAGATTCACCTTTCTGAACATTTTCGTACACATCCTGCCAGATAGCCTTATCAATATCCTTAACCTGCTCCTTGCAAAGAATATCAAGCGCCTTTACAAGAGTAAGTCCAGAGGAAAGCATAGCGCTGAGCTGTCGGCAGTTATATGCAAGATCCTTTGTTTTAAATTTTTTTGTAGATTTCTTTGCGGCTTTAATAACCTCACTATGGCTTGTGCAAAAGAGTCCTTTTTCGTGCATTTTGACAAGAAAATCATTTTCATTGTCAGCTGTAATCGTACCCTTTACCGTCTTACCGTTTACGTCCTTAGCCGTGTATGAATAATTAGGCATGAAATACCTCCAAATATTAAAAATATAAATATATGTAACAATATAGCTGTTTATGATACATCTCAGATATAATTATACCATTTTGATCATACAAAATCAAATACTCATCCGGATAATTATAAAAATGAATAGTTTTTATTAAAATCCACATAATATATACGAGGTGAAATTTATGAACAAAGATTATATCAACTGTGGCGACATGCCAATGGGTCTTGGTATGGCTCTGTCCCGAAACTTAAATGCTATGACTGCATTTTCACTTATGTCCCCAGAAGAAAAACAAAATGTTATAAGCGGATGCCATAAAATCGGTTCCAAAGAAGAAATGCAGGAATATGTGCAATCCCTTGCAAACCGTATTTCATAACATCAAAACAGGAGCTGGCTCTATACCAACCCCTGTTTTTTATAAACATGCAAGATGTTCAAAATCATTAAGTCTGATTGGTTTTGAGTAATAATATCCCTGTGCCACACAGCAGCCGCAGCTTAATAGATAATCTGCCTGTTCCTGTGTTTCCACACCTTCAGCTACTATATTCAGTCCTATATCATTGGACATCGTAATAGTGTGCAATATAATCTTTTTCCCTCTATCGGTAATTAATGTTTCATTCAGAAAATTCCGGTCTATTTTCAGCACATCAAAAGGAACATTTTTCAGCATATTAAGTGATGAATAGCCGGATCCAAAATCGTCCATAAGAAGCTTATATCCTGCGCTTTTAAGCTTATTCAATTTTTTGAGAAGCTCTTCCTGATTATCGTAAAAAATAGTTTCTGTAATTTCAAGCTCCAAAAGCTTTTTAGGAATATTATATCTTTCTGTCATACGATCAAGAGTTTCCACCAAATGAGGATTACCAATATGAAGCCTCGAAACATTTACCGATACTGGAATGGGAGGTTTGCCGTTATCTAACCACTTCCTGATTGAACAGCATACTCTTTCCCACATATATTCATCCAGCTTTACTATAAAACCATTCTTTTCAAACAATGGTAAAAACTTATCGGGAGTGAGCAGCCCTTTATAAGGATGCTGCCATCTAACAAGCGCTTCAGCACCTATAATTTTTGATGTTTTAATATCGTATTTTGGCTGAAGAAACATAACAAACTGTCCAGTATCTAAAGCTGTATACATTTCATTTTCAATATTCTTATCGCATATAAGCTTTTTCCTCATGGATTCATCATAAAAAGCATAGTATTTTATGGTATTTCCTTTGACCGTCTTTTTTGCCATATTAGCATAATCGCATATTATCCTTACGTTATCAAAATTATCATCAACTTTATATATTCCATATGATATATTTATAGATATGCCTTTCCAGTATTTAAGCTTGTCATTAAGATTTTTAATAAGTCCAATGATATCTTGGTCATTATTATATTCAGTCAATATACCAAAATAATCGCCTATAAACCTTGCATATAATTCTCCATTAACAAGTATTGATCTCATCATATTAGCAATATATCTCAATATATTGTTTGCATAATTAAACCCATACAACTCATTGTATGCCTTAAATTTATGCACATCAAATACTATGACTGCATACTTTTTCTCATTACGGTTACTCAATGTTTTTTTAACATCTGCCACAAATTTATGTGCATTAGGAATACCTGTAAGTATATCAGCTTCTGCACTGACTTTAAGCTTCTCAAAGGATTCTTTTACATCATTGATATCTCTTATTGTCCCAATATTTTTAATAAGCTTTCCGTCACTGCTGAATATATTATTTGAACTTATTCTGTACCACGAATAGCTGCCATCAATATTTTTCAGTCTTAGTCTTACGAATAAAGTAGTTGTATCAGCATTCATAATATTAATTATGTACTGCTCAAATGCTTTTCTGTCTTCGGGATAAATAATATCGCTTTTTGCAATATCCTCTATGCTGAATTTTTCTTTATATTCAAAATCCAGTCTTTTAGATACATTTGAAGATATACATACATTAGAATCAGAAGCATTCCATTCAAAAACAATTATGTCAGTTTGGTCAATAATAATTTTATACTTCTCAGCATTAAGCAGTTCTGCACCCTTTCTCTGTTCATCGGCGTTAATCTCCCTGCATTTAAACTTATCTATTAATCTGAAAATCAAAAGCCATTGGTTCTCTTTTATTTTGAGCGGTTCACATGAACACCACAAGTACTTCCCTTCTAATTTTTTTATGCGAAATTCAGTAATTGGAAATTTAGATTTAGAATTTCTTATTAATTCAGGATCAAGGCATTTTCTAATTTTATCTGCATCTTCCTCTGCTGCCATAGTTTCTATAAAATATCTGTAGAAATTCTCTATGCTACTGGAGTTGCTTACAGTAAAGATACTGTCATTTTTTAATCGTGTAACGCAATCCTTATCAAAATCTATTTTTACTACATCGTAAAAAGTACCAAGCAATTTGTTAATTATATCTACATCAATACAAAAATCCGTCATAATATCTCACCGCTTCCCAGCCAATTCCTAAAATCCTATATTATAATAATACAACATTTTTTATCAAATGTCAATAAGTTATATTATTTTAATGAATTTGTTTATAAAATTGTTCATATTCAATAAGAAAAGTCCTTGAGATTATCTGCTCAAAGACTTTTTTTGCTGTTTAAAAACTTATCTGATATCTCACTTTTAACATAATCTTCTGCCTCTCCAAAAAAGAGCTGATTTTTATTAATGTGAAGAACATGACTTGCATATTCAGCTGCACTTCTAATATCATGAGAAATCATAATTATAGTTATCCCATATTCAGTGTTAATATCGGATATAATTTTATACATATCCGCAGTAACTGCCGGATCAAGACCTGTAACCGGTTCATCCAGCAAAAGCATTTTTTCGGATGCACAAAGAGCTCTTGCCAGCAGAACTCTCTGCTGTTGGCCACCTGAAAGTTCACGGTAGCAACGGTCTTTAAGCTCAGATATGCCAAGACGTTCCATATTAAAATAGGCGGCTTCTTTGTCTTTGCGATTATAGAACGGCTTCATACCGCGCTTATTTAATCTTCCGGAAAGCACCACTTCAAAGACGCTTGCCGGAAAATCCTTTTGTACAGCTGTCTGCTGAGGGAGATATCCGATTTCGGTAGTTTTAAGTCCTCCGCATAATTTTATTTCACCGCACTGAGGAGCTTTAAGTCCGAGAAGGCCTTTCATAAGCGTACTTTTGCCTGCACCGTTTTCACCAATTATGCATAGATAATCTCCGCTGCAAACTGTGAAATTAAGATCCTCAGCAACAACCATTCCGTCATAAGCAAAGGAAACATTAACACAATCTATAAGTATATCATCAGCTTTAATTGGCATTGCAAATTCTCCTGTCCTAATCAGAATTTCTCATTCAGTCAGAATACTTGTTAATTATACTGCATATTTCATTATACTGAACTTTTATATCCTCATATTCCCTATAAAGAACACTATACTTACCGCCTCTTATATCATCAGTCATTTTTGAGAATTTTTTATAAAGACCGTCAAACCCAAGGTTTCCTGTTATTCCTTTTAATGAGTGGGAAGCAAATTCAGCAGCTTTATAATCCTCTGTTTCAAGAGCATCTTTAAGTTTTTCCATTTTTTCATCCTCTGGAAATGTTTTAAGAAACTTTTTGTAAAGAGCTGCATCACCCATACATCTCTCAACAGCCTCATCCACAAGAACTCCGGCAAAGAACAATTCATCAAGATACTTGTCCCTGTTCATATCTGCACCTCAACTATATAATAATAAATTCTTAATAAATTATTAATATTATATAATATTTTTTCATTAATGTCAAGAAAAATGCGGAGCATAATTGCTCCGCATTAAAATTATTAAGCTTGAGACGCAGGTGGTGTGATCCAATTATTATATTCACGTTTAAGAAGAATAAGATCGAAAACATTGATTACACCGTCATCGTTCATGTCTCCTGTTTGTGGAAGGGCTTCAAGCAGAGTAGGCTTGAGTGCGTCCATTCCCACAAGGAATTTTTTAAGAAGAACAATATCTGTAAGCGATATCGTGCCGCTAATATTAATATCACCCTTCATAACAGGATCAGTCGGGTCTGTTGATGGTTCTGTTGAATCCGTTGTTTCAATCGGCTCCACACCGTCTATTATTTTGTAAAATGCAGGCTTTGCTGTAAAGTCAGCATTGAACAGAAGTGGATACTGGTCAGCTCTCCAGCTTCTGTCATCAGTAATTCCCCAGAGAACCACTGCTGAAATGCTGTCCTTATACTCAACAATCGCATCAAGTATATCGCTGTAATACTGAGCCTGAGTTTCAAGGTTTGCATCAGAAGAACCACTTATTGTTGCATCAAGCTCTGTTATCTGAACATCAAGACCTGTTTCGGCAAAAGCTGCAAGAGCTTTCTTATAAGCTGCTACTGAAGGGAAAGCGTCACTTCCCGATCTTACGTCAAGGTGGGACTGCATACCAATACCGTCAATAAGACCTTTTTCCTTTAATAATTCAGCCATTTCAACGATTGCAGCTGTCTTTTGTGGCATATATTCATTATAGTCATTATAGTAAAGCTTGCATCCTTTTGGCGCATACTTTCTTGCGTAAGTAAATGCAGACTCAATAAATGAGTTATCTCCAAATACCTGAACCCATGCTGACTGACCATTTCTAACGTTATTTGAACCGGCATCACGAGGAGTTCCCTGATCTGTCCATGCTTCATTTACAACATCGCATGCATAGAAATCAATATCAGGATATTCCTTTAACAGAACTTCAAAATAGTTCTTAATGTAGTTTTCCATTCTCTTGAGCATCTTGTCTTTTGAAACCCATTCGCCATCGTTTGAGTAACCCTCTTTGAAGAACCAGTCAGGAGTCTGACTGTGCCATACAAGAGTATGAATTCTTACAGGAATTTTATTCTCACTGCAATAGTTGAGCACACTTTTAGCTGCTGAGAAAGAAACCTGCGGATTTGTATCATCTCCTCCGTTTGCTTCAGCATAAGCTATAGACGCACTTTGATTCAAAACTGAATCCGGCTTCATTTCGTTGCCAACAGTAATGCTTCCGCTGAAATGTTTGTTAACAAGCTTCATAAATGACTTTGAAGAAAGATCTGACGGAGTAATTGCTGTTCCTATCTTAAAATATCCATTATACACGTCTTTAAGCGAAGCCAAATCTTCTTCTATTGGCATCACCACAGCTTTTTTCAATGAAAAATCATCAAGATATAGCTTGCATTTAGTATCAGAACTTTCAACGTATACATATACGTTAGTTTGATCGCTTGTAAAGCTTACCTTCACATCAGTAAACTCTGCCCAAGCATCTCCCTGTGCGGATTTAAGGTTTGAATAATGTCTTACACCCTCTGAATCCGTATACTCCATGCTGAGGTTAAGAGTGCTGTACCATTCTGACTTTGCGGCTACACTTACAAGATATTCTTCACCAGGCTCGCAAATTTCATCAATGCGAAACTGCGGACCATTCCACGACTCTTCTCTTCCGCTAACGCACATTGCTGAATCTCCGCTGAACACCTTTTCAGAAGAAGCCTCAAGAACTTCGACTCCTCCTCGTCCGCTAAAGTCGGAAATGCCCTCTCCATTTTCAAATCCGGTTGAGTAAATGACCTCTCCTTCCGCTTCGCCGGCATTATATGCAACAGCCGGTGAAAAATCAAGAGTTTCAGCGCTTACTGCCGGAAATGCTGATGCAACGATCATTACAGCACCAAGAAATCCGGCAAACAATTTTTTCCCTATCAATCTTTTCATTTTTCTGACCCTCCAATTATAAAATATACATATATATTTTAACATAACAAAAATAACATGTCAATATCTCGCAAAAAAATTTCTACATTTTATAGTTTTTTAAAGAGTTTGCACAATTTCTGCCGGACCAGATCCCGGAAGACCAAGCCCACTGAAGATTATATCCTCCGCAGTCACCATGACAGTCAAGTATTTCTCCTGAAAAATATATCCCCTTATGAAGCTTTGATTCAAGCTTTTCATTAACACAACTGCCGTGAATTCCACCGGAGGTAACCTGTGCGTTCTGCCACGGAGATAAACCTGTTACATTAAATTTCATTGACTTGATAAAAGAAGCAACTGCGCATATTTCTTTATATTTAAGTGTTGATATGCTTTCGTTTAAAGCTCTGTTCAATGAATGCTTCATTATATATACCGCAAGATTTTTTACGAAAATTCCACTTAAAAAGTCCTCGATAGAGTATGTGTATCGCTGCGACTGAATGCTAAAAAGCAGACCCTTAAGCGCTTCAAGAGTCATTTCTGGCATAAGATCAATTATAATGCTGAGCTTATTCTCATACTCAGATGCAAGATATGCAAGATTAAAAACGCATATTCCGGAAAGAAAACTATCTGTAAACTGAATTTCTCCTTCTTCTGTACGAAGTACTTTACCATCGCTGACTGCTGATACTTTTCCTTTAACACGAACTCCTTTAAGGCCTTTAAGCTTTTCAGGAGAAACCTTAACAGGAGCAACAGCAGGACTTATTTTCGCTGTTTTGTAACCCATATTTCTGAATAATCTTATAATGCTTCCATCAGTTCCAAATGACGGAGCTGCATACCCTCCGGCGGCAACAATTATACGCCTACATCGTATAATATTACTGTCGGAATGTATAATATAAAATCCCCCATCCTTTTCAATTTTATCAGCATTAAAGCCATATTCTTCATAAACACCAAGCTCCAATGCCTTCAATCTCAACGCATTAAGTACTGACGAAGAATTTCTGCTGTATGGATATATTCTCCCCTCACTGTCAGCTGTACAAAGTAAGCCGAGAGATCCAAAAAACTCCTCCGCTTCTGGTGTTCTTTCAATGATTTTCATTGCGTTAACAGAACCATGATAGGAAGAATACGTTAAGTTCCGATTGCTGAGATTGCATCTTCCGTTTCCGGTTGCAAGAAGCTTCCTTCCAGTCTTATCAAGGCGCTCGGCTATAACCAACCGTGCTTCCGGATATTCCCTTTTATGCTTTATTGCTGCTGCAAGTCCTGAAGCTCCTCCGCCTATTATAGCCGTATCTGTATCTATACTCATATTTAACTCCATAACATTATTTTTGAACAGTATATCATATATATTTATTTTTGTAAACGACGCTGAACATTTGATAAAATGTATAATGTTTACTTAGTAAGAAAATTTAGGTTGTTCACAGCTAAATGCAGCCTTAAAAGTGCACAAAATTATAGACTTGTATTTGTGTATTATAGCGAAAACACATATTTTATAGTTGAATGCAAACAAATTTTCAAAAAAAATATAGACAAAATGCAAAAAAAGGTGTATTATTAATTTAGAGAAAAATCTGTACTATTATCAATAAATTGATGGCGGCATGGAAAAATCAAAATTAATGCCGATTATATACATAAGGGTTGAATACTATGACAGATAAAGAACTCCAAAAGCTTAAACGCTCTGAGCTCCTTGAAATAATGCTTAATATAAATCTTGAACTTGATAAAGCATGGCAGGAAATCGAAGACCTTAAACAGCAGAATGAACAGCTTTTAAAGCAGCTTGCGGAAAAGAAAATCCGCAGTGAAGAATCTGGAAGTATTGCTGATGCTGCCATGGAGCTTACCGGTGTTTTCCGTTCAGCTCAGGAAGCTGCGGACGTATATATTAGCAACATAAAGAATATTAACGAAAAGAAAAATAAAGAATATAGTGAAAAAATCAACGCTGCCGACCGTCAGGCAGAAAAAATAATTTCTGAGGCTGAAAATAGAGCGGCAATAATAAACCGGACAGCTGAGAATGACAGCATAAAATTAATGAAAGAGACAGCTGATAAATGCAATACTCTAATAAAACAGACAAACGAAAAATGTATAAATAAAATAAAGGAGGTTCAGCAAAAATGTAATTCTGTCATATCCCTAAACGACCAACTTGCTGAATTTTTTAAATCGACTTTATAAAATAATTTGGGAAGATAATATGGCTAATAAAAAAATCAATTTAGGTTTGCCATCATCTGAGCAAATCCAAGACGAACTAAAAAGAATAAAGCATAAGCGTGAATATTTTAAGATGCTAAAAGGAACTGTAGTTTCCCTTTTGGCTGTGGCAGCCGCAGCAGTACTTATTTCAATGCTCTTTATGCCAGTTCTCAAAGTCACAGGCTCAAGCATGGAGCCTACTTTATCAAATGGTCAGCTCGTGCTTTGTCTTAATAATAAAAATTTCCATACGGGCGATGTCGTTGCTTTCTATTACAACAACAAAATACTGCTTAAAAGAGTTATTGCAGTAGCTGGTGATGTAATAAGCATTTCTGAAGACGGCAGCGTAACCGTTAACAACGAGCTTATTACCGAGCCTTATATTACAGATAAAAGCAAAGGAAAATGCGATATTGAATTTCCTTACCAGGTTCCTGATAATAGGATATTTGTAATGGGCGATCATCGCTCAACCTCGGTTGACAGCCGATCATCAGTTATCGGTTGTATTCCGGAAGAAGATATTGTAGGTAAGGTTATTTTCCGCATCTATCCTTTTAACAAATTTGGTAGTATTGATTAGAAAGGAGGATGACTTATGCAGACCTTGAATCAGAAAATTCAGATATTCTTAAAAAATCATAAATATCGCCGTATACATGCTCTGATTTTTCTGGTTTTGGCTTTGTTCATAGCTGCAGCTATTGTTTCCAGCCTTACAAAGCCGGCTGTCAGCATGTCAGGAGATATTATATGTGGTCTTGAAGAGCATACACACACGGATGAATGCTTCGGCAACGCTCTGATTTGCGGTAAAGCAGAATCATCCGGGCATGTGCATAACGAAGACTGCTATAAAAAAGAACATGTTCTTGTGTGTGGTAAAGAGAACAATGAAGCTCATACCCATAACGAAGAATGCTACAAGGATGAATATGTTCTGATTTGTGATGTTCCTGAACAAGAAGTCCACAATCACACAGAAGAATGCTACGAAAAACGTCTTATATGCGCACTGCCTGAACATAAACACAGTAAACAGTGCTTTGAAACTGTTATGGCAGATGATTATGGCACAGGAGATCAGGGATTCGCAAGCATTGATGCCAATCTTAATTTTAGTGAAACATTTTCAAACGGCATTAAATATATGAGCGATTCTTCCGGTATGGACTTTATTACCGGTTCAAGTGTTAACTTCGGTGTTCATGTTTCTCAGATTTCATATAAAGATACCCTGGGAGAAAACACAGATACTTTAAAGTCTGTAAAGCTTACAATTAATTATACTTTGCCGGGAAATACACTGATGCAGCAGGATGACAACAAACAAATTTATTGTAAACTTAGTGATAATGTAATTATTTCAGCTGAAAAAACAGGTCCGGTTATGAAGAACGGTTCTCAAATCGGTAACTATAAAATAACCACTGATGGGTATATTATCATAGATTTTAATTCTGACTTTGTTAAAAACGGTAAATCAGAAATCACCGGTGATATTACTTTTAATGCTCAGATCAAAAAAAGTGATACATCCGGTGAAAAAGAAACAATAACAGTTGATGGCGGAAAGGTTTCAACAGATGTTGATTTTTCACAGACAGTAAAAAATGATCTTGCAGTAGAAAAATCAAGCACAGGCTATGACAACAGCACTAAAACAATCGGATACAAGGTAGATATTTATTCTGTTCATGGTTCTGGCAGCGGAAATATTACCCTTAATGATGAACTGACTGAAAATAACAGTCTTATCCACCTTAATCTTGAAAGCGGTTCTGTTATTCTTCATAAGACAAATGCAGACGGATCTACCGAGGATGTAACTGCAAATCTTACAATGTCAGGAGACGGAAAAGCTACATTTACTGATATACCTCCTCTTAATGCTGGAGAAAAATACACATTGGAATACAGTGCAACTTTAACTCCGGGAGATACGGCAAAAGTTATCAATACCGGAAATAAAGCTACTGTGTCAAACGGAACCCTTAATGATACAAGTGATTATCAAGGTAAAATCGCTACAGGCCGCACTATCGAAAGCAAATCAGGTAATTACAGCGACAGAACTGATAATATTACTTGGAATATCAAGGTAATGAATCCTGACCATGGAAGTATCGAAGGATACAAAATTCAGGATAATATGCTGAGCAATGCGATCGGCGGAATTACCGTAAAAGACGCACAGGGAAATGTTGTTTCAGGCGCTGGAACTTTAGATAACACAAATACATTTACATTTAACAATATTTCGGGATCGGAATATTACACAATACAGTATCAAACAAAAACTCCGGCGCATAATCAGAATGTATCTAATACTGCTGTACTCTATGATCCTGAGAACAAAGAAGTCAACAGAGCAACAGGATCTGCATGGGTTTCAAATGCCCTTGACAAATCCGGTTCATTAAAGGGTTATGATGCAAACGATAATCCTCTTATAAATTGGAATGTTTCTATCAGGACTCCTGAGGGAGAAATTGATCAGAATGTTTACAAGGATACAATGAGCAAGGATCCTGAAAACTACATGACTCCTGAGCAGGCTAAGAATATCGTTATATCATATACAGACTATTATGAAGGCTGGGCAACAAAAGTTCTTGCTCGAGGTACTGACTACACAGTGCAGTATTTTGATAAGGACAACAATTCTGTAGATATTGATACAGCAGCTGAGGATACAAAAATATTCTCATATGAAATCAGCTTCATTAATAACAATGACACTAAAGATATAAGCTCAATGAATATCGCATATACAAGCACAGGTTCGCTGGACGCTTCACCTGATGAAAACGGAGCTATAAAATATACAAATACAGCGGATTTTCGTGGTGAAAGCAAAACAGCTGAATACACGGAAACCAAAAAACCTTCGCTTGCAAAATTTGACGCAGCTGATCCTAATAATATGAAATCTGATGAGACTATATATGATGCAGGTTCAATTCTTGATGTAGAATCTGGTAATTATATTCTCAAATGGTGTATCAGAGCAAACGAGAGTAATAATTACGGAGCTAATAACGCAGTAATAACCGATACTCTTCCTGACGGCGTAAGCCTTATAGAAAGTTCGGTCAAATTCAAAAAGTTCAACGGTAGTTATATGGAAGACTCAACCGGTCTTACTTATACGCAATCACAGAACGCTGAGGGTAAAAATCAAATTGTTTTTGACGTTCCGTATTCTGTTCATAATGGTCAGAAGTTTGAGATCTATTATAACGTAAGCGTTACCGAGGAATATGTAAATACTCATAAAAACGGTATATATTCCGAATTTAAAAATACAGCAAGTGACGGTCTGACAGATACATCTCAAACTCAGAAAATCAAATTATCACGCATTAAGAAAACCGCATCAGATCCGGTTACAAGCTATGATGGATACGTTGATTATAGTATAGATGTAAATCCTAATGCTGAAAAGTTAAGCCCAAATGGTATTATTACTGTTACTGACAAAATGCAGCATTATCCGAATTTAAACCCTGACGGCTCATTCCAGTTTAACTGGGGCTTTACAGCAACACTTATAAAACTGGATGTATATAAAGTCACAACCGATGCAAGTGGAAATGAAACTCTTGCTTTGTTAAACCCGTCAGAATATAAAATGTCACTTACAGATGAGCCTCTCGCTCATTGCTATAATAAAGTAACCAAGCTTGAACTTCCAGATGAGATGCATCTGCAAATCAAGTATAAGTATCATTTAAGCGTAAATGATGAGAATTACGCTAATGAGTGGGCAAAGAATAATCAAGGCACATATAATCAAGATGCAATTAACTCTGTTGAATTAGATTATGGAACTGGAACAGAAACTGACGATGAACGCAAGACATACGACTTGTTTAATGAGTCAGGCGCTCACGCTGTTACATCTGATTATCTTAAAATTTATAAAATTGATTCCGACAACTACGCTTTAAAGCTTGACGGCGCAGAATTTAATCTTTACAGATGGGCCAACAGCAAATGGATTCCATTAACCCAGGCTAATGACACAGGCGGAAAAATCGAAGCGGTATGGGGCTCTGAAACAGATTCACCTCTGAAAATGTCAACCGGAGAGGGAGATAACGTTTCAGGCGAATACCTTCTGCCAGAGCTTGAATCAGAATATATTTACAAGCTTGTTGAGGTTAAGCCGCCAAATGACTATATAAAAAGAATTGCACCGTATTACTTCGTGCTTAACAACATTCCACCAGTAACTTTACCGGAAAATGTGAATACTTCCGATATCTTGGTAATGCTCAAGGGCGGTATTATTAATTGCAATAACAGCGAACTGAAAAAAGTCGATCTGACAGTAAATAAATACTGGAACGGCAGCAAAAAGCAAGATGTCGAGGTTGAGCTTATCAGATCAACTATTGCTCCGCAGATTGAAGGGGGTTCATCAGAACCTACTGAATCATCGCAGGCTAATTATATTAATATAACTATTAAAGACAACTCAGGCTTTGAGTTAAAGAAAATATATGCTGTCAGTGGCAATGAAGAAGCGACTTTAAAAGTTAATTCAACTAACGCATGGTTCCGAGGATATAAACAGCCTGTTTCCTTAGACGGCAATACCATTAATATAAGGCAGCTAAACGATACAGGACTCAAAAGTGTAACATTTTTGGATGATGGTTCAGAAGCAACAATAACCTTTGAGCCTTTGAAAAAATCATACGATCTTGTTATAGACTATACAGATCAATACTTTGGTGATGTTTCGTATACTATAACACCTATGACGAGCAACTGCTCAGAAGTTCAAAACATTCCGGACGCTACTGAGCCGTCAACTGAGGCAGCCGAGCCTACAGAGCCGGTTGTAAAAATACCTGAAATCAGTGATAATACTGTTGTAATAAACAAAGTTACTCTCGGCAATTCAAATTCCTGGTCTCATACATGGGAACAGCTCCCTGCTACAGACGGCGAAGGAAATCCGTATTACTACTATGTAAGAGAAGTAACTGAGATTTCAGGGTATACCGTTAAATATGATACTAACGGCATACGTTTAGATGATAAGGACACTGACAAAGGCACTATCAACATCACTAACAAGGAAAGCGGTTATGTGAACATTCTGCCTGCTACAGGCGGACTCGGTACAAAGCTGATTATAGTATTCGGCTTAGTCATAATGCTTATACCTGTTAGCCATTATTACCTCTTTAAGCGGCATAAACAAAAGAAGATCAGATAAGATCTCCTGCAAATTGCTGCTGATATATAAAATTATAATGAAAGGAAATGATCACATGAAAAACATTAAAAAAATCTTTAGTATGCTGACAATCACAGTAATGATATTTGCGTTCAACTGCATGGCAGCTTTTGCCGCAGAAGGACCATATACAATTACTCTCACAAATTCAAGCTCAAATGTGTCGATTGCTGGTAAAACTTACACAGCATACAAGGTGTTCAACCTGAGCTACAATGCAGATAAGACTGCTTATACTTATCTGCCGGGAGATGACTGTCTGAGTCAGGATTACGCAGCAGTATGTGCAACTATGGGCGTTGCTGATGTAAATGCACTTATTACAACAATGTCTTCAGCAAACGCTGCTGATGCACGTAAGTTTGCAGATTCAATCTATGATAATTATATCAAAAACGGCGTTGCAGACACTGTATATAAAGCATCTGCAACAGCTTCAGGTGAAACTGCAACTATAACTGTTGACAAAGCAGGATATTACCTTGTTTATGGTGAAGGTGCAAGCAATGAAAAGGCTGTTACATCACTTGTAATGCTTGGTTCAACTGATCCAAATGCAGAAATCACTGTAAAGCTTGACGCTCCTACGATCACAAAGGAAATTTATCATAACGAACTTAACAGTTGGGGCAGTGTAGGCGACAACCAGATCGGTGATAAAGTTAACTTCCGTACAATATCAAATGTTCCGGCTTATGTAAGCAGCTATACAAATTACAAGTATATAATCCACGATACAATGACAAACGGATTAACAGTGGATACTGATTCTGTTCATGTATATACCGATGAGAACAAAACAACCGAGCTTGACAAGACTGCATATATTACTGTTAGCAAAACTGATGATCAGAACTTTACAGTAACGATTGATGTTCTCAAAGCAATCAAGGACGGAAAACTTGCAGAAGGTGCAACACTTTACACATACTACGATGCTACTCTTAATGAAAGCGCTCTGAAAGCAAGCACATCACCTGATGAAACAAACCACAATGATAATGAAGCTTGGCTTGAATATTCAAACAACCCATATGATAATACTTCATCAGCTGAAACGCCTAAATCCAAGGTTTATGACTGGACATTTACAGTAAATGTTTCAAAGACTAATGGTGATGGAACAAAGCAGCTTTCAGGTGCAGTGTTTAACATTAAGCGTGGCGACAACGTGCTTAAATTCAAAGAAACAGGTACTAAAGAATATACGTTAAGTACTGACGGCACAGGCTCTGAGGATCTGACTACTGGCGATGATGGTATCATTAAAGTTATTGGTCTTGATGATTCTGTTGATTATGTTCTCGTTGAGAAAACTGCTCCGGATGGATATAACAAGGCTCCTGATACAACATTTAACCTTACATCAGCTTATGCTGAGAACAACGGCGCTAAGCTTGAAACACTTGCCGCAGGTGTAACAAGCGGTGATCAGTCATCAGCAAGCGGAAATACAATTACAGTTAAAAATAACTCAGGTTCAGCTCTCGTTGGTACCGGTGGTATCGGTACTACGATCTTCTATGTAGGCGGCGGCATCATTATGGTTGTTGCAGCAGTACTTCTCATAACAAAAAAGAGAATGAAGAATAAGCAGTAATTTCTTTTAATCAGTCTGTTAGTGGGGAGGACTTCCCTCCCCTTTACAGGCATTAGGGAGTGTTTCATGAGAAAGAAAAAAATCAGTATTTCAACAATTATTCTTGTAATTGTATTTCTTGTGGGACTCTCCGTAATGCTTTATCCAGCTGTAAGTAACTATTTCAATACCCGAAACCAAAAACGTGAAATTGTAAATTATAACAATATATTAAATAGTATGGATAATTCAGAGTATGAGAAAATGCTGAAAGAAGCTCAGGAATATAATGATGAGCTTAAAAAGGTATATTCCCCTCTTGATAATTATGATTTGGTTTCTGGGTATGAAGATGTTCTGGACGTAACCGGTACAGGTATAATGGGCTATGTTACTGTTCCGGAAATTGATATTGAGCTTCCTATATATCATGGCACAAGCGATGCGGTTCTCAATATTGCTGTTGGGCATGTTCAGGGTTCTACTCTTCCAATAGGCGGAAACAGCACTCACTCGGTAATCTCTGCACACAGAGGTCTTCCGTCAGCAACACTGTTCAGTGACCTTGACAAGCTTGAAGAAGGCGATACATTTACTGTAACCGTTTTAAATGATGTGCTCACTTATGAGGTGAAAAAAATACAGATTATTGAGCCGGATGATGTCCAGAAACTTGCAATTGTTGACGGTAAGGATTATGTTACACTTGTAACTTGTACGCCATACGGAATTAACACACACAGGTTGCTTATAACCGGCGAAAGGACAGAAACAAATAAAAATTCTTCAGTAAGGGTATCTGCTGATGCAGTCAGAATCGAACCGATTATAGTTGCACCAATTATAGCGATCCCTATTTTGATCATTCTTCTTATTACCGTTGCCCACTATGACAAGGGCAACAGAAAAAAATCCAAGGGCGGTGATACTTGTGAAGGGAAAAAGAACAGTTAAGGTCTTTGTTGCTTTAATATTTGTATTTTTATTTTCAGCAGCTAATATTGTTTCTGCAGATGAGTATAGTGTTCCTGATACATTGACAATTATCTGCCGTAAGGAAGGTATTGTTTTAAGTGATATGAGCTGGAAAATATATAAGGTTGCTGAAATCACAAGCAGGGACAATTTTGAAGTTGTGGATGAATTTAAAAAATATCCTGTTTCATTAACAGATCATTCTGTTTCTTCTTTAAAAACTGCGGCTTCTCAGTTTGAAACATATACTATAACCGACAATATTGAGCCGCTTAAAAGCGGAAAAACTGATAGTAAAGGTGAACTGCAATTCTCAAATCTTGATTTTGGATTGTACCTCATTACCGGTAGTTCGATAGTTATTGACGAAATGGCATATGTCCCTGTACCATCCTTGGTTCAGCTTACTGATGAATATTATACTGAGACAAAATGGACATATGACTTAACATCTATACCAAAGATGAGAGTACTGGCAGCATCAACATATAAAACTTCTTACAGTGTCGAAAAAAAGTGGATTAATGACAACGATACTTTAAGGCCAAAAAACATCACTGCTGTTCTATGCCGAAACGGAGTTTCATATGCCTCAGCCGTTTTAAATCAAAAAAATAACTGGAAATATACATGGGATAACCTCCCTCAAAACGCCGAGTGGAGCGTCAAAGAGCAATCAGTGCCAAGCGACTATTCTGTAACATATGATGTGGGCGAAAACTCTGTAACTATCATAAACACCTACAATGAAAAAACGAGCACTACCTCCCCTGATACTTCAGAAAGCGGTACACAAAATACAACATACATTTCTAATATTTCTGGCACAAACGTAAATATAAATCATAATTATATTAATGCAGGAAACAACAACAGTTCCGGCTCTATAAAACTTCCGCAAACGGGAATGATGCTTTGGCCCGTACCTGTTCTTGGAATATCTGGTATAATTATTTTTATTGTCGGCTGGATTTTATATAAAAGGAGCAAAAATGAAAGGTAAGCTTGGAATTGCACTTATGTTCACAGGATGCTCTGCATTAATTGCCGCAATTGTTCTTGTTGCTATTAACATCAATACAGATATTCAGGGAAAAAAGAAATCAGAAACTGCTTTAAAAGCACTTGAATCTGAAATCAGCGTTTCATATTCAGAAACAAAATACAATGATGAAAAATTACAGATATTTAACGAAGACCAGTCGCTTAGTCAACTTTCAATAGGCGATGGTGTTTA
>CANPXN010000035.1 GCA_947586185.1 uncultured Clostridia bacterium
CTGCGGATTTAGCTCATCTGGTAGAGCGCCACCTTGCCAAGGTGGAGGTAGCGAGTTCGAGCCTCGTAATCCGCTCCAATATAAGGCGCTATAGCCAAGTGGTAAGGCATTGGTCTGCAACACCATGATCGCCAGTTCAAATCTGGCTGGCGCCTCCATAATACCTGTGGACATTGTTCACAGGTATTTTTTTATTACAAGGAGATTTTTTTATGACTCTTCAGCAACTTAGATATATTATTGCAATAGTAAAATGGGGATCAATAACAGAAGCCGCCAAGCAGCTGTATATTGCCCAGCCGAGCCTTTCAAATGCGGTCAAGGAGCTTGAAAATGAGCTTGGTATTGAAATATTCAACAGAACTTCAAGAGGTATATCTGTTTCAAAGGATGGGAATGAGTTCCTTTGCTATGCACGCCAGGTGGTTGAACAGGCTGATCTTCTTGAGCATCACTACAAAAATAAGAGAGCAGTGAAAAAGCTGTGTTCTATTTCAACACAGCATTATTCCTTTGCCGTAAGCGCTCTTGTCAGCTTGATAAAAACAGTGAACACTGATGAGTATGAGTTTACGCTTAGAGAAACCAGAACCTATGAAATAATTGAGGATGTCCGGAGCTGTTTCAGCGAGGTCGGTATTATCTATATCAGCAGCTTTAACGAGAAGGTAATGAAAAAAATACTCAGGGATAACCACCTTGTTTTTAATCACCTTTTGTCAGCACGTCCCCATGTGTTCATAAGCGCTGATCATCCTCTTGCAGGCAGGAAGCTTATAGAGATAGGTGAGCTTGAAGATTATCCCTGCCTTATGTTTGAGCAGGGGACATATAACTCATTTTATTTTTCAGAAGAAATACTTAGCAATGTTCCACATAAAAAAACAATTCATGTCAGCGATCGTGCAACGCTGTTTAATCTTCTGATAGGTCTTAATGGATACACTGTTAGTACTGGCATAATAAGTCATGATCTGAATGACGATAATATTATATCTGTTCCGCTTAACACTGATGAGGATATTCATGTCGGTTGGATAGTCAATGAAAAAATTAGTCTTAGTGCGGTTGCCAAGCAATATATAGGTGAGCTGAAAAAGGTCGTTTCAGAGTTTATTATATAACTATAGTTTGCAACTATGCGAACTATAGTTTCAATAGAAAAAAACTATATACATTATATACATAAAAATTTAAGTGTTAAATTAATAAAATATAAAATATTTGTGTAAGGGGATAGAGCTGGAAAAATCAGGATTTATGATAAAAAATCAGAAATATGGCGTATCTGCGCAGTTTTAAAATGTATAAAAAAAGGAATTTGTAAAATTAGCAATCTAAAAATGTGCGGATATCAAAAAATATTGTAGCAAAAACATAAATAATTGGCAAAAATAAATTAAAAATATGTATTTATTTACTCTTGAAATTTCAGAATTAATGTGTTAAAATAATAATCGCATATGATGCAGATAAATTTCTAAATGAAAGGAAAGAATGACATGAAATCATTAAAACAAATCATGAGCGGTATTATTACTGCTGCAATGATCGTCACAACAGCGGCAACACCGTTTATGACTGCCGGTGCTGTTGCAGCTGACAGAAATTATGTTGGTGACATTGACTTCTCAATCGCAAAGGTATCTGCTGAGGCAGGTAAGAGCGTTAACGTTGACGTTTTCGCTAATTCAAACGGCAAGGACGTATCAGGAGCTGAGATGAGCTTTGTACTCGGCGACCTCGAGCTTCAGGCTGTAGTTCCTGGCGATGCTATCGGTGGCGCAACAATTAACACTGAGGACGCTACATTGAAGTTCGCTTCAGCAGCACCTGTTGCTATTGATTCGGACGAGCCGATCGCTACTCTGAGCGTAAAGGTTCCTGCGAACGCAGCAGTTGGTACTGTATATGATGTTGATATTGCCGGTGTAACAGAGGATGAGCCGATTGTAGTAAGCAATCAGCTTTCAGGCGAGGATGAAACATATCTTACACCTGTTGTTTCAGCAGGTTCAGTAACAGTTAAGAATGCTGTTGAGAATCCAAAGTTTGATACTTCTGACAAGTATATTGACGGTATTGACTTTTCAGTTGGCGAAGTAGCAGGCAAGCCTGGCGACACAGTTAAGCTTCCTGTATACGCAGACGCTACACAGCCAGTTTCAGGCTTTGAGGTTGTAGTTTCAAGCGACGCACTCAAGTATGATTCAATTGAAGCAAATGAAGATTCAGTATTTGCTGGCATGACAATAGATCAGGAAACAGGCAGAATGGTATTTGTTTCTGCTACAGCTGTTAACACAGACGCAGAAACACCAATCGCATATATCAACTACACAATTCCTGCTGACCCAGAGGTTGAAACATACCCTGTTTCAGTTAAGGATGCAGAAGTAGTAAGCGATCAGCCTGCTGGTTCAGATCCTATTTATCTGAACGTTAAGTACGCTTCAGGCGCTGTAAATGTTGATAAGAGCGAATCATCATCAAGCTCATCATCTTCTTCAAGCTCATCTTCAGAGTCTGGAAGCGGTGTCCAGAGCGTATCTGTTTCAGTATCTGTTTCAGTTTCAGTTTCAGTAAGTGTATCTGAGGTTCCTGGTTCAGTATCTGTTTCAGTTTCAGTTTCAAACAGCGTTTCAGTTTCAGTATCTGTTTCAGTTTCAGTTTCAACAGTTATTGAATACGTATATAGCAGCGATTCATCTTCAAGCAATGTACCTTCCAGCGATTACACAGTATCAGTTGCTGCTACAGGCGACGATCAGTGGTACTACAGTGATGAAGAAGCATTTAGAACAAACGGTATCGTTGTTCTTGATAAGGATGGCAACCTTGTAACATCAGATGATATTACAATTACATTTGGTGATAAGACACCTGGTAATACATACGATGGTGAAAACTTTGACTTTACAGTTCCTGTACTCGTAAATGGTGCAGAGGCTGGTACAGTTGACGTTAAGATCGGTCTCCGTGGTGACGCTGACCTCAATCATAAGATCGGTGCTCAGGACGCTTCAAAGGCATTCTCAGCTTACAGAGTTCTTTATAAGGATCCAAACGCTAACACAGGTCTTACAGATTGGCAGCTGTTCCTTGCAAATGCAAACAACCGTGCTCAGACAGGCGGCGAGAAGTTCACAGCTCAGGACGCTTCATTGATCTTCTCATACTACAGAGAAGTTTATAAAAACGGAAGCGCAGTATGGCCTTGGGCAAAATAATAATCTGTTATCATATGCTGAAACTTTCTTAGTTTCAAAAAAAGGACACCCAGTTGGGTGTCCTTTTTTCTTATCAGATTGTTGTTATCAGCATCCGCATCCGCAGTTGTTGTCACAGCCACAGCCGCAACCGCTGTTGTTAACACCTGAACCGCCGCATCCGCAGCAGCAGAAGATAAGAATTAAGATAATGATCCACCAGCAACCATTTCCACCAAATCCGCATCCGTTCATAATTAGCAACTCCTTTAATAATTGAATGTATTTGAAACGGTATCATGTTTTGACTTCCGTTTCATAGTACATAATATGTCAGAGGCGAAATTGTGTTACTGTAAATTTGTATAAACAGCTTCGACATATATCGCACTCAATTAGTGGCATACTGTAATACAGAAGAAAATATTAGCGAGGTTGTGAATATGGATAATTTTGATATGTTTACAAGAAAGGCGGTCAATTCCCTTGACGCAGGAATTGAAATCGCTTCAGAATGCGGTCACACATATATAGGCACAGAGCATATGCTGATTGGTTTTGTAAAGGAGGGCGGCAACATCGCTTCCTCAGTGCTGAAATCTAACGGCATCACTTATAATGAATTTTATAATGAGCTTGTCCTCCTTGTTGGAAGGGGAGAACCTACTCTTCTAAGCTATGATAATATAACCCCGGCGCTTAGGAGAATATTTATATCAGCAAAGGCAATATCCGAGAGTATGGGCTCACGGCTTATCGGAACGGAGCATATTTTAATGGCAATATTAAAAGAGCCGAATTCCGGCGCTATGCTCTTTGTGAAGACTTTGGGAGTAAACCCTGTTAAGATGTATAACGAGTGTGCCGGAGCGTATACTGATGGATTCCCCAGGGAGTCTGTAAGGTATAGACAGCCGGACAGGAGAAAGCTTCCTACCCTTTATAAGTACGGAAAAAGTCTTACTGAAAGTGTTATGGAAAATAGCGGTGATCCATTGATCGGCAGGGAAAAGGAAATTGAAAGGATATTACAGATACTTGCAAGGCGTACCAAAAACAATCCGTGTCTAATAGGAGAAGCGGGAGTTGGGAAAACTGCAATTGTGGAGGGTCTGGCAAGGCTATTTGTTGAGGGAAAAACTCCTGACAGCCTGAGAAACAAGAATATCTTTTCCCTTGACCTTACTGCCATGCTTGCAGGAGCAAAATACAGGGGTGACTTTGAGGAGCGTATAAAGGCGTGTATAGACGAGGTTGTCAGCGTTGGAGACATTATACTGTTTATTGATGAGATACACTCTATTGTGGGCGCTGGAGCCGCTGAGGGGGCAATAGACGCAGCAAATATTTTAAAGCCTCAGCTTGCAAGGGGGGAGATTCAGGTGATCGGTGCAACAACTGTTGATGAATACCGTAAATATATTGAGAAGGACAATGCTCTTGAGCGCCGTTTTCAGCCTGTAATGATCGAGGAGCCTGACGAGGAACAGACATTTGGAATATTAAAGGGGCTGAGATCACACTATGAAAGCTATCACAATGTATCTATAAGCGATGATATATTGCGGACGGCTGTAGGCTTTTCTGTGCGGTATATCAATGACAGGTTTCTCCCTGACAAAGCCATTGATATAATTGATGAGGCAGCTTCAAGAGCTAAAATCAATGCTTCAAGGCTTGAATTTGAATATGAAAGACCGGAGCTTAAAAATAACATGGACCTTGAAAGTCTGGAAAAAGCATTTAGTTCAGAGACAGAAAAAAGACCTGTAACTCCTATAGTGTTTGACGATGTGGCAAGCGTTGTTTCAGGCTGGACCGGAATCCCGGTAAGCCGTATTTCAAAAGAGGAGGAAGAACGCCTTTTAAATCTTGAAAAGGAGCTTTCGGAAAGGGTAATAGGTCAGGATAAGGCTGTGAAGACTGTTGCAGATTCAATACGGAGAGGCAGAGTAGGCTTGAAAGAACCTTTAAGACCTATAGGATCGTTTATTTTTCTTGGCCCTACCGGTGTAGGAAAGACAGAGCTTTCAAGAGCGGTTGCACATGCAATGTTTGACAGTGAAAAAAATCTTATAAAGCTTGATATGTCCGAGTATATGGAAAAGCATTCGGTTTCAAAGATCATAGGGGCTCCTCCGGGGTATAAGGGCTATGGCGAGGGAGGTATGCTTTCGGATAAAATCAGAAGACAGCCATACAGCGTTATATTATTTGATGAAATTGAGAAGGCTCATCCCGATGTAATGAATATCCTGCTTCAGATTTTGGAGGATGGTGTTCTTACGGATTCTCAGGGGAGAAAAGTAAGCTTTAGAAATACTCTTATAATTTTGACGTCTAATATCGGCTCAGGGCTTTTAAAT
Organism: uncultured Clostridia bacterium; assembly: GCA_947586185.1. Taxonomy (GTDB): domain Bacteria; phylum Bacillota; class Clostridia; order Oscillospirales; family Ruminococcaceae; genus Porcipelethomonas. Next base: position 5,576 of record CANPXN010000035.1, read on the forward strand.
GACAATGCAAAGCTTGGATTTGGAGGAAATGATAATAAAGGCAAGGATGCTCAGGTAAAAAGCGAGCTGAAAAAATATATGAAAGCGGAGCTTATTAACAGGCTGGACGATATTGTTATTTTTGATAAGCTGACACATGACGACCTTATAAGCATTGCTGAAAAGCTGCTTTATGAGCTTTCAGAAAGGGCGGAAAGCATAGGTATATGTCTTAAATATGCCGAAAATGTTCCGGAGGCTGTTATTGATGAAAAGGAAACAGAAAAGTATGGAGCAAGGTATATAAGAAGAAATATAGCGGAGAAGATTGAAAACCTTCTTTCTAAAAAAATGCTTGAGGGAACGGTTAAAAAAGGCGATAGCGTAAGAGTTCTGTTTGAGGACGGTAAATTTCTTACAGCGGTTCAGATAGGTATAGGAGGTAAATAGAAAAAAGCTCCTCTCTCTGTCATTCAGAGGGAGGAGTTAAGGCAACACCGCACAAAGATTGTGCGCAGATTGCGCAGTCAGATTTTTCGTCAGATCGCATAAAAAGCTCGCAGGCATACTGGCGCACCCCAAGGGCACTTCCTACGGGCGTATGTCAAGAGATTTTTGTGCGATATGACGTAAAATATGCAAGCAAGATGTGTGCAAAGCCGTTAGGCGTGCTTTGTGCGGTGTTGCCTTATTCCTGTTAAGTCAAATTCCGGAGTATATGAGCTGTCAGCGGACTTCCTGCTTTGAGTATAGCCGTCAAAGCCCATTTCCAAAGCCATGTCCACAACCGAGTTATATTCAAGGGTAGTGATTCTCCTGTTAAGCTCCGGGTAAACGCTGCAGCGATATACGGGCGTAAACTGGCTCATAAGGCTAAGCTTAAAGGAATCAGCTGGTATATTTTCTTTTAGCCATGAAAGTATATCCATTGAGTCGTGGCGGCATTTTGGCAGTACAAGGTGGCGGATAATAAGCCCCTTTTTTAGCAGTGGGCCGTTCCATACAAGCTCAGGCTGCTGACGGTGCATTTCAAGGATAGCCTCTGAGGCGTATTTAAAATAATCCGGCGCATAGGAATATTTGCCTGATAGCTCAGAGCTTTTGTATTTCAGATCAGGCATATATATATCAATATACCCTTCCAGCATTTTAAGAGTATCCCTTTTTTCATAGCCTCCGCAGTTGTATATTACCGGAATGTCAAGACGATGCTTTACAGCGTCAAGAGCGGATGTGATAAGCGGTACAAAATGAGTGGGACTTACAAGGTCAATGTTATCTGCGCCCATGTCCTGAAGCTCCAGAAAAATATCGCCTAAGCGGCTTACGCTTATTTCTTCCCCAAAATTTTCATGGCTGATTTTATAATTCTGGCAGTAGCAGCATTTAAGGCTGCACCCTGAAAAGAAAATCGCTCCGGAGCCGTTTCTGCCGCTTATGCATGGCTCTTCCCACATATGGAGCTGTGCCTTTGCAGCACGGATAACGCTTTTGTTTCCGCACACTCCTGCTTCCTTGTATCGGTCAACGCCGCAGTTTCTCGGACATAGCGTACAGCTTTTAAAATCATAGCTCATGACAGTCTTCCTTTGAAGTCCTCATAGCCGAATTTTTTTATCATTTCAAAGCTTCCGTCAGCTTTGAGAATGCCTATTGAGGGAAGGGGAATGCCGTTAAAGGTATTATTTTTGACCATGGAGTAAATTGCCATGTCACAGAAGATCAGCCTGTCGCCGGATTTAAGATGATGATCAAAGGAATAGTCTCCGATAATATCCCCTGCAAGACAGGTGTTTCCTCCAAGGCGGTAGGTGTATGCCTTTTCATTTGGCTTTCCGCTGCCGATTATATCAGGTCTGTATGGCATTTCAAGAACGTCCGGCATATGGCATGCGGCAGAAGCGTCCAAAATTGCAATGTCAATGCCATTTTCCATAGTATCAAGCACCTCTGATACAAGGAATCCAGCGTTAAGAGCAACAGCTTCTCCCGGTTCTAAGTATACCTCTAAATCATATTTGTCCCTAAAATACATGATGCAGTGTATAAGAGTATCTATATCATAATCTTTACGGGTTATGTGATGACCTCCGCCAAAGTTTATCCATTTCATATTTTTAAGATACTTTCCGAACCTTTCATCAACGACTTTAATTGTTCTTTCAAGAGTATCGGAATCCTGTTCGCACATTGTATGAAAGTGGAGTCCACTTATGCCACTGAGCATATCGGCTCTGAAATTCTTTGCGGTTACGCCCATTCTCGAACCTTTAAAGCATGGGTTATATATATCCGTTTCAATTTCGGAATATTCAGGGTTGATTCTGATACCGCAGCTTACATTTTTTCCGCAGCTTTTTATTTTGTCACGATGCTTTTCCCACTGGCTGAATGAATTAAAGACAATGTGGTCGCATATCTTTACAAGCTCGTCCATATCCTTTTCAGTGTATGCAGGGGAAAATACATGATTTTCCTTTCCCATTTCCTCATATCCAAGCCTTGCCTCAAAGATTCCGCTTGCAGTTGTGCCGGAAATATATTCTGCAATCAGCGGATAAACTGAGAACATGGAAAATGCTTTCTGTGCAAGGAGTATCTTGCAGCCTGTGGCGTCCTGAACAGATTTAAGTATCTCAAGGTTTGATATCAGCTTTTTTTCATCCAGCACATAGCATGGTGAGGGTATCTTGTTTGCAATATTTTCTATCATAATTTCTCCTTGCATCTTTTGGTGATAGGTGAAGCTTTAATCTACCAATACAGGATCAAAGTTTTCCGTCCATGGCAGTCCCCACTTATTAAGAGCGTCCATAAACGGATCAGGGTCAAACTCCTCAACATTGAATACGCCCGGCTTTTTCCACTTTCCTGTGAGTACCATCATAGCGCCGATCATTGCAGGAACACCAGTTGTATAGGATACAGCCTGAGAGCCTACCTCCTTATAGCACTCCTGATGGTCGCATACGTTATAAACGTAGTAATTCCTGTCCTCACCGTCCTTTTTGCCACGGAAGATGCAGCCGATATTTGTCTTACCGACTGTTCTCGGACCGAGGGATGCAGGGTCAGGAAGTACAGCTTTCAGGAACTGCAAAGGAACAATTTCCTTTCCTTCATACATGATAGGCTCAATAGAGGTCATGCCAACATTTTCGAGGCATTTAAGATGTGTAAGATAGCTCTGTCCGAAGGTCATGAAGAACCTTATTCTCTTGATTCCCTTTATGTTGATCGCAAGGGATTCAAGCTCCTCATGGTGGAGCAGGTACATATCCTTCTCACCGACCTTGTCAAAGTTATATACTCTCTTAATTTCCATAGGTTCAGTTTCGACCCATTTGCCGTCCTCAATGTAGCTTCCCTTTGCAGAAACCTCACGAATGTTGATCTCAGGGTTGAAGTTGGTTGCAAAAGGATAGCCATGATCTCCACCGTTGCAGTCGAGAATATCAATATAGTTAATTTCGTCAAAGTAATGCTTTTGAGCATAAGCCGAGAAAACTCCTGTAACGCCAGGGTCAAATCCGCAGCCTAAAACAGCTGTGATACCGGCATCTTCAAATCGCTTTTTATATGCCCACTGCCACTTGTATTCAAATTTAGCGGTGTCCTCAGGCTCATAGTTTGCGGTATCAAGATAATCCGTTTTAGTTGCAAGACAGGCGTCCATAATGGTCAGATCCTGATAAGGAAGGGCAACGTTTATTACAATGTCAGGCTTGTATTCACTGATAAGCTTTACAAGCTCGTTTACATTATTTGCGTCAACCTGTGCAGTTGTGATCTTTGTTGCGGTTTTGCTTTGAAGCTCCTCTTTGAATTTGTCACATTTTGATTTTGTTCTGCTTGCAATGCATATTTCAGTAAATACCTCGCTGTTCTGGCAGCATTTGTGTATTACAACTCCGGCAACTCCGCCGGCGCCAATAATTAAAGCTTTAGACATAATAATCTCCATTCTGCCGCTTTCGTCATCAATACAAAAATCTCCAAAGCGGCAAAACGGAGATTTTGGGCATATTCTGCGTTACCGAATAAGTGGTGGGCAGAATACCTGTTTAAATATTCATAGAGTGATTTTCATGCTCATATATCAGTAGCAGTCCCAGTTATAGATAACATCGCTGAAATCGAGCTTTTTCAGCTTTTCACGGTTTATGAAAAATCCGCATATTCCTGCGTCGCCCCACATGATATATTCTTTATCATTTTCAAAATCGCTGTCAAGCTGTAAAAGCAGGAAGTCGTACTCAGTGTTTTCATATCTCGGATCCCATTGCGTAAAGCCCGGATATCCGCCGATCTTATGGCCGAATGCGTCTTTACAGAGATTTCCGTATTCTTCAATCTCATCACGCAGATCGGTTTCTATTTTAACTATAGACGTTACTTTTTTAGGAGGATTCTGGTCGTTGTAGATTTTACAGAACATTTTTTCAAATCTGATGTCGTTTTCGCTCATTGAATCTTGCTCCGCAGTAAAGCGCAGGCCGTACTGACCTGTAACCGGCATCATATCATCATCGTCAAATTCATTTTTTACGATTTTTGCGTTGACCTCATCCTCTGTAACGCTTTTGTCCACATCACTGTAATATACGACTCTGAATGTGTCCTGAGATGTGTTATTGTCAAAATCAAGTCCCGATACGTCATCGTTTAATATCCAGAACTGTAAAAGTCCGCTTTCGGGAAAATCCTCAAGGCTTACTTCGGAGCAGTTGATCTGTGCAAGAAGCCTTAGCTGTCTGCCCTTTTTGTCCTCCGGAAGCTTGCCGTCATGAGGAACATAGCCTATACCGCCCAATTTGCTGCTGAATATTGACGGCTTTTCATCGGTAATATCCATTTTAACGCATGGCGTTTTAGTTTCTGAGGCTACTATCCTGACTGCTTTTTCAGCGGCTTCTCTTTCCGCTCTGAGAAAGCTTTCATGCTCCGTATTATTTTCCGGTTTCGCAGTATCAGCTTCATTGTTCTTTTTAAATTTGTCAAATAGTCCCATATCAGTTCTCCTTATAAAAGTAAAGTAATATTTCTCTTAAAAGCTTGCATGCAAGAGCCGTTGACGCTCCGCTCTGATCAAGCATTGGTGAAAGCTCATTTACATCAAGCCCAACAACGTTCAGAGCCGTAAGCTTTTTAACAGCCCCAATAAGCTCATTAAAGCTTACGCCCCCAGCCTCTGGAGTACCTGTTCCCGGAAAGCAGGACGGATCCAGCACGTCAAGATCGAGAGTGAAGTACACAGGCTTTCCTTTAAGGCTTTGTACGACCTCATCAAGGCCGTCAAAGTTAAACCTGTTTGTGTACACATGGTTTTTGCCCCAGTAAAATTCCTCTCTGTCACCGCTTCTTATTCCAAACTGAAATATCCTGCCGTCCCCTAAAATCTCGTGGCATCTCCTCATAACGCAGGCGTGGGAAAGCTTTTGTCCGAGATAATCGTCCCTTAAATCCGCATGGGCGTCAAAGTGGATTATATTAAGCTCCGGATATTTTTCAGCGGCAGCTCTTACTGCTCCAAGGGTTACAAGATGTTCTCCGCCAATCATAAGAGGCAGCTTTCCGTCCGATAGGATTTTTTTCGTAAGGTCATATATGTCTGAAAGTGCGCTTTCAGGGTTTCCGAAGCAAAGCTCCAGATCGCCTCCGTCAAATATTTTGGTATCAAGGAGGTCCTTGTCCTGATATGGACTGTAGGTTTCAATGCCGAAGCTTTCGTTTCTCATTGCAGAGCTTGCAAATCTTGTTCCCGGTCTGTATGATGTGGTGCTGTCGAAGGGAGCGCCGAAAATAACAGTTTTGCTTTCGTCATATTCTGCATCGCAGCCAATAAAAGTAAAAATATTTTTCTCCATTATCGTCCTCCGGATTCTCTCAGAGTATCTCTTACATTGTTAGGTATTGCAAAGCATCCTCTGTGGAGAATGGTATTATAGTATTTTGTCTTGATACCGAGGCTGTTCCACCATTCCTCTTTAAGGTCGTCCCTCGGGTCGAACCCTTTGGAAGCAAATCCGAATAGCCAGTGCCCCGATGGATATGTAGGGATATGAGCCTGATACACAAGCGCTACCGGAAAGGTTGACTTTATCCTGCTGTGGGCCTTTTTCATTGAGTGTGCATAGGAAGCGTAAAAGGTGCTTTCATGCTGATTTACAAGAATGCCGTTTTCAGTAAGCGCCTTATAGCAGTTTCCATAAAACTCCTTAGTAAAAAGACCTTCTCCAACGCCGAATGGGTCCGTTGAATCGACTATAATAAGGTCGTATTCATTTTCCTTTCTGCGGACGAATCTTAAACCGTCTTCGTAGTGGATATCCACTCTGGGGTCGCTTAGTTTGCAGGCAGTCTGAGGTATATACTCCCTGCAAAGTCTGACTACCATTTCGTCTATTTCAACCATGTCGATATGCTCAATATGGTCATACCATGTAAGCTCACGGACTGTACCTCCGTCTCCAGCGCCGATAACAAGGACATTTTTTATATCCGGATTTACTGCCATAGGGACATGGGTGATCATTTCATGATATATATATTCGTCCTTTTCTGTCAGCATAAGATATCCGTCGAGAGTGAGAAATCTTCCGAATTCCTTTGACTCAAAAATGTCGATACGCTGATATTCGCTCTGCTCGCTCACAAGATGTCTGTCAACTCTCACGGAAAATTTTACATCGGGAGTATGATTTTCAGTATACCAAAGCTCCATGGGAACTCCCTCCTAATTTTTAACAATATTTATATTTTCAATTTTCATGTCCTGAGTACCAGTCATGAAACAGCCCTTTTCCTTGGCATAGTTAATATATCTTATAATTTCATCAGTTATTTTTTCTCCCGGAGCGAGAATAGGTATTCCCGGAGGATAGCACATTACAAATTCTCCGCATATCTTTCCACTGCTCTCGTTTATAGGAATGGACGCTTTCTTGCTGTAGAACGCAGCCTGCGGCGGCATAACCACCTCCGGATTTATATATTCGTGGTCAAACATACCAGCCTTGTCTTTTGCGTAAAGACGTTTAATTTCCGACATGGAGGATATAAGCCTTTCTATTTCAAGGGCTCTGTCGCCTGCGGAAATAATTGCGAGAATATTTCCTATATCCCCGAACTCTATCTGTATGTTGTATTCATCACGCAGAATATCGTAAACCTCAATGCCTGCAAGACCGATGTCACGGGTATGGACTGATAGCTTTGTTCTGTCAAAATCAAAGAAAGCTTTGCCGTCAATAAGCTCCTCGCCAAAAGCATAGTACCCGCCGAGTCTGTTGATTTCGTTTCTTGCGTAGTCGGCAAATGCGGCAGCCTTACGATAGATTTCCTTTCCGTTAAGGGCAAGGTTTTTTCTTGCAATATCAAGGGAGGAAATAAGCAGATAGGAGCCGCTTGTGGTCTGGGTAAGGTTGATCACCTGTCTTACATAGTCGGCGTTTATGTTCTCACCGCAAAGCAGAATGGAGCTTTGGGTAAGGGAGCCGCCGGTTTTATGCATGCTTACAGCCGCCATATCTGCTCCGGCAGCCATACCTGAAACAGGCATATTCTCTCCGAAGTAAAAATGTGTGCCATGAGCCTCGTCCACCAGAACCAGCATATTGTGCCTGTGAGCAAGCTCCACTATTGATTTAAGGTCGGAGCATATTCCGTAGTATGTGGGATTGTTTACAAGGATCGCTTTTGCGTCCGGATTTTCGTCGATTGCTTTCTGAACATCATTTACGGACATGCCGAGGGGGATGCCAAGTCTCTTATTGTTTCCGGGATTTACATAGACAGGTACAGCTCCGTTTACGACAAGTGCATTGATAGCGCTTCTGTGTACATTCCTCGGCATGATAAGCTTTTCGCCGGCTTTGCAGGCAGACATTATCATAGCCTGTACCGAGCCTGTTGTACCGCTGACCATAAAAAAGGCGTTTTTTGCTCCGAAGGCCTCTGCCGCAAGCTCCTCAGCTTCTTTTATAACGGATACCGGGTGGCATAGGTTGTCAAGGGGCTTCATTGAGTTTACATCGGCTTTGAGGCACTGCTTGCCAAGAAAGTCAGTAAGCTCAGCATTACCTCGTCCTCCCTTATGACCCGGAACGTCAAAGGGTACAACACGGTTCTGGAGATGCTGCTGCATTGCCTCAAGAACAGGAGCGCTGCTTTGTTTAAAAATCATCTATCATGCCTCCTGTTAATATATATTTTCACCGCTGAATATTTCAATCATTTCACGGCGGAGGCTGTCCGTTATATCAAGTCTTTTTGTAGGAGGCAGCTCATATACGTCGGTATTGAAAAGATAATTCTGGAGCTGCAGCTCCTTAATAAGCATTTTTGTATGGAATATATTTGACTGATATACATTTACATCAATGGCATCGTATTTGGTAAGGGTATCTTTTGAAATATAGTTCTGAATGGAGTTCATATCGTGATCCATAAAGCACTTTTTTCCGCAGAGATCCCTTGTAAAGCCTCTTACACGGTAATCTATAGTTATAATATCGGAATCAAAGCTTCCGATAAGGTAATCAAGGGTATTTAGGGGGGAGATTTCACCGCAGGTTGCCACGTCAATATCCACTCTGAATGTACACACTGCATTTTCAGGATGGGACTCCGGGAATGTATGGACCGTTACATGGCTTTTATCCAAATGTGCATGAACAGTTTCGTTTTTCAGAAGCTGTATTCCTTGATTGCAGGAGCTGTCGATATTTTCAGGTGAGACCTTACCCTCTGCAATAAGAATGTTTACAGACGCACCCTGAGGCTCGTAATCCTGCTTTGAAATGTTCAGCACAGTAGCTCCGATAGTCTCGGTTACGTCACAGAGTATTTTTGTAAGTCTTTCTGAATTATACTGTTCATCAATATATCTGATGTAATCTTTCTGTTCACGTTCGCTTTCAGCATAACAAACGTCATAAATATTAAAGCTGAGAGCTTTTGTAAGGTTATTGAATCCATACAATGCCATTTTGTTTGCCAACCCTAACATCACGACCTTTCCGTCAGATTATTATATATGAGATAGAAACGGTTATGCCTTTAGCTGCAAACAGCTGCGGCATACTATTTACAAACATTAATTTTAGCATATTTTTAGCATAAATGCAATGATATAAATAAAGATTTAAGGATTAATTTTCATAAATTTAGCTCAGGCGTTAAATATATTGACATTCCGCATAAAAATGGTATAATTGAACTATAACCGACGCTTATGTCCCCATCTCTATAGGCGGAGGAGCTAAGCGCTCTAAAGCGCCGGTTGCAATCGTCGCACGCTGATTAAGCCAGCTTATCAGTGCTTGCTCCGATTTTAAATAATTTCGCATAAACTATCCCGTGTTGCCGGGGGTTTTGCTGTATTGGGAGGCGTCGTATGATTTTACCTGAATATACCCAGGAGGAGATACTTGAATATTGCGAGGAAAAGTGCGGCAGAACTGTTGTAAAGCTTTGGATGCGTCCCCTTGAAATGATAAGTGCTGACGGAAATAAGGTCGTATATAAATCTGTTTCACAGGTTCAGAAAAAGGTTATAGAAAACGCATACTTGCAGATACTTATCGAAGCTTATAAAGCGGTTTTGGACGTTGAAGTTGAAATAGAAATCGTTCTTGACGAGCCGGTATCTGACGAAGAAGCAGAACCTGTTTCAGAAGAAGAAAGCTCTGAGGAGGAAGAAAACGAAAATCCTGAGGAGACTGAGGAAGCTGATGACAGCAAGGATCAGCCGGAGCCTGAGGAAAAAGCTCCGGAGCAGGAAAATGATGAAGTTGAAAAAATAGACAGACTTGCTCAACTGCGCAGCGCAAGGATAAACGAAAGACTTGCCTCAAGGCGCAGACCGGATATGTCGGAACGTATACGGGAGCGCAGGACAGAGCCTTTAGGGGAAACTCCTGAAAAAAAAGAGAATGTCGGACGTGTCATAAAGGGCGGAGCTGCCGATAAGAAAGAACCTTTGCAAAGAAAGCCTGAGGCGAGGGGCGCAAGGTCTTCTGAAAAGCCGGCAGCGGATAAAAAAGTAATAGCTTTGATAGCGATAATTATAGAGGACGGCTCTGCATCTGACAGAGTGGAAAGCGTTCTGACGAGGTACAGCAGGGTTATTGCCGGAAGAATGAGTATTCCTTATCAGGAAAAGGATTATACGGCAGTTTCTGTCGCTGTAAAGTCTGAGCCGGATGTAGTAGGCTCTATAACGGCAAAGCTTGAGAAAATAAACGGTGTGACTGTGAAGTCTGTCATGCCGGGAAAACGGGAGATGTAAATATGGTATCTGAAATCGACCAGACTCCAAAAGCGCTTCGTGTTCATATAGGTGTTTTCGGGGATACGAACGCTGGTAAATCAACATTTATAAATGTGGTAACAGGGCAGGAAATCGCCCTTACCTCTCCGGTAGCGGGAACTACTACCGATCCTGTCTTTAAGCCTATGGAGCTTCTTCCTATAGGTCCGGTGGTGTTTATTGATACCGCAGGACTGGACGATAAAAGCGAGCTTGGAAAGGTTCGTGTGGAAAAGTCCATGGAGCAGCTTGGAATGTGTGATGCAGCGGTGCTTGTTGTAAGTTCTCTTACTGAAAGCGCTTCTTCACAGCAGGGGTACATAGATTTAATAAATAAAAAGAACATACCTTTTATAATTGTAATTAACGAGACGGCAGGAAAAAGCTCTTCTCTTGATTTTAAAAGCTCTGGCGCAGAAACAGTTCATGTGGACCTTCATAACAAGGACGCTGCCGGAACTGTTAAAAAAGCTTTGATAAACGTTTTAAAGGATCGGATCGAAGACCCGGTTCTGACAGCAAATCTTGTAAAACCGGGGGATATTGTTCTTCTGACCGCTCCGCAGGATATACAGGCTCCGAAAGGAAGACTTATTCTTCCGGAGGTTCAGGTGACCCGTGACCTGCTTGACAATGGCTGTATGGTAATGACTGTAACCTCTCAGAATATTGAAGCCGCTCTTAAAAGTCTGAGCAGACTGCCTGACCTTGTTGTAACGGATTCGCAGATATTCAGAGAAGTGAACAAAATAATACCGGCGGAGGTTCCGCTGACCTCTTTCTCAATGCTTATGGCTAAGATAAAAGGAGATATTTATAAGTTTATTGAGGGCGCAAGGCAGATCGACAGATTAAATGACGGCGATAGGGTGCTGATACTTGAAAGCTGCGCTCATCATGCGCTGGACGATGATATTGCAAGGGTGAAAATACCTGCCCTGCTGAGAAAATACACAGGCAAAAAGCTTGAGATAGATAATGTTTCTGGACAACTTGTAAAGGCTGAGCTTTCTGACTATAAGCTTGCAGTACACTGCGGAGGCTGTATGGTCAACCGCAGGGCAATGCTTTCCAAGCAGGATATGTTTGAACAGGCAGGAGTGCCGATGACGAACTTCGGTGTGGCGATCGCTTATATGAACGGTATACTTGACAGAGTGTGCTACTGATGTTCTGTTAAATTCACAAAAACTATTGACTATTCAGCTGAAATGTTGTATAATTATTCTAAAGATATAGACGGAGGGAACTGATATTTGTACAATGTAATTTGAAAGGAGGCTTTATCGCATCTGTGCGGTAAAAAAATTATGAAAAAGCGATTATTAAAGGCTTTTATGGCATTCCTTATTGGCGTATCGTTCTCTTACAGCTGTTTTTCAGACACGGCGGCTATTGTTGTTCATGGACTGGAGGAGTCTTCGCTTTCTGAGACTGATATTGATTTAAGCGGTACTTTGAATCTTGATATTACCAGCCCGGACAGTATTATGCCCGACTCCGGTATCAGTCTGGAATATAATGAGGATTCCTATAACTACTATGACCAGCTCAATGCCAATAACAAAAGAGCATATGATGAGATGATGGTTTGGCTCGATCCTCAGAAAACGTGTAGCGAGGTGAGTATAAGCCTTGCTGAACCTATTGAGTTTACTGCGTCCACTATTGATACATCAAAGTGGGATGATGAAACAAACGAAAAATTCTGGTCGCTTATATCGGATGCGTTATATGATGCAATGAATGCTCTGACATTTGACCGTCCGGACTTTTTCTGGCTGGATACAGCTAAAATAGGCGTTGGTGTTGGAGAGGTACAGTATAAGCGCAATTTTTTTACAAGAGATTATACAATGGTGGTTTCTTCTATTTCAGTTATAGGCGCTATTTATGAAGAACTTGGAAGCGCAGATGATGTTGAAAATGAAATAGAGGCTATGAAAAGCGCAGTTGCTGATTTTGCAGTAACCGGTGATGACCGCTATGAAAAGCTGAAATATATTCATGACAAGATCGGTGCAACGGCTGTTTATAATGAGTCCGGAACCTTTGCTCATATTTCATACGGGGCTTTTTTTGAGCCTTATGAGATCGTGTGTGAGGGCTATTCAAAGGCGGTGAAGCTTTTGTGTGACATGGAGGGGATACCATGTGTTATAGTGCCGGGGAATATAGATACAACGCTTAAAATCGGTCATGCATGGAACTATGTTCAGATGGAGGACGGCAATTGGTATGGCCTTGACGTGACATGGGATGACCTTGATTCTGCGGTAACTCCTGTTAAGTATCAGTATTTTCTGAAAGGCTCTGATAGCTTTAATAAAAACCATACAAATGACAGTGCATATTCCTGCCGCTTTGAATATCCGGAGCTGAGCAAGAGCGATTATGTATATAATCAGGAGTCCACTGAGCCTGTTGTTCTGAAAGGTGATTTCAACAATGACGGGGTTCTTAGCTCTGCGGATTATATTCTCCTTATGAAAAAGCTTGTAAAGCTTGAGGAGATAACTGCTGCGGATGCTAACCACGATTTGGATGGCAATGGAATAATAAATATATTTGACGCTATTTTTCTAAAAAGATACATTAGGGGGTAGTTTGATTGGCACTTATAAGCTTGCTTGCAGCAATGTCTCCGAAAACCGGTGACGACAGAAATATAACGCTTTATATTGTAATTGGCGCAGTAGCGCTGATTCTGATAGTTTTATATCTCATTCTTTCCAAAAAGTCAAAGAAATAAGACGTAAAAAGTCCGGTGAGAGTTATCACCGGACTTTTTGCAGTTCTTTTATTTGCTGTGGGAGTGCCGTAGGCAACACCTTAACAACGATTATTTTGGTTATGTTCGGACGGTTGGTTTTACACTATAAAACCGAAAGGACAGATAGAAATGATCGATGCGATGTACAATTACAGACAGGGCGAGATACACTCCGCTGAGTTCTCTGATGAGTTCAACGCTCTCTGCATACCCTTTGAAGATTCGCTGAGTGAGGAGCAGATCGAAGTGTTCCACAAGATACTTGACTGCGTGAGCGATACTGCCGCCGCTGAAATGAGAGCAGCATACAAGGTAGGCTTCAAAGACGGTGCAACTATGATGCAGGAGATTCAGGACTAATATAATCACAGCATAAGGAAAGGGCTATGTCCTCCGTGACCGTGTACGGAAGGCATAGCCCTGATTTTTTCTTTTCAGATGCTTATTTAGTTTTCGTCTGCAAGGTTCACTATCTTCTTGCCCTGTTTCTCCGCATAGCGTATCGTGGCATAAGCTCCGCCGCTTTTGTGCTGTATACAGCATACAACAAGGTCTGCTCGGTCTATCATGCTCCGATTGCGGATTTGGATAGCGGACTTTGGGTGAGCTTCGGACGATTCAGCGCACACCTCAACTTCATCATAATAATCAAGGTACTCCTTTTCGTTGTCACGATACTCTGCTTTCATGTATGGCAGGACGAGCGTAAAATGGGTATTGCCGTAACCGTAACTGCGGATAGCTCGTTTGATGGCAGCAGAAGCAAGCAAGTCGAAATCTCCGTCCCGTCCGATCAGGAAGTCAACATACTCTTTCTACGTTATCAGGTCATGCAGGAGCTTGTCAAGGCGGTTTTCTATCTCCGTTCCACGCTCTATGTATCTATGCCCGAAAAAGCTGACAGTGTAGATGTTCATAACTCAATCCCTCCAGATAATACTATATACATAGTAACATTGAATATGTATATTGTCAAGAGGTAACAATCAAGATAGAATATTATTGAGGGGTGATGTTATGGACGGCTCTAAATCGGTCATTACGATAAAGGAATACGGGAAGATCAGCATACACCTAAAAGAGATAATGGACAGCAAAGGTATCACACGAAACTACCTTGCAAGGATCTCCAATACTCGCTTTGAGGTCATCAACAAGTGGTACAATGGTGTTGTAGAGAAAATGGACTTGGATATTCTCGCCCGTATCTGCTATGTACTGGAATGTTCGCCTGCCGATATAATCAAATATGATAAACAGTGAAGCGTTTTAGCCTTATGGGTTGAAACGCTTTTTGTATTTTCCTCGGTGAAAACGGAGAAAAAACTCGATTCGATGATTGACTAATTGTGCGGTTTGTGCTATAATTATAGGATAGATAGTAACTATTTGATAGCATACTAAACGAAAGTGAGTTAAAACTTATGATAGATAATAAAAAAGAGCAGGAACGTGCCGAGCTGCACCGCACGATATGGGGCATTGCCAACGATCTGCGTGGCAGCGTAGACGGCTGGGACTTCAAGAATTATGTCCTTGTTATGCTGTTTTACCGCTATATCTCGGAAAATCTGACGAATTATATCAATGCAGGAGAGATTGAAGCAGGAACTCCTGATTTCGACTATACAAAGCTCTCGGACGATGATGCAGAGACTGCCCGTGATGATATGGTGCAGACTAAGGGCTTTTTCATTCTGCCGTCACAGCTTTTCTGTAATGTACTGCAAAGAGCCGATGCAGACGAAAACCTCAATGAAACGCTTGAGGGCATATTCCGCAGCATTGAAGGCTCTGCCCAGGGCTGTGAGAGCGAGGACGATTTCAAGGGACTGTTTGACGATTTCGATGTGAACAGCAACAAGCTCGGCGGAACTGTCGCAAAGCGTAATGAACGCCTTGTGAAACTGATGAACGGTGTCGCTTCTATGCAGCTCGGTGATTATCAGGAAAACACCATTGATGCGTTCGGTGATGCTTATGAGTATCTCATGGGTATGTACGCTTCTAATGCAGGCAAGTCCGGCGGTGAGTATTACACTCCGCAGGAGGTTTCCGAACTGCTGACACGGCTTGCAACGGCAGGTAAAACAGAGGTCAACAAGGTCTATGATGAAACCGTTGCGTGATTGATACAAAGCGCCTATGCGGAAGCGGCTTAAATCTCTTGATTTCAAGGCTT
>CANPXN010000036.1 GCA_947586185.1 uncultured Clostridia bacterium
TCGCTTTGCTCGCCTTATTCCTTGAAAGATTCTCCCGGCTAAGTGGAGTATTTTGCTTTCTTTCCCTTTCTGTCCCATTAACCTGCGATGTTTTTGCCGCTTGCGGCAAAAGAGCATGCGGATATGGTTAAAAGTACGACAAGGGGGGTGAGGGGTGTTAGGGAAAGAGAGTGCAGAGGGAAAACCGTTAGGGGAGAGGGGGGAATGTCGTACTTTTGTCGGTTTTGTTCTTCCCCCCTCTCCCATAAAGGTTGTCCCTTTGCATTTACCTTTAAGGGCGCTTTCAGAAAGCGGTTAAAGAGTTTCCCTATCGCTTTATCCAAAGCTAAAAAGTTTTCTCTTAGCTTTTACAAAAGCGTTACAAAGATGTTTCAACAAAAACGGAAAAATCAGAAAATAAAAACCGGAGGTTTTTTTATAAATATAATAATATAATATAGTTATTATTTAGTAGTAGTAGTAGGGGCGGTGGAATTGTTGAAATAGGGGACGGGGCAAGCTATAGCTTAAAAAATCTTTCAAGATATATGGGGTGGAAAAAATGTTGTAAAGTTTAAAGAAAATTTTGGTGTTAAAGCTGTTGACAAATTTGCTGTTGAATGTGAAAGGATTTGGGAAAAAACAGTTGAAAATATTTCCGGTTTTAACATGCTGTTGATCTTTCATTTTTATCAAACGGTGGAAATATTCTTTTATTTCCCTCTAAACTGCGTAAATAAAGGAAAAGGCTTTCAACAGCGCTTTCAACACTCTGTTGAAAGTACTGTTGAAATTAAGTTCAGCCGTTACTTTTATCCTTTATATTTTTAATAATGTCCTCTACCAGCTCTTTAAGATGAGGGTCCTTTTTTATGCTGGCTGAAACATTATTGACTGCGTAAACAATGGTTGAGTGATCTCTTCCGCCGAACTCGGTGCCTATTGAAGCAAGGGGCATTTGAGTTATTTCCCTTACCACATAGGTTGCCACCTTTCTTGCGGTGGATATCTGCGAAGACCTCTTGTTTGAACGGATATCCTCAGGGGAAACTCCATAGACGTTCGCTACCTCTGCAATGATCTTTTCAACGGTGATCGGGAGAGGTTGATCATCGTTCAAAATATCTCTTATAACGCTCTGAGCCATGGAAATGGAAGGCTGACTTCCGGCATAGTGTTTCAGCGCTTTAAGCTTTTTTACAGCTCCCTCCAGCTGACGGATATTTGTTTTGAGCTTGTTAGCTATAAACTGAGCCACGTCGTCGGGGATATTTAAGTTTAAAAGCTCTGCCTTTCTCTTGATAATAGCCATTCTTGTTTCAAAGTCAGGGGTATTTATATCTGCAATAAGACCGGATTCAAAGCGAGTTCTTATCCTGTCCTCAAGAGTTTTTATGGACTTAGGCGGACGGTCCGAGGTTAGGACTATCTGTTTTCCGTCCTGATAAAGGGCATTAAAGGTGTGGAAAAATTCCTCCTGGGTACTGTCCTTTCCGGCTATAAACTGAACGTCGTCAACAAGGAGAACGTCAGCCGTCCTGTATTTGTTATGAAATTCCGCAGTGCTTTTTGTATGTATCGCATTGATGATCTCACTTGCAAAGGTTTCACCGGTAACATATATTATCTTTAGATCCGGATTGCGGCTTTTCATTTCATGGGACATTGCTGTAATAAGATGGGTCTTGCCAAGTCCCGACGGACCATATATAAAGAGAGGGTTATATGTCATTCCGCCGCCGCCCTTTGCCACAGCTGTACAAGCTGCATATGCAAACTCGTTTGAGCTTCCTACTATAAAGGTATCAAAGGTGTAATCGTATTTTGCATACTGGAAGCTTTTTTCAAGCTCCTGCTGTTTTTCCTCAAGCTCGTCCATTGAAACAGGAGAAGCTGTTTTTGAGCTGTCATCCGGGGTATTGATCACTATTTCAACGTCAAAGCCCAGCGTTTCACGAAAGGCTTCTTTTAAAAGCTCCCCATAGGTATTCATAACAACGCCCTTTTGAAATTCAGATCCCACAAAAAATATAGCCTTGTTATTTTCAAGAGCTTTCGGCTCAAGGGTATTGATCCAAAGCTTCAAAGCGGTAGCAGGAATATCCCCGACATCCACGCAATACTGCTTTACGCAGTCAAATGCCTCTTCAAAGGAATTCATATTTTTATGTACCTCCAATACAGTCTATAAATGCTGCTTTGATTTTTAATTTAAGTTACAATTACAATTAATATCATTATAACACAACTTTTCAAAATTTGCAAGGAATCATAGATAAAAAATGTTGAAAGATTTTGAGTGCTTTCCCGAAGGGGAAAGCCTAAAAGGCTTTTTAATGCTTTTTCAAAAGCATAAGTAAACTTTTGTAACGCTTTCCGAAAGCGCCCCTCAAAGGTTTTATATGTTCGTTTCTTTGCTCCTGCAAAGAAACGAACCAAAGAAACAGGCTGCTCAAACGCCGCAGGGCTTGAAACCCGCACCCGGTAGAAACAAATAGAAATCTGAAATTTTGCAGGCAAAATTTACAGACTTTCTATTTGCTTCTACATGGGGGTTACTTTAGCTGCTTATGGGACATCTTCTTGATTGCTTGTACTCATTGGCACTGTCCCTTGTACGCTTTGCTTGTAATTGTTAAGTTAATTCTCCCACGGGGAGGCAAGGTGATATTCTACCTATTGCTGTAAGTGGAGGCTTGGTCGGCATCGCTTTGCTCGCCTCTATGCCTTGAAAGATTCTCCCAGCTGGGTTGATTGTTTTGCTTTCTTTCCTTTTCTGCTCCCAGTAACCTGCGATGTTTTTGCCGCTTTGCGGCAAAAGAGCAAGCGGCGAGAGTTAAAAGTACGACAAGGGAGGTGAGGGGTGTTAGGGAAAGAGAGTGCAGAGGGAAAACCGTTAGGGGAGAGGGGGGAATGTCGTACTTTTGTAAGTTTTGTTCTTCCCCCCTCTCCCATAAAGGTTGTCCCTTTGCATTTACCTTTCCGGACGCTTTCGGAAAGCGGTAAAAAAAGTTTTCTTTTGCTTTTACAAAAACAAAAAGTTTTCCCTTCGCTTTATTTAAAGCGATAAAAGTTTCCCATTAGCTTTGACCAAAGCTATAAAAAGTTTCTATAAATGCTTTTCCAAAGCATTGAAAAAACTTTTTAAAAAAATGTCTTGACATTTCCACATTAGTAATGTATAATTTATTGTTGCAAGGGTCTGTCTTTGAGATCATTGTACCTTTGTGAGGAAAATTAACAAAACGGCGCTTTAAAGGCGCTTGACAATATTCCATGGGAGGAGGACAAAAAATGAAAAGAACTTATCAGCCAAAGAAGCTTCACAGAAAGAAGGAACATGGTTTCCGTAAGAGAATGGCTACTTCAAACGGCAGAAAGGTTTTAGCCCGCAGAAGAGCTAAGGGAAGAGCAAGATTATCTCACTAACAAGACGGACCACAGTTTCTTGTGGTCTTTTGTTTTAGGAGGGGCATAATGCCATGAAAAGCGTTATTCCGCTCCTGAAACCAAAACTAAAAAAAGGAGTCCGCTGAAATTAAGGCGGATCATTCTGAGTTATGCTATATACCGAAATTTTAAAAAACAATAAGCATTTTCTTTATCTCTATAAAAAGTGCAGACCTATAATTTCGAGAAACCTTGTTATATACGCTAAAAGTAACGGACTTCATTTTAACAGAATGGGAATAACCGCCGGAAAAAAAGTGGGGAATGCCGTTAAGCGCAACAGGGCAAAAAGAATTATAAGAGCGGCATACAGAGAAAATGAAATAAATATGCCTATAGGTATAGATATAGTAATAGTGGCAAGGACTGCTGCGGCATATTCAGGCTCTAAGGAGATAAGCGGCTATTTAAGATCAAAGGGAATAAAGGAAATTGCAGCCGTTTGCGGAGATAAGAGAAAATGAAATATATATTAATGGGGCTTATTAAAATATATAAGAAGTTTATTTCGCCCCTTTTTCCGCCGAGATGCAAATACTATCCTACATGCTCGTCTTACGCCTTTACGGCTGTTTCAAGATTCGGCATCATAAGAGGGACATGGCTTGCAGTGTGGAGAATACTGCGGTGCAACCCCTGGAGCAGCGGCGGCGTGGACTATGTTCCGGAAAAGTTCGACATTCTCGGAAGACATAAGTAAAGGAGAGTCTTGTTTTGAGTAAAATTATTGGTATACCTCTTGGTTGGGTAATGTTCGGAATCTATGCAGTGTTCAAAAACTACGGTATAGCTATTATGCTTTTTACACTGCTTACAAAGCTTTTAATGTTCCCGACCTCCTATAAACAGCAGCTCGGCTCTGCAAGAATGCAGTCGCTGAACCCAAAGCTTAAACAGCTTAAACAGCAGTATGCTAAAAATCCCCAGAAGCTCCAGGAGGAACAGGCAAAGCTCTATCAGCAGGAGGGTATTAACCCTATGGCATCATGCCTGCCTATGATAGTTCAGATGATATTTCTCTACGGCGTTTACTACGTTGTGTATGCGCCGTTGTCACATATTCTGAGATTCAGCAGCGATATTATCAATAAGGCTTCTGAGGTGATTACTTCGGCAGGTCTTCCAACGGACAAGTATTTTTCAAGCCGTCCTGAGCTGACCATTATGAAGTATGTTAAGACAAAGCCGGAGCTTTTCGGCGATAAGGCATTCACTGATGTGGATTTTGTCGGAAAGATAACCGACTTTAAGGAAACCTTCCTTGGTATAAACCTCGGCGCTATCCCGACTATCCATCCGGATGACGGCTGGACCGCTGCGGCAATAGGACTTGTCCTTGTTCCTATTATGTCAGGTGTTGTACAGCTTATATTTACGCTGTATTCTCAGTATAAATCAAAGAAAATGAATCCGGAAATGAATATGGGCGCTATGAGCATCGTTATGTTCATTATGCCTCTGTTCTCGGTATGGCTTGCGTTTAACGTTCCTGCCGGCGTTGGTATGTACTGGATCTTTTCTTCACTTTTCTCCCTTATTCAGTCCATTGGACTTTACGCTTACTTTACTCCGGAGAGAGTTGCTGTTATCCATGAAAAGGAAAAAGAGAAGAAAAGCAAAAAGCCGGGTCTTATGGCTAAAATGCTGGAGCAGCAGCAGGCTCTTATGGAACAGCAGGGTATGAGCGTCCGCAAGGATTATAGTAAGGAAACTGAGGGCATGTCCAGAAAGGAAATGCAGGAATATAACAGAAAGCTTATCAATGAAGCAAGAAAGAGAATGGCTGAAAAATACGGCGATGATTATACGGAAGAGCCTGATGATACAGAGAATTAAGCTGTCCTCCCAATATGAGAACAACTTTTATGCCTTAGAAAGGAGCGGTAAATTATGACCCCAATGGATAAAAATGACATTTTTACTGGAAAAACAATAGACGAGTGCAAGCAGAAAGCTTCTGAAGCCTTTGGCGTTCCTGTAGAGAAAATTACTTTTGAAGTTCTTGAAGAGCCTAAAAGAGGGCTTTTCGGAAAGCTTAAATCAGAGGCTAAGGTTCTTGCCGGATATGATATGCCCCCTGAACCGGAGCCGTCCTTTGCTGAAATAAAAAAAGAGGAGATCGGCAGAAAAAACAGAGTGGAGCGTATCAAAAAATACCTTACAAATATCCTCGAAAAAATGAATATAGAGGCTCAGCTCGATATCGCAGACCTTGAAACAGGTATTGTTGTAAATATCGACTGCAACGGAAGCGGAGCTGTTATCGGCAGAAGAGGTGAAACTCTTGACGCTTTGCAGTACCTCACTTCTCTTGTTGCAAATAAGGACGAGTCTGAATATATAAGAGTTTCCCTTGACAGCAGCGGATACCGTGAAAAGAGAACCGAAACTCTTGTAGCTCTTGCCAAAAAGCTGAGCGATAAGGTAATAAGAACCGGACGTTCAACTACTTTAGAGCCTATGAATCCTTATGAGAGAAGGATAATTCATTCAACCGTTTCTGAAATAGAAGGCGTAAGCTCCCATTCAGTAGGCACTGAGCCTTATAGAAAGGTAGTTATAACCTCCGATAATCCGAAAAAGCATGAGGGCGGAAGAAGAAACGGCGGAGGTCAGAGAAATAAAAAAAGAAGCGATGGACCTCGCTCACTTGATCTGAAAACAAGCTTTGAAAAGGATTACAAAAAACCAAAGCCTGAAGACGATATTCATGCCGGTCTTTATGGCAAGATAGAGTTTTAAAATTTTAGTGGCGGCATGATAAGTGCCGCCTTAAATTTGCTTTCATAACTTATGGAAGATGTCCCATGCCTTTAAGGGTGGGTATCATTTTGCAATACATCACTGAATACTCAGTTGTTGATTGAAAAATTGAAAGGAGAATAAGTTTGTCAACTATTGCTGCAATAGCTACTCCGGACGCTCCGGGTGGAATTTCTGTTATAAGAATATCCGGAGAGGACGCTCTCAAAATTGCCGGAAGAGTCTTTAAAAGCCTGAGCGGTAAGACTCCTGAAGATATGGAGGGCTATACCTGTGCCTATGGGCATGTTGTGGAAAATGGAGAGAATATTGACGACGCAGTGCTGACAGTTTTCCGCTCCCCGAAAAGCTATACCGGGGAGGATATTGCGGAGATATCCTGCCATGGCGGAAGATATATAACTAAAAAAATTCTCCGCATCATATTGAAAAACGGCGCAGACCTTGCCCAGCCCGGTGAGTTTACAAAAAGAGCTTTTTTATACGGCAAGCTCTCACTTACTCAGGCGGAGGCAGTAATGGATGTTATCTCCTCCGGCAGCGAAACCGAGCTTCGCTGTGCTGGAGCGCTGAGGGAAGGCGCTGTTTTCAGGAGAGTCAGCTCTCTCAGGGACAGACTTGTTTCTATTCTTGGGGACCTTGCGGCATGGGCTGACTTTCCTGAGGAAGACATTCCTGAGGTCAGACCTGAAGCTTTGCTTAAAAGCTTAAAGGAGCTGCTTTCCGATTTTAAGAAAACAGCGGATACCTATGAATACGGCAGAATTATAAGAGAGGGTATCGGAACTGTTATAGTCGGAAAGCCAAATGTAGGTAAGTCAACTCTTATGAATCTTCTGAGCGGCTTTCAGCGCAGTATAGTTACCGACATCGCAGGTACTACCCGTGATGTTATTGAGGAAAGCGTCAGAGTGGGAGAGCTTACTTTAAGACTTTCGGATACAGCCGGAATAAGAGAAACCGGTGATGTTATCGAGAGTATGGGCGTTGATATCGCCTATAAGCGTTTGGAGGAGGCTGACCTTGTGCTGGTTGTTTTTGACAGCACACGTCCTCTTGAAAAGGAGGATATCGAACTGATAGAAAGGGTGAAGAATAAAAAAAGTATTGCTATAATTAATAAAATTGACCAAAAAAGAGAATCTGATGAAAGCCTTGACTTAAATAAAAGTGAATCTGAAAACTTGCTTTACGAAAATAAAAGTGTATCGGGTGTAAAGCTTAATAAAAATGACATGCTGTATATTTATGATAATTTTATACATGTCGTAGAATTATCTGCTCGGGATGGCAGCGGTCTGGAACAATTAACATGTACTCTTGAAAAAATGTTTATTGATAAAAATACAGAGTTTAATAACGGAATCATTGCCAATGAAAGGCAAAGAGACTGTCTCCAGCGATCAATGGATTTGGTTAAAATGGCTTCTGAAACGCTTGAAAGTTGCGAAATGCTGGATGCAGTAACAGTGCTGCTTGACAGCGCATGCGATTGTTTAATGGAGCTTACAGGTGAAAAAGCGTCGGAAAAGGTTATCGACGATGTCTTTTCACGATTTTGTGTCGGAAAATGATACGGGCAAAAAAGTGTTCCACGTGGAACATTAACGAAGGGTGAAATTTATGTATTACTCAATGGGAGAATATGACGTTGCAGTCGCAGGGGCAGGGCATGCCGGAGTTGAGGCAGCTCTTGCCGCCGCAAGACTTGGCTGTAAAACGGTTCTCTTTACAATATCACTTGACCAAATAGCAAATATGCCCTGTAACCCGTCCATAGGCGGAACGGCAAAAGGTCATCTCGTAAGAGAGATCGACGCTCTGGGCGGAGAAATGGGAAAAGCCGCCGACGCATGCTTTATTCAAAGTCGAATGCTCAACAAGGGAAAAGGACCTGCGGTACACAGTCTTCGTTGTCAGGAGGATAGAGTGATGTATCATAATTATATGAAACAAGCTCTTGAAAATACGGCGAATCTTGACATTAAACAGGCTGAAATTGCCGAAATTATTTCCGAAAACGGAAGGATAACAGGAGTCCGTACAAGCCTTGGAGCAGAGTACTCTGTTAAGGCTCTTATAATCGCTACTGGAACATATCTTAAAGGAAAGATACATGTGGGGGAGGCTTCTTACGAAAGCGGCCCTGATGCGTCGCTGCCTTCCACATATCTTTCTGAAAGCCTTAGAAAAAACGGTATAGAGCTGAGAAGATTTAAAACCGGTACTCCTTGCAGAGTACACAAAAGAAGTATTGATTTTGACGCTATGGAGCGTCAGACAGGGGACGAGGAAATCGTTCCGTTTTCCTTTGAAAGTGACAGCAGTAAAATGCACAATCAAGCGGACTGCTATGTGACCTATACGAATGCTGAAACTCACAGGATAATTATGGAGAATCTTCACAGATCTCCTCTTTATTCAGGAAGAATAAAAGGTGTAGGTCCGAGGTATTGCCCGTCTATTGAGGATAAGATCGTGCGCTTTGCCGACAAGGAAAGGCATCAGCTTTTTGTTGAGCCTATGGGACTTGGCACTGACGAATATTACTTACAGGGCATGTCTTCTTCACTTCCGGAGGATGTACAGCTTGCTTTTTTAAGGACTATAAAGGGACTTGAAAATGTTGAGATCATGCGTCCTGCATACGCTATTGAGTATGACTGCTGCGATCCGGTACAGCTAAAGGCTACTCTTGAATTTAAGCAGCTTGAGGGGCTTTACGGCGCAGGACAGTTCAACGGCAGCAGCGGCTATGAGGAGGCGGCAGCTCAGGGACTTGTTGCAGGAATAAACAGCGCTCTAAAAATACAGGGCAAAGAGCCTATGATACTTGATAGGGCAAGCTCATATATAGGAACTCTTGTGGACGATCTGGTTACAAAGGGCTGTGCCGATCCTTACAGAATGATGACTTCAAGAAGTGAATATCGTTTGATTTTAAGGCAGGATAACGCTGACCAGAGGCTTACGCCAATGGGCTTTAAGCTGGGACTTATTTCTCAGGAGAGGTTTGATAGGCTCAGTGAGAAGATAAGGCTTACAGAGGAAGAAATAAAGAGAGTCAAAAAGGCAAATGTTTCTCCGAGCGACAGGCTTAACAGCTTTCTTGAAGAGAGGGGAACTGCTCCTCTGACAACGGGCTGTAAGCTTGCGGATCTGTTAAGACGTCCTCAGCTTGGTTATGAGATGCTGAAAGAATTTGACAGCGAGCGACCTGAGCTTCCTTTTGAAGTTAAGGAACAGGTGGAGCTGCAAATAAAATATGAGGGTTATATTAAAAAGCAGGAAGAGCAGATAGCTCTTATGAGAAAAATGGAGTCTAAAAAGCTCCCGGAGGATGTGGACTACAGCTCCATAAGAGGACTGCGTCTTGAAGCTGTTGAAAAGCTAAATAAGCATAAGCCTGAAAACATCGGACAGGCATCAAGAATCTCTGGGGTTTCTCCTGCTGACGCTTCGGTTCTTGTAGTATGGCTGGAGCAGAAAGGAAGATTGCATTGACGGATTTTGATGTATGCAAAAGTCTGTTTGAGAATAACGGACTGGAGCTTAGCAAGCCGCTGCATGAAAAGCTGGAGATATACAGCGATTTTCTCAGAGAATACAATCAAAAGGTGAATCTTACGGCAATAACAGAGCCATATGAGATCATGACAAAGCACTTTCTTGACAGCATTTTGCTCAGCAGATACTGTGAAATTCCGGAGGGAGCAAGGCTTATTGACGTGGGAACGGGCGCAGGCTTTCCCTCAGTTCCGTTAAAGCTCTACAGACCTGATTTGAAAATAACCCTTCTTGACAGCCTTAACAAGAGAATAGTTTTTTTAAGAGAGCTTTGCCAAAGGCTTGATATAGACTGCGAGGCTGTTCACGGCAGAGCCGAGGAGCTTGGCAGGGACGAAGACTATCGGGAAAGGTTCGATATTGCCACTGCAAGAGCGGTTGCGGCAATGCCGGTTCTGTGCGAATACTGTATGCCTTTTGTGAAAAAGGGTGGAAAATTTGCGGCAATGAAAGGCCCTAACGAGAGCTTTAAGGCGGCAGGAAATGCCGTAAAAGTTCTTGGAGGCGAATGTGAAAATGAAATCAGCTATACTCTCAGCGGAAATGACGAGAGAAAGCTTTTCATAGTTAAAAAAATATCGCATGTTGCGGCAAAATATCCACGCAACAGCGGTCAGATAAAAAATAAACCTTTGTAAAAATTAATATTTATGTTGGGAAATCCGTTTTTATAATATATAAAAGCGGATTTTTTGTGTGGAAATTATTTCCTTGAACGTTTAAAATAGAGATACAACAAAAAGAAAGGAAGTAATAACATGGCAGCATTTTTAAGCTTTTCAAAGGAAAAGGAAAAGGATTTAGGACGTGTCGTTCAGATTCCCACCGGAGAGATAGTTCCGAACCCACATCAGCCGAGAACGGAATTTGACTACGGAGATATAAGCTCTCTTGCGGAAAGTATCTGTCAGAACGGAATATTGCAGCCTCTTTCCGTGAGAAAAATTGAAAGAGGTTATGAGCTTATCGCCGGAGAAAGAAGACTCAGAGCCGCTAAGTTGGTTCAGCTGAAAACTGTTCCCTGCATCATTCATGACATAAGCGAAAGAGCATCGGCTATTCTTGCGCTGGTGGAAAACATTCAGCGTCAGGACCTTAGCTTTTTTGACGAGGCATATGCGATTGAAAAGCTCATTACATACTACGGCATGACTCAGGAGGACGCAGCGCTGAAGCTTGGCAAGGCTCAGAGTACAATCGCAAACAAGCTAAGAATATTAAAGCTCAGCGACGAAGAAAAAAAGCTTATTGTTAAGTTCAATCTCACGGAAAGACATGCAAGAGCCCTTTTAAGACTTGGCAGTAAGGAGGAGAGAATGCAGATACTTGACAAGGTAGTGAAGTGCAATCTAAATGTTGAAAAGACAGAGCAGGCAATTGAGGAATATATCGGAGCTGCAAAGGTGAGGGAGAGCTACCGTAAAAGAAGCAAGGTCTTTCAGAACGTAAAGATTTTTGTCAACACTATTAATAAGGCTGTTGAAACAATGAAAGCTGCCGGAATCTCCGCCAACTCTGAAAAGATACAAAATGAAGACTATATAGAATACCGTGTGAGAATCCCTATAATGAAAAAAAATTAATAGTTCAAAAGCCTTTGAGCGCTTTCCAAATGAAAGCCAAAAAGGCTTTTTTCTTTTCCTTTATGCCTCCAGCCACCTGCGATGTTTTTGCCGCTAAAAGTGGCAAAAGAGCACCCGGCGAGAGTAAAAAATGCGGAATGGGGGAGGGAGGTGAGTGGAAAGAGAGTGCAGAGGGAAAACCTACAGGAGGGAGGGGGAAATCCGCATTTTTGTTGGTTTTTCTCTTTTCCCCTCCCTCCTATAGGTTGTCCCTTTGCATTTACCTAAAAAGTTTCTTTTGCTTTCCTCAAAGCGAAAAAAGTTTGCCAAGCTTTTTAAAGCGATTGTTCCACGTGGAACATTTACAGCAAATTATTTTTAAAAATAAGCTCAATATCCTTTACAGAAAGTGAAAAAAGTGATATAATTTAAAGGTAGTTTAAGGAGGTTGATTTATGGGCAAGGTTCTTGCAGTAGCAAATCAGAAGGGCGGAGTTGGAAAGTCCACTACTGTCGTAAATCTTGGGGCATATCTTGGCTCAAGAGACAAAACAGTGCTTTGTATAGACGCTGACGCTCAGGGAAATACCACCACAGGCTTTGGAGTGAAAAAGAGGTCCGTGGAGGGCTCCTCCTATGACGTACTTATAGGCAATATGAAAATAGAAGACGCTATAATGAGAACACACTGTAAAAATGTAAGTCTTGTTCCTGCAACAGCTGATCTCGCCGGAGCAGATATTGAGCTTATTGAGCTTGAAAATCGTATGAACAGGCTTAAAATGCAGATCCTCACATGTCGTCTAAATTATGATTATATTCTTATTGACTGTCCGCCGTCCCTTAGCCTTATAACAGTAAACGGGCTTGTGGCATGCGACAGGATAATCGTTCCGATGCAGGCTGAATTTTATGCCTTGGAGGGACTTTCTCAGCTTGTTGAAACGATTAAGATAGTAAAGAACAAATATAATCCGTCTTTGGATATCGAGGGGATTCTTTTCACTATGTTTGACCCAAGGCTCAACGCAAGCAATCAGGTGGTAAGCGAGGTGGAAAAATTCTTTCCGGGAAAGGTCTTTAAGACAAAAATACCGAGAAACGTCCGTATTTCCGAAGCGCCGAGCTATGGCCAGCCGGTTATGTATTATGATAAAAGCTCAAGGGGAGCTGAGGAGTATGCAAACTTAGGCAGGGAGATACTGGGAGAAGAAATAGAGAAGATAAAAGAAAAGAAAAAGCTTTTCGGTAAGAAATGAGGAGGATAAGCTATGGCAAAAGGAGGACTCGGAAGCGGATTCGGAGCTCTTTTTGAAGACAACGAAACTGATATTACTACAGCAAGGACTCTGAGAATTTCAGAGATAGAGCCTAACAGGGCGCAGCCAAGGAAAAGCTTTGATGACGAGTCAATTTCTGCTCTTGCAGATTCAATTAAAATTCACGGTGTATTGCAGCCGATTCTTGTAAGACCTCTTGACAACGGCTCCTATCAAATAGTGGCAGGGGAAAGGCGCTGGAGAGCGGCAAGAATGCTGGGACTTTCAGAGGTCCCTGTACAGATAAAGGAGCTTTCGGACAAGGATACAATGCAGATAGCTCTTATAGAAAATCTTCAAAGGGAGAATTTAAATCCTATTGAGGAGGCTCAGGGCTATAAGGAGCTTACAGAGCAGTTTGGCATGACTCAGGAGGATATAGCTTCAACGGTTGGAAGGTCACGTTCAGCGGTTGCCAACGCAATGAGACTTTTAAATCTTCCGGAGGAGATACAGGATATGCTGGCTGAGGGAAGTATTTCCACAGGGCATGCAAAGGCTCTCGCATCCTTTGATGATGAGGAAAAAATGCTGGAGGCGGCAAGAAAGGCATCCGGCGGAAGGTTGACCGTAAGAGCCCTTGAAAAAATGGCTAATACTGAGGAGAAGAAAGAAGCTCCTTCTAATCAGCGGATAGACAGCTTTTTCAAAGAGGTTGAGCTGAGTCTTCACGAAAATCTTGGCAGAAAGGTCAAGGTTGAGTACGGGAAGAACAAAGGCGCTCTGATACTTGAATTTTATGATAAGGAAGACCTTTCAGATCTTGCTGAAAGGCTTGCAAAATAAACAGAAAGAGGATAGTAAAAATGCTTGATATTAAGGTAATAAGAGAAAATCCGGAGGAAGTTAAAAAGGCACTTAAAACAAGAAATGCAGATTATGATGAATATATTGACAGCATTCTTGAGATTGATGAAAAGAGAAGAAAGCTTTCAACTGAAACTGACGCTTTAAAGGCTCAGCAGAACAAGGTCACAAAGCAGATTCCGGTTATGAAGAAAAACGGAGAGGATACAACAGCTATTATGGCTGAGATGAAGGAGATCTCCGAGAAAATAAAGGCTGACGGCGCACAGGTAAGCGAGCTTGAGGCAAAACAGAAGGAGCTTTTGCTCTGTGTTCCGAACATTCCGTCAAAGACAACTCCTGTTGGAAAGGACGATAGTGAAAATGTAGAGATAAGAAAGTGGGGAGAGCCTACTAAGTTTGAGTTTGAGCCTCTTGCACACTGGGATATCGGCAAGAACCTGAACATTCTTGATCCTGAGACAGCCGCAAAGGTAACGGGCGCACGTTTCCATTTCTACAGAGGTCTTGGAGCAAGGCTTGAAAGAGCGGTAATAAACTACTATCTCAACACACATACAGAGAACGGCTATACGGAGATTTTCCCGCCGTTCATGGTAAACAGAGCATCAATGACCGGTACAGGTCAGCTTCCTAAGTTTGAGGAGGACGCTTTCAAGCTTTCTACAAACGATTATTTTCTTATACCAACAGCGGAGGTTCCTGTTACAAATATGCACAGGGATGAGATCATAATGGGAGAGCTTCCGTACAAATACTGTGCATATTCGGCATGCTTCAGAGCTGAGGCAGGAAGCGCCGGCAGAGATCAGAGAGGTCTTATTCGTCAGCACCAGTTCAACAAGGTAGAGCTTGTTAAGTTTGCCGATCCGGAGAAGTCCTATGAGGAGCTTGAAAGTCTTACAAATGATGCAGAAAAAGTTTTGCAGGGCTTGGGACTTCCTTACAGAGTAGTAGCACTCAGCACAGGTGATATTGGTTTTTCAAGTGCTAAAACCTATGACATAGAGGTATGGATGCCGTCCTATGGAAGGTATGTTGAGATATCAAGCTGTTCAAACTTTGAGGATTATCAGGCAAGAAGAGCAAATATAAGATTTAAGAAGAATCCAAAGGATAAGGCTCAGTTTGTTCATACTCTTAACGGTTCGGGGGTAGCCATAGGACGTTCCGTAGCGGCAATTCTTGAAAATTATCAGAACGCAGACGGCTCAGTTACTGTTCCGGAGGTATTAAGACCTTACATGGGAACTGATATAATTAAGTAAAACACACCCAGGGGGGCGGTTCTGTTTCAGAATCTTCGATTCTGAAACCTGTTGAAGCGAAAGCTTCAACAGTGCGGCGAATGCCGCAGGAACCGCCCCTTGTGTTCGCTATATGTAAACAGTTAGATAAAAATATAACAAATTTGTGAAAAATATTGACAAAAAGTATGAATAGTGCTATAATCAAAGTATATAAAGGAAAGAAGTGGTCTGTCATGAAATTGAAGCATGAAACCAGTGATCCTTCCAATACAAATAAAAACAGTAAAATTTTTTCGTTATTGTCACTTATTGCAATGTCAGCGCACATACTCTATATGATATTCTTTTTCTCCTGTAAAATAAATTTTATGGGTTTTGTCAATATTTTCAGTGTAGCTTTTTATATATTCGGTTTTTTCTATTTAAGAAGAGGCGGAAGTATATACAGATTTATGATAATGACAATGTTTGAAGTTTATATACATGCTATATTGGCTACTCTTTTCACCGGCTGGGCATACGGCTTTCAGCTTATCGTGATCTGTCTTATACCAGTTCCGTATATGTTGACCCTGAAAAGGGACAAGATGGTATATCTATACTCCGCTATGAATATTACTTCCTTTGCAGTGCTCAGGATAGTCAGCTGTAATGTTGGAGTGATCCTTACGGACGTAAGGATAAAAAGCGATCCCTCTATTCTGTATATTTATAACAGCATATCCAGCTTTTTAATTATAATCTTTATAACAAGCTATTTTAAAATCAGTAATCAAAAGCTGAATAAAAAACTCCATGAACAGAATCTTGAACTGAAAAGAGTTGCCTCCGTTGATGCGCTTACCGGACTTTATAACCGATACGCAATGAACGAATTTATTGAACAGATTGAAAAAAAAGGCGAAGAATACTGCGTTGCAATTATGGATATTGATTTTTTCAAGAAGGTAAACGATACATACGGACATTCCGCAGGAGATATGGTATTGGTCGAAGTGGCAAAGATATTACAGTCCTGTGTACCGGAAAACGGCTTTGTATGCAGATGGGGCGGCGAGGAAATGCTGATGCTGTTTCCTAAATTAAGCTTAAAAGACGGTATTGGAATGGTCGAGAAAACAAGAAAACAAATTGAACGAACTAATTTTCTGTGGAAGGATAAGCATTTCAGTGTTACTGCAACCTTTGGAGTATGCTATACTAAGGGCGGAGAATCCTTAGATAAAACTATCAAAAAAGCGGACGACAGCCTGTATAAGGGCAAGGACAGCGGCAGAAACTGCGTTGTCGGAGCTGCATAAAATAAAGGCAATCTCATAGAGAACGTTCGGTATTGTCTAAACTTATTTAACGCTTTGCGGTATTTGCCGCAGGGCGTTTTTTATTGACATGGGAAAATTTATATGCTATGATTAAGCAGACGGATAGCGTGAAATCACGCTGACATATTCAATAGGCATTTTACTCGCCGCTGATGCGGCAGAATGGAGATCATCATGAAAAAACTATTAAGCATTATTACATCGGCAGTATGCTGTGCAGGAATGATATTGGGCAGCGTCTCTGCCTCCGCTGAAACCTATGAAAGCCTTACATACGAAGCCTTTGACAGCGACAGCAACGGAACCTCGGACAGCGTAAGGATAACAGACTGCGACAGCAATGCCACAAGTATCAATATCCCGGCGGCTATAGACGGAATGCCCGTTAAAGAAATAGGGGAGAGAGCCTTTTATCAGTGCACCTCTCTTGCGGAAGTCACTATTCCGGACAGCGTTGAAAAAATCGGAATGACCTCCTTTGCCTATTGCGACTCCCTTATAAGCATAGCTATCCCCGACAGCGTAAAGAACATTGACGATTCGGCTTTCTATGTCTGCAAAAACCTTGAAGATATAAACTTTCTCGGCAGCGTTGAAAGAATAGGTTCGCATGCATTTCTTCACACAAAATGGTATAACGATCAGCCGGACGGTATTATTTATATTGGAAACGTTCTGTATGAATATAAAGGAGAGGTTGCCGAAGGAGAGCATATAACCGTTAAGGAGGGCACTACGGGGATTTCCGATTCTGCATTTTATGGATGTGATCTTTCCGGGATAACCATACCGAATACGGTAAAATATATCGGAAAGGAAGCCTTTTTTAACACTCCTAAGCTTGCAAGCGTGATAGTTCCTGAAAGCGTGGAAAGTATAGGTGAGAAAGCCTTCTGCTACTGCTCGTCCCTTAAAGAGATAACCATAGAAAATCCTGAATGTGAAATCTATCCCGGAGGCGAAACTATCTGCTCAGCAATTATTGATGGATCAAAGGCTTACTTTGGAAATATATACGGAGCGGAAAACTCCACAGTTCAGGCATATGCTGAGGAAAACGGCTATTCATTCACGGCAAAACAGAGCGGTGATCCGCTGCCGGGAGATATTAACAACGACGGAAAGCTGACCGCTCTTGACGCCTCAAAGATATTCAGCGCTTATAAATATTACTATTACTACAAAGCTTACAATATTACGGATATAGAGGTGGAAAGAGGGGATATAAGCGGCGACGGAAAGCTGACGGCTGCCGATGCCTCCAAGGTGTTCAGTATTTATAAGGAGAATTATAGGAACAATAAAGCTTGACCGCCGAACTAAGGTGAATTAAAGAAAGTGATATTAAGGGGATGCCCTGCAAGAGAGGGCGTCCCCTTAATTTTATACTTTTTCGGCAGGCTGGGGAACGCTTTTGTTTCAGAGTACTCCATAAAAAAATATATCGAAAAACAGAGAAAAAGGTCTTGACAATGGAGGAAAAAAAGAGTATTATAATAAGAAAAAGTAAAATGCTATTAAGGGGAGGATCAATTTATGCTTACAGATATGGGCAGTAAATTTCAGAAGGAAGGCTTGACATTCGACGATGTGCTTCTGATTCCCGGAAAATCAGACGTTACTCCGAATATGATAAAGCTTGAATCCAATCTTACAAAAAATATTAAGCTTAAAACTCCGATCATGACTTCGGCTATGGATACTGTTACAGAGGCGAAAATGGCTATTGCTATCGCAAGAGAGGGCGGTATCGGTATTATTCACAAGAATATGACCATAGAACAGCAGGCAGACGAGGTCGATAAGGTAAAGCGTTCTGAAAACGGCGTTATTGTGAATCCTTTCTCACTTACCGCTGACAGATATGTTTACGATGCTGACGAGCTTATGGGAAAATATAGGATATCCGGTGTTCCAATCGTTGACAAGCAGGGCAGACTTGTGGGCATAATCACAAACCGTGATATGCGTTTTATATCCGATTATGACACTAAAATTGAAGATGTCATGACTAAGGAAAACCTTATAACAGCTCCGATCGGCACAACTATGGAAGAGGCTCAGGATATACTTAAAAAGCACAAAATAGAAAAGCTTCCTTTAGTTGATGAAAACGGATTCTTAAAGGGACTTATCACTATAAAGGATATTGAAAAGGCTATACAGTACCCTAACTCAGCAAGGGACGATAAGGGAAGACTTCTCTGCGGCGCTGCTATCGGCGTTACAGGGGATGTTCTTGAAAGAGCCGGCGCACTTATTGACGCTCAGGTGGACGTGCTGGTTCTTGACTCAGCTCACGGTCACAGCCATAACATTATGGAGTGCTTAAGAAAGATCAAGGAGGCATATCCTGATATCCCGGTTATTGCCGGAAACATTGCAACAGCTGAGGCGGCTGAGGATCTTATTGCAGCCGGTGCAGATGCTCTCAAGGTCGGTATAGGTCCTGGTTCTATATGTACAACCCGTGTCGTTGCCGGTATCGGTGTTCCGCAGATCACAGCAGTTTATGATGTGGCATGCGTTGCCCAGAAGCACGGTATTCCTGTTATCGCTGACGGCGGAATCAAGTACTCAGGGGATATTGTAAAGGCTCTTGCGGCAGGCGCTAATGTTGTTATGCTGGGTTCTCTCTTAGCAGGCTGTGAGGAAGCTCCGGGTGCAACAGAAATATTCCAGGGCCGTTCCTTTAAGGTTTACAGAGGAATGGGAAGCCTTGGCGCAATGGAATGCGGTTCAAAGGACAGATATTTCCAGGAGGGCAACAAGAAGCTTGTTCCTGAAGGCGTTGAAGGACGTGTTCCGTTTAAGGGCGCAGTTGCAGATACGATCTTCCAGCTTATCGGTGGTATAAGATCCGGTATGGGTTACTGTGGCTGTGTGGACATAGAAACTCTCCATGAAAAGGCAAAGTTTGTAAGGATTACAGGGGCAGGACTCAAGGAAAGCCATCCTCATGATATATACATCACAAAGGAAGCTCCGAACTACTCTGTACAGATTTAAAATATTGCTCTCCCGAAAGGGAGAGCTTTTTTATTGCTTTGGAAAAGCAATGGGAAACTATAATCGCTTTGAATAAAGCGAAGAAAAACTTTTTTTCGCCGCTTTCCGAAAGCGTGCGGAAAGGTAAATGCAAAGGGACAACCTATAGGAGGGAGGGGGAAAGAGAAAAACCAACAAAAATGCGGATTTCCCCCTCCCTCCTGTAGGTTTTCCCTCTGCACTCTCTTTCCACACACCTCCCACCCCCATTCCGCATTTTTAACTCTCGCCGCATGCTCTTTTGCCGCAAAGCGGCAAAAACATCGCAGGTAGATTGGGAGAGTTAGGAAAAGCAAAATACTCCGCTTAGTTGGGAGAATCTTTCAAGGAATAAGGCAAGCAAAGCGATGCCGACTAAGCCTCCTCAGTCAGCAATAGGTAGAATATCACCTTGCCTCCCCGTGGGAGAATTAACGTAAGTAATTATGGACAGACCATACAAAGGACAGTGCCAATGAGTACAAGCAATCAAGAAGATGCCCCATAAATTATTAAAGTAACCCCCATGTAGATACGCATAGAAAGTCTGCAAATTTTGCTTGCAAAATTTCAGATTTCTGTGCGTATCTACCGGGTGCGGGTATCAAGCACTGCGGCGTTTGAGCAGCCTGTTTCTTTGGTTCGTTTCTTTGCAGGAGCAAAGAAATGAACATA
>CANPXN010000037.1 GCA_947586185.1 uncultured Clostridia bacterium
AGCAGGTACTAATCGGTCGAGGGCTTTTCCTTTTGTTCTCTGTGTTCCTTACTTTTCTTTCAGTTTTAGTTGAAAAAGAATAGCCGGTGTTAATGGCGATGAGGATCCACCCGTTCCCATGCCGAACACGGAAGTTAAGCTCATCTGCGTTGAAAATACTTGGTTGGTGACGACCTGGAAAGATAAATCAATGCCGGCACAATGACCAATCCTTTTTGGATTGGTCTATATATTCCTCAATAGCTCAGTCGGTAGAGCGCGTGACTGTTAATCACGATGTCGCTGGTTCGAGTCCAGCTTGGGGAGCCAGCTTTTTGCCGAATCCTTTACGGATTCGGCTTTTTTGTTAGGAGGAATAAATGAAGCTTAAAAGTATTGCATGTATCTTAGCAGCTGTATTACTTCTCAGCGGATGTAATATGTCTGAAAAGAAGCCGGATGACTCTCAGACAGTCAGTTCATCTGTAGTAACGATTCAAACATCAGAGTCGAAAAAGGCAGCTGAAAGTACACAGGCTACTGTTAAATCAGAGCTTCCTGATAATTTTTTTGCAGAAAGTGATGAATGTGTAACGCTTCTAAACAACGGAAGTCCAACGAATGTTCACACAAAGTCAAGTCCGGTTTATTGGGACGGTGAGAGCCTCTATATCACGTTTTTCGACAGTAACAAGTGCTATCGCTTTGGAAGGGACGGCAGCAAGGAGCTTGTGACGGATGGCGTGTGGAATTGCTATTCAAGGGACGGAACAATGTATTGTGAGGACTGGGGAGGAGCAACGATCTATCCTAAGTCGCTGGCTGTTTTGGAGGGTGATCAGAAAAAGATCATTGTTGAAAACTGCTATTTTGAGTATGGTAAAAGCGCAATTTATTTTCGCAGATATGATGAAAGAAAGCTTTATGCCGTTGATTATGACACACATGAGATAAGCCTTGTGACAGAACTGCCTGATGAATATTATCTGCGTGCTGAATATTACGGAAAGCTGTGGTTTTACGGTCCTGAGGGTATGTACTGCTCAGAGCTTGACGGCTCCGGAATGAAGCTTGCCTTTGAGGGCTTCTCACTTTTGATGAGCTATAGAAACGGATATATATATTTTAGAAATGATGATACTTTTAACAGATATTCGATCAAAACCGGTGAAATAGAGGTCTTAAATATCGACCCGCTGGAGATATATGCTTATAATTTCACTGACGACAGATGTCTCGTGTCAGGAAAGAACGGGCTGAACGCCTATAATGCTGATTTTTCAGAGAAAGAGCATATTTTGGATCAGAGGAATATTAGCACTATTTCGGTTTTTGATGATATGATCATTATTGGATATCGTGATGAAAACGCTAATAAAATTTTTGAGGAAATTGACGAAAAGGGAAATGTACTTCACAAATATGAATGATTTCAGCTTCGTAGCCTTGCGTCTGTGCAAGCGTAGGGGCATTAAAAAACCGTTCCTGTTTTTCAGGAACGGTTTTTTATATTCAAATCAATAAGCCTTGCCCCAGTAAACCATAGTCTTAGCAGGCTTTCCACAGCATACGCATTTGTCGGAAAGCTGTTCCTGTTCAAAAGGAATACATCTTGAGCCGACGCCGGTCTTTTCCTTGACCATATCTTCGCATGCCTCATCGCCGCACCACATAGCCTTAACAAAGCCGTCGCCCTTTTCTTCAAGAACCTTTACTATCTCATCAAGACTTGTGCAGGCATATGTCCTGCGCTCCCTGTTTTCAAGAGCTTTCTGATAGATTCCGTCATGAACCTCCTGAAGCTTAGTATTTACAGCTTCCGCAAGACTTTCAAGAGGAACGATCGTCTTTTCTCTGTTATGTCGTGTAACTAAAACGCACTGGTTGTTTTC
The DNA here is from genome assembly GCA_947586185.1 of uncultured Clostridia bacterium. Taxonomy (GTDB): domain Bacteria; phylum Bacillota; class Clostridia; order Oscillospirales; family Ruminococcaceae; genus Porcipelethomonas. The sequence continues at coordinate 1,872 of CANPXN010000037.1, forward strand.
AATATCCTTAGGTCCTATCTCGATTCTTACCGGAACGCCTTTCATTTCATATTCACTGAATTTCCAGCCAGGAGAGTTTTCGCTGTCGTCAAGCTTTACACGGATACCGGCATCTTTAAGTACTGACAAAAGCTCCTGGGCTTTGTCAAGAACTCCCTCCTTGTGCATAGCTATAGGAATGATCACAGCCTGAACCGGAGCAACAGCCGGTGGAAGTACAAGTCCGTTGTCATCGCCGTGGGTCATGATAATTGCACCGATAAGACGAGTTGTAACTCCCCATGAGGTCTGGTGAGGGAATACCTTTTTGTTTTCCTTGTCGGTATATTCAATTTCAAAGGCTCTTGCGAAGCCGTCTCCAAAATAGTGCGAAGTACCTGCTTGGAGTGCCTTTCCGTCGTGCATAAGCGCCTCTATAGCGTATGTAGCCTCAGCTCCGGCAAACTTGTCGCTGTCAGTTTTTCTGCCCTTAACAACAGGCATTGCAAGGCATTTTTCACAGAAATCAGCATAGACATTAAGCATTCTTTCTGTTTCTTCAATAGCCTCCTGAGCGGTAGCATGGATCGTGTGTCCCTCCTGCCAGAGGAACTCTCTTGAACGCAGGAAAGGTCTTGTAGTCTTTTCCCAGCGCACAACGCTTACCCACTGGTTATAAAGCTTAGGCAGATCACGGTAGGAATGGATTATGTTAGCATAGTGTTCACAGAAAAGAGTTTCGGAAGTAGGGCGTACACAGAGCCTGTCCTCAAGCTCCTCCTCGCCGCCGTGGGTCACCCAGGCAACCTCAGGAGCGAAGCCCTCAACGTGATCCTTTTCCTTTTGCAGCAGGCTTTCCGGAATGAACATAGGCATGCATACGTTTTCATGGCCGGTTTCCTTAAAGCGCTGGTCAAGGAGCTTCTGTATGTTTTCCCAAATAGCGTATCCGTAAGGTCTTATGACCATACAGCCCTTAACGCTTGTGTATTCAATAAGCTCCGCTTTTTTTACAATATCAGTATACCATTTTGCAAAATCCTCGTCCATTGAGGTAATAGCTTCAACCATTTTTTTATTGTTATTTTTACTCATCTTTCATATCTCCGTTATCGTTATTTTTGTCTTCGCTCCTGTGTTTTCCCGGAGCGTCATAAATGCCTCGTACCTTATATAAATCATCATCATTCACCCTTTCGGGACTGCCGGACCTCTTTTTTTCTCTTGCCGCATCAATTTTCTTTGCAAGTATCGGCGTTATTAATGTTATAACGTAAATTACAGCAAGAATGCCGAAAAACATCAGCATGAATTTAAGATAATAAAACATTGTGTCTGACATTTTTTCTGATTTCACTTCCTTTAAAATAAACGCTTGGGTTTATTATAGCATATTTCCTATGTATAATTCAAGTGGCATTAAACATTCTATATTTCTTGACTTTGAAAGTGAAATGCTTTATAATAAAATATGTATAATTTCTTCTTCCCGGCAGATAATAGCTTTGATTACTGAAGGAACTTGGTTCAAGTTTAAAACAGGAAGGATTGATTATATGAACAGCGAGCCTGAAAAGAAGGACAGGGACGAGGATGATGCTGGGAGCAGCGATATTGACGAAAGCCTTGACCGGGCAGAGCTTATTGAAAAAAACGGAGAGGTCATCTCACACAACGCAAAGTATCTGATACACTGCCTCACAGTGATAGGGCAGGTTGAGGGGCATTATGTTCTTCCCTCACAGAACAAGACCACAAAGTATGAGCATATCATACCGGCGCTTGTGGCGATAGAGCAGGACAGGAGCATAAAGGGACTTGTGATAATCCTGAACACAGTGGGCGGAGATGTTGAAGCAGGTCTTGCAATAGCTGAGCTTATTGCAGGAATGAAAACACCTACCGTATCGCTTGTCGTTGGTGGAGGTCACTCAATAGGCGTTCCCCTTGCAGTAAGCGCTAAGTATTCTTTTATAGTGCCGTCTGCAACAATGACCATTCATCCGGTGAGAATGAACGGACTTGTACTGGGAGTTCCCCAGACTCTTTCGTATTTTGACAAAATGCAGGACAGGATCGTAAACTTCGTGACCGCAAACAGCAATATCTCAGAGGAGGAGTTTCGCCGTCTTATGATGCAGACAGGGGAGCTTGTTATGGACGTGGGAACGGTTGTTGACGGCGAGGAGGCAGTCAAGATCGGGCTTATTGACAGTCTCGGAGGACTTTCCGATGCAATTGAAAAGCTTTATGAGCTGATTGAGGAGTCGGGAGACAGGTATCCTGACGATGAGCAGGAGGGTGAGAACACTTGATTCTGCACACTATAATAAGTCCTGCGGATATTTTCTACGACCCGAAAAATCCGCCTCAGGCAAAAAACGAGGTTTATTATACAGATCCCTATAAGTATCTTGACAGTGATCTGTGGTCAAAAAGGAACAAAAGCCGGCGGAAATAGCTTCGCCGGATACATACCGGCAGGAAGCCGGATAAGGAGGACAACATGTCGATTTTTGAGGTTATTATTCAGGGCATAATTCAGGGTGTTACGGAGTTTCTTCCGGTATCAAGCTCAGGACATCTTTCACTTTACCAGCATTTTACCGGAAACAGTGGCGAGGGAGCGCTTCTGCTTTCTGTGTTTCTTCATCTCGGAACGCTTCTTGCGATATTCATAGCGTTCTGGCCAACTATTTTAGGGATCATCAAGGAGTTTTTCCTGATGATAAGGGATATATTCACAGGCAGATTCAAATGGAAGGAAATGAACGGTGACAGGCGTGTTATAATAATGCTTATCATCTCCTGTGCAATGCTTCTTCCCTTTTACATATTCAAGGACTTTTTTGAAAACGTCGCTCAGGATACGGATATTCTTGTTGAGGGCCTTTGCTTTCTTTACACCTCCTTTATTCTGTTTTTGTCGGACAGATGCAAAAAGGGAGATAAGAAGTTTGAAAACATCACTGTTAAGGATTCGGTTCGTGTAGGACTTTTCCAGGGAGTAGCTCTTCTTCCGGGCGTATCCCGTTCCGGTTCGACTATATCCAGCGGTCTTTTCAGCGGCTTTTCAAGAGAAACCGCAGTTCAGTATTCCTTTATTTTAGGTATACCTGCAATTCTCGGCGGATGCCTTTCGGAGGTTGCCGGAGCTATAAAGGAGCCTTCTACGGATTTTCAGACTATGAATTATATTATAGGCTTTGTTGTTGCGGCGATAGTGGGTATCTGTGCAATAAAAATGGTGAACTGGCTTGTTAAGTCGGATAAGTTCAAGATTTTTGGAATATATACCTGTATTTTAGGATTGCTTGTTACAGCTATAGGAATTTTTGAGCACTGTAATGGAATGAACATTGTTGACTATATTAAGGACTTGTCTTAATAAGCGTATGAGCATGCCTTGTAAAGACAAGTTCTTACATACTGAAAGGAAATGAAACGTGGCAGAAAGTAAAAAGAAAAGCGCTGCCGGAAGAAAAAAAGCCGGAGCTTCAAAAAAAACCGGAGACGCCGCCAAAACCGGAACAAAAAAAACGGTATCTCAGAAGGCTGCGGAAGTCTCAAAGCAGGCGCAGAGCAATCCGGTAAATCAGTTCTGGTCAATAATACTCTTTGCAGCCGGAATACTTATACTTCTGCTGACGGTAATAAACGGAAATAACGGCTGGAGGTTTATGCACAACCTTTTAAGAGGTCTTTTCGGCGTTGCGGTATTCCTTGTTCCGGTAATACTTATTTATACAGCTATACTTATAAGCATGGAAAAATCCCAGCAGACCGTTGCCGGGCGTGCCGCATGGGGAGTCGGCCTTACATTTTTAAGCAGCTCCGTTGTACAGATAATGTTCGGTGGAACCGTAAGAGGTCTTACATTTATTGATAAGTGCAAGGATTTATATCAATCCGGAATGGAGCTTGAGGGCGGAGGCCTTTTAAGCGCCCTTATAGCCTGGCCGCTGCAAAAGTTTTTCGGAACAGTGGGAGCAAAAATAATTATATGTATTCTTCTTTTTGTATTTGTAATGCTTCTTTCAAATCTCACACTGTTTCAGTTTTTCGGACTGTTTTATAAGCCCTTTGTAAAAATGTATCATTCCCTCCAGAATATAAGGGAGGAGGTCCACCTCCTTGACGCCTATGAGGAAATGGAATATGACGAGGAGCAGGAGGCTATCGGCATTGCCAATTCCCGTGAGCCTGAGCCGGATGTTGTTCCTATGGATGATTTTCCGGTGGATATTCCGGTTGAGGAAACAGTTTCGCCTCCTCAGTTCGGACAGCCGGTCATTGAGCCGGAGGACGACGGCATTCCTATAGATATACCTATAGACGGAGTTTTGCCTCCTGTAACCGAGGAGACTCCTGTATCTGAACCGGAAATAAAGAAAGCTCCTGAGAAAAATCAGAGCGAGATCGACTCCATAGTCGCAAAGGCGGTTTCGGGCGCAGAAAAGACTGTAATGCCCGAAAGCTTTGCTGAAAAAGCCGAAAGGGCAGCTGAAACTGTGGAGGATATTGATATAAAGCCTGTTCCCTTCAAAAAGTATACACTTCCGCCAGTTGACTTTCTTGCGCCAAGTACCGGCAGGGCAAACGACCCTCAGGCTGCTGCGGAGCTAAAGGAAAAGGCGGATACGCTTATAGAAACGCTGAAAAGCTTTGGCGTTTCCGCAAGAATTGTGGCAATACAGAGAGGTCCGAGAGTAACAAGGTATGAGATACAGCCGGCGGCAGGGGTAAAGGTTTCAAAAATAACAAATCTTGCAGACGATATCGCCCTGAACTTAGCGGCGCAGGGAGTCCGTATTGAAGCTCCTATTCCGGGAAAGGCTGCTATCGGTATAGAGATACCTAATACTAATTCCGATGTTGTGTCCTTCCGCGAAATAATCGAGAGCAAGGAGTTTAAAAACGCTAAGAGCAAGCTTTCCGTAACAGTGGGCAAGGACATTGCCGGTAATGTTATTATAGGCGATATCGCTAAAATGCCCCATGTTATAGTTGCAGGCTCAACAGGCTCCGGTAAGTCGGTATGTACAAACTCTATGATAATGAGTATTCTCTACAACGCTTCTCCGGAGGATGTAAAGCTTATACTTATCGACCCAAAAATGGTTGAATTTACAGTTTATAACGGCATTCCGCACCTGCTTATTCCTGTGGTGACCGACCCAAGACAGGCTGCCGGAGCGCTTAACTGGGGCGTTCAGGAGATGCTCAGGAGATACAAGGATTTTGCGGATAACAGCGTTCGTGACATAAAGGGCTATAATGAGCTTGCGGCTGAACGAGAGGACTTAGAGCCTATGCCGCAGATCGTAATTGCAATAGACGAGCTTGCCGATCTTATGATGGCGGCTTCAAAGGAGGTTGAGGACTCCATATGCCGTCTGGCACAGATGGCAAGAGCGGCAGGTATGCACCTTATAATTGCAACTCAGCGTCCTACAACTGATATTATCACAGGTCTTATCAAGGCGAATATTCCAAGCCGTATCGCTCTTTCAGTTATGTCGCAGGTGGATTCAAGAACTATCCTTGACACCCAGGGTGCGGAGAAGCTTTTAGGCTACGGCGATATGCTTTATTATCCTAACGGAATGCAGAAGCCGCTGAGAGTTCAGGGCTGCCTTTGCTCCACAAAGGAGATAGAAAAGGTCGTTGACTATATCAAGAAGGAGTCCAATTCAGAATATGATACTGAAATTATACAGGCAGTAGAAGAAAATATGCCGGCGATCAAGGGGGAGAAAGGCTCTGACATTGCCGCTGATATGCACGACGATAACAGCGATGAGGCATTGGTTGATAGAGCTATAGACGTAGTTGTCCAGATGGGACAGGCTTCTACCTCCTCGCTTCAGAGAAAGCTAAAGCTTGGCTATGCAAGAGCCGCAAGAATAATGGACGAGCTTGAAAGCATGGGCGTAATAGGTCCTTATGAGGGCGCAAAGCCGAGAAAGGTGCTTATGTCCCAGCAGCAGTGGGCGGAGAGAAAGCTCCGTAAGCAGGATTGAGGATTTTATGAATGGTTTTCTTCCGATGTCACGCTCCGATATGGAGGAGCGGGGCATCACGCAGTTTGATTTTATATATGTAACAGGGGACGCATATGTCGATCACCCGAGCTTTGGTGCGGCGATCATTACACGTCTTCTGGAGAACTTGGGATATACTGTAGGTATAATTTCTCAGCCGGACTGGAAAAGCGGAAAGGATCTTACACGCTTTGGCAGACCACGCCTTGCATTCCTTGTTACAGCCGGGAATATCGACTCAATGGTAGCTCATTATACGGCGGCAAAGAGAAAGCGCTCCGATGACGCATATACTCCGGGAGGAAAAGCCGGAAAGCGTCCGGACAGAGCGGTGATAGTTTATTGTAAAAAGCTCCGAGAGCTTTTTGGCGCTGTGCCGATAGCTATAGGAGGTCTTGAGGCGTCATTAAGGCGCTTTGCCCACTACGATTACTGGGACGACGGGGTAAGACCCTCCATTCTTCTGGACAGCGGAGCAGACATTTTGATGTACGGTATGGGCGAGCATCAGATCACCGAGCTTGCCAAGCGGCTTGACGGCGGAGAAAGTATAGGGGATATTCACGACATAAGGGGCACATGCTATCTTACAGAGCCAGTCAATACTCCTATAGGCGCAGTTCAGTGTCCCTCCTTTGAGCAGGTGAGGGATAACAAAAGAGAGTATGCCAAGGCATGCCGCCAGCAGTACGATCAGCAGGACGAGGTATACGGCAGAACGGTCATTCAGCGCCATGGGAATATGATGCTTGTGCAGAATCCGCCGGCTCTTTCCCTTACAACTCAGGAGCTTGACCATGTGTACAGCTTGCCCTACATGAGGGCGTATCACCCGTCCTATGAAGCCTTGGGAGGCGTTCCGGGAATCGAGGAGGTGCGCTTTTCCATTACCCATAACAGGGGCTGTTTCGGCTATTGTAACTTTTGCTCAATTGCTCTGCATCAGGGCAGGAGGATAACCTGCCGCAGTGAAAGCTCCATTCTTGAGGAGGCGGAAAAAATAACTCATATGCCTGACTTCAAGGGCTATATACACGATGTGGGAGGTCCGACTGCTAATTTCAGGCTGCCGTCTTGTGAAAAACAGCTTTCAGCAGGACTGTGCAAGGGGAAAAAGTGCCTTGCGCCGAAGCCATGCGGAAATTTGCAGGTGAGCCATAAGGAATATATCAGCATACTAAGAAAGCTCAGACAGGTAAAGGGCGTTAAGAAGGTATTTATCCGCTCGGGAATAAGGTACGATTATCTTATGGAGGACGAAAGCGAGGAGTTTTTAAAAGAGCTTATAAGGCATCATGTAAGCGGACAGCTGAAAGTCGCTCCGGAGCATTGCTCAGCGGCGGTGCTTGATAAAATGGGAAAGCCCCATATTGAGGCATACAGGAAGTTTCAGAAAAGATTTTATGAGATAACAAAGTCGGTGGGCAAGGAGCAGTACCTTGTTCCGTATCTTATGTCCTCCCATCCCGGCAGTACTCTTAAAGAAGCAATAGACCTTGCGGTATTTTTAAAGGAAAATCACATGCACCCGGAACAGGTTCAGGATTTTTATCCGACTCCGGGGACGATATCCACCTGCATGTTCTACACAGGGCTTGACCCCTACACCATGGAGGAGGTATATGTTCCGAAAACTCCGGAGGAAAAGAAAATGCAGAGGACTCTTTTGCAGTACTTCAAGCCGGAGAACAAGAAAATCGTTATAGCGGCTTTAAAGAAGGCAGGCAGACAGGAGCTTATAGGTTACGGCAAGAACTGTCTTGTGACTCCTGACGGCTCTGGAAAAGCCGGAGCGGGCAGACAGTCCGATAAACGCAGAAAGGTAAGAGCATGTCAAGGCAAAAAAAGAAATCGGAAGTAAAGGGCGGATTCCTGTCCTTTCTGGCAGGGTTCATTCTCCTTTTAGTAATAGCGGTATTTGCAGCGGATAAGCTGGGCATATTCAGTACTGAGGACTTAAAAAGCCTTATAAATCCCGGCAGCACAAAGGTAAGCGATGATCTGACAGTTCATTTTATTGATGTCGGACAGGGCGACAGCTCCCTTATAATTTCAGAGGGAGAGGCAATGCTGATAGACACCGGTGAAAAGGAATATTCAGACACGGTTCTTAAATATATGAAGGAGCAGGGGGTAAAAAAGCTGGACTACCTTGTTCTGAGCCACCCTCACTCCGACCATATGGGAGGCGCAGCAAATATTATTAACGGCATTGAAGTTAAGAACGTTATTGCCCCTAAGGTAAGCGATGAAATGACTCCGGATACTAAAGTATATGAAAAATTCCTTGACGCTGTGGAGGATAACGACCTTAAAATAACAAAGGCAGTTCCGGGGGATAAATATGAAGTAGGTCAGGCTGAGGCGGAGATACTTTCACCTGTTGACGACGACTATAACGACCTTAACGACTGGTCGGCAGCAGTCCTGCTAAAACACGGGGAGGATAGCTTTATGTTTACCGGTGATTTAACTTCCAAGGTGGAAAACGATATGGCTGAGGACGGACGGCTTGAAAAGGTGGACGTTTTAAAGGTCGCTCACCATGGCAGCAAAACAAGCACTAAGAAGAAGTTTCTGGAGCTTGTTTCTCCGAAGTATGGAGTTATAATGTGCGACGGAACTTCATATAATCATCCCAATGAGGAAACTGTGGAAAGGCTTAATAAGTTCGGAGTTAAGATATACAGGACGGATCTGAACGGAACTGTTGTGTTCACCTCCGGAAAGGACGGTCTGTCCGTTAAAACTGAGAGGTAGCTTATGCTAATTATAGAACGATTTGAAGACGATATAGTCATAATTGAAAACGATGATGAATACATAAGAGTTCCAAGGGAATCTCTTCCGCCGGATGCCTCCGAGGGAGATGTTCTTGTAAGGAGGGCAGGCGGCTATGAGGTCGATGCGGAAGCAACAAAAAAGCGGCGTGAGAAGATACTCAGCCGTCAGAGGAAGCTTTGGAAATGAATTATGATGTAATTATTGCCGGAGGCGGAGCCGCAGGAGCTATGGCTGCCATTCAGGCGGCAAGGCTTGGCAGGAAAACCGCTGTCTTTGACCCTAACGGCAGAATAGGAAAAAAGCTGCTGATAACCGGTAAGGGCAGATGCAACGTCACAAACAACTGCACCCGTGAGGAGCTGCTTGAAAACATACCGGTAAACCCCAGATTTTTATACAGCGCCCTTTCTCAGTTCGGTACGGAGGACACCATGAGCTTTTTTGAGGAGCTTGGAGTTCCCCTTAAAACCGAAAGGGGAAATAGGGTCTTTCCGGTAAGCGATAAAGCGGCGGATATAGTCGCAGCTCTTGAAGGGGAGCTTAAACGCCTTGGAGTAAAGCTTATAGCTATGCCGGTAAAGGAAATACTTGTAGAGGACGGCGTATGTATAGGAGTAAGAGCAGGGGACAGAGAGTTTTATGCTCAGTCAGTCCTTATTGCCACAGGAGGAAAGTCATATCCGGCAACAGGCTCTAAGGGTGACGGCTACGCTCTTGCACAGGGCGCAGGTCATAGCGTAACTGAAATAAAGCCCTCCCTTGTTCCGCTGATATGCCGTGAGAAATACTGTGCCGATATGATGGGGCTTTCACTGAGAAATGTGACCCTTACTCTTTTTGACAGGGATAAAAGGCTCTACAGCGAGCTTGGGGAGATGCTCTTTACCCATTTCGGGGTATCGGGACCTCTTGTTTTAAGCGCAAGCTCCCATATAAGAAAAATGGAGCCGGACAGATACAGGCTGGAAATAGACTTAAAGCCCGGGCTTGACGAAAAACAGCTTGATTCAAGGATACAGAGGGACTTTTTTGATAATCAGAACAGGATATTCGGGAACTCTCTTTCAAAGCTGCTGCCTGCAAAGCTTATTCCGGTTACGGTAAGACTTTCAGGTATCCCCGGAGAAACAAGGGTAAATCAGATCACAAAGCAGCAGCGCACTGCTTTCGGGGAGCTTATAAAGCATTTTCCGCTTACTGTAAGGGCGTTCAGACCGGTGGAGGAGGCCATTATCACAAGCGGAGGCATAAGCGTGAGGGAGATAAGTCCTAAGACAATGGAATCAAAGCTTGTGCAGGGATTGTATTTTGCCGGCGAGGTTATTGATACGGACGGCTATACAGGAGGCTTTAATTTACAGATCGCTTTTTCAACCGGCTACTGTGCCGGAATAAATATGTAATGAGGTATGTTAAATGGGTATTAATATTGCAGTTGACGGACCTGCCGGAGCAGGAAAAAGCTCCATAGCAAGGGAGGCGTCCGCAAGACTTGGGTTCATATATGTTGATACGGGAGCGCTTTACCGCTCTGTTGCGCTGTATGCGCTGGAAAACGACGTCCTTGAGCAGGATAAGCTCATACAGAGCCTTGACAAAATAAATGTGGAGCTTAAATTCATATCCGGCGTTCAGCATGTTCTGCTATGCGGCAGGGACGTTTCCGATAAGATACGCACGCCGGAGGTTTCAATGAATGCCTCTAAAGTATCGGCTGTTCCGGAGGTAAGGGAATTTCTGTTCGGACTCCAGCAGAAAATAGCAGCGGAAAATGATATCATAATGGACGGAAGAGATATAGGAACTGTGGTTCTTCCAAATGCCGACCTTAAAGTGTTCCTCACTGCTTCTGCTGAGGAAAGGGCAAAAAGACGCTTTCTGGAAATGAAAGACAAGCCGGACTGCCCTTCATATGAGGAGATACTTGAGGATATAAACAAAAGAGATTATAACGATATGCACCGTGAAACAGCTCCCCTTAAAAGGGCTGAGGACGCAGTGCTGCTTGACACAACGGAAATGACAAAGGCTCAGGTTGTTGAAAAGCTTATTTCAATGATTGAAGGAGTAAGATAGAGTTATGGGCTTGGGATATAGTTTTATTTATGAGCTTGCAAGCTTTTTGTATAAGTGCGTTTATAAAATAAAGTCGGAGGGCAGCGAAAACCTGCCCGCTCAGCAGGGGTATATAATCGCCTCAAATCACCGCTCCTTTGCAGACCCTCCGGTAATAGCTATTGCAGGAGCAAAGGCATACTATTCCTTTGTCGCAAAGGAGGAGCTGTTCAAAAGACCAGTGTTCGGATGGCTTATAAGAAAGCTGGGAGCTTTTCCTATTACGAGAGGAAAAGGCGATACAGCCGTTATAGATACATCTGTTTCAAAGGTCAGAGAGGGGAGAAACCTTGTAATATTCCCCGAGGGTACAAGGCATCTTGACGGTAAGGTCGGCAAGGGAAAAACCGGAGTTGCGCTTATCGCTGCAAAGGCGGCTGTTCCGGTAGTTCCTGTGGGGATCGTTTTCAATGGAAAGCTTCATTTCAGAAGTACCATTACCGTAAGGTTCGGAAAGCCTTTTACGATCGAGGAGCTTGGAATTGCCGGTGAGCCGTCTCCGAGAGAGCTGCACGAGGCAAAAAACAAAATCATGAATGAGATAAAGCTTCTTGTGGAGGGAGAGTGAGCAGACGTTGAAAAAACCGGAAATAAAAGTAGCTGAATCAGCAGGCTTCTGCTTCGGAGTTGACAGAGCCGTAAAGCTTGTTTATGACGAGATCTCCAGACAAGAGGATAAGGTAGCGACCCTTGGGCCTATCATACACAATGCTGACGTGGTAAACGACCTGAAGTCAAAGGGAGTAAGGACAGTTGGCAGCGTGTCGGAGCTTGAGGAGGGGGAAAAGGCTGTTATACGTTCCCACGGAGTCGGCAAAAGCGTATATGACGAGCTTGCCGAAAAGGGAAATCCATATATAGACGCAACCTGTCCTTTTGTGGCAAGAATACATACAATAGTCAGCGAAAAGACAAAAGAGGGCTACTATATTCTCATTGCAGGGGATAAGAATCATCCGGAAGTACAGGGAATTGTTGGTCATTGTGACGAAAATTGCTGTGTTTTTAAGGACGAAAATGAGCTAAAATGCTTTTTTGATAAAAATTATGAAAATTTGCAAAAAAAGCTTGCAATTGTTGCTCAAACAACGTATAATATATTAATATGGGGAGAGTGTCTAAAGGTTATTCCTAAGGATAATCCGGATATTCTTGTTTTTGATACTATCTGCAACGCCACATCCAAGCGTCAGTCGGACGCTGAACAGCTTTCAAAGCAGGTGGATGTTATGATAATAGTAGGCGGAAAGAACAGTTCAAATACAGTAAAATTGTTCGATGTTTGCAGTAAAAACTGCAAATCGTATCACATCGAAAATTCGGACGGGCTTTATACATTGGACCTGAAAAATGCTGAGAAAATCGGCATTACTGCCGGAGCATCCACGCCGGCTTATATAATTAAGGAGGTACAAAATACCATGGCAGAGATCTTTGAAGAAGATATCAATTTTGAGGAGGCACTTGAAAAGTCTTTCAAAAAAATACATACAGGAGAGCGTGTAAAAGGCTATATTGCAGCGCTTAACAACAGCGAAGCAATTGTAGACATCGGAACAAAGCACACAGGATATGTTCCGCTTTCAGAGCTTACTGACGATCCGTCAAAGAAGCCGGCTGATGTAGTGAAAGTCGGAGAAGAGGTCGACCTCATCGTAACAAAAATCAACGATCAGGAGGGTATCGTTACTCTTTCTAAGAAGAAAGTAGACGAGCTTGTTGGCTTTGATAACATCTCAAAGGCAAAGGACGAAGACGCTGTTCTGGATGGTATTGTTCAGAATGTTGTAAAGGGCGGCGTTCTTGTTTCAGTTGACGGAGTAAGAGTTTTCGTTCCGGCATCACAGACAGGCGTTGGAAGAGATAAGAGCCTTGACGTTCTTTTGAAGCAGAATGTTCAGCTTAAAATTATCGAAGTAAACGAGCAGCGCCGCAGAGCTGTCGGCTCTATAAAGGCTGTTGCAAAGGCTCAGAGAGAGGCTGCTAAGGCTAAGTTCTGGGAAGATGCTGAGATCGGTAAGGTTTATAAGGGTGAGGTTAAGTCACTTACAAACTACGGCGCATTCGTTGATCTTGGCGGCATTGACGGAATGGTTCATATTTCCGAGCTTTCATGGAGCAGGATCAAGCACCCGAGCCAGGTCGTTAAGGTCGGAGATGTTCTTGAGGTTTATATTAAGGATCTTGACAAGGAAGCCGGAAGAATTTCTCTTGGCTTCAAAAAGGCTGAGGACAACCCTTGGGAGAAGTTCAGAAATAATTACAGCGTAGGTGATGTAGTTAAGGCAACTGTAGTTTCAATTACACCATTCGGCGCATTTGCTCAGATAATTGAGGGTGTTGACGGACTTATCCATATTTCTCAGATCGCTGACAAGCGTGTTGACAATGTTGCAGATATTCTTTCAGTTGGTCAGGAAGTTGATGCTAAGATCATTGATATCGACATTGAAAAGAAGCGTATCAGCATCTCTATTCGTGCGCTTTTAGAAGACAGCGAGCAGCCGGAGGACGAGGCTGAATAAACTTTATATCGGCATATCTGTCAGTTATAGTAAATGACCGAATTAATTTGTCGTTTAGTACAAAATGGGATATTAAAAAGAGAATATATAAAGTAAAAAGGGACGGAGTTTTTCCGTTCCCTTTTTGTTGAGGATGTGTTAGAATGAAATTAGTAATGGCAGCGGTCGTTTCGCTGCTGTGTTCTTCTCTGCTTGCAGGCTGTGGCACAAAGTTAAGTCAAGTGCCGGTTAAAAGGACGGATGTCCTTTCAGCTTCGGAGGCAGATGTTCAGAATGTTTCCGAGTCGGATGCCGCTCAGCCGGTTTTTGTCGAAAACGCAGAGGAAAAGTCGAAGAAAACGGAAAAAACAACAAAAGAGATAACAGAAAAAGTGACGGAAACAGAGCCTGTACGAAAAGCAGTGGATTTTGAAAAAATAAAGTCTGAAACGGCGGTTGTGGGAGATTCAATAGCTCTCGGATACAGCGCATATCAGCGGCTTCCGTCAGAGAATGTTTTTGCGGCGCTGAATGTTTCACCCTCAAATATTGAGAAAAAAACCTTTGAATACAGGGGCGGACAGTATTCCATAAACAATATAATAGGGGAGCGTCAGCCTAAGTATATACTTATATCAATGGGGCTTAATGAGATAAATTCATTCAGCGCAGAAAAGTTCAGCGGTCAGTATAAGGAGCTTATTGACAGCTTTCTTGAGCTTTCTCCTGAGTCGGAAATATATGTTATGGCTCTTTCGCCTGTGGAGTCGTCAATAGATTACATATCAAACGGCGATATTGACGAATACAACAGCGCATTGAGCGAAATGGCGGATAACTATGGCGGAAACGTAAGCTTTGTAAACGCCGCTAAGGCTCTTAAAGACAGCAGCGGCGCTCTTTTACCGGAGTATTCGGGAGGCGACGGCATACATCTGTCCGGAGCGGCATATGATGTGCTGCTTGACGGCTTGAAAGAATATATGGAGGTAGGAGAGTAATGGCAAGGATAAATTTTACCTTGAAAATCGGTAAGAAAATTTTAAGCGCTGCTATGTCAGCGGTATTGGGAGCAGGCTTGCTTTCAGCTTCATATCCTCTGACGGTAGGAGCTTTGACATACGGCGTACTTAATTATAAATTAATTGACGAGGATAATAATGGTACGGACGATTATGTGGAGATAACCCATTGCGATGTGTCTGCTGTCAATGTTAAGATCCCTGAGAAAATCGGGGAAATTCCCACTCGAAAAATCGGGAAAGAGGCATTTTATAATTGCACGAATCTTAAAAGCGTAAGCATACCTGAGAGTGTTACAGAAATCGGGATCGCTGCGTTCGCTTGCTGCTCAAGTCTTGAAAGCCTAAATGTGCCAAGCAGAGTTAAAAGCATTAGTTCATATACATTCCGTGAATGCAAAGGACTCAAAAGCGTAAAGCTTCACGACGAAATTACAAGCATCGGTGAGGGTGCGTTCAAGGAATGTGAAAGTCTTGAAGGTTTAAGCATCCCAGAGAGCGTCAACAGTATCGGATCATATGCGTTCTGCAAATGTCTGAGCCTTAAAAGCATAGATATCCCAGAGGGCGTTACGAATATAGGGGAGCAGACCTTTTTAGACTGCATAAGTCTTAACAGTCTGTTTATTCCTCATAGTGTTACAAACATTGATATGAATGCGATCAATAACTGTAAAGAGCTTAAAAGTATCGTAATTTCAAATCCTGAGTGTAAGATTTACAAGCATCCGACTACAATAAATACCGGCTATGTTGGCGCTATTTTTAAATTTGACGGATACTTTTGTGTTCATGAAGGCTCTACTGCGCAGGAGTATGCGGAATATTGTGATTATACATATATTTTTATAGGCGACTCTAATGCAGATGGAAAGCTCTCGGCTCTGGATGCGTCGATTATATTCAGCGAGTATAAAAAGCTATATGGTGGAGAATCGGGCAGCTTTGATCAGCTCCAGAAGGACAGAAGCGATATAAGCGGCGATGGAAAAATAACAGCAATAGACGCATCAAAGGTATTTTCGATATATAAGGAAAATTACAAAAAGGGATAAAATGCTGCCGATGAGAAAAACACTTGACATATTTTTTGTCTACTTTATTGATTATAGTTAATTTTTAGGTTACAATAGAACGAAAAGCGAAGTACTGTAGCATTATCTTATTTATTAAACACCTTAGCTATTTGCTATATTATAGTTAGAAAGGAAATAATCATTATGAAAAAATATCATATTGGATATACATGTGGGGTATTTGATGTTTTTCATGTAGGGCATCTAAACTTGCTGGAACGCTGTAAAGAAATGTGTGATATTTTGATTGTCGGTGTGTGTGATGATACATATGTTCGAGATGTAAAGCATAAAGAACCCGTTTACCCTGAAGAACAACGTGTTCGTATTTTGAAGGCTCTTAAAGTGGTTGATGATGCTGTTCTTGTTGATATTGAAATCACAGATAATAAAATGCTTGCACTTGAAAGGTTTCATTTTGATGTGTTGTTCTCAGGCGATGACTGGAAGGGATCAGAACGTTATAAAAAAACAGAGGAACAGTTTAAAAAACTAGGCGCATCTATTGAGTATTTTCCTTATACGCAAGGAATTAGTACTACACAAATAAAGGAACAGTTAAGGGCGACGGAAAAATAACAGAAATAGACGCATCAAAGGTATTTACGATATATAAGGAAAATTACAAAAAGAGATAAAATGCTGTCGATGAGAAAAACACTTGACATATTTTCTTGAATACAGTATAATAATAAAAAAGGGGCATACCGATAGACGGTCGCTCCCATAAACTTAGTGATAAAATAACCGCTTAGCTTTGGAGAGTATGGCGGTTATTTTCTCTTATTGCTATTTTGAAATATCTGAATGATATTGCATACAACAAGCGCCAGAGTGAAAAAATCATTCCACGTCATGGTAATCACTCCCTCCCGGGAGTAAGATTAACCGCCTACCGTTTAAGGCATGCCCTTAACAAGAATTATACAATAAACCGAGAAATGTGTCAATGCTGAGTAATTGTTTTAAAGCTATTGACATATTTCCTTGAATACAGTATAATAATAAAAAAAGGGGCATACCGATAGACGGTCGCTCCCAGATAAGTAAACTAAATAAATAGCCGCCTTATGATTTGGAAGTCAGGCGGTTATTTCCTTTTATTGCTGTTTTGAAATATCTGAATGATATTGCATACAACAAGCGCCAGAGTGAAAAAATCATTCCACGTCATGGTAATCACTCCCTCCCGGGAGTAAGATTAACCGCCTACCGTTTAAGGTATGCCCTTAACAAGAATTATACAATAAACTGAGTAATGTGTCAATGCTGAGTAATTGTTTTAAAGCTATTGACATATTTCTCTGAATGCAGTATAATAATAAAAAAGGGCATACCGATAGACGGTCGCTCCCAAAGAATAGTTATTATAAGGGAACCTCTAAAAACCCTCTAAAAAGCGCTTAAAACGCACTGCAGGAATAAAAGTAGCGACATTCACTCCAAAAC
>CANPXN010000038.1 GCA_947586185.1 uncultured Clostridia bacterium
CCTACCTCAATCGCATACCGCATAATCGACTGCTTCAAGCCCTCGTCCTCCGCCACACGGTCAACCTCCGCCATAGCATTCATCAACCGTCACATTTCCGACCCTGAGCAGCATTTGAAGGTATTTGATAAAAACAGCGTGTACCTGCCCACAAAGAAAATAGGCAAGAACAATCCCAAAGCCGCAGAGATTGCAGCCGACAATGCCGCAAGGCAGAAATGGAACAGGACGGCGGATATGGCGCTTGTATCGGGCATTGAAGAAGCTAAAATACTGGAAATCGAACAAGCCGAGATACACGACAAGGTAAGTAGTTCTATCCACAAAGGAGGCTGGCTGCCCAATCTGTTCCGCCGTATTGTGAACAAGGCGAAGGACTTTTTACAAAACCTTATCCGTGAACATGAGATGCCGCCGAAGCCAACGCTCAGTATCAATATGGCAGAGTTCCGCACTATGCGAAATCTGATGATACGGGTGCAGGACGAGGCAAGGGCAATCCGCAGCTTGCAGGAGAAAGTCCCCAAGCTGAAAGAACAGCTTTCCGAAGCAAAGGGTATTTTCAAAGGCAAGGAGCGAAAGGCTCTTACCGAGCAGATACAGCAAACTGAAAAGGAAATATCCGAAAGGCTGGATAAGCTCCCTGATATTCTCAGGGAGGACGGTTATCCCGATGTGCAGGCATTCATGGCGACCTATTGGGAAGCGGAAGCCATTGTGGAGCAATACAACCGTGACCTTGCCGAGTGGGAGCGTCAGGTGGAACAAAAGAGCAGACCGCCAAGACCCCCCGAAAAGGAGAGCGTCCGAAGCAGGCTCAGGCAGTTGCAGGAGCAAGGCAGACAGCAAAAACCACGAAAGAAATCCTTTGACAGAGACAGCCGATAGGCACAACGAATGCCCCGCTTTGCGAGACATTCTTATGTTAAGAAAAACCGCTGCTATGGTTTTACCCATACACGGCGGCATACATATTGAGATTAGGTTTCCTGCTTCTTTATAACGGTTACTTTCAAATTCTCCGCTTCTATCAGCGTTTCCTGTTTGCATTTCGGGCAGTAGAGGGGATAATTCTTCAAGACCGTATCCTCTCTTATTCTGTCACGGGTTTTGTTGCCGCAAACGGGGCATAGTATCCATTCTGTGTGAGTTTCCATCTTTCTTCTTCCAAGATTACTCAAATTTCCTATCATATAAAAGTGCCGCAATCAATACGACAAGACAAGAGCCGCAATTATGCACCAATGCTCCCGTAGTCGGTGTAAGCAGTCCTAAAAGCGACAGTGTAATCGCAACAAAGTTAATAAATAGAGAGAGTGAAATACTAAACTTAATTGTCTTTACACAGGCATTTGACAATCGCTTTAAGTACGGTATCTTAGCTATATCATCACTCATCAGAGCAATGTCTGCCGCTTCTACAGCTATATCACTTCCCATCGCCCCCATAGCGACGCTGACATCAGCGGTTTTGAGCGCTGGCGCGTCATTCACTCCGTCACCAATCATACAAACCGTTTTGCCCGCTTCCTGCAATGCCACAATTTCAGATACTTTCTGCTCTGGCAAAAGTCCTGCATGAACATCAGTAATGCCGACTTGTTTTGCAAAATATTCAGCAGTCTGTTTATGGTCGCCTGTAAGCAATACAGCGTGTGTTCCGATTTTACGCAAACGTTCAATCATATCTGCTGATGTATCACGCAGCGTATCAGAGAGTGTTACAGCCCCGAGAAGTTTTTCTGTATCAGCTACAAGAATAACCGCTTTTCCCTCGCTTCTGAATTGTTCAAGTATCTGCTCTGCCATACTGCTAATTTCGATTCTTTGTTCTTTTAGAAACGCTGCATTGCCGCAGAACAATTTTTCTCTACGAATTACCGCTGAAATTCCCTTGCCTGGAATCATGTAAAAATCTTCAACCTCAAACAATTTGACATTTTCCTCTTTGGCATAGGCGGTAATGGCTTTTGCGAGAGGGTGTTCCGAGTAACTTTCGGCAGAAGCGGTAAGACGCAGAAGCAGGAATTTATCTATATCATTCTCAAATGGATAAACGTCTTTTACTACAAGATTTCCGTTTGTAAGTGTACCAGTCTTATCAAAGGCAACGGTATCAACTTTACCCATTCGCTCTAAGGCTTCACCCGATTTGATAATGACTCCGTGCTTTGTTGCTTGCCCGATTGCTGCCATAATCGCCGTAGGCGTAGCAAGTACCAACGCACAGGGGCAAAATACGACGAGAACAGTAACCGCACGAACAATGTCTTTGGTTACAATGAATGCGGCGATTGCAATGAACAACGCAACAGGCACAAGCCAACTCGCCGCTTTATCCGCAATACGAGCCATCGGTGCTTTTTTGTTTTCTGCTTCTTCTACCATACGGATGAGTTTCTGCAAAGAACTATCCTCACCCAGTTTGGAAGCACGAATATCTATCGATCCAAAACGATTGATTGTGCCGCAGAAAACGCTATCCCCAACAGTCTTATCAACAGGTAAAGATTCCCCTGTCATAATGGACTGGTCAACTGATGTCGTACCTTCTATAATATCTCCGTCAATGGGAATGGTTTTGCCGGGAAGAACACGCAGAATATCATTCATCTTAATATCTTCTGCGGCAATCATTTCTTCCTTGCCATTTATAATCCTACGTCCTTGCTGCGGTGTAAGGCTGATAAGTTTTTTCAAGCCTTTCTTTGCTCTTTCGGTCGTTTTTTCTTCTAAAATCGCTCCGATTGCCATAATAAAAACAACCTCGCCTGCGGCAAATAAATCGCCAATCGCTATTGCCGCAATCATAGCGATGGAAATCAGCAATGCAGATGAAATCTTGCTGATACCGTGATTGTGGATAATCCGCCAAATAGAACGGTACAGCAAGGGAATACCGCAGATAATCACCGATACCCAAGCATGGTCAATAGGGACTTTATTTCCTGTGAGTGACAGTACAAGACTGATGACGAGGAATACACCGCCCACAATCGTCATAGGAATACCTGCAAGAAAATCATTGATTCTTTTAATCATAATCCAAAACCTCCTAAATTCATATCATTGACTCTCTCGGAGAGTTATGATACAATGTATTTGATACAAAACAAGTTGTTCTGTATTTAGTATATTGAATTTTGCTTTTCATATCAACAACCAAATCAGTCACTTTGTATGTTATCGAACAAAACACTAAAATTGTTTGGAAAGGATGTATTATGGACAGACGGCAAATAAAGACAAGACAAGCCATCTTTTCGGCTTTCGTAAAACTACTTGAAACGAAACGTTATGAGAAAATAACCGTACAGGAAATACTTGACGAAGCGAATATCGGCAGAAGTACCTTTTATGCGCACTTTGAAACAAAAGACGAATTATTGAAAGCAATATGTAAGGAGTTATTCGGACATATCATAGACAGTGCTATAGATAAAACTCATACACACGGTCTATATTCAAAGGGCGAAGCCCCACAATCTGTTTTTTGCCACCTTTTACAACATTTGCAGGAAAACGACAATAATATTTTGGGATTGCTCTCTTGTGAAAGCCGCGAGATTTTTTTGCGTTATTTTAAGGACAGCTTAAATGAATTGATACAAACGCAATTCGTTAATCACAGTCGTAGAGAAAATCAAGATTTGCCGCAAGATTTTCTTGTCAATCACATTTCAGGCAGCTTTGTTGAAATGGTTTTATGGTGGTTAAAAGGCAGGGAAAAACATACACCCGAAGAATTAGACCACTATTTCCGTTCTGTCATTGAGCCGATATTATAACAGACAAATAAAACGGGCAACGAGTATTCCTATGATACCGTTACCCGTTGATCTTAATTGTAAACAACTTCTTCGTTTATAATCTCTGTTGCACGACTTCGTATATTGTTCATTTTCTGTACCCATAAAATTTGATTTTCAACCTTGGGCTCTTCCGTTACATTTTCCTTTTCGGCAAGTCCTTTTACCAGACGAAAGAACATTTCCTCTGCCTGTTCGTCAATATCGACAAGATAGCTGTTCAACTTGTCGCTTGTGAGCAAATTAGCGTAAACCGCTTTTTTATGCTCTTGCAGATAGCACTTGTGCTTGCCGATAGGCTTGTTTTCTTTTTCGGCTGGTAAGGTAAGGCACGGAATATAGTAATCTCCTTGCAGTTCGTACCAAAGACCGTTGTTTTCATCATAAATGTACTTGTCCATCTTGAAATCCTCCAGTATAATATATTCGCACATATGTCACAGTTTCCCAATTGCCACTCGCTGTTATAACTTGTTATCAGATTTTTCTTCCCTTGTTTTTGCCCTTATGAGGTAGCGGGGGAGCATAAACACAAGTGAAATCGTATAAAGAGATAAGGCGGACACATTGCGATAAATCCTTTGTTTTCAAGCACTGTGGAGGATTTTATTAAAGCCCTATGAGGGGCAGTAACCACTTATGAAATCGTGGTTTTCAAATCGGGATTTAGTAATTACTTATTTTTTGAATCTTTATAAAGTACACCAAAAACTAGTGACATTACCATACAACAAATCGCCATAC
Organism: uncultured Clostridia bacterium; assembly: GCA_947586185.1. GTDB lineage: Bacteria > Bacillota > Clostridia > Oscillospirales > Ruminococcaceae > Porcipelethomonas. Next base: position 4,554 of record CANPXN010000038.1, read on the forward strand.
CTGCATTATCAATTTTATCTATAAGTAACAAAACGAGTCCTACAAAAGTTAATATAGTAAATATGATTTGTAATGCTAAATAAATCTTTGCTTTAGTGCTTAAACTCTTCATATACACACCTCACTTTCAAATTCCGGTTTGTCTCTCAGACATGAAACGATTATACCACAGATTTGTGAAAAAATCTACTGCGTAGAGCAGTTTCCTCTAAATTATAAAATTAGGTTTTCTGCAATATACTGTACGATTGCCTTTACCACTTGTTTTCAAAACCTTCGGTACGGCATCTCATCATTTGTGAGCGCCTGCTTTTTTATTGAACCAAATCGTTGGTATTAGTTACATAAATTAATTTTTTGTAAACTGATAAAAGTCGGTATTTAATTTTTCTTAAACCTGTCGAAAATATAATTAGAAGGAAAATCAGAAAAATTTGAAAGGAGCGGTGGTTATGAATATAGAGTTCAATGTTTATAACAAATATGTTAATGCAGGCGAGACTGTAAGATACGGCGCAAAAAAAAGCGTTAGCCAGTCAAGGACGTCCGCTTCAAAAACCGATTCGCTTAAAATCAGTTCAGAAGCTTCAATGCTCAAGGAATGCAGGGCATATATCAGGAAGGCTGCCTCAGAGGTTTCAGCCTCTGCGTCTGACGAGTATATAAACTCTCTTAAAAGCAGAATTCAAAGCGGCAGCTATTTCGTTTCTTCCGATAAAATTGCAGACGCTGTTCTCGGCAGAATGTCAGAATGACAGGAGCTGTTATGGAACGCTATAACGAATTTGCAGAGTTTATGCTCGAGTATACTGAATTGTTTGAGGATATTTCCTATAAGGAAGAGGAAAAGTTTCATGCTATGCTTTCAGATGACCTTGGTCGTATTGAACAGAGCCTCAATGAGCATCAGACATCAATAAAGCTCATTGAACAGTATGAAAACCGGCGTGAGGCGCTCCAGAAAGAAATGGGGCTTGAAGGAAAAACTTTTAGGGAAATTATCAATATGTGTAAGGGCGAGGAAAAAGCTGAGCTTAGTGAGATATACAGCAGATTTGAACTTGCCATTCACAATACAAATCATTTTAACAAAAGCGCTATGAAGGTTGCGGATATGAACATAAAGCTTTCAGGTGGCAGCGAGGGAGTGAGCGACCCGAGGTGCTATGACAGCAGAGGCGTTTCAAAGGAAGAGAAAAACGCCGGTTTCCTTGACCGAAAGGCATAGCTTGAATAAACAGGAGGAATAGAATTGAGACCAACTTTTTTAGGCTTTGAGGCTGCAAAAACAGGTGTTTTTGTATCTCAGAAAGCTCTTGATATAGTGGGACATAACCTTTCAAACGCAAAAACCCCCGGATATACAAGGCAGCGTGTTGATGAGGTTTCCGTCACAGTGGGGGACTGTCCTACCAGACTTAAGATAGATCAGACATGGCTTGCCGGAATGGGTACGGACGCAAAAGGCGTTGCTCAGCTCAGGGACGAAAGGCTTGATACCGCATTCAGACAGGAGTATATGAATACCGGATATTACAGCAAGCGAACTGATATGCTGACGGACATTGAAACGATATTGCAGGAATACGATACGGGTAATGACGGCGATGATGTCAATCAGGTAGGAAACGGATATGGACTGAGCAAGGCTATCAAGGATATGTATACCGCTCTCGAAGATTTTTCAATGGATGCAAGCTCCGAAACTGATGCAAACGTTTTTGCAAACTCGGTTCTTAACATTACGCACCTGCTTAATGAGTTTTCATCAAAGCTTGAGAAGTCTTCAAGGCAGTATAAGGATGAGCTGCAGATCACTGTGGATGACGTAAATTCCATGTTTGAAGAGCTTGCAGACCTGAACAGAAGTATTCAGCGTGCGATTTTGACAAACGGCTATGACGATCCGTACGGACCAAATGAGCTGTTTGATCAGCGTAATCTTATCCTAGATAAGCTTGCTGAGTATGGAAACCTGCATTCGGAGGAGCATGACGACGGCACTATTACAGTAACCTTTAACGGTCATACCTGTGTTGATGAATTTGAGTTTGATAAAATCAATTATCAGGAAAATTCAAACAATACTGTTCAGCTGAACTGGAAATCAAACGGCGAAAGAGCTGACAATGAAACAGGAACTTTGAAGGCTGTGACAGAAATTCTTAACGGAAGAGGTCTTGGAGCAACAAGCTCCACTGAATCGACCATAAACGGCTTCCTTTATTATCAGGATAAGCTTGATGCCTTTGCAGTTCAGCTTACAACAGTTCTTAACAGTACTATACCGGATGAAGTAGACGAGTCCGGGGTGGTTTTAAGTTATAAGAAGCTTGTAGGCGCCGCTGTTGATGACGAGGACGGATACAGCGTATTTCCTGACCTTCTTACTACCGCTGAGAACATTACTATAACAGATGAGCTTAGCAATGACTCCGGCTATCTTATTGATAAGGATAACAGTACTGACAATACAAGACTGCTGGAGCTTATTAATAAGCTTACCAAGGATGAATATGAATTCTATAACGGCGGTGATTCATTTACCGGTACATTCCAGGAATTTGTTGCTGATTATGCCGGAATCCTCGGAAGTGATATAAATTTTGCTACCGGAAGATATGAGGCATCAATGAAAACGGTAAATGAAATTCTCGACAATAGGGATTCGATTTCAGGAGTTAGCGAAAGCGAAGAAACTGTTAATATGATGACATATAACCGTGCGTTCCAGGCTGCGGCAAGAATGATGACGGTTATGGACGGACTTCTGGATGTTATTATTAACCGGATGGCTGTTTGATTCTAATGGAGGTTAACAATGAGAATTACACAAAATTCAATGACAAGAAATTATCTTAACAATCTTAATTCGTCATTGTTTCAGAAAAGTCAGTCTGAGTCAAGGCTTACTACCGGCCGCAGATACACAAGAATTTCTGAATCTGTATCAAGCGGTACACGTGCTCTTACGATAAGAACCGAGCTTTATAAAAACGAGCAGATACAGAGAAATGTAGGCGGCGCTTATGAATCTCTGTCTGTTGCAGAGGGCGCTCTTATGAATATTAAGGATGCGCTTGGTACTGTTGCCAAAAAGACTCTTAGAGCTGTTAACGGAACAAATGATAGCGAAATTCAGCATGAGATATTTGCGGATACCTTTTCTAAAATAAAGGATCAGGTTATCCAGTTTGCAAATTCCAAATATCAAGATACCTATTGTCTTGGCTGTACTAATAATAAATCCGAGCCTTTTACTGTTGCAGACGACGGTTCAGTGCAGTTTAACGGTGTCAATGTAAAGGATATTAATAAGATCGACGGAATCTATGAATCCGTTGACGGAACAGCAGTTCCTTTCAGCAAGGATATTTATATTGATATCGGTGCAGGAATGTCTGTTAAAAACGGTGAAATTGATCCGAGAACTGCTTTCAAGGTTTCAGTTTCGGGACTTGAAGCTCTTGGATATGGCACATCACAAATTGAATATACTGGCATTAATGGTGATCAGCATACTATAGAAACTTCAAACAACTTATGCGAGATCGTTGATGAAATTTCGCAAGCTATAACCGAAGGGGATATGGATAGGGCTATGGCGCTTAACGATCATATGAACGATAAGCTTGACGATCTTGTGCTTGTAATTGCCGATGTAGGCGTCAGAACAAGCTATCTTGAAACTAATGCGGATAAGCTTGTTGATGACGAATATGTACTTACAGAAATACAGTCCAACCTTGAAAAGATAAAGGATACGGACGAATTGGTCAATTATAAGAGTCTGGAATATTCTTGGCTGCTCACGCTCCAGTATGGAGGCAAGATGCTTCCGCAGTCTCTTATGGATTATGTCAGTTAATTAAAATACTAATATAAAAGAGGGGTGTTTTGTATGCAACTTTTAAAAATAACATCAATTCCTCTGAAATATAATATTGAAACTGAAAACGCATCGCTAAAAATACAGAGGTTAAGTCAGGATCAGATGTCTCAGCATTCAGAACTTACAAAATTAAGCGTTAGTTCAGAGGGTATAAAAGTTAGAATGGATTCTTCGGCTATGCGAAGCAGCATGGGCTTTAAAACTGTGGCTCAGGTAGCTGAAGAAGCTCCAGCTAAAACTCAGCAGACAGCAAACAGTGTTACTTCTGCATATGTTAATATGGGCAATAGAATGTCACAGAAGGGAATGACAGTTGCTCAGTATGTGAATCAGAATATGCTCAGTAATGCAACTATTGAAACTGCTATAAGCCAGATCCCAAGCGTTAGGATTGATACGTCATGGGAGCCGGCTAAGGCTGAAGTGAACTTTGAACCGGCAAAAGCTCAGTTTGACTGGAAGTCTGCACAGAAAAAAATGGAGTTCGTTCCGAGTAAGCTGAGCCTTGAGATTGAACAGTATGCGAATGTTGATATTGAATACATTGGCGGTTTTTCTTACGTTCCTCCAAGCTCAAATCCTGATTACGAGGAAAAATCTGAATAAAATTCTGGGGCTGTTCCGGGATAAAATTTCCCGGGCAGCCCTGTGTTTAAATAATTGTGCCGATCTTCCGGCAGAATGGAGATTAGTGTGAAGGTTAAAACAAGAGATTTCGGAGAGGTAGAGGTTAATACCGAAGATATAATAAGCTTTGAACAGAAAATTTTCGGCTTTGATCGCTATACCGATTTTATAATGCTGTATGATGATGAATTTAACGGAGAATATGCATGGCTCCAGTCAGTTGAAGAACCGGAGCTTTGCTTTATAATCGCTAATCCGGAGCTTTTGATTAAGGATTATGACCCAGGTTATCCACCAGAAGTAAAATCAGTTCTCGGAAGCGGAACATATGAGAAGTGGCTTATTATGGTCGTGAAGGAAAGTATTGAGGATTCAACGGTCAATCTGAAAAGTCCTATAATTGTCAATTTTGAAAAACATAAGGCTATGCAGGTCATACTTGAGGATGAATATCCTGTTAGATACCGACTTTTTGATAACGGGAAGAAGGAGTGATCGAGATATGCTTATACTTTCACGAAAGCCAGGAGAATCCTTAGTTATAAATGAGGAAATTGAACTGAAAATTATTGATGTCAGCGGAGATAAGGTCAAGATAGGAATAAACGCTCCCCAGAATGTTAAAATTCTAAGAAGCGAGTTGAAACTGACTGTTGAAAGCAATAGGGACGCTGTTTCAGGAATTGCTCCAAAGCAGCTGCATAATCTTCTTTCCGGACTGAAAAAAAGCGGTGATGAATAACGCTTTGATGGAATGATCTTTCAGCTTAATCCGGCTACAAGAGCAAGACTGCATTTCCATATAAATTCCTCAAGCTGGGAGCTTTCTCTGTTTCTTAGAGAAAGTATGTGATAATGATATTTTGACTTTTTCCCGAACATAAGACCTTGTTTTGCTATCCGCAATGATATTTCGGTATCCTTGTCAAAAACCGGACTACCTATTTTTATTTTAATGTCGTTTTCGTATTCGCACATTATCTGTGCGGAGCGAAATGTTATTCTGTCAAGGGATATGTTTGTGATCAGGCATTCCTTCCAGCGGTGAACTATCTTTTTTGAAAAGATACCGTTTTTAAGTTCGGGCATATAAATTTGTGCGGAAACCGATACAGGGGCGCTTAAAACCTTTTCCGCTCCGGAAATCAGGACACATCTTATATTTACAAGCCTTAAAAGTTTGTCCGATGACAGGTAAACGCTTCCGGTTATAACATGTGTGGAAACGTTATTTTCAATGCAGATAATTTTTGCCTGTGCACCGATTTTTATCAGCGGAACAAACTGAGCGGTAAAATCAATGCTTTTGTCCTTTATGGAAATGCTTGCTTTACCATATTCAAGAATGTTGTTATCAATGGTTTTTAATATAGCCTTGCAGCTTTCAGGAAACATTTTCATACCCCTTGTAATTACTGTAATAAGTCTCTGCTGTCATTTTGAAGCAGAGCTGCTGTTTGGGCGATCCTGTTAAAATCAGGACAGCATATACAATATTATAACATAAATACGGACCAATTGCAATTTAAGGAGAAAATTTATGCAGAATATATCGGAAACCTGTGATCTTATAAAGAATGTGACCGAGCTTTTAGATGAATACGAGGGCATAACCAGATGCCTTTTAGAGTGCGATATTGACGATATAACCTCATATGTTGAAAAGCGTCAGCATATTGTGGAGAAAATAGATATTGTTACAAAAAGAATTTATGAAAACATCGGGGATGATCAGCTGGCAATGGATGCTTTCAGAAATATATGCAGTATAAGCGAACTTCCTGATGAACTGAAAGAGATATTTGAGCTGAGGCAGGAGATGAATATGCATCTATGGCATATTCAGGAAATTGAAATCCAGGTCACTGACAGGATCAGGATCGAAAAAGAAAATCTTCTTAAAAAAATAAAATCAAATAATTCCGGTCAGAATGCCAAGGCGGCAAAGTATGTAAACGGTGGGCTCAATACTGGACAAAATGTTTTTTTCCCGGAAAATAAAAAATTAATCTGATCTGTATTTATTTTTAAAAGTTTCTGCCGATATGTATAATAAGTGATAATAGGATAGGAGGAATTCTCTATGAAAGTTTCAAATGATTCAAGCAGTACATATACCAATGCTGCGTACAGCAACAAGGGTATGTCGGGACTTATGTCAGGTCTTGATACTGAAAGTCTCGTTGAGAGCATGCTTTCAGGAATACAGGTAAAAATAGATAAGCAGAATCAGGCTCAGCAGCGCCTTGAGTGGAAGCAGGAGCAGTATAGAAGTGTCATTAAGGATATTAATGAGTTTCAGAATAAATATTTTAATTTAACATCTGATTCATGCCTTAGGCTTTCCGGCCTTTATGATACAGTAAAGACTTCGTGCAGTTCTTCTGCTATAAGCGTATCAGCTGGTAAGAACGCTATTGACAGCGATTTTTCAATGCAGGTCGCAAGACTTGCAACAGCTTCAAGTGTAACCTCTGCAAAGCTCACCAGCGACGGTATTTCAACTGTTGACAGCAGAGCTTCAAGCTTTGAATATTCAAGAACCGTTGATATCAAGATCGGTGACGGCGAGGCTGTTACTGTTGATCTTAAGGGCGCAGATACGGCAGAAGAAATATGCAGCAGAATCAATACTGCTGCCGGAGCTGACTTTGCTTCCGTAAAATATGAAAACAAGACGGTTTATCTTGATGATAGCGGAAATGAGCTTACATATGACGAAAAGACTGATAAGTATACTGACGCTGACGGTAATGAATATACCGGAAATGTAACTACTGAGGACAGAGATGTCGCTGTAGGCATAGATTTTAAAGCTAATTCTTCGTTTGAAATCTCCGGCACTTCTGCAGGTCTTGCAATTATAGGACTTAAGAGCAAGGTTACTGCTTCTGCTGAAAAGGATGAGGACGGCAATGAAATCGCAGACAGCTTTAAATATGAAACAAGCTCTGTAAATACTCAATTCGCAAATACTGGAAAGGTTGGCGGCAGCGTTGTCGTTACAGTTGATGGAGTAAAGAAATCTATTTCAGTCACCGAAGGTGAGTCGATGGATGACTTCAGGACAAAGCTTCAGAAGGCTTTCGGAAAATCCGTTGACATAACACAGGAATCAGATGGCAGCTATAAGCTTTCAGTTGAGGGTGCAGGCAGAAAGATCAGTCTGTCAGCTAATGCTGAAACAATGGAGGCTATTGGTTTCGGTAAGGGTACAACAAATGTTGCAAGTCAGGTTGTGGCAACTGATACTGTAAGCAAGCTTGGAGTGACAACTGCTGTTGATTCAGAAGGCAATGAAATTAATAACAAGTTCTCTATTAACGGCGTTGAAATTGAGTATTCATCTAAGGATTCAATTTCGTCCATTATGAGTAAAATCAATTCCAGCGGTGCCGGGGTCAAGATGACTTATGACGATCTTAGTGCAACCTTCAAGATCAGCTCAACCTCTACAGGCGAAGGCTATGGAATTGAGATAGACGGAGATGACGAGGGTCTGTTCAGCAAGCTCGGCTTTAATGTTGACGGATCGGGTTCTCTTGATCAGTCAAGCGTTAAAAATGGTCAGAATGCTGTTGCAAGTATTAACGGCGTTATGATTGAGCGTACTAGCAATAATTTCACATATAACGGAATGGATATCAGACTTAAAACAACTACAGGCAGCTATGAGACTGACGGTATGGGCAATTTTGTTACCAATGCAGATGGTACAATCAAGACCGCAGCCGGCACTATAGAGTCAAAGGCTGAGGTTTCAACTACCAGAGATGTTGATAAAATTGTTGATACAATAAAATCATTCGTTGAGGACTATAACTCAATGATTGAAAAGCTTAACGGATATACACACGAAAAAGCAACCTATAAGGAATATGCTCCGCTGACTGAGGCTCAGAAAAAAGAAATGACCGAAAAGGAAATTGAGCTTTGGGAAGAAAAGGCTAAAGAAGGATTGCTCAGAAGTGATACTAACATCAACCGTTTCCTCAGTGATATGAGAACTGCTATGTATACAAGAGGCGGCTCTAAGTATGTTCTTTCCAATGTAGGTATCAATACAAGCTCTGAGTGGTCTGACTTCGGTAAGCTTACTATTGATGAGGATACACTGAAAAGCGCTCTTACAAAGGATCCGGATGGCGTAAAGTCACTCTTTGTTGGTGATAATGGCCTTGCAACCAGACTTAATAATATATGCTTAAAAACAGCAAATACAAGCTCAGGTAATCCTGGTACGCTGGTTCAGATGGCTGGTGTTGAAGGTAAGGCTACTGAGAATGAAAATACTATCTCAGATGAACTTGATTCAATTGCTGAAAAGCTTGAAAGACTTAACAGAACCTATGAAACTAGAAAGGAAAGATACTGGAAACAGTTTAATGCAATGGAAACAGCTTTGTCAAATATGAATTCTCAGAGTATGTTCTTGTCGCAGATGCTGGGTGGCTGATCTATGAAATGAGGTGCTTGAATGGCTGCAAACCCATACGAAAAGTATCAAAAACAGTCAATTATGACAATGACTGCTGGAGAATTGGTTGTCAAGCTTTATGATGAATGCTCAAAACGCCTTAATAAAGCTGTCTACTGTATTGAAAACAATGACAATGCAAAAGCTGAAGAGTCATTATACAGAGCCCAGAGAATAATTAATTATCTTAATGCTTCTCTTGACAGAAAGTATGATATTTCTCAAAATTTAAGCATGCTGTATGATTACTTTGTCAGAAAAATTGTTCAGAGTAAAATACATATGTCAACTGAAGGTCTTAAGGAAATTATTCCTATGATTGATGGACTCGGCAGTTCCTTTCAGCAAGCAGAAAAAATTGTACATAAAAAATAATTATAGGGCTGTTGCTTGTTTTTAAAGCAGCAGCCCATTATTTATATAGATTAAAAGCCTACTTAACTTTAGCAAGCAGGCTTTATTTTATTGATTTTAGTTGCCTCCGCATCCATGCTTGTTTTCTCCGCATGAATGACTGCCGCAGGAATGCTCATGCTCATGGTGACTGCACTGTACATTTGCATTGTATTCAAGGCGTCCGGCGAGAAGATTATTTACAGCTTCATCCGCATTGCCTGTAACGCCTCCGTAAAAGCGTATTCCTGCTGCATTGAGAGCCTGCTGTGCACCGGCGCCTATTCCTCCGCATATAAGCACGTCTATGCCGAGGCTTGTGAGGAATCCTGCAAGAGCGCCGTGACCGCTTCCTGTGGCATCGGCAAGGTAAGTGTTTTGGATTTCACCGTTTTCAGCCTCATAAATTTTGAACTGTTCAGTGTGTCCGAAATGCTGAAATACCATTCCGTTTTCATAAGTAACTGCAATTTTCATATTATCCGTTTCCTTTCCTGCTATTGATTTTGTACATTTTCTGCCGCAGCAGTGAATTGCTGAACCATTGCAGAAGCGATAATTGCCTCCGGAAATAACAAGAGGTTTTCCGTTCACAATGCTTTCTGCAAGCTTATATCTTGCATTTTCGTAAATTTCTGTAACAGTTGTACGTGAAATATCCATTTGCTGCGCACATTGCTCATGGGTTTTTCTTTCGTGGTCAATTAAACGTATCACTTCAAACTCGTCCACTGATAAAGTCACAGTTTCATTGCCACAGTTTTCATAAGGACCGAATTGCCTGTAAAGAGGTTCACCGCAGACTCTGCGGCAGCGTTTTGGTCTTCCCACTTTAGTATGCTCCTTTTCCGACATATGTCGATAATTATTATACTATATAAAAATGAAGATGTCAACCGAAAATTTAAAATAGGGTATTTACTTTTGCATATTAATGTGCTAAAATATATGTGAGATGTTTTCTGGTTGGAAAGCAGCATGAACGGGCAGTTCGGCACCTTATGCCGAGCTTTATAATTAACAGGCGGAGGTATAAAACCTATGAATGATAAGCTTAAAGCAAAGGACATGGACGATCTTTTTGAGGCTGTCCTGTGCCTTGAAAGCGTGGAGGAGTGCTATGCCTTTTTTGAGGACCTTTGTACAGTATTGGAGCTAAAGGCTCTGTGCCAGCGTCTTCAGGTGGCAAAGATGCTTAGCGAGCATCATGTCTATAACGATATTGTAAGCTCAACAGGCGCAAGTACGGCTACGATCAGCCGTGTAAACCGCTCTCTTAACTATGGCTGCGACGGATATGACATAGTGTTTAAGAGAATGAAAGAAAAGAAGAAAAATGAGAAGTAGCTACGGGATATTTGCGAAATTTTATGATGTTCTCACAGGGAATATTGACTACGGGAAAAGAGCATTGTATTTTAATGAGCTGGTTCATAGATTCGGCGGAAATCAGCATGGAATATTACTTGACCTTGCCTGCGGAACAGGCTCGCTGTCAGAGGAAATGAGCCGCCTTGGATATGATGTTATTGCAGTTGATAATTCTCAGGAGATGCTCAGCGCTGCTTTAGATAAAAAATTTGAGAGCGGAAGCAATATCCAGTACCTTTGCCAGGATATGCGTGAACTTGATATGTTCGGCACTATTGACGTTACGATATGCGCTCTTGACAGCCTTAATCATCTTGACTCCATAGAGGATGTGAAAAAGGTTTTTTCAAGGGTTCATCTTTTTTGTGAGCCGGGTGGATTATTTATTTTTGACATAAATACGGAATATAAGCATAGAATGGTATTGGGCGAAAACACTTTTGTATATGATACTGATGAGGTATATTGCGTGTGGCAGAATAGCTGTAGCGGCAGCAGAGTCACAATTGACCTTGATTTCTTTGTGCCTCAGGGGGATTCCTATAGGCGCTATGAAGAAAGCTTTTGCGAAAATGCATATAGCCTTGACGTAATAAGGGAGGAGCTTGAAAATGTCGGTTTCAGCGTGCTGGCATGCTATGACGGTGACAGCTTTGATCTTCCTTCGCAGGAAAGCCAGCGTGTAGTGTTTGTAGCCGGAAAGGCAAAGTAAAGGAGAGTAAAATGGGTGAACTGAAAAGAGCTATTTCAAGGGATGCTTCGGTTGTATCAATGGCTCTTGACGCAACAGATATTGTAAGGGAAATAGAAAGTATCCACAAGACCTCGGCAGTTGTTTCTGCTGCGCTGGGAAGGCTGACTATAGCAGCTTCAATGATGGGATATACCCTCAAGGGCGAAAATGATACAGTCAGCATAAGAATGGACGGAAACGGTCCGGCAGGTATGCTTATAGCCGTTGCTGACAGCAGAGGAAATGTAAAAAGCTATGTTCAGAATCCGGTTGTGGAAATTCCTCTTAACAGCATCGGAAAGCTTGACGTAAGGGGAGCAGTTGGAACTGACGGTACTCTTTCTGTTGTAAAGGATCTGGGATTGAAGGAACCGTATAGCGGTACAGTGCCTATAGTGTCCGGTGAGATCGGAGAGGACATTGCCAATTATTATGCCTCAAGCGAACAGGTGCCTACAGTGTGTGGTCTGGGGGTACTTGTAAACCCTGATTTGACAATTGCCAATGCAGGAGGTTTTTTGGTTCAGCTTCTGCCTTTTGCAGATGAATCCTGCATTGATGTCATAGAAAAGAATATAAGCAGTATTCCTCCAGTTACGACAATGCTTAAAGACGGTATGACTGCTGAGCAGATAGCGTTGAAGCTTCTGGAGGGCCTTGAGCCTGAGATAATGGATGCGTCAGAAGCATCATATAAATGTGATTGCAGCCGTGATCGTACCCGGAGGATTCTTGAAAGTCTTGGAAACGAAGAGCTGGAGAATATGGCTGCTGAAAATGAAGATATAAAGGTGTGCTGCAATTTTTGCAGGAAGGAATATGTCTTTACTCCGGAGGAGATCCTAAGACTCAAAAAATTATAAAAAAGTTTTGAAAAACTATTGACAAATCCGAAACAGTGTAGTATAATATTTTATGTTGTACGGCGGTTGAAACTGTACAGCATGAAATGTGGGAGCATAGCTCAGCTGGGAGAGCATCTGCCTTACAAGCAGAGGGTCATAGGTTCGAGCCCTATTGTTCCCACCAT
>CANPXN010000039.1 GCA_947586185.1 uncultured Clostridia bacterium
GTGACCCGTACGGGAATTGAACCCATGATTCCGCCGTGAAAGGGCGGTGTCTTAACCTCTTGACCAACGGGCCATATTGGTAGCGGCAGTAGGATTTGAACCAACGACCAATCGGGTATGAACCGAGTACTCTAGCCAACTGAGCTATGCCGCCATTTTTGCCGCTCGCTTTTGCAGCTGTTAGCTACCTGCGACTATATTATTATACACACCTTTAATCAAAAAGTCAACAACTTTTTTTAAAAACCAAGAATTTTGACGTTTTGCACAAATGCCAACGGATATATTGTGCAAAACGTTAATTTTTTGCAAAAAAATAATTATTTTTTTCTTATTTGTACGTTTCAATGCAAAAAAAGCCCCTTTTATGCCCATAGGTGAACGGCGGTTCAATAAGGGACTTGCCCAGTCATATAGATGTGGGACATCCTGCCCTAAGATATGCCGTATCAATCTTGAAAGGAGGTTTTTGTATGCCGGAAGAAAAAGCTCTGAGCCGTGAAAAGCTTTTCTGCTGCTGGTACTCAAGGCTCGGAAGCGTTCAGGAGGCTGCAAGGCTTGCGGGCTTTCCTGAGGATACCGCTCTTGCCGAGGGACTCAGGATTCTTGAAAGCGCAAGGTACAGGCGGTACATAAATAAGCTTTCAAAATGCTCCATGCCTGCTGCGGAGCTTGTTAGGACGGGTCTTGAAAGACTTGCTTTCGGGAGCGCTTCCGACGCTGCTGCACTGGTCTTTTCTGAGAGCATGCCTTCCCCTGAAAGCATTGCCCGAATGGACCTTTTCAACGTATCTGAAATAAAGCGTGTTAAGGGCGGAGGCGTTGAGGTCAAGCTTTTTGACAGGCAGAAGGCTCTTGAAAAGCTTTATGAGCAGGCATGCGGCGCAGACAGTCTCTGTGCTGCGGACAATCTTATCGAGGCTCTCACGGGAATGGAGGTGAATACGGATAATGAAGTTTAAGGCATTTTCTCCAAAGCAGAAGCTTGCGGTATGCTGGTGGAGCAGGAGGGAGCTTTCAGGCTATGACGCCATTATATGCGACGGAGCTGTCCGAAGCGGTAAGACTCTTTCCATGTCCATAGGCTTTGTAAGCTGGGCGCTGACCTGTATGAGCGGCGGAACCTTTGCGATATGCGGAAAAACCGTTACGTCGCTGAGAAGGAATGTTATTGAGCCGCTGCTGAATACTCTTGGAGCTATGGGCTTTACCTATATTGAAAAAATAAGCCGCAGCTATATTGATATCTCAATGCACAGCAGGAAATGCAGGTTCTATCTCTTCGGAGGTAGGGACGAGTCCTCGGCTTCACTTATTCAGGGAATCACCCTTTCCGGTATCTTCATGGATGAGGTTGCGCTTATGCCGAGGTCCTTTGTGGAGCAGGCCATTGCAAGATGCTCTGTGGCAGGCTCAAGGCTATGGTTCAACTGTAACCCCGATAACCCCTATCACTGGTTTTACAGGGAATGGATAAAAAAAAGAAAGGAAAAAAACGCCCTCTATATCCACTTTACAATGGATGATAATCCTTCTCTTACGCCTAAGATAAGGGAACGCTATAAAAGACTCTATTCCGGAGTCTTCTACGACCGCTTTGTTCTTGGAAAATGGGTCGCATCAAGCGGTGTCGTATACCCTATGTTCAGCAGGGCAAAGCATGTTTTCAGCAAAGAGCCTGAATGCAGCCGCTATGTCATATCCTGTGATTACGGGACGGTGAACCCCTCCTCCTTCGGGCTTTGGGGAAAGTGCGGCGACAAGTGGTACAGGCTTTCGGAGTATTATTACAGCGCAAGGCGTGAGGGTATTTCCCGAACTGACGAGGAGCACTATCTGGGTCTTGAAAGGCTTGCAGGCGATAGGAAGATAGACTTTGTGGTAGCAGACCCCTCTGCGGCAAGCTTTATTGAATGTATAAGGCGGCATGGGAAGTTTAAGGTGATCCCGGCAAAAAATGATGTTATTACCGGCATACGCAGGGTAAGCGACGCTTTGAAGCAGGGCAGGCTTATGTTTTCCGAGGACTGCGCTGACTGCCTGAGAGAGTTTTCCCTTTACTGCTGGAATGAAAAGGCAGGGGGCGATGTTCCCGTAAAGGAAAACGACCATGCTATGGACGATGTGAGGTATTTTGTAAGCACTGTTCTTGAAAAGGAAAACGCCGGCGACAGCTTCTTTGTGGCAAGCCTTGCAAGAACACAGAGCTTTTGAAGGGAGTGAAGATTTTGACATTCAGGAAAAGGGCTGCGAAAAAAACCAGGGCGGCAGCGGCAGTATCCGCTGTAAGGCAGACTGCCGATGACAGGCTGGAGTTTAATTCCCCGGAAATATGGGAAAAGGACCTCTATGACTGTCTGAGATATAAGATACCCATAATTGACGCAGCTATAAGTAAGATCGTAAGACTTACGGGGGGCTATAAGGTCATATGCAGCGATGAAAGGGCTCAGGAGGAGCTTGACAGATTTGTAAACGAGATTCCGGTAGGAGTTTCGGGAAAATCCTTGCAGACCTTTACGGACAGCTATCTTGACAGCCTTATTACCTACGGCAACGCTGTGGGAGAGATCACTGCGGACAGTGAAACCATGCAGGCTGCCGGACTTTTTAACGGAAATCCGTTCAGCATTGAGGTCTACCCCACATGTGTTCCCGGAAGAAACAACTATGTTTTTCTGGGCAGCGAGGGAAAAAGGACTCTTATTCAGCGTCCGGAGCTTATAGTATTTTCGGCTCTTAATCCGCCTCCCGGAAAGTCAATGGGATTATCCGTTTTAAGAGGACTTCCGGCGCTGAGCGGCGTATTGCTGAAAATATACAAGTCAATTGGTCAGAACTATGAAAGAGCCGGAAATATACGTTATGCGGTAACCTACAAACCCGGAGATGACCCGTCGGAAAGGGCTTATTCAAAGGAAAGAGCTATGCAGATCGCAAAGGAGTGGTCCGAGGGAATGAACGCCGGACGATACGGCGAGGTAAGGGATTTTGTCGCTGTGGGAGATGTGGATATCAAGGTCATAGGAGCGGAAAATCAGCTTTTTGACACTGAGATACCGGTAAGGCAGATACTGGAGCAGCTTATTGCAAAGCTTTCAATACCGCCTTTTCTTCTGGGACTGAGCTGGTCCACTACCGAGCGTATGTCCTCGCAGCAGGCGGATATTCTCACCTCGGAGCTGGAGTACTACAGAAGGCTCCTTACTCCGGTGATCCGTCAGGTTTGTACTACCTTTCTAAGGCTTTCAGGCTCGGACGGGGACGTGACCGTTGAATGGGAAAACATTAATTTACAGGACGAGGTTTCCCTTGCTGAGGCAAGACTTAAAAATGCTCAGGCATCGGAGATCGAAAAAAGAATAGAAAAAGAATTACAGGAGGATTAATTTATGTATAACACAGTTAAGCTTGAAAAGGGACTTTATAATCTTTGCGGAAAGAGCTTTTCACAGGCTCTTGAGGAGGCTGATCCGTCAGAGAACTACAAGGGAACTCCCCTTGCGGGACTTGACGCATACGAGCGTCAGCTCAAGCGCTTTGACATTAAGGTAAGCGGCGAGAACTGCGATACGGTTGAGAAATTCTTTACAACTACTGAAAGTGCAGTTCTGTTTCCGGAATTTGTAAGACGCTCAATACTCAGCGGCTTTGAAGATTCTGTTTTAAAGGATATTGTGGGAGTCAGAACAAGGGTAAACAGCAATATGTACTGCGGATATTCCCTGAGCCATGTTGCATCAAGCTCTGATACG
This sequence comes from uncultured Clostridia bacterium, assembly GCA_947586185.1. GTDB lineage: Bacteria > Bacillota > Clostridia > Oscillospirales > Ruminococcaceae > Porcipelethomonas. Next base: position 3,756 of record CANPXN010000039.1, read on the forward strand.
ACATCTGAGGGAAGTGCTCTTCCGGAAACAAAGATCACCATGGACGGAAACGGAGTATATATCGACAAATTCGGAAGAGTGATAACGGCTTCATACGAAACAGTACTTCTTCAAAGACTGGACTGCTTTGGCAAAATGCTGAAGGCTACAGGCAGAAAAATCGTGGATTCGATGCTCAAGAAAGGCGTTGCCACCCTTGCGGTGGGAGCAACTAAGATAAGCATTGCCGGCAGCGCTCCGGCTTACTCCGATGTTCTTGCGCTTTACGATCTTTTTAGCGAGTATAACCTGACGACTATCCTTGCCGCTCCGTCAAAAGCCTCGGTAGTGCTCAGCATGCCGGAGATCGCAGATAATACAAGAACCGAGAACGGAAAGGTCATTCTTCCTTTCGGTGCGGAGCTTATTAAGATCCCGAACATGTCAGGCAGTGTTCTTATTGGAATAGATAAGGAATATGCTTTGGAAATGATCACAAACTCCGATATTATTGTGGATACGGACAAGCTTATTGACAAGCAGCTCAATGTTATCGGCGTATCCATCAACGCTTTGTTCAGAAAGTTCTCTGCGGACGCAGTGAAGGTGCTTTCACTTAATCCGGCTGCGTAATTTTCAGCGGCATAATAACTTAGGGCAAGCCCACTTATTGAATTATGGGGAATGGCGCTCCGCTGCTAAAAATGCGGAGCGCAGTCCATTTAAAAAAAGGAGGATACTATGGAAATCAAGGACGCTTTAAAAGAGATCAATAAATTTTCAAGGCGTGAGCTTAAAGAGGATGAGGTATATATTTTCGACCTTGTACTTTGCGACAATGATATTGACAGGGACATGGAACGGTTTTCGGATAATGCTCTGAAACAGCTAAGACAGCTTTTTATCGGCAAAACCGGTATTTTCGACCACGACCCGAAAAGCTCAGGTCAGACTGCACGTATTTTCACTACGGAGCTTATAACTGATGAGAATCGTAAGACAAAATACGGGGAGAGCTATACATACCTTAAAGCATGCGCCTATATGGTGAAGACTGCCGCTAATGAGGACCTTATAAGGGAGATCGACGGCGGGATAAAAAAAGAAGTGAGTATCTCATGCAGCGCCGGCAGACAGCTTTGCTCAGTATGCGGAACTGACAGGCGTTTAAAGGCTTGTCCCCATATAAAAGGAAAAAGCTATAAGGGTAAGGAAGCGTATATCATTCTTGACGATATAATGGACGCCTATGAATGGAGCTTCGTTGCGGTTCCGGCTCAGATAAACGCAGGAGTTACAAAGCGGTTCGGCGGTCAAGACGAAGATGAAAGAATAAAAAGTCTTGAGGCGGCTCACAGGCAGGACGAGGAGCTTATCGGAGAGCTTTGCGCCGCTCTCAGAGAGGACGTTGTAAGGCTTTGTTTTCTGGAATCGGGAGGCTGCCGTTCAAAGGCTATGGCTGCGGCGGCGGATAAAATGGATGTAAGGGAGCTTATTTCCTTTAAGGAGGAGCTTAAAAAGGAATGCCGCACAAAGGCTGTTTCGCAGCTTTCGGAAGACACGGCTTCGGATAGCTTTGAAAGCTTCAGAGTATAGAAAACGAGGTGAGGATTGTGACGGTGGATACTGTAAATTCACTGTTTACGCTTTTTTCAGCGGAGACTGATACGGAAAAATATGCGCCCCTGATTTCCTCGGCAATGACCGAGGTGGAAAAAATGCTGAAACCCGATGCGGACAGTACGGATGTAAGACTTGATTATCTCTGCGCCTCCCTTGCGGCGGTGAGATACGCACAGATCACGGCTGTGAAAAACATGGTGAGCTGTACCTACGGCGGCACTGCAAGCAGGGAGGGAAACGCTCAGCTTGAATACGATTTCGCAAGGGCGCTTTTTGAGGAATACAGGAGATATGCAGCAGACCTGCTGTGTGACAACGGTTTTATGTTTTCCGGCATTAAGGAGGGGCTAAGTGAAGCTTAATGACATAATCGACGGGATTTATAATGCGGCAAGGGGGAGCAGCGACGCTGTTTTAAGGGAGTACAACAAAGTTCCGGTGAGAAATCAGCCGGACATTTATGCCGTTGTGGGAGTTAGCAGCGTAAAGCTTTCTGAGTCGTTCTGCTACGAGGGCGGAGAGGATTATCCCCTTGAGATAGCTTTAAGCGTAAGGATTCTTGGAAAGGAATGCTGCGACCCTATGACCCTTTACAGCTTTCTTGACGAAACCATACTTACAGGGCTTTCCTGCGGCGGATATGTGATAAAAGCCATAAACGTTTCAAACGCCGCTTTTGACCATGCCCTGCGCAGGCTTGTTATAAGCTCTGAAATAACGGTTTGCGGAAGCTGTACAAGAAAGGAGGCGCTGACAGATGGAGCATAGCGCTGATGTTTTGAGCTTTAATAAGGTAATACTGGGAACGGTGGAGATTTATGTTACCGATTATACGCTCAGCAAAAAAAGCGACTTGAGCTATCAGCCGGTTATAAGCGGAGGCTATACCTCCCATGAGCAGGGACCTTATTTAAGCGAGCTTATAATAAAGGGAAAGGTTTTAATGGGCGGCGTTAATCCAGGACCTGTTCTTACGGAAAAGATGGTCAATAGGACAAAATATTTCTTTTCCCTTGACGGGATATATTATACGGCTGCCGGAATAATCAATCTTGCCGTTTCAAGAAACATCAGAGGGAAATATTATGAGGTCACCCTCAGAATGGTCTGCAACGGTGTAGCGGAGGCGCATGAATGAGCTGTACACTTATTTTAAGAGACACATCGGGTAAGGAAATATCCTATAGTAAATGCTATTCCTTTATTTACAGAAAGGAAGTCTATATGCCGTATACATACTTTTCCGGAGTATTTTACACCTCCAGAAGAAATATGGAAAACGTTTGCGAAGTAAAGGTAAAGCTTTACAGCAATGTTGTTCATCACGGGCTTGTGGATAACTTTGAGATCGAATGGAAGGGCGGAGGCAGATTCCTGAAAATCACCTCAAGAGGCTTTACCTCCCTTTTGTGTCAGAACGAGATAGAGCCGGGCCTTAAACCGGATATGTCAATATCGTCGCTTACAGAGGGCTTTGTGAGCATTCCGTATGTAACATATGAGGAAAACAGCCAGTCCGTAAACTATATATATGTAAAGGACGGTTCGAGCCTTTGGGACGGCATATGCAACCTCTCCTACAAGCTTACGGGAAAGCATCCCTATATACATGGGACGAACTGCATCAGAATGACTCCGCAGACAGTTAAAACGAAGTATATTTCAACCTCCGACCTTTTAGGCAGCGGAGTGTGTTATGATTATACAAAGATGATAAGCCATATTCATATGCAGGATGTTGACGGTAATTATAACAAATATAGCCTTACCAACTCCATAGCGGCGGATAGGAATATTGTAAGGCATAAACAGATACCTATGGATATGCAGTACTTAAACGATCCCGAAAACGGACTTGCCTATAAGCTCAGCTACAGCAACAGAGGCTTTTACGCATACTGGGGCGAGGTGAGCGGCTACAGCGGAGAGGAGCTTTATGATAAGCTTACGATCTCCGGCTTTGTTACCGAAAAAAGTATAAACTTTATTGAGGTAAGGGGCGGCAACGGAAAGATCAGAACAAAATACGGGGTATATTGCGACGATTTTAATAATGTGACTTAATAAAGTTAAGGGGACGCCCTCTATTGCAGGGCGTCCCCCTTGTTTTAGGTTTCTTGACAGACTTTTTACTGTGCGGTTAAAGCTTTAAGCCTTAGCCGTTTTCCATCTTGTTATAAGCTCCGTTTTGAGAGAGCGCATTTTTACAGCGTAAACGGTTATGAGAAGAAGATCTGCTAAGACCCATGCTAACGGACTTGCAAGGCATGCCGCACGGAAGCCGAAAGTACCTATAAAAAGCAGGATAACAAGAGTTCTTGCCACAAGCTCGCTTACGCCTGCAAGCATAGGGAGCATGCTGTAGCCCATTCCTTGAAGACCGTTTCTCAGAATGAACAGGATACCAAGGGTAGGATAGAATACGCCGTTGTATCTCAAAAATTCAACTGAAAGCCTCAGCACCTCTGTTTCGCTGGATTTTACAAAAAGCAAGCCTATATAGCCGCTTAAAAACCACACAACAAGGCATGCTGCGGCGCAGTATATCATTGACATGAAAAGGCTCTGACGGATTCCGGCTCTGATCCTTGTGTATTTTCCTGCGCCTCTGTTCTGTCCGCAGTAGGTAGCCATAGTAATACCAAGGCTTTCCATAGGAGCTGTAACGATCGTCTGTATCTTATTTGCTGCTGTAACAGCTGCAATGGCGGTTTTTCCAAGAGAATTTACTGCGCTTTGGGCAATGATAGTACCTATTGCGGTGATCGAAAACTGGAGAGCCATTGGAAGACCTATTGACATAAGCTTTAAGGCTCTTTTTCCGGAAAACGCAAGCTCGTCCTTTTCAAAAGCAAGTATATCGTAATTGCGCTTCATATATATAAGGCAAAGGACAGCCGATACCCCCTGGGAAATAACAGTTGCAAAGCCTGCTCCGGCAACGCCCATATTGAACGCAATAATAAGCACAAGGTCTAAAATGACATTCAGCACAGAGGATACTCCAAGGAAAATAAGAGGAGTCCTGCTGTCTCCGAGAGCACGGAGAATTCCTGCAAGCATATTGTAAAAGATCGTAGCGGAGATTCCTCCGAAAATGATTATAATATAGTCGTATGCGTCCTTAAAGATATCGTCAGGAGTTTTTGTTATTTTGAGTATAGGTCCTGTAAGAAGTATTGTTGACACAGTTAAAATGACAGCCGCAATGGCACAGAGATATACGGTGTTTATTATATATCTGCGCATCTCCTTATAGTTTCCCTCTCCGAAGCTCTGGGCGGCAAGTATTGAAAATCCGCTGCACAGCCCAAGAGCAAAGCCTATTACAAGAAAGTTTATTGCTCCCGTTGAGCCTACTGCGGCGAGAGCGTCAACGCCTACATACTGTCCTACGATAATTGAATCCACCATGTTGTAAAGCTGCTGAAAAATGTTTCCGAAGATCATAGGTATGCAGAATCCGAGGATAAGCTTGTAAGGTTTTCCTGATGTCATTTCTTTTGTCATTGACATAATGATCATTCCTTTCAAATTTTTTGAATAGAGTGAAAAAGTTATCTTAGAATAATTCAGCACACGGAAATAAATTTTTGAAACACCATGCGGTGGACTCTGTCCCCCGCACCCCCTGCTAAAGGGACAAAGTCCCTTTAGAATCCCAATTAATTCTATTTTCGTCCCTTTAAGGGACGAAAATAGAATTGAAAGGTAGCTAAAAAACTTTTTCTTAACAAAGATATGGGGATAGAATACACCAAATTTTCAAAAATTGATTTCCGTGAATTCAGCAAGAGGGATATTGCTAAATTTTTGGTTTTGTGTTAAAATATATTCGTATTACTCAGAGGAGGTGATTTTATGGAAAAAGTCAGTCATGAACAGATACACTATCCAAGTGATACGGGCATACTTCTTAATGTGCATCAATGCGAGTCCAGATATGTTCCCAGTCACTGGCATAACGGACTTGAAATAGTTTATATATTCAGCGGAAGACTTGCCATAACAGCAGGAGAAAAGGAATACGCCATTGAAGACGGCGGCTTTGCGGTGGTAAATTCCAGAACCATTCACTCGACCTGTGCCAGAGTGGGGAGCAAAAATCTTCTCATTCAGGTACCTTATGATATATTGAAGAGAAATGTTCCGGATTTCGACCTTATCTCCATAAAATGCGTCTGTCTTAACAGAGAGGGCTGGAGCAGCGAAAAACATGCTGCGATCGGCGCACTGCTTGAGAAAATGGGCAAACTCTGCGAAGCTCCCCATAAGCGTGGCTATCATCTTATACAGACAAGTTTTGTTTATGAGCTGTTATATCTTCTTATAAAGGATTTCAGCACAGGCGCTGACCTTGTTCTCAGGGAAAAGACCGACAGGAATATAGAACGGCTTGGAGTAGTGCTGCAATATGCAAGGGAGCATTATAATGAGGATATTTATTTGCAGGACGTGGCGGATCTTGTGGCTTTGAACCGTGAATATTTCGCTCGATTCTTCAAGAAATACATGGGAATAACATTTCTCGACTATCTCCAGTCCATAAGGCTTGAGCATGCCCGGGACGATATTCTGAATACCGATATTTCCACTGTGGAAATATCCGAAAAAAACGGCTTCGGAAAAAACTACCATACATTCCTGAGAAAGTTCAAGGAGCAGTATGGCTGTCTTCCGGGTCAGTTCAGAAGACAGATGAGAAACTCTGAACGTTAACGTTACCTATAGTATATCAGCATGAGTTTCTGATTTCAATAGCATTTTATGACTGCTTTTATGTATGATGTTGACATATTTGCATTTTTTCTTTCGGATAGCCGTTTTAAGACTGATGAAAAGGCTGTCCGGAGGCTTTGATGCAAAAAACAGAATTTTTTTATTTTTCCCTCTTTACAACAACCGGAAATTGTGCTATAATGTTTTAGTAATTAATCGAGGTGTGGCTCAGTTTGGTAGAGCGCTGCGTTCGGGACGCAGAGGCCGTGGGTTCAAGTCCCGTCACCTCGACCATTAACGGGGTCATATGCCGCATTGCGTATGACCCTTTTTGTGTATATGGAGGTAACAATATGATAAAAAAAATTATCGCACTGCTTGCAGCCGGGATAATGGCTGTTTCACTGTGCGCATGCGGAAAAGAAAGAGATCCTAAATATGAGGAAATAATGAGCGGCGAAAAGTGGAAGACTTCAAACGGAACTCTTCTTGACCTGAAAGAGGATAATACGTTTAGATGGTATAACAGCGCTGATGACCTTACAGATAATTATTACGAGGGAACCTATGAGGTCTATATAGGTCAGGAGGCTGTTGACAAGCTTTGCTCTATTGAGGAGTACGGTATTACCGAGGAAAGCCAGAAGAAGACCATAAATGAGTATACGGATAATATCAATTATTACTATTGCGTTATGCTGAGCAACGAAAAATGTATGCAGGCAGGAGAGGATACGCTGGAGGAGAAAACCTCCACTCCTTACTACGGATTTTACAGTCCTGATACGGGAAAGGTTGAGCTTTTCAGTATACTTTCTTTCTATAATTATACGTTTACAAAGGTGTAGTGTGTTTTGCTCTCGGTCAGAAAAGTATTAAACGTTTAAATGTATTAGCGGAAAGAACCGGTTTGGTTCTTTCCGCTTTTGCTTTATCTGAATAAAGGCAAAACAAAAGGCCCTCCGGCATAAAGCCGAAGGACCGGTATTGAACGGAGATTAACCAAAATATCTTTTGAGAAGACCTTCAAAAGCGCATCCGTGACGTGCTTCATCCTTAGCCATCTCGTGAACAGTATCATGAATAGCGTCCAGGTTAAGTGCCTTAGCCTTAGCAGCAAGCTCTTTCTTTCCAGCGCATGCTCCATTTTCAGCCATGACTCTGAGTTCGAGATTCTTCTTTGTTGAATCTGTAACAACTTCGCCTAAAAGTTCAGCAAACTTTGCAGCATGCTCAGCTTCCTCGTAAGCAGCCTTTTCGTAATAAAGACCGATTTCAGGATAACCCTCACGGTGAGCAACACGAGCCATTGCAAGGTACATACCAACTTCTGTACATTCGCCTGTGAAGTTCTGCTGTAAGCCGTCAATGATTTCAGGATCAACTCCCTGAGCAACTCCAATTACGTGCTGATCAGCCCATGCAAGACCGCCTTCTGATTTCATTTCTGTGAACTTTGAAGCCGGAGCATTGCACTGAGGACATTTTTCAGGAGCAGCCTCTCCCTCGTAAACGTATCCGCATACTGAACAAACAAATTTCTTCATAAAAATCTTACCTCCGAAAATATTTATTATTTATGTAAACAAGAATTGTTTCTTCTCTCTTGTTCACGTATATTATAAAATATATTTTTTAATTTGTCAATATCAAACTAAAAAAACTTTTTGCCATTTGTGCTTTTATAGACAATGTGCAATAACAAGCGATAACCATTATCATTTATTGTGATATTTGTTCAATGTTCAGCGTTAATACTTCTTCAGTGACCGGGTTTTTACTTAAAATAAAACCGAAAAATTCAATATGTGACAAAATGTGCATATGCAGAATATTATGTAAAAGGCACTGCCGGAAAGTTAGAAATTATTTCATATAAGAAAACGTATTAATTCCAGTTTAAACGGCAATGATAATTACATAAACATTCCGCTGAAAACCAGCGATATTATTATTAAGTATTCAGGAGTTGCATATTATGTCAATCAAAAGAGGGGAAATTTATTACGCTGATTTAAGTCCGGTCGTCGGTTCAGAGCAGGGCGGCGTAAGGCCTGTACTTATAGTTCAAAACGATGTGGGAAACAGACACAGCCCTACGGTGATCGCAGCCGCAATCACAAGTCAGAAAGAGAAAGCAAAGCTTCCGACGCATATTGAGCTGAACGCAGATAAATGCGGACTGGTAAAGGACAGCGTGGTGCTGCTGGAGCAGATAAGAACAATTGATAAAAAACGTCTTAAAGAGCGTATGGGCGAGCTTGATACAAATTCAATGACCCGTGTTAACGATGCTCTTTCAATAAGCTTCGGACTTCACTGACAGGGAGGCGGCTTCGTTGCCGTATTTGGCAGGCTATGTGCTTTATGCAAATAAAAATGGAGCTTTAAGAAGATTTCACAATGATACGGCAGTGATAATTGCCGTATCGCTTTCCTTTTTCAGACCCGCCAAAAAGGGGTGGATTTGGTCATGGTTTGTTCACAATTGTTCACACTTACGAAACAATTTTCGGAGCTCACAAACCGCATACCTACGTGGTTTACAGTCTGTTCACAATTGGATGTTTAAAGTGCACAAAAGAGTTTTGAAACATTTTCGGAAAATAGTGCAGGTATACAAATCGCATTAAAACCTATTGACACATGCCAGAAAACATGGTATTATATAGCCACAGAGGAAAACAAAAACAAAATTGAATATTAAAAGGCAAACTTACTGAAAAGTAAGGACGCAAAGCTAAGGGTCTAAGCCGTTTACGGTATGACAGCCAGTTGCATAAAAAGCTGATTCATCAGTTTCAATTTTAAGTTTTGAAATAAAAGATCAGTTTCAACTAAACTTGCTGGATACGGAATTTGGCATCCTGTAACTTAAACGTATAAAGTTTTTGTGGCGGAAAGGACCTGAGGGGTTCTTTCCGCTTTTGCTTTATGCGCTGAATGCCTTGTATTTCCTCAGAAAAAATAACAGGTATTTGGAAAGGTATTGTGCAGAAAATTGCACAAAACAGAAAGGTGATGCTTTATGAAAACAACAGTAATGACAAACAAGGAAACACTCAGAAGAACATCCGCAATGGCAGCAGCAGTTATGATGGTTGCAGTTTCAGCTAACGCTATCGTAGTTTCAGCTAACAAGGCTGCTGAGCCACAGCTCAGTATCGACACTATCACAGCAGAGGCTGGACAGTCAGTTGACATTAACGTAATGGTTGGTGGAAACTTTGATTTTACCTACCTCGGAACAAAGCTTGTATATGATAGCGCTCTTAATTATACGGGCTGCGACATCGGCGAGAGCTCGATAAATAAAGTCGGCGGTACAATAAGCGTTGAGGAAAATCTTTCAGAGGGCGATGTAATTTCAATGCTGGGTTATACTTCAGCTACAAAGCCTGCAAACAGCGGAAATCTTGTAACTCTCCACTTTGACGTGCCAAGAGCTGCTGAGCCTGGAACAGTTTACAATATAAGCTGGTATGATATTGACGAGTTCGGAAATGTTGATACCGAATATACACCTTCAATAATTGACGGCTCTATCACAGTAGTTGCTGACTATGAGCTTGATTATAAGATCAAGAACGGTGAAGCTACTGTAATCGGATGCTTTGGAGATCCTTCCAAGGTAAAGATCCCTGAATTCCACAAGGGATATCCGGTAACAGGAATCAGCAAAGATGCTTTTGCAGACTGCGGACACCTTGAGTCAGTTGAAATCCCTGACGAGGTTGAAATCATCGAGGACGGCGCATTCGGCAGCAACGTTGATGTTAAGGGCGGTGCAGGAAGCGCAGCTGAATCATACGCAGAAAGAAACAAGTTCACATTCGTAGCTCAGGGCGAAAATGCTGCTGAGGGCATAAGAATCGACGTTGACCAGTATAAGTTTGAATTTACCGATTCAATAAGCTTTACAAGGGAAAATATCCATGTTGTAGCAGTAAGCGGCAGCGGTAAGGAAGTTCCTGTTGAAAACTGGCACTTCGGAACAACTCCTCAGGAAGCAACAGAAGTTGGCAACGGCAAGGTAAAGGTTTCAATCGAAACAGAGAACGGAATCCTCGGCTATGTTACAATTGACACAGGCGTTAAGGGTAACGTTTCAGATTCAGGCAAGATCAGCGCTCGTGACGCAGCAGAGATTTTCTCAGCATACAAGAAAGCTTACAAGGGTATGCCTTTGGGTCTTACAGCTCGTCAGGAAAAACTTGCTGACTACGACGGCAACGGCGTGATCACTTCAAAAGATGCAGCTGCTGTATTTAAGGCATATAAGGAATCATATAGAATGTAAAACGTTTTAATAAAATCGGATTTTGTTATTCCTTACTTCTCCCGATAACATAGATGAGGCAAGCTGAGCTTGCCTTATCTATTCATTATATAGCCGGACGGCGTGGGACTTGAAAAGTTCAAGCTGTCCGGCTTTGAAAGGACTTAGAGGCTTTTGTTCCTTAAAATAGGCTTAAAATATGGAATAAATGTACAAAAAATGATTAAAACGGTTTCGTAAATTAATGCAAGTATACAAATTACATAAAAGCTGTTGACATTAAGGAAAAAAAGTGTTATTATATAAACACAAAAGAAAACAAAAAGTGAATTGAATATTAAAAGGCAAACTTACTGAAAAGTAAGGACGCAAAGCTAAGGGTCTAAGCCATTTATGGTATGACAGCCAGTTGCATAAAAAGCTGATATTTTCAGTTTCGATTAACTGCTGAGATACGTGGATATGGCATCCTGTTGACTAAAACGTTTAAAAAAGTTTAGTAGCGGAAAGGACCTTGCAGGTTCTTTCCGCTTTTTGCTTTACACGGATTAAATTTTAAATGGAAGTAAATGAAGGTGCGAAAGAGTTAACGCACAAAAAACAGAAAGGTGATGCTTTATGAAAACAACAACTAACAAGGACACAATCAGAAGAACATCCGCAATGGTAGCCTCATTAATGATGGTTGCAGTATCTGCAAATGCGATCGTGGTTTCAGCGAACCAGGCTCCGGCTCCTCAGCTGAGCATTGACACTATCACCGCTGAGGCAGGTCAGTCGGTAGACGTTAACATAATGGTTAATGGCGACTTTGACTTTACAAGCTTCGGAACAAAGCTCGTTTATGACGGCGCTCTTAACTATACAGGCTTTGATCTGACTGACAGTGAAGTTAACAAGGTCGGCGGTATGATCAGCATTGACGAAAACCTTTCAGAGGGCGATGTTATTGCAGTTCTTGGCTATGCTTCAGCAACAAACCCTATTAAGAGCGGAAAGATCGCTACACTGCATTTTGACGTACCAAGAGCAGCAGAGCCTGGTACAGTTTACAATATAGGCTGGTATGACGTTGACGAGTTCTGCAACGAGGGCGAGGAATATACTCCTGAGATCGTTGACGGTTCTATCACAGTTACAGCTGACTATGAGCTTGATTATAAGGTTAAGAACGGCGAAGCTACTGTAATCGGATGCGAGGGCGATCCTACTAATGTAAAGATTCCGGAATTCCATAAGGGAATGCCTGTAAAGGGTATCGGTAAAGACGCTTTTGCTTCATGCGATAATCTTGAAACAGTTGAGATTCCTGATCAGGTTGAGGATATCAGCGATTCAGCGCTCAGCGGCGTTCAGAATGATATAGACGTTAAGGGCGGCGAAGGAACAGCTGCGGAAGCATTTGCTGAAAAGAATAAGTATACATTCGTAGCACAGGGTGAAACTGCTGCGGTAGGTATCAGAATTGATGTTGATCAGTATAAGTTTGAGTTTACAGATTCAGTAAGCTTCACAAAGGACAATATCCATGTTGTAGCTGTAAACGAAAACGGTAAGGAAACGCCTGTTGAAAACTGGAATTTCGGTACAACTCCTCAGGAAACAGTTGAAGACGGCGTTAAGAAGGTTAAGGTTTCAATCGAGAATGAAAACGGTGTGCTCGGTTATGTATCTATTGATATGGGCGTAAAGGGCAACGTATCTGACTCCGGTAAGATCAGCGCACGTGACGCTGCTGCAATCCTTTCAGCATACAAGAAGGCTTATAAGGGCGAGGCTACAGATCTCACAACTCGTCAGGAAAAGCTGGCTGACTTCGACGGCAACGGTACGATCACTGCTAAGGACGCAGCGTCTGCATTCAAGGCTTATAAGGACGCATATAAGAAGTAATTATATCTGAGCATTCTATTCATTATTAGATATTGTACATATCATATTAAACTGTAAAGCAAAATAAAAACCACCTCCGAAGCGGTACAGAAGCGAAAGCTACTGTACCGTTTCATTATGCTTTCCGGAGGAAGTAAGGCTGCAAAACACAGTCAGCTTTTTTAACAGTTTGTTCACAGTTGTTCATACTTCCGAAACAGTTTTCGTAGCTTAAAACCCACGTATCAGCGTGGGTTAACAGAATATTCACAAACGAATGTCAGAAATGCACAAACCGCCTTAAAACGTTTTCGAAAATTAGTGCAGGTATACAAATCGCATTAAAACCTATTGACACTTGCCAGAAAACATGGTATTATATAGACACAGAG
>CANPXN010000040.1 GCA_947586185.1 uncultured Clostridia bacterium
GGACTTCTTCCGGCAGTAATAGGCTATGCGATAGGCATGAATAAATGGTATCATATCATGATACTTATGGTTTTTACTCTTGCAGCAGTAATACGCCTTGCATACTTCAACGTGACCGAAGAGGAAAGGCAATCCAAAACAACGGAAAACCGCAAGGAATATCACGGTCTTCCGGTCACAAGCGTTGCGCTGATACTTCCGGTCGTGTACAGCTTCAGAAAGGATCTGGGTGAAAGCTTTGTTTCAGTTTATGCGGCATTGCTTCTTCTTATAGGTATAGCCTTTATTACAAAATTCAGGCTGAAAAAGCCGTCAATGAGAACTATGCTGATCTTTATAGCTGTGGGAGCAATTGAGCTTGCATGGCTTGTATATAAGCTTGAATCCCACTAAAATATATGGAAAATAAAATAAAAACAAGAAACGGAAACTATGTTGTAAAAAACGAGGGGCAGTCAAAGGCTCTTGAATACCTTTACAGAACATGGAGCGGTAATCTGCTTCTTAAAGCTCTGACTCGTCCGATAGTGTCAAAAATTGCCGGCGCTTTCTGCGACAGTCCCCTTTCGGCTTTTATGATAGTTCCGTTTATTAAAAAATCAGGTATAGATATGCGGGAGTATCACTCCGGCTGGTTCCGCTCATACAATGAATTTTTTACAAGACAGATACGCTCGGAATACAGACCGGTGGATATGTCCCCGGAGATACTTATAAGTCCCTGCGATTCAAAGCTGTCCGCCTATAAAATAGGTGAAAACAGCCGTTTTGAGATAAAGGGCGGCAGCTATACCGTTAAAAGCATGCTCAAATGCGGAAAGCTTGCCCAGCAGTATAAGAACGGCTGGTGCCTTATTTTCCGTCTTGAGGTCGATGATTATCACCGCTATATCTACTTTGACAGCGGTAAAAAGTCGGACAATACCCATATTGACGGAGTGCTCCATACCGTTAACCCAATTGCCCTTGAAAAAGCTGATTTTTATAAGGAAAACAGCCGTGAGTTCTGTATTCTCCATACGGAAAATTTCGGGGACGCTGTTCAGATCGAAGTGGGAGCTATGCTGGTGGGAAGAATCAAAAATCATCACCAAAGCCGCTCTGTAAAACGAGGTCAGGAAAAGGGTATGTTTGAGTTCGGCGGCTCTACGATAGTACTGCTGCTGAAGGACGCAGTGGCTGAAATTGATGAGGACATACTGAAAAATTCCTCTGAGGGAATCGAAACAGTTGTAAAAATGGGTGAGAAGATCGGCAGAAAGGCTTAAACAGCATGTCATAAGCCTGCATATTTTACGCCGTTTTACACAATAATTTTACTGCGTTTCTGACGCAAATCTTTGTGAGGTATCGCCTTAAAATATGAATCTTGTTAATACGGAGCTTTCAATACTCGACTTTTTACAGGAGCATTTAAAATGCAGCCTTTTGGATAAAATCGTTCCTGTAATAACTGCTTTAGGTGACAAGGGTATTATATGGATAGCCTTGTCGCTGCTTTTTATCATTGCCGGTAAGCAAAGAAAAACCGGATTTATGATAGCTGTAGTTCTGATAATCGGAATTATTGACGGGAACCTGCTGCTTAAAAATATAATTGCCAGGGAAAGACCTTTTACCTATATTGAGCTTCCGGAGCTTTTAATTGCTCCGCCAAAGGACTATTCCTTTCCCTCGGGGCATACCATGTCGTCCTTCGGGGCGGCATTCGTAATACTTTACGGCAACAAAAGGCTTGGCGCAGCAGCCCTGATAATTGCAGCTCTTATCGCCTTTTCAAGGCTTTATCTGTATGTACACTTCCCTACCGATGTTATCGGAGGAATACTGCTTGGCTGTTTCAATGCGATACTTGCCATATGTATTGTAAACAAGGCAGAAAAGACAATTATGCTTAGGAGGACATAAAACTATGGAGGAAAAGAAAAACGGAAAGGCCCTTAAAATTGTCATAATCGTTATGGCAATCGTTATCGCCGTGCTTGCCGGTGTACTGGCATACACATTTCTCGGCGGAAAGGATAAGGACAAAACTGAGGAATCCTCAGAGACTTCTTCAGTGGTTACGACCACGGCTGAAACCGAAGCGGAGACAGAAACAGAGACTTCCATCGAAACTACAACAAAGCACATAAGCCCTGTTGAAACAGTATCATTTTCAATGGGCAGAGAAAAAAGTGAAATAAACGAAGTCCTGGACTATGACGACAACAAGACCTATAAAGCGAATCTGAACGAGCTTGCAGGGGCAAACGACAAGATAGATTCCTTTGTATTCGTGTTCTATGCAAATGACGGATCTTCAAATATACGCAGCTACAAAGGCGCATGCGGTATCTCTGTAAGCGATGACTGCTCAGCGGCAACAGATGACGGCTGGTATCAGAGCGACGACTTTGAGATGAGCGTTAACAGCGCATACCTTGAGGTCAAGTGGGATGTTCCGGGAGAAATAAAGGACTACATAGACACTGAAAACGGTACGATACAGATCGGCTACTGGTGGGGCGGAGTGCAGAAGCTCAGACTTGCAAGCATAATCTGCAACTACACTACAACAGCGGAAATACCTGTTGACGGAACAAAGACAATAGACGTAGGCACTACCCTGAATTACGAAAAGGAAGCTACTAAGGAGGCAAGAATACCTCTCAGCGATATTTTAGGCGAAGGAGATACGCTCCAGTATGTAAGCTTTGATATCGAGGCTGGCGGTGAGCTCCAGAAATATTCCGGAGCGTTCGGCGTTTCTGTGGATGCTTCATGTGATGCGGCAACTGACAAGAACTGGTATCAGAGTCCGAACTGCGCGCTTATGACAAGCTCAAACACCGGTACTCTGCACTGGCTCGTTCCTGACGGCGTAAAGGAATATATAAGCAGCAGCGGCGATCTTATGCTTGGCTACTGGTGGAGCAAGCAGACTGAGGTCACACTTAAAAGCATTACCGTTAAATACAGCAATGACGGTACAGGCAGCTCCGCTCCTGCAAATGAGGAGGACAAAACCGTGGAGCCTAACGACTCCGAGCCGGCAGCAGCAGGGGGCGAATCCGCAAAGGAGATCGTAAACAACATAAAGATAGGCTGGAATCTTGGCAATACCCTTGACTGCTACGATGTTGAGGGGGATACTGAAATAGCATGGGGAAACCCGAAAACCACTAAAGCCATGATCGACAAGGTAAAGGAATCCGGCTTTAATGCGCTCCGTGTTCCTGTTTCATGGAACGACCACATGAAAGGCGATACTATTGATGAAAAATGGATGAACCGTGTTCAGGAGGTCGTGGACTACGGAATCGACAACGGAATGTATGTTATCCTTAACGTTCACCATGACGACTACACATGGATAAACCCGACAAAGGCTGACGAGGCTAAGGTCAAGGCAAGGCTTGTAAAGGTATGGGAGCAGATAAGCGCTAAGTTCAAGGACTACGACAGCCATCTTATTTTCGAGGGCATGAACGAGCCAAGAATAGTAGGCTCTGCAAACGAGTGGATAGGCGGTACTGACGAGGAGCATCAGGTAATAAACAATCTCTTCCAGGCATTCGTGGACACTGTAAGAGCAAGCGGAGGAAATAATAAGACCCGTGCCCTTATTGTAACAAGCCATGCAGCGTCAATTACCGACAAGGCTGTAAACGCTGTTAAGGTTCCTAACGACGATAACATCATCGTTTCTATTCACGCATATAATCCTTGGGAGTTTGCTGGAAATGAAAGCAATGTTTCGACCTTCGGTAGCGACGCTGACAAAAAATCACTGGACGACGGCTTCGATATGCTTAAATCCAAGTTTATCGACAAGGGTATTCCGGTTATAATCGGCGAATTTGGCTCTGTCAACAAGAACAACACCT
This sequence comes from uncultured Clostridia bacterium, assembly GCA_947586185.1. Classification (GTDB taxonomy): domain Bacteria; phylum Bacillota; class Clostridia; order Oscillospirales; family Ruminococcaceae; genus Porcipelethomonas. The sequence continues at coordinate 3,870 of CANPXN010000040.1, forward strand.
CCGACAGAGTGAACCATATGGAATATTACGTTAAATCCGCAAAGCAGAGAGGCATAAAGTGCTTTATCTGGGACAACGGCCTCAAAAAAGAATTTGGACTTTTGGACAGAAAAAACCTAAGCTGGTACTTCCCTGAAATAATAGACGCAGCAATGAAGTCTGCAAAATAAGAACTAAAGCCTTGCAAGCAACCCTCTATGGAGACGCTTGCAGGGTTTTTTCTAATCCCTTAAATAATTTCTTATAACCTTCTTGTAAGTTATTGATTTTTTTGTTATAATAATAATGAAAAAGATCGCCGAAAGGATGTGAAATGATGAAAGCAGGAGTGTCTTCAGCATGCCTTTATCCTAAGCTGCTGGAAGAATCCATATATGACCTTGCACTGGGCGGCATTATGAATGTTGAGATATTCTTCAATACCGACTGCGAGCTTGAAAAAGGCTTTGTCAGCAGCCTTAAAGCAACCCTTGACAGATTCGGTATTTCCTGCGTATCGGTTCATCCCTATACATGTGCCATTGAAACCATGATGTTCTTTACCGACTATCCGAGGCGTGTAAACGACGGTATCGAGTACTACAAAAAGTACTTCAACGCAATGAACATCTTAGGCGCAAAGGTTTTTGTCTTTCACGGAAGTAAAAAGGGGCTTTCGACCCCAAGAGAGCTTTACTTTGAAAACTACTACAAGCTTTATAAAGCCGGAAAAGAGTTCGGGATCACCGTGGCGCAGGAAAACGTTTCACGCTGCGAAAGCGGAAGCCTTGACTTTCTGAGCGCAATGGCGGACGCTTTGGGAAACGATGCAAAATTCGTTCTGGATACCAAACAGTCCATAAGAGCCGGCGAAAACAACTTTGATATACTGAAAACGCTGAACAGCCATATCGTTCATGTCCATTTAAGCGACCACGGTCAGACCGGAGACTGCCTGAGAATAGGAAAGGGTAAATTCAATATAAGACATTTCCTTTCCATGCTTAATGAAAAAAGCCCCGACGCCTCAGTGATGATCGAACTGTATAGAAACAATTTCATGAGCGTTTCCGATCTCGTTGAAGACTACGGAACTCTTGAAGGCCTCATTAAGACAATACAGAAAGGAGCTTAACTATGCGCTGTCCGTTCTGCGGATTTGAAGACACAAAAGTAATTGATTCAAGACCTGCTGAGGGAAGAAAACGCCGCAGAAGGGAATGTACAAACTGCGGCAGAAGATTTACCACCTATGAAGACGTTGAAAGACCGCTCCTTATGGTCCTAAAAAAGGACGGCAGCTTTGAACCGTTCAGCCGTGAAAAGCTTATCAAAGGGGTTTACAACGCCATAAAAAAAAGACCTGTTTCCGTAGAACAGGTCAGCTCCATTGTTGATTATATAGAAAACCACTATGCAAATATTATGTCAAATCAGGTAAGTTCAACAGATATAGGTAATATGATCCTTGAAAAGCTCCGAGATATAGACGCAGTAGCCTATATAAGATTTGCTTCGGTATATAAGGACTTTTCCGACGTTGAGAGCTTTATAAGATGTATCAGTGAGCTTGACGAGCCGGAAGAGTAACCAATATTTCGGCAGTCCGCCCCTTGATATTTGTGCAACACAACAATTTTTTTGTATGTTGTGGAAAAAGTCACTGCCTTATGTTATTATTATTGTAAGGCGATACCGCATAAAGATTGTGCGTCAGATGCGCAGTCAGATTTTTCGTCAGATTGCATAAAAAGCTCGCAGGCATACTGGCGTATGTCAAGAGATTTTTGTGTGATATGACGGAAAATATGCAAGCAGATGGCGTGCAAAGCCGTAAGGCGGTCTTTGTGCGGTGTTGCCTTAAGACGATTGAAAAATCTGTCATTATAAAATTTGAAAAGAGGTTAATATAATGGGTTCACTCGATACAAGAGATGTAAGCGGTCAGTTCGACAGCGATGATATCCGCAAAAATTCTCCTTTGGCAGCTATAGGTTACATACCGGTACTGTTCCTTATTCCTGCCTTTGCAACTCAGTCTCCATTTGCTAAATTCCACGCAAATCAGGGACTTATCCTTACTATCTATTCTATAATCACATTCATTGCCGCTAAAATAATCGGCTGGGTCATCGGATGGATTCCGGTAATCGGCTGGATCGTCTCAGGACTTATTTCTATTGTACTGGGACTTTCCGTACTTGCGCTTATTATTATAGGCATTGTGAACGCCGTTGGAGGAAAAGCCAAAGAGCTACCTGTTATCGGCGGAATACTTAAAGTTTTTTAATAGGACCTGCCGCTCCATCTGTAAGCTCAAAAGAGCCTTGCCGGTGGAGCGCTATTTTATCTTTTCCATAAAGCCGTCCGGAGTGTTTTCGTAAATATCTGCGGCTATAAGTTCGTCTTCGCAGAGTATCAGCTCTGCCATTACGTTATCACGTCCGTAGTTATTTACGCTGTAGGTATATCTCATTGCATTGCAGCCCTTGTGAGAATCAAGGTCAAACCCCTGCTCCTTCTGCAATGCGGCATATTCCGAATATACCCCCTCAAAACGGTTAGGGATCCGTATTTCCTCAGAGCCTATTAAAGACACATCCCAGCCGCAAAGGTTGAGATACGGCTCAAGCTGATACTGGTCAAGAGTCTGTGTCCTGCTACCATGACTGCTCTTTCCGTCAGTATTTGAAATAAAGGCTGCAAGTCCTATCAAAAGCACTGCCGAGGCAGCGGCGCATATTATGTATTTTCTGTTCATTGAAACACCTCTTACAAAATTGTATGCGGTAAAAGGTAATTTATGATAACTGGGAGAGCGTTATGACTGAAAGACTTGATAAATTTCTGTCAACCCAGACCATGCTGTCAAGAAGCGAGATAAAAAAGCACCTTGCCCATGGCAAAGGAACTGTTAACGGCAAGGTCGTATGGGGAGGCAATAGGAAAATTGACCCTGAAAAGGACGAAATAACAATTTTTGGTAAGAAAATTGAATACCGCAATGATATTTATATCATTCTCAACAAGCCGGAGGGCATTGTCTGCGCCACAAAGGACGCAAGGGACAAAACCGTAACAGACCTTCTTCCTCAGGAGCTTCAGCGCAAGGATATTTTCCCCGCTGGACGCCTTGACAAGGACTCTCTCGGAATGGTCTTTATCACCAATGACGGAGCGCTTTCACACAAAATTCTTTCACCAAAAAAGCATATTCCAAAATATTATCTTGTGAAACTTGCTAAGCCATTTATAAATGAATATATTAATATTTTTAACAAAGGTATGGAGATAGACGGCGGTGAAAAATGCCTTCCGGCACATGTGCGTCAGGCGGACACCCTTGAAAATACTGCGTTTGTGGAGCTTTTCGAGGGTAAATTCCATCAGGTAAAACGTATGTTTTCAGCTGTTGAAAATCATGTTGAAAAACTTGTGAGAATACAGATGGGAAGTCTTGCAATGCCAGCAGAATTGGGCATTGGCGAGCATATGGAACTTTTGCACAAAGATGTTGAAAACCTTGTTAAAATCACCCCTTTTGACGAGGTTTTCGAGGAAAGGCGTCCGTTTTTTCCGTCATATTTGATAAATAATTCACTTTAACTTTGGGTAAATAGCAGCTTGAAATTTTGTTAAAAATTTGGTATTATATTATTGTGGTTAACTTAGAGAAATCCAGGTTAGCAAAATATAATTTGGGAGGACTGGCTCAAAAATGGCAAGTTTATCATTACGTGGAATTTATAAAAAATATCCGGGCGGTTTCGTTGCCGTTACTGATGTTAACTTAGAGATCAAGGATAAGGAATTTATCATATTAGTCGGACCTTCAGGCTGTGGTAAGTCTACAACTCTTAGAATGATCGCAGGTCTTGAAGAAATTTCTGAAGGCGAGCTTTACATCGGTGATCGTCTTGTTAACGACATAGCTCCTAAGGACAGAGATATTGCAATGGTTTTCCAGAACTATGCTCTTTATCCACATATGACAGTTTATGACAACATGGCTTTTGGTCTTAAGCTCAGAAAAGTACCTAAGGATGAGATCGACAGAAAGGTTAAGGAAGCAGCAAGAATCCTCGACCTCGAACACCTTCTTGACAGAAAGCCTAAGGCTATGTCAGGTGGTCAGCGCCAGAGAGTTGCTCTTGGCCGTGCTATCGTTCGTTCACCACAGGTATTCCTTCTTGACGAACCTCTTTCAAACCTCGACGCTAAGCTCCGTGCTCAGATGAGAACAGAGATCGCTAAGCTTCACCAGAAGCTGGGTACAACATTCATCTATGTAACTCATGACCAGACAGAGGCTATGACAATGGGTGACAGAATCGTTGTTATGAAGGACGGCGTTATCCAGCAGGTTGATACTCCTCAGGTACTGTACGAGAAGCCATGCAATAAGTTCGTTGCTGGATTCTTGGGTTCACCTCAGATGAACTTTGTAGATTCTATTCTCAAGAAGAACGGTTCAAGATACTATGTTGAATTTGGTTCAAACAGCCAGAAGTATCAGGTTGAGATCCCTGAAGCTAAGGTTGTTCCTGAGCTTGCTAACTACGTTGACAGAGAAGTTACAATGGGTATTCGTCCTGAAAGCGTTCACGACGAAGAAATGTATCTTTCAAATGCTACAACAGGTATCATTGACTGTGATGTTGAAATCACAGAAATGATGGGCGCTGAAACATTCCTTTATCTCCAGTGCGCAGGTATTCCGCTTACAGCAAGAGTTTCACCTCGTTCAACTGCTAAGCCACAGGATACTATTAAGGTTGCTCTTGACCCTAATAAGATTCACCTGTTCAGCAAGGAAGACGATAAGACTATCATTAACTGATAACAATATAAAATACATCAGCCGGATGCGTTTGCATCCGGCTTTTTTGTACATGCTGCAAAAAAAGAAAGCTATGCGAAGAGTGCATAGCCTTTAAAAGATATAGAGGGGGAAACTATTGATGAGGACGTTTTCCTCACCTTTCAATATTATAATAGCACTCCCACCTTAAAATAACCTTAAAGCAATACCGCCGATTCCAAAGCAATTTCCATCATATCTGTAAAAGTTTTCTGCCTTTCCTCAGGAGTAGTGCATTGCTCAGGATGAACCATGCTGTCGCTTATAGTAAGGATGCACAGAGCGTTTTTGCCAAGCCGTGCCGCATTCATATACAGGGCTGCCGCTTCCATTTCAACTGCAAGGACGTTCATCTTCTGCCATTTCAGAGCGGAATCCGCATCGTCATAAAAGGTATCGCTTGAAAGAACATTTCCCACATGGCAAACCGCTCCAAGCCTTTCCGCAGCGTCCACAGCCTTTCTGAGAAGTCCATAGGAGGCTACTGGAGCATATGTTCCGGGCAGCTCATACTGGGAGGCATAATTTGAGTTTGTGCATGCTCCCATTGCGATTACAACATCTCTTATATTCACATTTTCCGACAGGCTTCCGGCAGAACCGATCCTTATAATATTGTCAACTCCGTACTGACTGAAAAGCTCGTAGGAATAAATTCCAATAGAAGGCATGCCCATACCGCTGCCCTGAACGGATATTCTTTTGCCCTTATATGTTCCGGTGTAGCCAAGCATATTTCTGACAGTATTATAGCATACCGGGTCTTCAAGGTAGGTTTCCGCTATAAACTTTGCTCTCAGGGGATCCCCCGGCATCAAAACTGTTTCGGCAATATCCCCGGGTTTTGCGTTATTGTGTACTGACATAGTATTTCCTCCTATTTCCTTGACAGAACCTTTTTAAAGGTCGCAAGGATCGCATTAAAGTTTGCAGCCATAATAAGTATTGTAATGGCTGTCAGATAGAATATATAGAAGCTCGGCCTGCTGACAGCGATACGGCACATGAAAAACAGCACTGCCATATTAAAAATGAGCTTCATATGACTGACTTTGAAATATACATATCTTCTTGCATCGGATATACGTATGATATAGCATACCGCATAGCTTGCAAAGGTAGCAATAACAGCTCCCATTATACCATATTTCTTTATAAGAATTATATTCAGAATTATGTTCAGCATCGTGGAGATAAAACTGGTCCAAAATGAGTTTTTTGTGTGCTGCGAGGCATTGTATATGCTGCTGAGGAACTGATTGAAACACATCATAAGTACCGCAAGAACTAACACCGGCGTATATTTGTAAGCGTTTATATACTCAGGGTCAGTATCGTAGTGGAGCAGCATAGCCGACAAAGGCTGTACAAGCAATATCAGAAATGCCGCAGCTATGAACATTATGGACTGATAGGCTGAAAATACACGCTGATAAAAGCGGCTTCTGCCCTTTGAGTCATGCTCAGTGATCGCTGACATATTCCATGCCTGAAAGAAAATCGTTGAAACCATATTGACAAGGTTCGGAATCTTTGATGATGCAGCATATAATCCTGATGCCGCTTCTCCAGTAAGCCCTGCCGGACCGTCAATATAGCGGACAAATATCCTGTCGGAAAATCCGGTTATTATCCACATAAGAGCCGTCGGTATCAGCGGCAGTGCATAGCGTATCATAAGCCTTACAATATCCGGATTCAGACTACGCATATCAAAGTATTTTCCAAGTCCTGCAATTGCCCAGAGGAATACCCCGGAGCAGAAATCCGAGAGAATAACCGAAATAAGAAACCCCTTTAGTCCCCATCCGAGAACGGATATAAAAATGATATTGTAGATAAACAGCGTAAGGGTAGTCATTATTCCGTCTGCGGCAAAAAGCCTTACATAGCCCTTGGCACGTACAAAGTTCGAGCACAGCGCTCTGAAGCTGGATGTACAGATATAGACCACAAGATAGGGCGTGTATCCCTTAACAAATGGGATAAGCTGCAAAAACGGCGAAAGCACTATTGCCGCTCCAAGACCAAAAAGCTCCACCACACATGCGGAGGTAAAAATTTCACGCTTATCATGATTCCTGTCAAGTCCATATCTGAGCACAGCGTCCGCCATGCAGAAGGTGCATACCGGTATAATGAAATTCGCTGTGTTCTCTATAAGCTCCTTTGTACCGAACATGGCAGTGTCCATATTCGCCGTATAGAGCCTTGTAAGAAAAAACATCAGTATTTTTGAACCAAAGGTTCCTATTGCAAATACCGCTGTATTTGCCGCAAGCTTTTTGTACCTGTTCATTTCTCTATAACTCCAAATCGTTGTAATATATGTATATTATACCAAAAATCAACATAAAAAGAAACACTTTTCATAAAGTTTTTTTCCGCTTTTAAAAAAGCTATGGGAAAACTTTTTTGCTTTGAACAAAGCGATAGGGAAACTTTTTTAACGCTTTACGAAAGTGCCCGGAAAGGTAAATGCAAAGGGACAACCTATAGGAGGGAGGGGAAAAGAGAAAAACCAACAAAAATGCGGATTTCCCCCTCCCTCCTGTAGGTTTTCCCTCTGCACTCCCTTTCCACACACCTCCCTCCCCCATTCCGCATTTTTTACTCTCGCCGCTTGCTCTTTTGCCGCAAAGCGGCAAAAACATCGCAGGTTACTGGGAGCAGAAAAGAAAGCAAAAAACTCCACTTAGCTGGGAGAATCTTTCAAGGAATAAGGCGAGCAAAGCGATGCCGACCAAGCCTCCACTTACAGCAATGGGTAGAACTCAACCTTGCCTCCCCATGGGAGAATTAACATAACAATTACAAGCAAAGCATACAAGGGACAGTGCCAGTGAGTACAAGCAATCAAAAAGATGTTCCGTAAATCACTAAAGTAACCCCCATGTAGATACGCATGGAAATTCTGCAAATTTTGCTTGCAAAATTTCAGATTTCTGTGCGTATCTACCGGGTGCGGGTATCAAGCTCTGCGGCGCTTGAGCAGCCTGTTTCTTTGGTTCGTTTCTTTGCAGGAGCAAAGAAATGAACATACAAAACCTTTCTGTACGCTTTAACAAAGCGTTATAATTTTTCCCTTAAAGCTTTTTTAAAAGCTTTAAAAGAAAAAAGTTCCTTTTCCCCCTTTATTTTTCCTTGAAAAAGTAGTATAATAGTATGGACTAAATAAAAAGGAGGCTGCTGTCTGAAAGGGACAGCCAATCTTTGCTATGAAACCTTATTTGAAAAGAGCTTGGGCAGAAATCAATCTGTCAGCACTTGAGGACAATATAAAAGCAATAAAGGCTATGCTTTACGGCGGAACAAATATCATGGGCGTTATCAAAGCCGATGCCTATGGTCACGGCGAGGACGTTATCCTCCGAAAGCTCTGGGACTGCGGCGTAAAAGACTTTGCGGTGTCGAACCTTGACGAAGCGGTAAGCGTCAGAAAACACTGTCCGTCAAGCGAGATACTGATTTTAGGATATACGCCGCCGGAATACGCAAAGGAGCTTGAATATAACAATATTATTCAGGGTGTTGTATCCCTTGACTATGCCCGTGAGCTGGGAGCAAATGCTATAGAAAAAGTAAGATGCCATATAAAAATAGATACCGGCATGGGCAGGATCGGGCTTAAATATCCAACCCCGGAGCTTTGCGCTGATGAAGCGGAAAAAATCATTGCCACTGATAAAATCTGCGCAGAGGGCATATATACTCACTTTGCCGTTGCAGACGATCCTGACGACGAGGAGGCATGCAGCTATACGGACGCTCAGGCTGACTTTATTATCAAAACAGGGCAGGCTTTGAGCGCAAGAGGCCATAAGCTCAGGCATCTGCACTTTTTAAACAGCGCCGGAATCTGCTACCACAATAACCCGGCAAGCACCCTTGCAAGAGCCGGTATTATAATGTACGGCCTTTACCCTAACTATCCGGCTGCACTTCCGGTAAAGCTGCGGCCTGTCATGGCTCTCAAGGCGGTTATTTCCCATGTTAAAACTGTAAACAGCGGAGATACAATAAGCTACGGCAGAACCTATACCGCAAAGGGCGGAGAAAGGATCGCTACTGTAACAGTGGGCTATGCGGACGGATATTCAAGGCTGCTTTCCGGCAAGGCATGCGTTCTTGTAAGGGGAGTAAGATGCCCTGTTGTGGGAAGAATATGTATGGATCAGCTTATGCTGGACGTTTCAGCGGTTCCCGATGCAATGCCCGGAGAGATAGTAACCCTTATAGGCAGGGACGGAAATGAAGAAATTACCGCAGACCAGCTTGCCTCTTTATATAATACAATCGGCTACGAGGTCATATGCGGAATTTCCAAGAGAGTTCCAAGAATTTACATAGAAGATTAATCTGGAGGAATCATTTTGTCAGAACTTGAAAAAGAAATAAGGAAAAGAAGAACCTTTGCCATTATATCCCACCCGGACGCCGGCAAAACCACACTTACCGAAAAGCTCCTTCTGTACGGAGGCGCTATTAACAAGGCTGGCTCTGTAAAGGGCAAAAAAGCCGATAAGCATGCGGTTTCCGACTGGATGGAAATTGAAAAACAAAGAGGTATTTCCGTTACCTCCTCAGTTATGCAGTTTAGGTACGGCGACTGCTGTATTAATATCCTTGACACTCCGGGACACCAGGACTTCTCGGAGGATACCTACAGAACGCTTATGGCGGCTGACTCCGCTGTAATGGTCATCGACGCTTCAAAGGGTGTTGAAAACCAGACAAGAAAGCTCTTTAAGGTATGCGTTATGAGAAATATCCCTATCTTCACCTTTATAAACAAAATGGATAGAGAGTCAAGAAATCCATTCGACCTAATGGAACAGATCGAGGAGGAGCTTGGCATAAAGACCTATCCTGTAAACTGGCCTATAGGCTCGGGTAAGGAATTTAAGGGAGTTTACGAGCGTGATAAAAAGGCTATTATGAAGTTTTCAAGCAACGGCGGCGCAAATCAGGCGGACTCCGTTGAAGTAAATATAGGCGACAGCTCCCTTGACGATCTCATAGGCGAAGAGCTCCACAGCACTCTTTCAGACGATATAGAGCTTCTTGACGGTGGCGGCGAGGAGTTTGACATGGAGCTTGTAAGACAGGGTAAGCTCTCTCCGGTATTCTTCGGCTCTGCCCTTACCAATTTCGGCGTTGAACCTTTCCTCAAAAGCTTTCTTGAAATGACGCTTCCGCCTCTTCCGAGAAAAAGCAGCGACGGAACTGTTGTTGACCCCCTTGACGAAAGCTTTTCAGCATTCGTTTTCAAGATACAGGCGAACATGAACAAGGCTCACCGTGACAGAGTTACATTTATGAGAATATGCTCGGGTAAGTTTGAAAGGGATATGGAGGTGTTCCATGTCCAGGGAAATAAAAAAATGCGCCTTTCACAGCCTCAGCAGATGATGGCTCAGGAAAGAGAGATAATCGACTCCGCTTATGCAGGGGATATAATCGGCGTATTCGATCCGGGTATCTTTTCCATTGGCGATACGGTCTGCTCACCTAAGAAAAAGGTATGTTTTGAGGGAATCCCGACCTTTGCTCCGGAGCACTTTGCAAGGGTAAGACATAAGGATACCATGAAAAGAAAACAGTTTGTAAAGGGCGCAGAACAAATCGCTCAGGAGGGCGCTATCCAGATTTTCAGGGAGCCTTTCTCCGGTATGGAGGAGGTTATCGTGGGTGTTGTAGGCGTTCTCCAGTTCGAGGTTTTTCAGCACAGAATGCTCACAGAATACAATGTTGAGATTATTCTTGAACAGCTACCTTATTCCTATATCAGGTGGATCGACAAAAGCCCGGTGGAGGATGTCAAGGAGCTTAACATAAGCTCGGATACTAAGCTTGTTCAGGATTTCAGGGATAATTTCCTGCTGCTGTTTACAAGTGAATGGAATATCCGCTGGGCATATGAGAAAAACGAGGGCTTAGAGCTTTCAGACTTCAACAGAGAATAAATTTAAAGCCTTTTCAGCTTCCTTTTGGAAAGCCGAAAAGGCTTTTTAATACTTTGAACAAACTCTATGAAAGGAAAAAGAACATCTTTCACCTTTAATACATATCATAATAAAGGGAGAAATCCCATAAAAAACAATACTTACGGAGATTTTATATATGAATGAAACTGCAAGAACTCTAAGCTCCCTTGAAGAGGGCGCTAAGGGACGTGTTTCCGGAATGCTGATAGAAGGCTCCATGCGCAGACGTCTTCAGGACATAGGTCTTGTTGAGGGAACCCCTGTCATATGCCTTAAAAAAAGCCCCTCCGGAGATCCTGTAGCGTACCTTATAAGAGGCGCTGTAATCGCCCTGAGAGGGCAGGACTCCTCACGAGTCCTTCTCGAAAACTAATGCGAAACGGTACGGAAGCTTTTCAGGCTGTCCGTACCGTTTCGTGTGTGTATATTAAGCAGAATGTGATGCGATGCACGCTGTTTAAAATTGCAGCCTTTTATTTACCATAACCGTTCTTGAATTCGCTGAATGCTGCTGCTGCGTCGCTTGCTGTGATAACTCCGCCGCCGTCATAGTCTGCAAGTCTTTC
>CANPXN010000041.1 GCA_947586185.1 uncultured Clostridia bacterium
CGGGTATCAAGCACTGCGGCGTTTGAGCAGCCTGTTTCTTTGGTTCGTTTCTTTGCAGGAGCAAAGAAATGAACATATAAAACCTTTGCTAATGCTTTCGTAAAGCTATCCCCTCAGGAGCAAAGAAATGAACATACAAAACCTTTCCAAACGCTTTCATAAAGCTTTATAAAAAATTTCATTAATGCTTTATTAAAAGCATTAAAAAGCCTTCTCAGCTTTCCTCCGGAAAGCGTTCAAAGGCTTTTGATTCTTTACAAAAAGAAGTAGTATATCAAACCGTATGCCACGGAGGCGGCTGTGCCGTATAAGATAACAGGTCCGGCTATGGTGAATATCTTTGCTCCTACGCCGAGAACATAGCCCTCGGTTTTGGATTCAAGACCGGAGGACACAACAGCGTTTGCAAAGCCTGTAATAGGAACTAAAGTCCCTGCTCCGGCATGCTTGGCAAGCTTTTCATAAAGCCCGAAGCCCGTCAAAATAGCGCTGCACAGTACGAGAATAATGGATGCCCACGCTCCGGCAGCCTCTCTTTCAACACCATAGTGTGTGAATATGTTGAGAATTATTTCCCCAATAGTGCAGATAACGCCTCCCACAAGAAAAGCGACCGGAATATTTATCCAGCTTTTGGAATTAGGAGAGGCTTTTTTGCTCATTTCACTGTATTCTTTTTTTGTGACATTCATAAGATCACTTCCTTTCAAAAGTAGTATTTCCCTTTTTTCGCATGATAACCGCCTATTGAAAAAATTCGGAGATTATAGTATAATTGTTTTAATATTGAAAAAAATAAAGGAGTAATTATGCCAAGATTTTTTCTTGAGGAAATTGATAGGACATGCCCGAAAATCACCGGAAGTGACGCAAATCATATAGGCCGTTCCCTCCGAATGAAGCCGGGGGAGAATCTTACCGTATGCGTAAGGGGTACTGACTATAAATGTGAAATAGCCTCTATCACACCGGAGGAGGTTTTCCTGAATATTCTAAGCAGTGAGCCGTGCGCCGCAGAGCCGTCCATAAGACTGACGCTTTTTCAGGCTATGCCCAAAAGCGATAAGCTGGAGCAGATAGTTCAGAAATCCGTGGAGCTTGGAGTATCTGAGATTGTTCCCGTTATTACAAGGAGATGTATTTCCCGTCCCTCTGAAAAGGACTTCTCAAAAAAGCTTGAAAGATATAACAAAATAGCTCTTTCAGCTGCCAAGCAGTCGGGCAGGGGAATGATACCAAGGGTCGCTCCGGCAGTGGATCTTGATACCGCTATAGAGAGAATGCTTGAAACCGACTGTCCGGCTATGCTTTACGAAGCAGGAGGTATTCGTTTTTCGCAGCTTGAAACAGAGGGCAAAAAAACCTTTTCACTTCTTGTGGGCAGCGAGGGAGGCTTTGACCCGGAGGAGGCTCAGAGAGCTTCAAACGCCGGTATTCCGTCAATATGGCTGGGTGAGAGGATATTAAGATGTGAAACAGCTCCTCTTGCGGCAGCGGCGATAATCATGTATTTAACAAAAAATTTGTAAAAACTGTTGAAATTTTTCTTTTTATGTGGTATACTGTTTATACAGTTTGTTAGCAATTTGTAAAAATATTTTGTGGGACGCCGCAGAGTCCGCAAGATTTACCTATCTGATAATTCTGCGGAGAATGGAGATTTTAAAATGAAAAAACTTGCTTTATTTGGAATCATTGCCGCTGCCACTGCCGCTGTTGCAGCTGTAGTTGTGTCTAAGAGAAAACGTGATGACTACTGCTGCGATAATGATATCGACGGAGAGATTGATTATGACGGCTGCTGTGCTGACTGTGAGGAATGCACTGAAAAGGCTGAGGAAAATGAACAGAATGAAATTCCAGCAGAAAAGGCTGACGAGACTTGTAAGTGCGCTGACACCGCTCAGGAAGAAGAGCCTACAGGAATTTGATTTGTAGAAAACAACGAACTAAAGGCGTATTTTAGTATGCGTCTTTAGTTAAGTTGTATGAATTTAAGTTTTTTTGAATTTTCTTGTAAAAACTACTTGACAAATAAGCTTGTTTGGTATATAATAATTAAGCTGTTGATCGAGGCGTAACTCAGTTTGGTAGAGTGCTTGGTTTGGGACCAAGATGCCGCAGGTTCAAGTCCTGTCGCCTCGACCACCTTCTTTCTTAATGGAAAAAAAGGTATTGACAAGCTTTAAAATGTGTGATATAATAGTTTAGCACTAATGTCACGCTGGTGTAGCTCAGTTGGTAGAGCAGCTGATTTGTAATCAGCAGGTCGGGGGTTCGAGTCCGTCCACCAGCTCCAATGTTCTGTCGGCAATAGTCGGCGGAACATATTTATGGGAGAATTCCCGAGTGGCCAAAGGGGGCAGACTGTAAATCTGTTGCTTTCAGCTTCGATGGTTCGAATCCATCTTCTCCCACCAAAACGTCCTGCATAATTATGCAGGACATTTTTTATGCAATAAAAAAAATGCTCTTTCAACAAAATGTATTTCCATAGGTGAAAACTTATAGAGAAAATAACAACGGTATATGTCATGCGGTTTCTTAACAAACCACTGGAGGTTCATATGGTCAAGGCTCAGATCAGATACACTCTTGATGATTTCAAGGCTTTTTCAAGGCTTATCTATTACGGAAAAGGCAGAAAAGCCCTTGATATCATTGTTGCAGTAATGGTTTCCTTAGCGGTAATAGTTCTTGCTATAGGGCTTATTTTTACAGATATGAAGCTCAGCGACGTTTCCTTTTACTATGTAATTATGCTTATTGCGGCTGTAATGTTCATATATCTCAGGGTATTTACCATGGTCGTTGTTCCTAAAAGCAATCTAAAAAAGGTACAGAACGTCTATGGGGAAAACAGCGTCCTTTTTACATTTGAGGAAAAGTATTTTAATGTGAGCTGTGAAAATGGGCTAAGCCGTGAGGACGTGAGCGTTGAATATTCAAGGCTTCATTCGGTCACAGAAACGGATAAGCACTTCTTTTTCAGCATAGCTAAAAACAATGCCTATGTAGTTCCGAAAAGCTCCTTTGTCGAGGGAGATGCGGACAGGCTCAGAGAAATTATCGCCGGAAATACCGGAGTGAAATTCATACAGAAAAACTGTTAAGACGATCAGGAGGTCTTAAAAATGATAAGAGAAGATTTGAGAAATGTTGCCATTATTGCCCACGTTGACCACGGCAAGACAACTCTTGTTGACGAAATGCTAAAGCAGGGCGGCGCATTCAGGGAAAATCAGGTAGTTGCAGAGCGTGTGATGGATAACAACGATATCGAGCGTGAAAGAGGTATCACGATCCTTGCAAAAAACACCTCGGTATGCTATGATGGCATAAAAATAAACATTATCGACACTCCGGGACATGCTGACTTCGGCGGAGAGGTTGAACGAGTTCTCAGCATGGTTGACGGTGTTATCCTCCTTGTTGACGCAGCGGAGGGAGCTATGCCTCAGACAAGGTTCGTTCTTTCTAAGGCATTGGAAATGAATCACAAGATAATTATTGTGGTAAACAAGATAGACCGTCCGGACGCAAGACTTGACGAGATCGGCGACGAGGTACTGGAGCTTCTTTTAGACCTTGACGCAAACGACGACCAGCTTGAAAGCCCTGTTTTGTTCTGTTCGGGACGTGCAGGAACAGCCTCCCTCAGCCAGTACGAAACAGGAACCGACCTAAAGCCTCTGTTCGATACTATAATCAACTATATCGAGCCTCCAAAGGGAGAGGAGGACGGTCCGTTACAGATGCTTGTTTCATCAATTGACTATAACGAGTATGTGGGAAGAATAGGCATAGGCAGGATCCAGAGAGGTAGGGCAAAGGTAAATCAGAACGTTACCGTATGCAACCACCAGCATCCGGACAAGAAAAATACAAACGCTAAAATTGTATCCCTGCTCCAGATACAGGGCTTGCAGAGAGTTCCTGTTCAGGAGGCTGAGGTCGGCGATATAGTTTGGGTTAGCGGTATTGAGGGTATAACTATCGGCGATACGATATGCGATCCGGAAAACGTAGAGGCTATACCTTTCACAAAAATAAGCGAACCAACAGTTGAAATGACGTTTTCAGTAAATGATTCTCCTTTTGCCGGCAGAGAGGGCAAGTTTGTCACCTCCCGTCAGCTCAGAGAAAGACTTTTTAAGGAAACATTGAAAGACGTTTCTCTCCGTGTTGAGGAAACTGATAATACTGATTCCTTCAGAGTTGCCGGAAGAGGTGAAATGCATCTTTCCATCCTTATAGAAAACATGCGCCGTGAGGGCTATGAGCTTTCAGTTTCAACTCCGAGAGTTCTTTTCAAGGAGATCGACGGAAAGAAGTACGAGCCAATGGAAAGACTTGTAATTGACGTTCCGGAGGAATGTGTAGGCTCAGTAATGGAAAAGATGGGTACAAGAAAGGCAGAGATGCTTGAGATGCACCCACAGGGCTCGAGAATGAGACTTGAATTTGTTATTCCGGCAAGAGGTCTTTTCGGATATAAGAGCGAATTTCTTACCGATACAAAGGGCGAGGGCATCATGAGCAGCGTGTTCGACAGCTATCAGCCATATAAGGGCGATATTCCGAGAAGAAACACAGGCTCCCTCGTTTCATTTGAAACAGGTGAGGCAGTTACCTATGGACTTTATAACGCTCAGGAAAGAGGCTCTTTGTTCATTCCGGCAGGAACTCCTGTTTATGAGGGAATGGTTGTAGGAGCGTCCCCTAAGGCAGAAGACTTGGTTGTAAACGTATGTAAGAAAAAGCATCTTACAAACACTCGTGCCAGCGGTTCTGATGATGCTTTAAGACTTGTTCCGCCGAGAAATTTAAGCCTTGAGGATAGCCTTGAGTTTTTGGCAGACGATGAGCTTTTGGAGGTTACTCCTGAGTCCATAAGAATACGTAAAAGAGTTCTCAGCAATACTCAGAGAGCAAAGCTCAGAGCTAAACAGTAAGACTTTTCCTGCCGCTTTAAAAAGCGGTGGGAAAAATTTTTTTAACGCTTTCCGAAAGCTTTAGCAAAAGTTTATGTTCATTTCTTTGCTCCTGCAAAGAAACGAACCAAAGAAACAGGCTGCTCAAACGCCGCAGGGCTTAATACCCGCACCCGGTAGAAACAAATAGAAATCTGAAATTTTTCTTTGAAAAATTTACAGACTTTCTATTTGTTTCTACATGGGGGTTACTTTAACGGCTTACGGAACATCTTCTTGATTGCTTGTACTCATTGGCACTGCCCCTTGTACGCTCTGCTTGTAATTGTTACGTTAATTCTCCCACGGGGAGGCAAGGTAATATCCTACCTATTGCTGTAAGTGGAGGCTTGTCCGGCATCGCTTTGCTCGCCTCAATTCCTTGATGGACTCTCCCAAATTTGTTGAGATTATCTTTCCCTTGATTCTCCCAATAACCTGCGATGTTTTTGCCGCTTGCGGCAAAAGAGCAAGCGGCGAGAGTTAAAAGTACGACAAGGGAGGTGAGGGGTGTTAGGGAAAGAGAGTGCAGAGGGAAAACCGTTAGGGGAGAGGGGGGAATGTCGTACTTTTGTCAGTTTTGTTCTTCCCCCCTCTCCCATAAAGGTTGTCCCTTTGCATTTACCTTTCTGGACGCTTTCGGAAAGCGGCGAAAAAGTTTCCATATCGCTTTGTTCAAAGCGATTATAGTTTCTCATTGCTTTGAATAAAGCAATAAAAGTTTCCCATTGCCTTTCCAAGGCAATAAAAAGCCTTGACTTTTTGACTTAGTTATGTTATGTTATTAATTAAGAAAGGCGGCATTATCTTATGTTAAAAATAAAAAAAATTATAGCTTTAAGTCTTTGTACGATCCTTTTGGCAGGAACTGCGTCAGCTCTTTCAGGATGCGGTAAGAAAGAGGGAAAAGAAAGTGCTTCTTCGGCAGTGGAAAAGGTATACGGCTTACATATGAAAGAAAACAGGATCCATAGAATAGCAATGCTCTATGACTCGGAATTTGTTACAGATGATGAGGCTGAAACTCTCTATAAATATTATTCGTCTTTGGAGGAAAAGGACGCTCAGACCTTCGCTTCACTTATGCCGGACGCTTATATCGACTTTCTTTCAAAGCAAAACGGACAGACGGCTACCACTATGATGAAGAACATATATAACGAGCTTGAGGATACCCTTGGCCCGGGGTTTAAGTTTGACTACATAGATATAACCGACAGCGGAACAGAAGAAACTGAAAGCGGAATCCGTGAGGTTATTGAAATGATGGACTCGATATATGAGGAGCAGGGAGAGAAAAAGAAATTTTCCGAAACTCTTAAAAGCGCAAAATATGTAAGATTTGACATTTCAGTTAAGGCAGGAACTTCATATTTGGACAAGGATAACCAGATGTTTTATCTGTTTACAACGGATGACGGTATATATATTATCTGACAGCTTATCAGGGGCGGACATAAATGTTTTCGTCCCTGTTTTTTTGCATGGAGATAAATTAAAAAAAACTATGCGGTGGACTCTGTCCCCCGCACCCCCTGCTAAAGGGACAAAGTCCCTTTAGAATCCCGATTCAATTCTATTTTCGTCCCTTAAAGGAACGAAAATAGAATTGGAGGGTAACTAAAAAACTTTTTTCTTAACAAAGATATGGGGGATAGAATACAGCAAATTTTTTAAAATTGATCTCCGTGGTTTTTTACTTTTGGGGTTTATTTTTTTCAGATTATATGTTATAATATAGGGTAACGTTTAATGCAGCACCGATACGCACGCAGTGAGCGAATGTGCGAGGCATTTAAAAACCGATTCATCAGAAAGGCTTGAATTAATATATGGCTACATTTTCTCTTGGTATAGACGTTGGCTCAACAACTGTCAAAACTGTAATTATTGATGAAAATAAAAAAATAATCTATTCCTGTTATCAGAGGCATTTTTCAAAGGTCAAGGAAACTGTTAAGGCTCAGCTTGAGTTAATCCGTGAAAAATATCCTGAGGATCGTTTCAGAATGTGTATGACAGGCTCAGCAGGACTTGGACTTGCAACAAATGCAGGCATACCTTTTGTTCAGGAGGTCCACTCTGCATTTATTGCCGTTAAGGAAAGCTATCCGGACGCCGACGCCGTTATCGAGCTTGGAGGAGAGGACGCTAAAATAATCTTCCTGACAGGAGGAGTTGAACAGAGAATGAACGGCTCCTGCGCAGGAGGTACTGGAGCATTCATTGACCAGATGGCGACACTTCTTGACGTAACCGTGGACAAAATGGACGAGATGTCTGAGAATGCGGAGAAGATATATCCTATTGCGTCACGCTGCGGAGTTTTTGCGAAATCCGATATTCAGCCTCTGCTTAACCAGGGTGCAAGGCGTGAGGATATCTGCGCAAGTATTTTTCAGGCGGTAGTTGACCAAACCGTTTCAGGACTTGCACAGGGCAGAACTATCGAAGGAAAGGTGCTTTTCCTCGGAGGTCCTCTTTCGTTTATAAAGGGACTGGGAAAGGCGTTTGTAAGGACCCTAAAGCTTGACAATGAGCATGCGGTATTTCCAAAGGAGGCGCCGGTCTTTGTGGCATACGGCTGCGCTCTCCATGCGGAAAATCTTGAGGACTGCTATACTATTGACGATACAATAAAGCGCATTGAAAATGCCAAGGCCGGCAGCGGTATCGTTACCGGACAGCCTCTTTTCAAGTCAAGGGACGAGTATGAGGCGTTTATCGGCAGACATAAAAAGTATGACCTTGAATATGCGGATATACATACATGGACAGGGGACGCATACCTCGGTATAGACGCAGGCTCTACCACCACAAAGCTTGCCTTAGTAACGGATGACGGAAAGCTGCTCTATCAGTATTACGCTTCAAATAAAGGACAGCCTCTTGAAAAAATTTTCATGCAGTTGAAAAAAATATATGCTGAAATGAATCCGGGAATAACAATAAAAGGCTCAGCCGTAACAGGCTATGGCGAGGATCTTATCAAAGCCGGTCTGAAGATCGACTTTGGTATTGTTGAAACTGTGGCTCATTTCAAGGCAGCTTCATATTTCTGTCCGGACGTTGATTTTATTATTGATATCGGCGGACAGGATATCAAGTGCTTTAAGATAAAGAATAAAAGTATCGACAGCATCATGCTCAATGAGGCATGTTCCTCCGGCTGCGGCTCGTTTATACAGACCTTTGCTTCAGCCTTAGGCTATGACATTGCCGACTTTGCAGCTTTGGGACTTTTTGCGGAGCATCCTGTTGACCTTGGCTCACGCTGCACTGTGTTTATGAATTCAAGCGTAAAACAGGCTCAGAAGGACGGCGCAACTGTTGAGGATATTTCCGCAGGTCTTTCCTCGTCCATCATCAAGAATGCTATTTACAAGGTTATAAGAGCAAAATCTCCTGAGGAGCTTGGAAAAAATATCGTTGTTCAGGGCGGAACCTTCTTAAACGACGCCGTGTTGAAAGCCTTTGAAATGGAGCTTGGAAGAAACGTTATACGTCCTGCAATATCGGGACTTATGGGAGCCTTCGGAGCTGCCATTTACGCAAAGGAAAAATCAAAGGGAGAGTCAACCCTTATTTCTCCTGAGGAATTACAGGATTTTTCATACAGTTCAAAATCTGCACAGTGCGGAGGCTGTACTGCCAAGTGCTCCCTTAACATTGTCACATTCAGCGGCGGAGGAAAATTCATCTTCGGCAACAGATGCGAAAGGGGAGCAGGAAAATCAAAGGAAAATTCCGTTCCTAACCTCTATGACTACAAATACGATCTTATTTTGAATAAATACGGCAAAGTGAGCGTTCCTGAGGCTAAGATCACTGCCGGAGTTCCTCTTGCACTTAACTTCTACGAGCTTATGCCTTTCTGGCACGGCTTTTTTGATGAGCTTAACATAAATATGGTTATTTCCGAGGAAAGCTCCAGAGATACCTATTATAAGGGACAGCATACGATACCGTCGGATACTGTATGCTATCCGGCAAAGATAGCCCATGGTCATATTGAAGCGCTGCTCGATAAAAATGTTGACTTTATCATGTATCCATGTATGAGCTATAACATTGACGAGGGTCAGAATGACAACCACTTCAACTGTCCGGTAGTGGCATATTATCCGGAGCTTTTAATTGCAAATAATCAGAGACTTAACAAAAAGAATTTCCGTTATCCTTATATGGACTTAAATATAAAGACAAATGTTGTGAATACCCTTTACAAAGAGATGAAGGAGTTTGGCTATAAAAAGTCTCAGGTAAGGGCTGCCGTGGAAAAGGGATATGCAGAGCTTAATGAGTATAAGGAGCTTCTCACCGAAAAGGGCAGGGAAATAATAATGCAGGCAAGGGCGGAGAACAGGAAAATAATCGTTCTTGCCGGACGTCCTTACCATATTGATAAGGAAATAAACCACGGAATACAGAAGCTTATTACAAGCCTTGGAATGGCAGTTGTGACTGAGGATGCAGTTTTCACAATGGGAAATAATCCGGAGCTTCACGTTCTCAATCAGTGGAGCTATCATTCAAGGCTTTACAGGGCTGCTCAGTACGTTACGACTCAGCCTGACATGCAGCTTATTCAGCTTGTATCCTTTGGCTGTGGTATCGACGCTATTACGACTGACGAGGTAAGAGAGATACTTGAATCCTCCGGAAAGCTTTATACCCAGCTTAAAATCGACGAGATAAATAATCTTGGCGCAGCGAAAATAAGACTGAGAAGCCTTGTTGCCGCTATGGATGAAAGATAACAGCTGCTTTGCAAAATCCCTGAAACTGGAAAGGAAAAAAGAATGCAGTATCCAATATTTAAAGATGAAATGAAAAGCACATATACCATTCTTGTTCCGGATATGCTGCCGGTACATTTCAAGCTGATAATAAATATTTTCAAAAAGTATGGCTATAACGTTGAGCTTTTGCAGACCTCTACCAGAGCGGTCGTTGACGAGGGACTTAAAAACGTTCATAACGACACCTGCTATCCGGCGCTGCTTGTTATAGGACAGTTTATTGATGCGCTGAAAAGCGGAAGGTATGACCCGAACAAGACAGCTCTTATGATAACTCAGACGGGAGGCGGATGCCGTGCCTCAAATTATATACATCTTCTCAGAAAGGCTCTCAAGAAGGAGTTCCCTCAGGTGCCTGTTATATCCCTGAATCTGTCAGGCCTTGAAAAGGGAATGGGAGGAATACACATAACAGCTCCAATGCTTTTGAAGACACTCTATGCAGTGATCTACGGTGATCTGCTTATGAGCCTTTATAATCAGTGCAAGCCTTATGAGATAAATAAAGGGGATACTGAAAGGGTTCGTGAAAAGTGGCAGAAAAAGCTTCCGGGGGTATTTGACAAAAGGGAGTTTTTAAAGCTGAAAAAATACTGCATGGCTATTCTTAAAGATTTTGACTCTATAAAGAGAACAAAGAGAAATAAGGTCCGTGTAGGCATTGTGGGAGAGATATATGTTAAATATTCCCCTCTTGCAAATAATCACCTTGAGGAATTTCTCTTGTCAGAGGGCTGTGAGCCGATAGTTCCTGCACTGCTTGAGTTTGTAATGTACTGCCTTGCCGGAAGCGTTGCGGACAGCAGGCTTTATGAGCATAAGACCAAAAAGTCAAGGATAAGCGATATCGGATATAGGCTTGTTCATTCGGTGCAGAAAAAGGTTATAAGAATTATAAAGGAGCATGGAGTTTTTGACGCTCCCCACGATTTTGACGACATAAAGGCTCTTGCGGACAAATATATAAGCCTTGGAGTAAACATGGGCGAGGGCTGGCTTATCCCTGCGGAAATGGCAGCTCTTGCGGAAACCGGTACAAAGAATATCATTTGTGCTCAGCCTTTCGGATGCCTGCCGAATCATATTGTTGCAAAGGGAATGTCCAGAGTTATCAAGGAATCCCATCCGGGGGCAAACATAGTTGCTATTGATTATGACCCGGGAGCAACTAAGGTAAACCAGGAAAATCGTATAAAGCTGATGCTTGCAAATGCGCAAAGACCTTGAGCGCTTTCCCTCTTCGAGGGAAAGCCGAAAGGGCTTTTTTTATTTTGCCGCTTTATAAAAGCAGCAGGAAATTTTAAGCTTTGAAAAGCTTTTGCAAACTTTTTTAACGCTTTGTGAAAGCGCCCCTCAAAGGTTATATATGTTCATTTCTTTGCTCCTGCAAAGAAACGAACCAAAGAAACAGGCAGCTCAAACGCCGCAGGGCTTGAAACCCGCACCCGGTAGAAACAAATAGAAATCTGAAATTTTGCAGGCAAAATTTACAGACTTTCTATTTGCTTCTACATGGGGGTTACTTTAACGGCTTACGGAACATCTTCTTGATTGCTTGTACTTATTGGCACTGTCTCTTGTACGCTTTGCTTGTAATTGTTACGTTAATTCTTCCACGGGGAGGCAAGGTAATGTTCTACCTATTGCTATAAGTGGAGGCTTGTCCGGCATCGCTTTGCTCGCCTTATTCCTTGAAAGATTCTCCCAGCTGAGCGGAGTTTTTTGCTTTCTTTTCCTTTCTGCTCCCAGTACCTGTGATGTTTTTGCCGCTGAAAGCGGCAAAAGAGCAAGCGGCGAGAGTTAAAAGTACGACAAGGGAGGTGAGGGGTGTTAGGGAAAGAGAGTGCAGAGGGAAAACCGTTAGGGGAGAGGGGGAATGTCGTACTTTTGTAAGTTTTGTTCTTCCCCCCTCTCCCATAAAGGTTGTCCCTTTGCATAAACCTTTCAGGACGCTTTTGAAAAGCGGCAAAAGAGTTTCCCTATCGCTTTTTCAAAGCGATAAAATTTTTTTAAGCTGCTTTAAAAAAAGCAGTAATTTTTTTATCCGTATCTCTTGAAAATAATGAAATAAAATGCTATTATTATTCTATCAGTAAAATAAGGCTAAAGGAGATTAAAATTACTATGAATTACGGTTACTTCGACCTTGAAAATAAGGAGTATGTCATTACAAGACCGGACACCCCGGCTCAGTGGGTCAACTACCTCGGTTCACCGGACTACGGCGCAATTATTTCAAACAATGCAGCAGGCTATAGCTTTGTAAAATCAGGAGCAAACGGAAGAATAAGCAGATTTCGCTTTAACTCAAATATGGCGCTGCCGGGAAGATATATCTATCTGAGGGATAATGAAACAAAGGATTATTGGTCGGCTTCATGGCAGCCGGTCGGAAAGCCGCTTAGCAAGTATAAAAGCGAGTGCCGCCACGGTACGGCGTATACTGTGATCAGCTCAGAGTATGAAAATATCTCAGCGGAAACCACCTATTATGTGCCTATGAACAAGGATTATGAGGTATGGCGCACAAGGATCACTAACAGGGATTCAAAGCCGAGGAATCTTTCAGTATTCGGTTTTGTGGAATTTACAAATGAAAAGAATTACGAGCAGGATCAGGTAAACCTCCAGTATTCACTTTTTATATCCAGAACCTTCTTTGAAGAAAACAGGGTTATGCAGCATATAAGCGAAAACAGTGAAAAAGATCATGAAGAACGCTTTTTCGGCATGGTGGGAGCAAATGTTACCGGCGCAGCAGGAAGCCTTGACAGCTTTATAGGTCCTTACAGAACCTATTCAAATCCTATATCCGTTGAAAATGGCAGACTTGACGGAACAATGAACTATAACTCAAACTCATGCGGAGCGCTCCAGTCCGATTTTGTGATAGGCCCTGGGGAAACCATGGAGCTTTGCTATGTTATGGGCAGAAAGAACAGCAGTGAGGCTGGCCTGATACTGGAGCAGTACAAAGACCCTGCCAGAGCCGAGGCTGAGATCACAGAGCTTAAAAGCTACTGGCACTCAACTCTTGACCGCTTTCAGGTCAAAACTCCAAGCGAGGAGTTTAACAACATGATAAACGTATGGAACGCTTTTCAGTGCTTCATTACCTTTATATGGTCAAGAGCTGCGTCCTTTATCTACTGCGGATTGAGAAACGGCTACGGCTATCGTGATACTGTTCAGGATATTCAGGGAATCATTCATCTTGATCCTGAAATGGCTGCGGATAAGATTAGGTTCATGCTTTCTGCTCAGGTAAATAACGGCGGAGGTCTTCCGCTTGTTAAGTTTACCCATAATGCAGGTCATGAAAACACTCCTGACGATCCTGAGTATGTCAAGGAAACTGGACATCCGTCCTATCGTGCGGACGATGCACTGTGGCTGTTCCCGACTATCGCTAAATACATCGGCGAAAGCGGAAATCAGGACTTCCTTGATGAGGTTATTGTGTATGCAAACGGCGGAAAGGACAGCGTTTACGGACATCTTAAAAGAGCTATAGAGTTTTCAATGAACCGCCTTGGGGATAACAATATGCCGGCAGGTCTTCACGCTGACTGGAACGACTGCCTCCGTCTTGGAGCAAAGGGCGAATCCACATTTGTTGCATTCCAGCTATACTATGCAATGAGCGTTATTAAGGATATGGCTTTGCTGAGGGGTGACAGAGAGTATGCCTCATATATAGACGAGGTACAGCCGGAGCTTGGTGAGGCTTTGAGTAAATGCTGGGACGAGGACAGGTTTATAAGAGGAATCCGTGAGGACGGAATTATAGTAGGCGCAAAAGCAGACCCTGAGGCAAGCATGTGGCTCAATCCTCAGAGCTGGAGCGTTATTTCAGGCTTTGCATCAGAGGAGCATGCTGAAAAGGCTATGGAAAGCGTTCACGAGATACTCAATACGCCATATGGCGCTAAGCTTCTTGATCCGCCTTATAAGCAGTTTTACTTTGACGGCGCTCTTATGCACATTTTCAACGGAGATACAAAGGAAAACGGCGGTATTTTCTCACAGTCCCAGGGCTGGCTTATTCTTGCGGAGGCTCTTATGGGTCACGGCAACAGAGCCTTTGAATATTTCATGGAAACCTCTCCGGCAGCAATGAATGATAAGGCGGAAATACGTGTTATCGAGCCATATGCCCATGGACAGTTTACTGAAAGCAAAGAGTCCCCTTATGAGGGACGCTCCCACGTTCACTGGCTTACAGGAACAGCGTCAACTGTTATGGTAGGCTGCGTTGAGGGAATCTGCGGAATGCGTCCGACGGTGGATGGACTCGTTATTTCTCCGTCAATTCCTGCGCAGTGGGACGGCTTTGAAATCGAAAAGGAGTTCAGAGGAAAGCATCTGAGCATCAAGGTAAGCAATCCTGAGCATAAGGAGAGCGGTGTAAAGGAGATCACTCTTAACGGCAATAAGGTTGCAGGCTGCTTTGTTCCGGCTGACGAAATGAAGAATGAGAATGAAATTCTTGTTTTAATGGGATAAAAATATTTTCGGCTTTCTCGAAAGGGAAAGCCGAAAAGGCTTTTCTATGCTTTGGAAAGGCATAGGGAAACTATTTTCGCCGCTTTCCGAAAGCGACCAGAAAGGTAAAAGCAAAGGGACAACCTTACCGGGGAGAGGGGCGAGAAAAAACCTTCAAAAAGTACGCAGCCCCTCTCCCCAATAAGGTTTTCCCTCTGCACTCTCTTTCCAATTCCCCCTCACCCTGCGTACTTTTTTCTTTATAATTTATAACGAAGAAAAAACAAAAAAGGCAAAGAAAGAAAATATATATTGCCGGTATAAAAACCAAAGTAACTTTTTCACTTTCACTTTTGGGAAAGTGAAAAATGCAAGGTGGAAATATTTTGCTTTCTCTAACTCTCTAAAGTAACCTGCGATGTTTTTGCCGTTTGCGGCAAAAGAGCATGCGGCGAGAGTTAAAAATGCGGAATGGGGGAGGGAGGTGAGTGGAAAGGGAGTGCAGAGGG
>CANPXN010000042.1 GCA_947586185.1 uncultured Clostridia bacterium
GTTATAACCTCTGTTCCGCAAATTTACTGCTTTTCTCCGCTTTTTATACATTTTGCATTTTGCTTGTCACTTAACACAATAGTTGTTATCAGTAAACAGAACTGTAATAGTTCATTCCATGTAACATTATTACTCATATCACTCACTCCCCTCCGGGAGTAAGAATTAACCGCCAGCTGAACGCAAATAAAAAACGCTCAACCGACTTGTTCCTTAAAAGAACGAGTCTACCGTTTTAGTATGCCCAACGTAATTATACAACAAAATATACAGCATGTCAAACAGCCACCCTTATAGCACGAAAATCAATTTTTAAAAATTTGGTGTTTTCTATCCCCATATCCTTGTTAAGAAAAAGTTTTTTCGTTTCCCTCCAATTCTATTTTCGTCCCTTAAAGGGATGAAAATAGAATTGAATCGGGATTCTAAAGGGACTATGTCCCTTTAGCAAGGGGTGCGGGGGACAGAGTCCACCGCATAGTGTTTCAAAAATTGATTTCCATGCTTTATAGGGTGACTGTTTATTTTTCAGTGCAAAATTCTACCTTTTCTCCTGCCAGGATCATATTTGTAGTTCTCATTGCGCACATTTTTCCGCACATTGAGCATGTATGCCTGTCCTTTGGAGGAACGCTTTCAAAATATCTTTTAGCCTTATCCGGGTCTATGGCATACTTGAACATCTCGTCCCACTCGACACGGCGTCTTGCATCGCTCATTTTATTATCAATGTCCCTTGCTCCCGGAATACCCTTTGCGATATCCGCAGCATGAGCGGCAATTTTGGATGCTACAATGCCCTCTCTTACATCATCGGCATCAGGAAGTCTCAGATGCTCTGCCGGGGTTACATAGCAAAGGAAATCCGCTCCGTTTGCAGCAGCGATAGCGCCGCCGATAGCTGAGGTTATATGATCATAGCCCGGTGCAATATCAGTAACCAAAGGTCCGAGAACATAGAACGGAGCGTTATGGCAAAGCCTCTTCTGTAACGTCATGTTTGCAGCGATCTCATTCATAGCCATATGACCCGGCCCTTCAACCATTACCTGAACATCCTTTTCCCATGCTCTCTTTGTAAGGTTTCCAAGCTCGATAAGCTCTGCGATCTGTCCCGCATCAGTACTATCGTTTATCGAACCCGGTCTTAAAGCATCTCCAAGGCTTATTGTTACGTCATATTCCCTGAGGATTTCCAGAACCTCATCATAATATTCATAGAAAGGATTTTCATTTCCCGTCATTTCCATCCATGCAAAAAGCAGCGATCCGCCTCGTGAAACGATATTTGTAAGCCTGCCCTGACGCTTGAACGCCTCAACAGCTCTTTTATTGATTCCGGCATGGATCGTCTGGAAATCAACGCCCTCCTTGGCATGAGCCTCAACGACCTTGAGGAAATCCTTTGCGGTAATTTCAAGGAGATCCTTTTCAAGATAGCCGATCGCATCATACATAGGAACCGTTCCTATCATTGCTGGAGACATCTCAACAAGCTCTTTTCTGAACATATTGGTCTTTCCGTAGTTACTCAGATCCATAATAGCCTCACAGCCGAAGCCTATAGCCATTTTCACCTTTTCCATTTCCATATCGTAATTTTTGCAGTCGCCGGAAATGCCAAGATTAACATTTATCTTCGTTTTAAGTCCGGAGCCAATACCCTCTGCGCTCAGGGATTTGTGGTTGATATTCGCCGGAATACAAACACATCCCTCCGCAACCTTTTTCCTTATGCTCTCCGCATCGGTATTTTCCTTTTGGGCAACCGTTTCCATTTCCTTTGTAATGATACCCTGCTTAGCAGCGTCCATCTGTGTTTTATATGTCATGTCAAAATTTCTCCTTTGTAAAAATGATTTAAAGGACCGTGTCCCTTTCCAAGGTCAAGTCCGTCTGCGATAGCGCCAGTAATATATGCCTTAGCTGCCCTTACGCTTTCCAGTGTAGAATATCCCTTTGCAAGATTTGAAGCGATCGCCGATGAAAGAGTACAGCCTGTACCATGAGTGTTGGAATTATCAATTCGTGACTCACTTATCCATATCCTCCTACCCTCGGTACAGAGCAGGTCCGCTGCATCGCCATTTAAATGTCCTCCCTTTATAAGGACTGCTCCGGCGCACATTTCAGAAAGCCGCTCTCCGGCATTTTCCATACTCTCATTTGAATCAATGGTAATTCCGGTAAGGACCTCCGCCTCAAACTTATTGGGGGTAATAATATCCGCAAGAGGAAAAAGCCTGCTTACAAGGGCTTTTTCAGCATCCTCCGCAAGAAGCCTGCATCCGCTGGTGGATATCATAACCGTATCTGCGACCACATTTTTTGCCCCATACTTTTCAAGCTCCTCTGCCACAGCGCAAATAATTTCCGCTGAGGAAAGCATTCCGATTTTTACAGCGTCCGGAACTATGTCCTCAAAAACTGCCTCTGTCTGAGCCTTGACGAAATCCGCCGGAATATCGTGGATTCCCGTCACAGCAAGAGTATTCTGCGCCGTGACCGAGGTGATAACGCTCATTGCATAGCATCCGTTTGCAGATATTGACTTTATGTCCGCCTGTATTCCTGCTCCGCCAATGCTGTCACTTCCGGCTATGGTAAGAACTGTTTTCATTTATCCTCCCTGCATACCTTATCGGTAAGCCTTCTTAAATTTTCCGCTGCAAGCCTTATATCCTCCTGTGCAAACACTGCGGAAACCACTGCTGCACCGCTTATGCCTGTGCCTTCAAGCTTTGTAATATTTTCAGCGTTTATCCCACCTATAGCTGCAACAGGAATTTCCACAGCCGAGCATATCCTTTTAAGCTCATCAAAAGAAAGAGGCACAGTATCGCTCTTTGTCCCCGTAGGGAAAACAGCTCCTGCTCCAAGGTAATCAGCGCCGGCTTCAAAGGCTTTAACAGCTTCCTCTTTATTATGGGCAGTAGCGCCGATTATTTTGCCCTCCCCCAGTATTTTCCTTGCCTCAGAAATATCAGTATCGCCCTGTCCGAGGTGAACGCCGTCAGCGCCGCTGAGCCTTGCGATCTCCACGCTGTCGTTTATTATAAGAGGTATCCCATACTGTGAGCATACGGCTTTAAGCTCGGTGGCAAGCCTAAGCTTTTCATCAAAGTCAGAATGCTTTTCACGCATCTGGATAATAGTTGCGCCGCCCTCAATTGCTAAACGAACCTGCATGGCAACGGTTTCACCCTCTTTAAGCCATGCTCTGTCTGTAATGGCATAAAGCCTTAATGTTTCCTTTTTTATCTTCATGTTATTCCTTTATTACATATAAAAAGAGCGTACCTAAATGGTACGCCCTTAAACATATCGTAAGCTTCTCCCTACGTTGGCATTACCCATTTCAGGTTACGGGTATGATCTCAGCCTGCAAAAGCAAGCACCCCGGATTTAGAACTTTTCTTCACAAGCATATGCACACATATCTTGTGAAAATAGTTATTAATTTATTTTACTTCAACAGTCCAGCCGAACTCATCCTCTATCTTGCCCCACTGGATTCCTGTCATTGTGTCATAGAGCATCTGTGAGATGTCACCGATCTTGTTATCGTTGATCTCCATGATCTTGTCGCCCCATTTAAGGTGACCAACCGGTGAAATTACAGCGGCAGTGCCTGTTCCGAAAACCTCGTCAAGCTTTCCGTTATCGTAAGCCTCAGCAACCTCCTGGATAGTGATCCTGCGCTCCGTTACCTTGTAGCCCTTTTTGCGGCATACTTCTATAGCGGATTTTCTTGTGATACCCGGAAGTACAGAGCCTGTAAGCTCAGGAGTGATAACCTCTCCGTCGATAACAAAGAAGATGTTCATTGAGCCGACTTCTTCGATATATTTACGCTCAACGCCGTCAAGCCAGAGAACCTGCTCGTAGTCTTGCTTATGAGCCTCATCCTGACCTGCAAGAGAAATAGCGTAGTTAGCGGCAGTCTTTGCAAAGCCCGTACCGCCTCTTACGGCTCTTACATAATTATTTTCAACATAGATCTTAACAGGGTTAAGTCCGGTTGAATAATAAGCTCCAGACGGAGAAAGAATGATCATAAAGAGATAATGATCAGCCGGACGAACGCCTACATAAGGGTCAGTTGAAATAATAAACGGTCTTATGTACAGGGCAGCTCCGTCAGTACGAGGAACCCAGTCCTTTTCAATGCTCAGAAGCTTCTGAAGAGCTTCAAGGCAGAAAGCCTCGTCGATCTCCGGGATTACCATACGCTTGTTTGAGCTGTTAAGTCTTTTAAAGTTTTCCTGAGGACGGAAAAGCTGAATCTTGTCCTCCGCTGTGCGATAAGCCTTCAGGCCCTCAAATACCTCCTGTCCATAGTGCAGGCACATTGCGGCAGGAGAAAGAGTAAGGTCCTGATAAGGAACTATTCTTGCGTCATGCCAGCCCTCGCCTGTGTCATAATTCATAATGAACATGTGGTCTGTAAAGATATGGCCGAAGCCAAGCTTTGTTTCGTCCTTAGGCTTTTCCTTAGGAGTCTGAGTAAGTTCGATTTTGATTTCCATTTTTATCAACCTCTTAATATAAAATATTAAACTTAGCTATTTACCGTAATATACTTTCTGCTGAATTTTTTTCTGTATGCCAAAACAGAAATTATAATACCGGCTGCTGTAACCACAGCAATGATTGATGCAATAAGAATTTTCTGAAAGGTTTTCATAAATACCGCTCCTTCTTTTTGCTTTATAGCTTATTATACCACATTTTCTGCTGTTTGGCTATATGTATTTTGAAAAAAATTGCACAGTTTATATGCCCCTCATAAGCCCCGTGTACAGCAAAAACAAAAAAATTTGATTTTGGGGTTGAAATCCTATTAAATATGTGGTATAATAATAATGCTATTTAAGGTCAGGATAGCAACCTATCCGGAATATAGGTGTGCGGGCCCTGTGCAATAAGACACCGTGAACCATGTCAGGCGGGGAACCGAGCAGCATTAAGCGGACCGTTTTGTGTGCCGCAGCAAGCCTGCACACCTATGTTCCGGGTTTTTTCGTTTTTGCAGCTGAAAAGCAGTATTTCGGCAAAGCCGGGTGAAATATGTACGAGGCATTATACAGAAAATGGCGGCCGCTGTCCTTTGACGACGTTATTTCGCAGCCGCATATCACCAAAACCTTAAAAAATCAGATAATAAGCGGCAGAACAGCTCACGCCTACCTGTTTACAGGCTCAAGGGGCACTGGAAAAACAACATGCGCAAGAATTTTTGCAAAGGCGGTAAACTGTCCTCAGTGCAGCGGAGGAAATCCATGCCTTGAATGCAGCATATGCCATGACGCAGACAGCTTTGCTTTATCTGATATAATAGAAACTGACGCCGCTTCAAACAACGGCGTAAACGATATAAGAGATCTCCGTGACGGAGCTGTGTATACTCCTGAGAGGTGCAAATACAAGATATACATTATAGACGAGGTTCACATGCTTTCGGCAAGCGCTTTCAACGCCCTGCTGAAGATCATGGAGGAGCCACCGGAATATGTTAAATTCATACTTGCAACAACCGAAATACACAAGGTACCGGCAACTATCGTGTCAAGATGTCAGCGGTTTGACTTCCGCAGGATAAAGCCGGAGGATATTGCCGCAAGACTTCTTTACGTTGCACAGCATGAAGACTTTAACCTTGACGAAAAAGCTGCCGCCCTTATAGCAAGGCTTTCCGACGGCGGAATGCGTGACGCTTTGTCACTCCTTGACCTTTGCGCATCCTATTCCCCGGAAATCGGCCTTGAGACAGTTTCCTCAGCCGCAGGGATAGCCGGAAGAGACAGCCTTTTTGAGATAATGGAGGCTGTGGCTGGCGGAAATGCAGGGGATGCTCTTTCCGTTGCGGACAGGCTCTATTCCATGTCAAAGGATATGCAAAGACTGTGCAGTGAGCTTACCGACCAGTTCAGAAACGTTATGCTGATAAAGGCTGCGCCGGAAAACAAAAATATGCTTGCCTGCATGCCGGACGAGATCGCAAGGCTTACGGAGATCGCAGAAAAAATAAGTCTTCCGGACGTGCTTTCAAAGCTTACTGTGCTACAGGATTGCAGCGAGCGCATGGGAAAGGCTCTGAGCAAAAGAGTGGAGCTTGAAATGTGCCTTATAAAGCTTTGTTCAGTACAAAGCAGTCAAAAAAGTATTGACAATTTGCCGGAGCATGATAAAATAAAACAGGCAGAGCGCGCTCCAATCCAGAAACAGACGGAGAGTGCGCCTATCCCAAATCAGCCGGTACAGGCAGCGCCTGAGGCAAATAAAAAACCATCAGCCGCCGATTTCAGACCGCTTATCCAGTGGAGCGGTATTTTGGACGAACTTACAAAAATATGCCCGTCATTGGGGGCTACCCTTATAGATTCAGCCGCTTATGCAAGCGACAGCATATTGCTGATAGATGCTAAGAACAGGTTTTTCTTAAAGCTTTACAAGCAGGATAACAACGCCTCATATTTAAAACAGGCGATCGAGTCCGTAATGGGCAAGACCTACAGCATAAGAGCAAGATGCTCCGCAGCCGCTAAAGAGGAAAATAAGGCTCAGGAGCTTATTGAAAAAGCTAAAAACAGCGGTATCGAGACTGCTGTTGAATAAAGGCATACCGCATACGATATGCCGTGATAAAAACAATATTTACTTAAAATTAAAGGAGATTAATACCATGAAATCAAGAGTACCTAAGAATATGGGCGGCGCCCAGAACGTTAATTCAATGATCAAGCAGGCTCAGAAAATGCAGGATCAGATCACTGCTCTCCAGGAGGATATTGAGGGCAGAGAATTTACATCAACAGCCGGCGGCGGCATGGTAGAGGTTACCGTTATGGGTAACAAGAACATCAAATCCCTTAAAATCAATCCTGAGATCGTAAATGCAGATGACGTAGAAATGTTGCAGGATACTGTTATTTCAGCTGTAAACCAGGCTATGGCTGACATCGAAAAGACAACCGAGGAAGAAATGAACCAGATCACCGGCGGCGTTTCTCTTCCGGGACTGTTTTAATAATGGCTGAAAGCAGCGCACTCCCCCTTGTTATTCTTGCGGAGCAGTTTGCAAAGCTCCCGGGAATAGGAATGAAAACCGCTCAGCGCCTTGCATACCATGTAATGTCAATGAGCCGTGAGGACGCTAAGCAGTTTGCCGACGCAATTATTTCCGCCAAGGACAATGTGGGATGCTGCAAGGTATGCCAGAACCTTACGGAGTTTGAGGTATGCCCTATATGCAGCAGCGAAAGACGTGACCGCACCCAGATATGCGTTGTGGAAAGTCCTAAGGACGTAACAGCCTTTGAACGCACCAA
Organism: uncultured Clostridia bacterium; assembly: GCA_947586185.1. Lineage (GTDB taxonomy): Bacteria > Bacillota > Clostridia > Oscillospirales > Ruminococcaceae > Porcipelethomonas. The sequence goes on from CANPXN010000042.1 coordinate 7,332, forward strand.
CGAGTACGAGGGAACATATCACGTTCTTCATGGACTTCTTTCCCCGGTGGACGGAATAAATGCGGACGATCTTAAAATAAAAGAGCTTTTAAGGCGTATCGGTACGGACGAGGTCCGTGAGGTCATTATGGCTACAAACCCGACCGTAGAGGGCGAAGCCACTGCCATGTATATCGCAAGGCTTTTAAAGCCTATGGGAATAAAGGTGACAAGGCTCGCTTTCGGTATCCCCGTTGGAGGACATCTTGAATACGCTGACGAAGTAACACTTTTCAAGGCTCTTGAAAACAGAAGCGAAATGTGATTTTATGCGGAGGCTTTTATGCCTCCGTTTTTTAATGCTGTAAAAAACCTTTTTAAAAATTTGTTGTACTCTATCCCCATATCTTTGTTAAGAAAAAGTTTTTTGTTTCCCTCCAATTCTAAAGGGACTTTGTCCCTTTAGCAGGGGGTGCGGGGGACAGAGTCCACCGCATAATGTTTTAAAAATTGATTCCCATGGCAAAAAACAAAAAGCCGTTGACAAAATTGCTCCTTGTGAGTATAATATACTATAGTATATTTAAAGGCGTAGCAGTCAGAGTAGCAGAATAAAAGCAGCTCAGAGAGCGCCGCAGCGGTGGGAGCGGCGTGTGGTTTTATCTGTGAAGTGCGGCTGTCAGCCTGCGGCAGGAACAGCTTTGCCAAGTATTGCCGCACGTATTCCTGCGTTAAAGGGCAATAGTTATAAATCGGAGTGGAACCGTGGCTTATGCCGCCTCTGACCTTTAAAAAGGGCAGGGCGGTTTTTTTATTCGGAGGTTATATAAATTGTTCAAAAGACTTAAAGAGGATATTGCGCTTATAAAGGAACGTGATCCGGCAGCAAGAAGCTCCTTTGAAATTTGGCTTACCTATTCCGGACTTCACGCCATTCACAGCTACCGCAAAGCGCACTGGTTTTACAAAAGGAAAATGTTCACCATTGCAAGGATCATATCCCAGTGGGCAAGATTTCGAACGGGTATTGAAATACACCCGGGGGCTACAATAGGAAAGGGTCTTTTCATAGACCACGGAATGGGCGTTGTAATAGGCGAAACCGCCGAGATCGGCGACAACTGCCTTATCTATCAGGGGGTAACCCTTGGCGGTACTGGTAAGGAAAAGGGCAAGCGCCACCCTACCCTCGGCAATAACGTTATGGTCGGCTCGGGGGCAAAGGTATTAGGACCGTTCAAGGTTGGAAACAACGTAAAGATCGCCGCCGGAGCAGTGGTTCTGGAGGAGATACCCGACAACTGTACCGCCGTAGGAGTTCCGGCAAGGATCGTCAGAAGAGGCGGAGAAAAGGTTTGTCAGGAGCTTGATCAGATTCACATTCCTGATCCGGTGGCACAGGAAATGTGCAGGATCAAGGTTCAGATGAGTCACCTTGAGGAAAGGATAAAAGAGCTGGAAAGCGACAAAAATAATTAATATTAATTCATCATCAACCTATGGACAAATTTGCTTTGGCAGCTTTGTCTACAGAACGATAATGAATTAGTATAAAGGAGGTTCTATATCATGCAGATTTACAATACCATGACAAGAAAAAAGGAGGAGCTAAAGCCTGTAAAGGACGGTCAGGTAAATATTTATGCCTGCGGACCTACTGTATACAACTATATCCATATAGGAAATGCAAGACCTATATGCTCCTTTGATGTTTTAAGAAGATACCTTAAATACAGGGGCTATAACGTTAAATATGTTCAGAATTTCACAGACGTTGACGACAAGATAATAAAAAAAGCCAATGAGGAGGGCGTTTCCGCCTCGGAAATATCGGAAAGATATATCGAGGAGTACAAAAAGGACGCTAAAGGTCTTAACGTTATGGAGGCAGATGTTCACCCGAAGGTAACGGAAAATATGGACATCATAATAGACATTATAAAGGTTCTCGTGGAAAAGGGCTATGCCTATGCAAAAAACGGAGACGTTTATTTCAGAACTCTTAAATTTAAGGATTACGGAAAGCTTTCCAAAATGCCTATTGAAGACCTCCAGGCAGGAGCAAGGATAGATGTCAACGACCAGAAGGAGGACGCTCTTGACTTCGCTTTGTGGAAGGCTGCCAAGGAGGGAGAGCCTTTCTGGGAATCCCCGTGGGGAAAGGGCAGACCCGGCTGGCATATCGAATGCTCTGCAATGTCAAGACACTATATAGGAGATACTCTTGACATTCACTGCGGTGGTCAGGACCTTATCTTCCCTCACCACGAAAACGAGATCGCTCAGAGCGAAGCCGCAACCGGCTGTACCTTTGCAAACTGCTGGATGCACAACGGATATATCAATGTGGATAACAAGAAAATGTCAAAATCACTGGGCAATTTCTTTACGGCAAGAGAGGTCGCCGAAAAATACGGCTATGAAGTCGTAAGATATATGATGGTTCAGGCTCACTACAGAAGCCCTATCAATTACAGCGTAGAGCTGCTGGAGGCCTGCAAGGCGTCCCTTGAAAGGCTTTACAACTGCCGTGACAGCCTTGACAGAGCTATTGCTAATGCTCCGGAGGGAAAGATCGACCCTATGGCTGCCGGAAGCTTTGAAATGAGAAGAAAGCAGTTTATAGAGGCTATGGACGACGACCTGAACACAGCCGACGGCATCACAGCCGTTTTTGAGCTTGTCCGTGACCTTAACACCATGGCTGCCGACAGCAGCACTACCAAGGCTCAGCTCGAAGCGGGAGCCGCCCTTTTTGACGAGCTTACAGGCGTTCTGGGGCTTATGTACAACAGAGGAGCAAAGGACGATATCCCTCAGGAAATAAAGGAGCTTGTAAGCCTGCGTCAGGAGGCAAGAAAGGCAAAGGACTTTGCAAAAGCAGATGAGTTAAGGGATAAAATTGCGGAAATGGGATATGCGGTAAAGGAAACACGTCAGGGAACTGAAATAACAAAGATAGGATAATACAATGACTACAAGAGGAAAATTCCTTTTAATGGGAACTATTGTGTGCGGTGCAATGAGTCTTTCGACCGTTGCCTGCACCCAGCTTATGGCAAACAATAACAAAACCTATATAGACATGGATACTCTGGAGCTGGTACAGCTTGAAGAGCCTCAGGAGGGGGATACTGTTGCAACTATAAAGACAAGCCTTGGAGATATCAAGGCGGTTCTTTACCCTGAGTATGCTCCAAAGGCTGTTGAAAACTTTACGGAGCTTGCTGAAAGCGGATACTACGACGGCACTTATGTCTATCAGACCCAGTCCGGCGGATTTTTTGCCGGCTCTCCTGAAAAGGACGGAGGCCTTGGAGATAAGGCGGACGAAAGCCATGAAAAGGTTGAGAAAGAGCTCCATCAAAATCTCTGGCCTTTTAAGGGCGCTCTGTACAGCATTTCCACAGGCTCTGAAAAAAATATCTGGAAGATTATCACTCATAATGCAAAATCCTTTAATGGAAGCCGCTTTGCCGTCCTCAACACCGTAGAATTTACGGACGAGTTCAAGGAGGAGCTTTTGAAGTCGGACGAAAACACAACTATTGCAGACGCATTTATAAAAACCGGAGGAGTCCCTAACCTCTCCCAGCAGGTATCTATTTTCGGTCAGACCTATGAGGGCTTTGATGTGATCGAAGAAATCACCTCATCCGATACCGAAAACAGCTCCGATAATACAGATGAAGACATTATTATTGAAACTGTTGAGATCGGCAAGTATACTGCGGAGTAAGGCAGTTTTAGACGTTATTTTCCCTGCGTTTTGTCTATATATTACAATGATATAAGCTTGAAATTGGTGCAATTTAATAAAAAATTTGCTTAAATCCAAAGGTGTAAGCCAAATCTACTTTACAAATTTAGGCTTTTGGGGTATAATATTAAAGTTAATCGTGAGATGATGTTCAATAAATGAACATTACCTAAGGTATTTTTACGAGGTGTTTTATGATAAATTTTAAGAAAATTACAGCAGTCCTCCTCAGTGGTCTTATGCTTACAGGCTTCACTGCCGGCTGCGGCGACAAGGACGCTAAAACAACAGTAAAGGACGGCGAGTATGTAAACTTCACAGCTCCTGAAAAGGGTGAGGAGGTTGCCGTTATCACGATCAAGGATTTTGGTGACGTTAAGGTCAAGCTTTTCCCTGACCTTGCTCCTAAGGCAGTTGAAAACTTCGTTGATCTTGCAAAGGACGGCTATTACAACGACCTTATCTTCCACAGAGTCATTGAAGACTTTATGATCCAGGGCGGAGATCCTAAGGGCGACGGCACAGGCGGAGAATCAAAATGGGGCGGCGCTTTTGACGGCGGCGTTACCAAGGGTCTTTATCACTTCGTCGGCGCAGTTGCATATGCAAACAGCGGCTCTACAGCAACGGACGGAAGTCAGTTCTACATCGTAACAGGTGCAGATATAGCCGATGATATGATGAACCAGTATGTTCAGGCATATGCCGGAATCGACAAGCCCCTCAGCGATGCTGTTCAGAAGAAATACAAAGAGGTCGGAGGAGCTATCCACCTTGACGGCTATATGGGAGAATATACCGTCTTCGGTCAGGTATACTATGGTCTTGACGTTGCCGAGGCAGTTTCAAAGGTCGAGGTAAACGCAGAAAACAGCAAGCCTCTTAAAGACGTCGTTATTGAAAAGGTTTCAATTGAAAAATATGACGGCGAGGACGTTAAGTTCTATTTAAGCGACTATAAATAAGATATCGGACCTCCGCAGAGTATCCGCTCTGCAAGGCGGCTTTGCGGAGGATTTTCTGGTTTTAGAAAAGTATCCTTTTTAAGGAGATATTATTGACAATAATCAGGATATTTTTTTAAAATCAGTTAATACTACTTAT
>CANPXN010000043.1 GCA_947586185.1 uncultured Clostridia bacterium
ATAAGAATGGCAATACTTGAAGCAAAGCGGATACGGAAGGATTATGTGTCAGGGCTGCGAACTGTCAAAGCGCTAAATGAGGTGACATTTAAGGTCGAGGAGGGAGAGTTTGTGGCGGTAATGGGTCCGTCTGGTGCCGGTAAAAGTACGGTTCTTCAAATCTGCGCTGGCTTACTCAAACCTACTGATGGGGTTGTTATGTATGATGGAAACGACTTGTTTTCAAAAGAGAAAGAAGAATTGGCATTATTCCGGCGAAACAATATCGGTTATGTTTTTCAGAGTTTCAACTTAATGCCGATGTTGACGGCACGTGAGAATATATCCATACCGTCACTTTTGAACGGCAGTAAACCTGACGAGACCACATTTAGTAGTATCGCAGAGACGCTTGGAATTACAGAACGCCTTGATCATTTTCCAAGCGAACTATCCGGTGGCGAACAGCAGCGTGTAGCAATCGCTCGCGCGATCGTAAATGATCCTTCTATCATTCTCGCCGACGAACCGACTGGGAATCTCGACTCCGCGACAGCGGCGGATATTATGAAAATATTTGTCGAACTTAATAAACTAGGAAAGACCATTATAATGGTGACGCATGATAATATAGTCGCATCATACTGCACGCGAAAAATAATGATTGCAGATGGGCACATAGTGAAATAATCCTGACAGTCATCGTCTAAATCACACTTGGGATGCTGCTTTTTGCGGCATCTCTTTTGGCATATTCTTGGTTTAATGTCTACTGCACAAAACCTATTTTTCCCCCGAAGGAAAGATTTGTTTCAGCAACTCTGTACATAGTTCATAGATGCAATGAACATGATCGTTTAATCAAGGTACGTTGCAGAGACGAAAATTTCTTCTGCTTTTGAAGTGTCTTTGTTCATAGCAACCCCTTGAATATCGTATGCAGTATAATAGAAGCATACAAGAAGGACATAGAAGAGACGCCAAATTCCATGAATTCGGCGTCTCAACATTATTTTATATCACAGCTTCTTTTCTCAGCTCCGGCATTTCTGTGGCAATATATCGTATTGATTCGGTCGTATCATGCGACCACATTCGCACGCGCTCTCGAGGAAGTATCACAGGCATTCTGTCATGCACATCCTGCATGGATCTATTCGCTGCTGTCGTAAGGATAACAAGCCGTCGTTCACTGCCATAGTCACGGTACAGCCCCGCCAGGTAAAGCACATTCTCGTCGGGAAGACGGAAGAAGAATTTCTGTTTCTGCTTGTTCCACTCGTAAAAGCCCGTACTTGGCACGATGCAGCGTCGATAGTAGAGGCTGTCAATGAATGTCTTCTTCTCGGCCGCAGTTTCAGCACGTGCATTGATGATAACACCACTCGCGTTATACTTGGGGAATCCCCATACGCATGGCATAGGTTGCAATCTATCACCGACAGCGATGATGATAGGCACAGTATTTGTCGGGAATATCTCACCTGTACGTATCGGCGTGTCAGGGTATTGCTGATTCATCTCGCGGATGATAGATTGTATCTCTGTATTGTCTTGTTCATCGAACAATGAATATCGTCCACACATTAGTATTTGGCCTCCACAAACCATCTCGGATCTTCGAAGTACAAAAAACTTTGTTGCCCGTTGATAATGATAGTGTATCTGATGCCGATGCCACCCGCTTTTGTCGACGCAGCTCTGCGCACATCTGTTACACGGTCAATATTGTATACGGTTTCATCTTCCCATGTGATCGACTTAGGTGTCATTTTTCCGTCACTGTCAAAGTGAACGTCTACGGGAACAAACGCTTTCCTTGCCATTATAGTCTCCATTTTTTCGTCTATTACCTGTAGACAATCTTGTTTCATTTATATAATGCAAATTGTCAATATAAGGGTACATAAAATCGTAATATTTATATTGAATTTATTTGGTGCACCTTATCTTTGTTAGCAACTTAATCCCGATCTGATGAGTTATTATCACTAAGAAGAATAAACGAATCATGTATAATTCTTACAAGTTAATCGCAAGAAGGATTGTGTTAATATTATTTATGTGCAAATTAAAATGCCGCCATGACAAGCGGCATTTATCTCTGCATTTTACTATCTGTTTCACTAACGATCTACTGCTGTATAGTTTCTAACAGCAATACTCAATGTACTAACCACGCAAAAACAAACTGCTGTCTGTGTTATAACATCCATAGGATCGACGTATATAGTTTCATAACTGAAGAATGATGTTATATTTGCAGATGCATAGATGTGAAAGAAGTATGATGTTACTGTCAATATCACTATATAAATCGACGTTATTAGGATTGTTGGTACGAGCTTCAATTTCATTTCTGAAAGAATATTTGAAACAATAATGAGAAGTGTGGCACCAATTGTCGCTAACAAAAAATATTCTGATATGGCACCGATAAATGTCATAGATGTCAGTGGTGCTGAGATACCCGCGCCACGAATATATTTATCCCATGCTGGTAGTCCAATTCGGAGGTGGACGAATGACAGATCTGTCACCATAAACAAAAGAATAATCGCAATTGATACTGCGATAGCACTGACATATTTCACGTTTTTGTATTTCTTATGTGCATTATATTTTCCGTAAAACGACGCGTTCAATACACTGCGATAACCAGTGTCATTCTCCCCGGTCATATATGGCACAATCACCAACATCAACGTTACAAGTAATATGTAATCAGGTCCTTGTGAAAAAAGTTTTTTCCACCCTGTCGCATAGACAAGCGTAGCTTCCAATCCTTCTTCTTGAAGATCACTTATAGCGTCCAACTGATTACGGATTTCTTTTAGTACATCTCTACGGAGTTCAGCTGCTCCTACTCGTTCAACAGCGTCTATGTATTCTTCAAGAGTTATTTCATCGTTTTCGAGCATCTCCCGAGCAGCAGCACCATAGTTTATTATCTCGTTGGCACTAATTGTCTCATTAATGGTGAACAATATCTGTTCGTCATATGTCATTGTTTCTATTAATGACATATGATTCTTATAAACACGTTCCCATGCGCTATCGGGTGTATTTGTGTGGTAAAACAAAAACACACACTTGAGCATCAACAGTATAACAATAACAGTTAATGTTCGGACGTTACATAGTCGTTTTGATTCATATGCCAATCTATTGTGTCTGTGATTATGATAAGATATATTTGCTCTTTTTTTCTTTTCCGCTTTGATGCACTGGAATTTGATAATGGTGTGATAGAATGTAGCAGTTCCAAATATCGCTAAACACAACGACATCAATGGTAATAGAACAATTTTAGAGATGAATACCCCAAACAATATGCCGCTATAGCGAAGAAGCCACGAGTCTGTCATTGCACTTGTTATATTGAAGTTGTGGTAAAATGAAAGAATATCCGTACTGATTGATGCAAGTAGTATATCGCATCCGAGAACAATCGCTAATGTGAGTAGTGTATATATAAACTTTTTTGTTGCGAAGATGATTACTCCTGCAAGCAACGATAAGATAAACGTTATTAGAATCGATACAGCGAAACGCAAACAGAGTGTGGTGATTACGTTAATATCATATGGGCATCTTATATATTTTGGGATAGCGCCTATATGCGCGAAAGCACCATTATATCCAAAACGGATTAATACTCCTACTCCCGCAAACAGCAATGATAACAAGTTGAAGGAAATTGCTGACACAAGCGCAAACAACAATTTTATGCAAGCCAGTTTGCGCCGTTTTATTATAAATGTTTGAAACACAAGGTTTTCCGTAACATCTGTGTATGAAGACATGGAAAAGACATATACCGCTGTGACTAGTGCTGATATGTAAGGTATCGGTGATGATATGAGGACATCATAGCCAGACACTTTTGTATCAACTACGGCATTGATAATCTCAGAATAATGTCTGTCGATCTCAATCTGATATTGTGCTTCTGCACTTGATTTATTCTCAGAAAACGTATAATTGATCTTCGAATTGTAGATGATATCGTCCAGTGTACGCTGGTATGTATCAGTATAATCGTCAGTTTTAGGCTCGGCTGCATCAGACAATAATGCAAATGCAAGATTGCACACACACAGCAAAATGATTAGTACAACAACACTTTTGTTTCGTGTGGCTTTCTTTACCTCGTACATAAACAACGATTTCATGTTGAATTACTAGCTCCTTCCTCACCGAAGATGTACAGATAGATGTCGTCAAGTTCCGGTATAACGGACTCAGCGCCAAGAATAGTACAATAATCTGCAATCATTCTTATCCTGTCACCAACGACTCGACAGAACCCGTTAGTGTATTCAACATGCGGTGGTAACAGCCAGCACTTATTTTTCATTGACTCTACCATATTGCTAACTGTACCTGCATTTGCAATCGCACCGCGCCTCAAGAAAATCACCTCATCAGCGACATCCTCGATATCAGAGACTATATGTGTGGAGATGATAATCGTTGTATCTTCCCGATGTTTTCTGATAAAGTTCTTAAATAAGATACGCTGCATCGGATCAAGTCCTGCCGTTGGTTCGTCAAGAACGATCAACTCAGGCGATCCCACGAATGCTTGCGCTATTGCGAGACGTTGCTTAGTTCCACCTGATAAAGCACGAACACGCCTGTTTTCATATTCAACAAGTTCAAATGCTTCGAGTAGTTCGCGAGTCTTTTCTTGTCCATGCGGAATTTCACACAGCCTCGCAGTATAATCCATTACTTCATATGCGGTGAAATCACCATACAGACCGGGATATTGAGGAACATATCCGATGCTTCTAGCGGTGTTTGAGCTCATGCGAATCGTACCGCAATCATGTTTAAGATTACCAGTTATAATATTCATCAATGTTGATTTCCCACTTCCGTTAGGACCGAGAATGCCGTACACGCCGTGACCAAAGGTATACGAAAAATCAGATAATGCGCGTGTTGTTTTATAATTTTTTGAAATGTTCTGTAATTCCAGCATGGCAGTCTTCTATTCCTCAAATGATATCACGAAATTTTCGCCTGTACGTATGTTGATTATCCACATCGAATTGCTGTACACATCTGACTCAATATTTGTTACGCGTATTCCTACGTAATCTCCACATTGCATTTCATTTCCGTATTCAACAAATACATCTACTATTGAGTATCCATCTGGCACAGTTGCGATTTTCCTTATACTAAATGTCGAGCAGTCCAGAAAATAGAGGGTATTTCCATCATTTGAATGAAAGTATGTGTTATATAAATATCCGAATGTATCACCAATTTCACAATAACGGCTTGTAGCCACGCCATCAATTATCATTGATCTTTCTCCAGTAGTCTTATCTACTTTAAATAAAGTCTCAGACCATGTACCAGCATCCCAAACGATCTGACCTTCAATTGAATAGTCGCCAGCATCTAAACTGAAATCCATATCAGAATAATCAATATATAGAATGTTCATAAAGTCATAATCAGTTGAGAAGTATAATGGGTCGCCACCTGTGTCACAATTCCAAGTGATTCTTGATTCATCATAACTGTCAAGATATATCATTCCAGGCCACGGATCTGTACTTAATTTATTTAGTTCTTTTGTGATAGGATTATACCGATACATATCCCACAGTTCCCTTATGACATTACCATCATCATCATACTCATAATATGCAGCGCAAAAGTATGATTTTTCGTTTATCATAATAGGAACGGTGGAGTCAACACATTCGGTGATTTCGTATATGATCCCATTCAATAAGTCGTAACAGTATACTTTAAAATCTATATTTGTATTTCCCTTTACAAAATACAGGTAGTTACCCTGAACAGATAGCTTGTCGATTGCCATTACTGGACAATCAATATCTTTGTGGTCGCAAAGCGGATCGGGGCATGCGACAGATGCGCGCTTATTCATGATATCAAAGCGAACTATGCGATCATTCCATGTAGCATAATATAGCATTTCACCATGAATATCGTTGCCATTGTTGGTTTGCTCAGAAGCCCCTTTTGATTTGTTGCACGATGACAACAATATCGTGCATATACATAGAATTAAAATAATAATCTTTTTCATATTAACTCCGGTAGTAGGTATCGAAATCTTATTGACAGTAAACAAATATTATTTTATACATTACCTCATATAGCAAATCAGAGGTTTTGAGGGGGACTTTCATATAGAATGTCCCCCTCTCAACGATTGTCATATCAAGTGTAGACCAGATATCAGATCAGGTGACCGAGAAATGGCAGTTAGAAGTTATATGCACAGCTGCTGCCGTCTTCGCATGTCTGCTGGCCCTGACCATAGTTGTACATTTTGCAAACACCCGCGCCGTAAGAGTTGATATAGAAGGTAGCTCTCGCTTCTACCGGCGTATGTCCGCTTGTAACATTTTTCTCAACGGTAGCGCCTGTCGAGTAAGTATTCTCCTTTGTAGCCCAACTTGACATATACTTGACTCTTTTGCCGCTTGTCAGTGTCTGCATATATGTGTAGGTGGCAGATGCGGAAACGCTATTCGACTTTGAATTAGCTTCTGTACATGCGCTCAACACCATATTTGTGGTCGAATTATTCGTCCACATGTCACCGACGCCGAGCTTCGTGCTGCCGTTATAGATTGTCTTGGAACCGTTTGCATAAGCAAAAATGTTGAGCGAAAACGCCGACGCGAGCATCAGCGCTGCGAGAAGTACAAGAATACCTCTCTTGATGGTCTTTGTTTTCATACGAAAAACCTCTTTTCTTTTAATTTTTCCATGCTGATAACTTGTCGCTAGCAAAACAAATCACGCAACAATTAATATGTTAAGCCGTGATCAGAGGCGTAACATCTGCATGCTCATATATATAATGCAAATAATCAACATAAGGGTACACATTATTGCAATTTTTTTATGAAGTCTCAATTTCGTATGAGAGTATGCCCATAAGCTGCATGATATACGGCATATAAACATAAGATGATTTGTCCATAGCAAATGAAATGTTGTGTATATGGCTATGTGGAACGGTAGATCGTGCTTCAAATAGAAGATCGGATTGCAAACAAAGCATATAACTTACAACATATGTTGTATATTGTGCGTCGTATACAACTTTAATTGCATTGATATTGTCTGCGCAAAAAGTTAAAATGTTATATATAAAGATGTAGACTTTTTGGCAAATAAAATGGATAATAGAGTTGACGGCAACATAATTAATATTGAACTTTTTGCACAAAGACTGAGAGATATTATGCGTCTGAAAAATATCTCTCAAACTGAGCTTGCAAAGAAAATAAACATTTCTACGAATTCAGTTCACAAAATTGTTAATGGACGAAATCTCCCGTCCTTACAAACATATGTGAACATATGCCAAACGTTAAACATTTCTTTCGGGGATCTTTTGAAAGATAGTGTAAATGAACCGGAGTTACTTGACGAGGTCATTGACGCGGATTTTACATTACTTGTTAATAGTGCAGGTTCGGATGAAAAACGTGCTGTTGTTGAGATATTAAAGATGTTGAAAAGAATCCAAGCGAATTGCAGATAAGATCATAACAATCGATTAATATGAATGCCATATATGTTCTTGATTATTTGGTAAAGTTTATGATATAATAGAAGTAATGATGTGGGCAAACATCAAGAGTGGGTTGATACATAATGAGTAATCAGTTAAATGACGAATTTGTATTTGAAGATTTCTATAAGTTATATTACAATAGGCTTTTGAATTACTGCACCATATCGTTTGGTATTGATGAAAGTGATGCAGAGGATATAGTTCAAAATGCTTTCTTAGCACTATTCCAATCGTGGGACACCTTTGATACACATACGGAACCAGGTTTATTTGTCTGGATGCGAAGAACTATTAAATATATGGCGTATACATATAACCGAAAAAAGGCCAAAGATCCTGTTGTTATAGAAGTTGGAGAATGGATTTCACACGAGGATGAGCAAAACATATCAAGTACAAATGATATACCCGATCAATTCATAGATGACGAAGAAATATATCTTGCGTATATTGATGCTATTAGGAAGAGACTTTCTCCCAGTCAAAAAGCGATATATGAGTGTATTATCGTAAATAAAAACGATGTGGCGACAGCCGCCAAAATACTGCACATGAATGAAAATACAGTGAAGGTTGCTCTCAAGAGATTGAGAAAACGTATAAAGGACAAAATCCTACCGAACATTTTTAGCAAATAGACGAAAAAAATGATTGAATATTGTACCCCAAAGGCATACTTTTGCATTATATAAGCAGGAGGCGATGGGCGTATGATGATAAGGTATTAGAGTATGAAAGAAAAAATCCAAAGCAACAGTGATAGCGTGATTCAAGAATCTTTTTTTGAGTCTGCTACAGATGAGCAAAAAGTTCGTGCCCTTAATATTATTATTGATCGCGAACTAGAGAAGCCGGAAAACGAAGTGGACATGGAGTTGGTTAGGAGCTGCATGGACACAATTGAAAACATTCATGGAGGTGTACGGAAACGATCAAATAAAGAATTAAAGGAAAACCTTAAACGTATCACATCTTCTCAGTCAGAACATCATTATTCTACGTTTAAGTACAAACGCTTTGTTCGAGTCGCGAGCATTATGTTGATGGTTATGGTGGTTCTTGGCATGTCGGTTACGGTGATGGCAAGAGTTGCTGGATATAGTAGTACATTCGAATGGGTATCAGATCACATTGAAGAGATTCTCGGTTGGAGTCCTGGAACACATGAAAAAGAAGGAATAACAATATATAGAGGAGAATCATCTAAATACTACGATACCATAGAGGAACTGCTTATCAGTGAAAATTTAGATATCTTATATCCTTCCTCTTTACCAAACGGAATTAAGCTGCGATCTGTATCAATAACCGAATATGATGGAAACAAGTTTACACTTACGTTTATATTCAATACAGATAGCATTGGTATTTCTGTTTTCAACTATGATTTATCTTCACATATATTTGACACTGAAGATACAATTACAATTAACGGAATTGAATATAGCATTTCACAATTTCCTGAATGGTATCAAGCAGACTACGTTACCGAGAAATATGCCTATACTATCATGAGCGATGATTATGACAGTTTAATCGATTTATTAAATTCAATGAAGGAGCATAAAACATGAAAAGGATTATTATCACAGCACTGATGCTGTTATTATGTATTGCTATGCCGTTAACGGCTTATGCTAATGACATTGCGGGAAATGTATATGAAATTGATGATAGGACAATACAGTTTAAAAGCAACAGCGCATTTACCGAGGAAGAACAACTCAAAATAGTTAATGTGCTGATAGAGGATGAGAATGAAATAGCGCCGTACAATTTAGTGTGCAGCCTATTTTCACACAAATATACCTCGGAGATTATAACTACGACTACGCATAACGTAAGATCATCAGCCCCCAAATGCCTTCTTGAAAAGATCAATGTATCAGTTTGTAGCCGATGTGGATACACCGAGAAGGAACATATCTCTTCTTCATACATAAATTGCCATCAGTAAACATTTGATTTATATTGAAAGAACACACTTGTGATCAGGGGGTCGCAAGTGTGTTTTTTATCTACCGGCAGAGTTTGTTGTTATGAAAGCGTTTATTATTTCTTCCGTGTCGAATCTTGCGACCGATTATAGCATTTTTATGCTATTTATCCTGTTACAATAAATTTGCCGGGTAGAGCACGCCAGCCGGGCGCGCTTTATTCGTTCACATTTCTAAGCTAAAATG
>CANPXN010000044.1 GCA_947586185.1 uncultured Clostridia bacterium
AGGTTATTTATCTGTATAAGTAAATTCTGTGCTCCTGTGGAATTTTCTCCCTCACGCTCAGCAACCTTTTTGTATTGTTTTTCCAAAGAGGACAACTGGGTACACTGGGCTTCTATGATGGTGTTTAGCTGCTTGCACTTCGCCGTAACTCCGTCAGCATCCTTTGACCAATCGTCAAGCCCTGCCGAAGACTTCTTGAATTCAGAATTTGCAGTGCGTATAATTGTAGCAGCGTCATTAAATTCCTTTTTTAGTTTAGAAATGTCCAAATTGAAACTTATAGTTTCACTGTCATACTTTTTACCCATATAACGCCCCCCTTAGAACCAATTTGCAGGTCTGTATATAATTCTTTTGCCGTCTTTGCATTTTTCCTGTCTGCGGCTCTTTTCGTCTATCTGTATTTTTCTCGTTTTTGCATAAAGCGTTATAACCTCGTGATAGCTCGTTCTATACAGCTCAAACGGCATAAATGCCGGAAACTCCTTGCACAGATTATACACTAATACAAACAATAATTCGGAAAAGGAGGACGGTTGCCCGCCCTCCTCACTCAGTTTTTTTCGGACGGTATCCTCATTGCATCATTAACCGCAAACTTAATTATCCCAGCTACAGCCGGGATCAGTTCTTTGAGCTTAACATACTTCCAGTCCTCTTTTTCCAAGCCTGGGAATATGTTTGATAAAACGCCTGTCAGCTCATCCCATGCCGTTTTTACAGCTCTCAGAACGCCGACCGTGCTGCTTTCATCAGTGATATCAATAATATCCATCAGAGCAATAATAGGACCCAGATCAATTTCGTAATCCCTTGCTTTAACCGATTTCGTGATGTTGCCGTTTTTATCATAAACATTAATTGAAAAATCCATAATTTATACCTCCGATGCAGGCGCCGGCTTATATTTTGCAGCAATAAGGTCAGGAGTCATGACGGTGCGGAAAAATTCCTCTTCTGAAATGATATTATCCGCTTTGTGAACAACGCTTTTAAAGCTTTCGCCGGTCAGCTCCGATTTATGTACCGTCTCAAAGCACGTAAATACAAGCTGCTGACCGTTGGAATCCGTACTTGCGTCCTTTGTTTTGTGTTCCTCGCTTGGGATAGATGCGACCTTGCACTTATATCTCCACACATAAACGTCATCACCGTTTGTATCGGAAGTTATGTAGCCTATAGCAAAATACGGCTTTTTGGCGGTACTGCTTTCAAGCAGCATTTTTGTTTCCTCATCATATTTCTGACCTGTCAGCCTTGCGATCACCTCCAGCGGAACGGCCGAGCACTCGCATGTCACTGTATCAGCGCCCACAGAATCAACGGCAAACTGCGGCTTGTCATCATAATATTTAACATCGCTGCTGCTTTCCGTATCCCTTGTCAGACTGGCAATGCCGGCGATCGGGAATACATTTGATTTCTGTCCGCTCATATCATACAAAAGTGTACTCTCACTGTCGACTGTAAGCTCACTTGCAACAAGTTTTCTTATGCCCCTGTAATCTCTGATCACAACATTTTCACTCATTTACTTTCCTTCCTTTCTTTTTGTATAAAATTTCAATTCCTTTTCCAATATGGCTTTGCATATCCGACGCCACAGAATGCCCAGTATCGGTAATTATAAAGCCTGCCGATTTAAGCTTTCCTATGGCCTCTTTTATGACCGTATCAACTGAGCCAAAATCGCTGCTGTAAAAATTCACATCATACTCATAGACAGCGGCATTCTCTCTGTCATCATAAAAATCCGTATCTTCGCTTGAGCTGTTCCAGAAGGTAAAAAAGCTCTTAGGGTATTCTTTGTCTTCCAGAAAAGAACCTTGTAACCTTACCAGATAGCCAAACTCCGAAAGGACTTCAATTAATAAATCTTCCATTACTTTTTTATCATCCTTTCTATGACTTTCTCCACCGCCTCAGTTTCAAGTCTTTTTGCCTTTGCGGATAGCCTAAGCGCCTTTTTTAGCCCCGGCACAGGCGGATACATAGGAGAGCCGTTCATCAGGAACGCCGGCGTAAGACTTATATCACGGTCAAAGCCTACTTCCACAGAGCAAATAGCTCCGTCCCACTGCGGCTTTGAGTATTCACGCATGGCTTTTAAGCTTTTTCCCGTTGAATATTTGCCGTGAGCAGGAAGATTAGATTTTCTAATAGCTTTTTTTATTGACCTGTTAGCCTCAGCCTGCGCAGCGCTTAGCCCTGCCTCTACGCCACGTTTTAGTGCTGCGTCACCGCCCAGCTCGTCAAGCTTTGCCGCTAAGTCCTCAAAGCCGGAAAATGACATGCTTAACTTGTTCTTGCTCATGTTATACGCCTCCTTTTATGGCACGTATTTTGAATTTTAAAACCCTGTTTGCCATTTCAATATTTTCCGGTGTTCCTATGACCTCATAGGTCTTGCCGGACATATCCCGGAATACAGAACCGGAATTAATATCCGGTCTGTACCAAGTTTCAACAACCGCCGTATCCTCCACGGATATAAGTCCGTTTACGGTCTTTTCTGTTCCGCCGAATGTACGGAAGGAGCAGTATACCGCCTTTCCGGTTTCGGATACCGTCTTTTTGGCTGCACCCTTAATTACCTCGGTTTTTACTTCACACAGAAAAAGCTTAACGTGGTAAGGGGTATCAGGTTTGTATTTCATCTGTAGTCTCATCCTCCCGGACTGCATTCTGCGCTCTGAGAGCTATAAGCTCAGGTGCAAAATTCACCTTAAATACATCAAATGCGTCATTGTATATATACCGGCAGCAGTCAAAAAGGAGTTGCTTTTCTGCACTTTCTTCCTCTGAACTGAACTGCATAGTATATCCGGCATATCTTGACAATGTGTCTCCTGCTCTTTTTAAAATGCCCTCAAGCTTTTTATTCGTTTCCTCGTCTTCATAGGTAACTGAAAGATAGCTTTTAAGCTGTTCAAGGAGGGTCATAGCAAACCCTCCTCATTAAGCGCTGGCTTCCGGCGTATTCGACACTACCTTAAATGTCGGGAGCACATCCTCAACTCCGGAAATATCAAGGTAAATAAAGGCATTTGCATCAAGAGGACGACCCATGCCGTAAAGCTTGATCTTATATGTCCTGAGGTCTTCAATGTATTTATAGGAATCGTCATAATCAAGCTTGCCGTTCTTAGCCGTACCCATACCCATAAAATAGCGATCAGCAAGTCCTATCACTGCGTGACCCGATGGGACGCCTACGGACTGGATAACTCTTGTCGGGAACGGGAACACATCGTTTCTGTATGTCCCATCAGGGGCAAGTACGGTAGTTGCAGGCATTACCTTTGTAAAATAATCCGCCGGATTAACAACCAAAATAACCTCTGACACTGCTCTTGTTCCTCCGCCTGGCGAGGTTGCCAAGGTTGACAGCAGTGTGCCGTATGTATTTTTGTCAAAGGCTGTAACTACTGTAGCCGTCTTTCTTGCATAGCCTGTTGCAGCATTAAACGACCCTGTGAAGTTTCTTGTCATGCCTATAGGCTGCTTCAAACCGCTGCCGTCAACTATTCCAGTCTCAAGGCCTGCCGCTAACGCTTCGGAAAGAGTTTCACGAACGTATCTGTCGACCCATGCAGGACCTAAATCAAGCATATCCATTGTCACAAACATATACGCTGTAAGCTTGCACAGAGTCATTGAAACGACCTCTATCTCGCCAGAAAGCTGCTTTGTAATAGGAGTGTTCAGCTCGTCCCATGTAGCCGTCTGAGAGCCTTTCTTATTAAGCACAAGCTTTGTGACAGCCGATGTATTCAGGAATTTTATTGCGTCAAGAAGAGGATGCTTCTGCCTTAAATCCTCAAAAACGGATTCAATAACAGTTTCCGGTAAAGCATCGCCTATCCCTGTAATAACGCCTGCCTGAGCTTCCTGCTTTGCGGCAGTAATAAATCCGCTGTAAAATTTCTTCTCATCAGAGGTAAGCTGCCTTACCCCACGTGCTGCAAGAACTCCACTATCTACTGCGCCCATAATTCCGGCTGCTTCTGCGGTAATTGATTCAGTCAAATAGTCCTGCCAGTCAGTCATTGCCTTTTGCATGGCTGCTTCATCATTAGTCCTTATGGCGTCTGATAAAGCGTTCATAATTTCTGTTTTTTTCTGTCCCATTTTATCCAGGTTCAGCATAAAATCACTTTCCTTTCTTTACATAAAAAAATTACCGATAATGCTCATAGCTTTGTCGGTAAAATCTTCGCTTTCTTTTTCTTTATCAGGCTCTTTCTGTTTATCCGGAGGCTCCGGAAGAGCCTCCTCAGCCCCGAGTATCCTATCCGCAAGACCATACTCGATACACTCCTTAGCCGTAAGCCACGTTTCGGCGTTCATGATCTCAGTAAGCCTTTCCATTGTCAATCTGCCGCCGGATTTATTCAAGTATGCCTGCTTTGTACTTTCAGTGATCTTGTCCAGATCGTCAGCACATTTTCTCAGCTCCCCGGCGTTACCTACAGCAATACTCCATGCCGGATGGATCATCATAGTTGCCGGCGGCGACATAACCACCTCATCGCATGCCATGGGAATAACACTTGCAATTGAGCACGCATAACCGTCAATATATGCCGTCTTATGCGCTTTGTGGCGTTTAAGCTGACTGTATATTCCCAATCCCTCTTTAACATTACCGCCGTTTGAATTAATGTAAATGTTTATCTGACTTACATCCTTTAAGCGGTCAAGCTCCTGCCTGAAATGATCTGCGGAGGTTTTGGAGCTTGTCTTTTTTCCGGTAATAGGGTCTTCTGTGTCACCGCATACAGTACTGTAAATATACAGCTCAGCTGTTCCGGGAGCCTTTCCGGGGACAAGCTGCCAGAAGCTGTTCGTATGCCTTAGCACAGCGTCCCTTAAACTCATATTCATTTTTCTGCACCTCTTTCTTTTATTTTTGGGTATGAAAAAAGCGCCTTCAAAAGACGCTCTTGACATTTTATTTGATTGTGGTATAATAATGTAAAGGGTGTCTGCGATAAGCGGTTTATCCCTCGAGGAAAGTTAACAAGTAACCGCCTTAAGTGGGATTAAGGGCGGTTACTTTCTTTTTTTATCACTGCTGATCTTAACTATTTCAATAATTACCATAAGTAAAGTAAGTATTTCAATAACGCTCATTCAGCTCACCCCGTTTCCGAGGGAAAGAGTTAAACCGCCTACCGTTATGCAGACACCTTTAATTATTATATCAAAGGTGTTTTATTTTGTCAAACTTTAATTTTCACCTTTACTTCCGGCTTCCTCGTAATTTTTGGTTATGTAGTGCTTTTTCGCCCAAGGCTCGCCGGTCGGAGTTAGTCCTGCTTTTTCCCTTGTCTCGTCAGGACTTAGCATTCCACTTGATATCAGCTTATCCGCATTCGGAGCAATGTCAAATATATCAATATGCTTTATGCAGGTAGTGTCCACTGAAATGTAATCTCCGGACATAACTTCCTGCATCGTATGTTTCTTTCCGGTAAGCTCCTCGCCTATCATATCCGCCAAAGGGTCTATACATACCGTCAGCAGCATGTCCACAGCCTCATTTATCCCGGCAACATCTCCCCGTACAAGCGCCGGAGGAACCTTATATGCCTGAGCTGACCGGCTCAGAGCTTCATCAACAAGCCTTGAAATATCTGTAATTTCATTGGTAGTCTTCTTTACGTTATCCGAGGTCACGGCCGTATATTTCATTCCGTTCCACAGCGGCAGAACTGCATTGGTAGACTTGAAAAATGACTTAAACCGATTGTTCATAAGGTCTTCGTACCGCTTTTCAAAATTCTTGTCTCCCTGGGCAAGCGCCGGTATTTCAAGAGTTCCCTTTTGACCGCCGGACTTTATATATTTATCCGAAGCGCTCGATATCAGTTTTTCATACATGCTGAATATGCTGTTTATAACTGCGTAAGCGTCATTGTTTGAATATCTAAGATACAGCACGTCCGACATTCTGAAACTTCTGTTAAAAATAAACTCTCCTCTGCTGACCCGAGTAAACTCAGTTTCTTTTAAAGCGTATTCGTCCTTTTGGAAATCATCTGCGATTATCAGCTGACCGTTTACGCTTACAGCTAAAACCTCCCTGTAAAAAAGAAGCTTACATACAAATTCCTGCCAAAATTCCGTGCTGTTTTGATTTTTATTCGGCTTTATGTTGAGAGAATACCACTCGTAGCCTTTGAACTCACTGCCCTTATGATATGTTCTGAATGTGCATTTTGCAATAAGCGATGCTATCATTTCAATAGTCGTTGTCAGCGCAAAGGCCTCAAGGGCAATACTGTTCTGTAGATCACTTCTGTATTCACTAAGGTTTATTTTCCCCTCGGTATTGCCAAAAAGCCTTCCGAGGAATGCTTTCAATCCCATAATTTTTTCACCGCCTAATCAAATGTAAAAATCCCTGTATCCATTATACTGCTGTCACTCTTTTCAGCAAATGCGTTAAGACATTCGGAAACACACTCTGCTGCAACAAACGCCTTGAAAGGATCAGTCTTTCTGCTTTTGGGTTCGATCTTACCGTATGTAATGTTTCCGCTGGGCGAGGTTATAGTTTTACTGTTCTGACATGCCCAGCGCATCAACGGATTATCCCCCCAAACAAAGCTGTGATTTACAAAACCGGAGGTTATTACCGGTATATTAAGCATCTCGTCCGATGGCCTCAGCCTTACTACGTTTCCAAAGTCCTTATCCGCTGAAAAGTATATGCTTCTAAGCGCCTTTGACAGTAAAGAATATCTATAATTATCTATCCCTATTTTTAGTATCTGACTGTTTCGCTTTGCTGCTTCATTGGAAAGCCATACGACCGGCAGCTCCGAAGATATTTCAGCTGCATCTACAAATGTAAGCAGCCCCATCTTCTCCCATTGCTTTAGCGGAGGCTTTATGCGCTTTAGGTCGGGACTGGAGCTGCATACCCATGTATGCGTTATCCAGTAATCCTTCGCCCCCACACGGTAAAGCAGCCCTGCGCCTAAAAAGTCGGTAGTCTTCATATAGTCTATGCCGCCGACACAGGGCATGCCCCAAAGCAGCGCTTCATCAATTTCCTGATTGGTAGCAAGAATGTTATCCCATGATGTGACCGCATTTTCAAGCTCCTTCGGCGGCCTGTTCATACGCTTTGCCATAAAGGACGTGTTAGCGGCAGGATTAAGAGTATATTCAAAATACTCAAGCTCAAGCTCGGATTTGAGATGAGGAAGATAGGGCAAAGAGGGATTAGGCTTTGTCCAGTTTTCCATGTTGTCCACCTCTTCGTCATTATCAAGTCGGCATAAAAAAGGCAGCGTACCGTTATCTGGAGTATCGCCGTCTAAAATCTTTGTGCATTTGTCTACGAGATCGTCCAAAGGACCGCCTCTTACTAATCCGTCAGTTGACATTATGGTTCTTCGTGGGAGAGCCTTTTTTCCAAGGCCTGTTGTGGCAACATCTATCAGCCTGTAGTTTTCATAGGCATGATATTCGTCAAAATCCACCTTGCCCGGACGTCCGCCGTCCTTGGTCTTAGCGTTTGATGTTCTGTATCTCAGCTCTGAACCGGTTTTAAGACTGCGTATGACCTCCTTGTTCCAGTAGAAATGCTTTTTCATTATACCTTCCTTACTCTCAAGCATATTGTATATATCATTCCATGACTGCATAGCCTGATCCTCCGACATTGCAAAAATATCAATATGATAATCCTTTATACCATTTGTGGGAGTAAGCAGACAGAAATCTTCAAAAGCAAGATATCCGTTTTTTCCTGCGCCTCTCCCTACATAGATGAACAAGACAGGAAACCTTAGTCTGCCATCCGCTCTGTATGTGCAGTTATGGAGAGCAAATACAAACTTCTCCCACTCAAAAAGCTCATAAGGGAAATACTTCTGATAACTCAGGTACTTTTCTAGCTGCTGCTCATTAACGTAAATGTCCTCCGTGCTGAAAATATGCTCAACTAAATCGCAAAGTTTAAGCTGCTCTCTGCACACGGCAATCTTTCCGCTGCGCACAAGAGAAATGTACTGCCGGATGCAAGGGCATAACTTACAGCTCATCTTCTACCTCGCTCATGATATTGCTTGTTTTAATGTCAAGCTCCGCCAACAGCTTCAACATCTGTGCATTAACCTTGATCTGGCGCTCAATGCTTGGATTGTCTTTATATCCTTTCTGACCGCCTCCGTTATCATACGCAACACGTATCCCGGTGTTTTCAATATCAGCCCTTAGCAGCTCCTTTGTAAGCCATAAAGACATATAGTCCTCCACCAGATCACGGAATGCAGGGGTGTCAGCTCCACGGCATTTTAGCTGAGTGAGCAAATCTTCCTTTACGCTTCTGTATTTTTTTGAACGTTTGAACACCTTCGGGTCGAACTCAATTTCTTCCATGACACCACCCCCCTGTTTAAAAGTCCTCCTAATCTGGAATGTACAGAATCCCCACCGCTCCCCTCCTGGGAAAAAAATCACGTTTTTTTAGACCGGGGGGACTACCACTTTTCTTCACTTACAAATCCTGTTCTCGCTCTATACGCTCTGCCGTGAATTTTTTCATGGCAATTATGACATACCGCTAACAACTGTCTGTGCTCCTGCCCTAAGCTGTCAATGTATGTCCTGCTATACGCAAGGTCAGGACGCTCCCTCAAGTAATTAACATGATGAACGATCACAGCCTTTGTATATATACCCTTGCCTTTGCATATCTGGCATTCATTGTTTTGCTCTCTCAGCACCTGCTTTGAAAGCTTTACCCATGAATAATCATGATAGAACTTAATTGTTTTATTTTCTGAAATTAGTTTATTTATTTGTTCTACTGTCAGCATAGTTTCTCTCCACAACACAAACACCGCCCAAGAGGACGGTGATGTGCGTATTATATATATATTCCAGGAGGCAGGAACGATAATATATATCATTCCTTATTATAATTATAACATACGAAAAACGAACAAAACGAACAAATCTAAATATTTTTTAAATATCTGTCTATTTTAACTCTAATACCATCTCCGGAAAGCCCACAATCAATTCTCTGAGCTACCTGAAACCATTTTAGTGGCGGTTTACATTTTCCGTAATTATCTTTTTCTATAGTCATATATTTAAGCTTCAGACTCTTAGATACTATGTTGTCCTCGATCGTATCAACAAAACTCTTAATTCCTCTAAGCTGGGATTCAATATCAGACTTTCTTACTAACAGGTCGTAATATTCTTCCGGAACACCCTCAACATGTTTTGTACCAAGAGTCCAAGGGAAATCTTTCTTTGACCCCTTAACACTGTCATGTAAACTTACATCTCGGGTCTGCTTATTGATATCCTCAAGTTCAAGCTTAAGCGCTCTGTATTGCTTAAGCTGCTCTTTAATATTCATCCCCCCTCACCTCAATTCACCTTCAGCCTCCGGACATTATTGCGGCTTATATGTATTTTCTGGGTACTGAAAAACTTATCGTTTCTGTACTTCGCCATGTATTTGCCGTAGCTCATACCCAGCTCCGTAGCCTCCCGTACGCATCTGTCAAGATTACTTTCATGCTTCCTCCTGCGTACAGGCTTATCGCCGTCTTTCTTATGCGCCTTACATATCGCCGACTGTTCTTTGTGCCGCTGCTTAGCGCATTCAGCGCAGTATTTGCGGTTTGAGGATACGCCGCTAAGCTCCTTACCGCACATTTTGCAGATGCGGTTAAAGCGGTA
>CANPXN010000045.1 GCA_947586185.1 uncultured Clostridia bacterium
ATTATATAATCCGCTTTAACAGCAATTCTGTTGTCATTCTTTGACGCGTCATATCTCACATAGCTGAAATAATCGCGGTCATAATACTCCCCGAAACGATTTGACATCTCCTCTGGCCATCTTCCTGCGGCAATAATCCGTATTGGCGTGTCATGCGTTTCGTTATATCGGATAAATATATCCGTAACAGCTGAGCAAATCAGTCCCGCCGCGCCGGTTATAAGAACAGAATTTCCCGCAAGTTCTGAAAGCTCAGGAAGAGATTGTGAGATTTTATCTATATCATCAAACCAAAGAGGACTATCGTAAATCATATTTATCATTCCTTTAGCCAATCCGATCTTTGTGCTTTGAGTAGCGCTTTGAATATGTCGATGTCTTCTACGGTGGTAAGCTTGATGTTTTTCTCAGATCCCGCCGAAAAGTAAACCTGCTCACCCATTTCAATCATAAGCGTGCAGGACGCGACCGAATTGGTTATCCCCTTTTCAAGAGCGCGCCTATGTAAATCGCAAATTTTCCCAAGTCTGAACGCCTGCGGAGTCTGGGTGCGCTTTAATCTGTCGCGCGGATAGCTTCCGACCGAAACGACACCGTCTTCCGTCTGCATCATAGCCTCGGCGCATGGAATAACAGTTATTGCGTTGCCGTATTTCTGTGCGACGCGGATGTTGTCAGAAATGATTTCAGCCGAAACCATCGGACGGATTGCGTCATGAATCAGGACGATGTCGTCAGGTGAAAAGTGCTTCTCAAGCTCAAAAACGCCGTTGCGAATAGAAGCCTGTCCGTTGTCGCCGCCGGGAATTACATATTTCAGCTTGGTTATGTTAAATTGCTTCGCGTAGGCCCAAAGGACCTGTTCCCAACCGGCGATGCAAACGACTGCTATCGCGTCGATTTCGGGGTGATTCTGAAACGCCTCGAGCGTATAGATGATAACCGGCCGCTCGTTTACTGTCAGAAACTGTTTGGGTATGTCCTGATGCATACGGTTACCTGAACCGCCGGCGATGAGCATTGCAATATTAGCCATATTACAACTCCTTAATCAATTTTCAATTCAACAATAAAATGACTTTCCCTTTTGCTTTCCTCCGGTGGAGTCATAAAGTCGGCACCGTAGAGATTCTTTAAATAGGCTTTGCTGTCCACAGGAGCGTAGAAATTATGTTCGTTAAACTTAATCTCAGAAAGCGGTAAAAAGACTTCTTTAGGACATGTTTCACCAAGATAATGCTTTCGTCCAAAAGCAAGGGTCACGAAGTTAGTTTCTTTCTTGCTGCGTACTGTTTTATCCAAAATATCAAACCACCTCTGCGGTTTCATGAACGAAAATACAGTTCCAATAACAACTCGCATTCTGAGATAAAGTTTTCCTCTTTGTGTCCTTTTTATGAGGCTTTTATAATCTCCGTATTTTTTATCCATTACGCAAGAGGAAATAAGCATAAGTGCGTTGATATAAGTTCCTTTGATTTTTCTGATTAGTGAGTTGTTCGGGACATAATCATATGGGAAAATATCCATTTTTACGCACTCGGGTTGGAAGGGATTTGGATCTCCCGCGATTTTTAGTACCGTTCCATTTTTATATATCTGCATAAATCTGTTGCCGTTCGGATACGGCGAATTAGGGCAGCGCAGCTCATAGTTGTCGGAAAATTCTTCGTCAAAGATTTCCTTAAGCTTTTCATAATCCTCACGCGACGCACCTAAATCCATATCGTCGTCCCAAGGGATAAATCCGCCGTGCCTGACAGCGCCGAGCAGGCTTCCCCCGACCAAAAACAGCTTAATGCCGTGCTTGCGGCAGCGCTCATCTAAATCCACTGCCATGTCGTATAGACAGGTTTGGAGTTTTAAACGTTCGTCATCAGACAATGGGCGAACCAAAGGATTATTGCTTTCGGCTTCATTTACGATTTTTTTATAGTTAAAGCTGTTTTTCACTTTTCCTATTTCGCTCCTATAATATCAATGATTTCGTTATAACTTATCCTTCTGTCAAACTTCTCTTCTGCGCATTTTCTTGCATTGGCACCCATTCTGTTTCTGAGCTGTTCATCACTCATAAGAAGGATTACCTTTTCAGCCAAATCCCGAGGATCATTGTTGTTGCAATTAAATCCCATTTCGTACTTGTCAACGAGGTCTCTGTACTCTTCGCATTCCTGCGTATTCACAACAGGCAATCCTGAGGCTGCATAATCGGCGTGCTTGTTGATAATAGACTGTGCTGCTCCCTTTGTTATGGGATTTACCACCATGTCACAAGCAGACAAAATACCACACATCTTATCATAAGGAACTCGTCCATAAAATACTGTGTCAATGTCCTTTTTCTTCGCGTACTGTTCAAATTCATCTTTACGCGGCCCATCACCAAGTACAATAAATTGCGGTGCTTTCAGCCCTTGATTATTTATTATTTCAAGTGCATCTATTACGCAAGTAAGGTCATAACTGCTGCCGAGCGTTCCACAGTATCCTATTTTTAAATTATCGTCGTGCTTCTCAATGCGATTAGCCGCTGCATAGCTATCGAAGGTGTTTAAATTTGTTCCAAGAAACACAGAATGTGTTTCCTTACATTTTTTGTTGACTGTCAATGCCCGCTTTGCATATGTATCCGACACAGCCACAATTTCATCTGCCCGTTTATAAATTCCGTTGGCAAGAAATTTAAATGGGGAAAAAATCAAGGCAGACAAAACCGGAATATTAAATACCATTTTAAACGCTTCCGGCCATAAATCCTGAACGTCAACAATAAACTTTATATTATTCTTTTCACAATATTTAGCAGCAAAATAAGGTCCAGTCAACGAAGGCACAGCGCAATAAACAACATCGGGTTTTTCAATTGATTTCAGATATTTACGCAATTGTAATCCCCAATTGAAATGACTGTAAAAACGTTTCAGACAAACATTTTTTGAATAGCCGGGTTCGTGTAAAAAAGTCACTTTAAACGGCAATTCCCTTGTCATGGAATCTTTTGGTTTCTTTTTTCCATGATCAAAATCTGAAGTAATTATTTTCACACAATTATCTTTTGATAGATTTTTACATAAATACATAAATCTTCCGTTATCAGTTTCAGAAAAATCTCGACAAAAATGTGCTAAAATCACTATATCTTTCATATAATATGCTCCTCTGTACAGCGAAAAGAATCGTTTTCAAAATGCTTTAGTCTGTAATGAGCTATTTGCTTGTTTTTCCGATTCTTCAAACAATGCTTTTTTAATATTACCAAAATCATTGCTATACCTTTTATTTCATTCAAAGCATCTTAAATTACATCCCCTAAAATCATCTTTCTTCTCTCCTAAGCGTATATTTCTTAACCCATATATTTCCGAATATCTACCGAATATCTTTATCCTTTAATCCATCTGAGGATTCAAAAACCTCTTCGCTTTCCAAAATGATAGGCTCAACATCAACGTCACGCAAAAACACATATGGCTTATCATAATGATGGAACCAATCTCTTTCAACACGGTGGCAATCGCCGTCTTCCATGATTCTGATTGTGTCTTCAATCAAATCAAAGCCGACCTGAGCCATAACTCCTGTATAAGCCATATGACGTATGTTGACCTCGGTAACTTTCAAGTTCCCTTTTGAATCTTCCTTTAAATCAAAGGAAAGAATGCCGTGCGCCGGCACGCCGAGCTTTTTCTCGAGACACTTAATACATTCGTCGCAAAAGGCGTTTATTCTGTCTTCATTGAGAAATCTTCCGAAATGAGTGTTTCCGGTAACGTGCGATGGCGCGGTATTTGCCATTACATACTCCGCACATTCCAAAGCAGCGCCCTTTATGTATTCGCCGTTATAGTAAAGCATTTGATTTGCAAGGTGACGTCCGGTCAGGAATTCCGATACAGTAAATTCCTGTATTCCGGAATTGATGAACAGCCAGCTTTTATAGCTGCTTATATCGTCAAGCTTCAAAGAACCAAGTCCTCCGGTGCCCTCTGTTGCGCGAATCCAGCAAGGGAACCCTATTATATTTTCGACATCTTCAAACTGAGGATTATCCTGCGTAACCTTAATTGTTTTCGGAATAAACTCAGTATCCTTAAGCAGTTCAGCCATGATGGATTTATCTCTTAATGATTCTGAAAGAAGCCGGCAACCCATAAACACAGGGCATGGGTATCTGCCGTGTTTCTCAAAATATTCACCCCATGCAACTATTTCACTCTCAGGCTGAACAAACGCATAATCTATATTTTTAAGCTTTACAAGCCTTTCAAGCCAAGGAAAATACTCCGGACTGTCGCAACGTGGTGCTACAAAATGCTCGTCCACGAGATCAGGCATATAAAAACCCATCGCTTTTTTATCAACATCGCAGCCTATAATTCTGTAATCGGGGTGATTTTTGCGGATCCTTTTGGCAATCGATCGCGGCGTAAGCCCGCCGATGCCGGTGATCAGGATTGTTTTCATATTTTGCTCCTCACTACATACGCACTTTTTCTAAACTCATAATTTTTACATCTATTTCAGATAACTCAATATTTCATCAGCAATTTTCTCCATATCTTCAATATCATATCGCTGATCACAAACAATGCTTAACTCATCATCATAAAATCTCTTTGTTAATGCATTCAAATTATGATGCGAAGATACCGACCAATGAGACGGGCAATATATGCTGTGAGCAGAAAGATGTTTTTTGAGTTCATCTCGCTTACCATCAGGTACAAGAATAGGAACAAACAGCGGACAGTCGTTCTCTCCGAGGTCATGAAATAACGTAAAATTCGATAGTTTTCCCATTAGAAATTTAGCATTTTGTCTGCGACGAGTTTTCAAGTATTCTACGTCTAAATTCTTAGCTGACTTTATATCACATAATGATCCGCTAATTCCAATGGGTTTAAGAATTTCATTTGCCTCTGCAAAATGATGGAGATAAGTTTTCTCTGATTTCTCGCCGAAAATATAGGAGTGTTTTTCGTGCATAGCCAATTTTCGAAGTTCGCTGTAATACTTGTCCTCCGGCAGTGGAGTATTTATAAAATCTCCACGGCATTTATACGCGAATCCGCCAGTCAAAAAACCTGCCCATTTTCTCAAACTTCCTAACACATATCCTGAACAATATGACTTTTCAGAAAATAAAGAGTGCGTAATATCGTATATTTTAATACCATTAAAATCACTGTAATTTGTTTCATCATTAAATCCGAAATAGTTCATTAGCAAGACACCGTCGCAGCCGCTTGCTTCTGATATATTTTGAATAATTCCGCCGTTTTCCGAAAGCGTAACCGAGTAAAACCGAACAGTTATCCCTCGCGAAATAAACGGTGTAATCATAGACTCACAGCACCAAGAAGGAATAGCAACAGATTGAAACACTTGCTGACACTGAATATCATCTATCACGAAACCAATGGCATCTCTTCCGGAACGAAACCATTCGGTATTAGTCGGGAATAAGTTGTTTTCTCTATTGCATATTGGAATGTCCCAGAATTCACTGCCTATTTCGTTTCTACTCATAAGCATTTTCCCTATTCTTCAAAATCACATTTTGCTTTTTGTAAAGAACACATATTGAATTAATAAATATTATTCTTTTATTTTTCCGAATTCGTGTTTATACTTTACCTTGCACATGATGTAAAACACGATTCCAAGCAAAGTCCAACATCCGACGATCATAAGTTCCTGAATCGTAAGGGTACTGCCGGAACCCGGTATCAGGTACATAGCAACCATAAAACCGGAAAGTAGAGAGGCGGTAATCCCGACAAATTTGTAATGCTTGACCTTATAAGGTCTGTCCATCTTCGGCTCCTTTTTGCGCAGAATTAGGAAGGAAAGGGACACCATGCAATATGCAAGACAGCAGGCAAAGCTAGCGGCATCGGAAATCCATACAAGCATGGTTCTGCCGAAGAAGGGTGCAGCAAAGGAAAGAACGCCGACCAAAAGAAGTGCGTTCACGGGGGTGTTGTATTTCTTATTCAGAGAAGCGAACCTCCCCGGAATCATTTTCGATTCAGCCATCGAGAAAATGGCGCGACTGCCGCCAATCAAGAAGGAATTCCAGCTGGTAATTACGCCACAAAGGCCGCCGATAATCAGCACCTTCGCCATAACCGTACTGTTGAATACCTTTTCCATTGCCGTTGCGGTTACAAGACCTGCGCCCTGCATTGCCTCAGATATTTCAAGCGAGCTGAGTGCGTATCCGACTGCAAAGACAACCAAACCGTAGAAACAAACGGCACAGATAATCGACATGAGGAGAACCCTTGCCACTTTCTTCAGCGGGATTTTAATTTCCTCTGCCACCTGTGGAATGACGTCGAATCCAAAGAGGAAAAACGGAGCCACAACCGCGACGGACAGAATATTTTTCACAGATCCGATGCCTTCGCCGACAATAACCTGTTCGTCCAAATTAGACGCCTTCCCATTGATTGCTGACGCTACAACGAGAACTACACCTACGCCCACGATGGCTACTGTCAAGACGGTCTGAAATACGGACGCCGCCTTTATGCCCAAGATATTGATTACGATGATCCCGACAGTAAATACAGCGGCGATGAGAATGCCGGTCAAGTAGACATCCGAGTCAGCTATCGTATACATATATCCTTTTGAAAAAGACGGGAATATGTACTGCACTATTGTAGGCAAAGAAACTGCTTCAAAACATACCACGCCTATATAGCTAAGAATAAGTGCCCAAGTGCAAACAAACGACCCTGTAGGTCCAAACGCTTTATAGCTAAAAACATGTTCTCCACCGACTTTGGGCATAGCAGGAGTCAATTCCGCATAGGTCATTCCTACGAAGTATATCATTATGCCGCCGATTATGAATCCTATCACCGTGCCAATAACGCCTGCATTCTGAATCCATCGGCCGGATGACACTACCCAACCCCAGCCGATCATAGCTCCAAAGGCTAATACCAAAATATCCATCGCGGACATGACCTTTTTGAATCTATGTTCCATAGTGTGATTCCTTTCTCAATATATGAATGTTTACCAAATTTAGTAATAAATGAATTCATCCACCGTCATATTTAGTTTGAAGAAACGTTTTGCTCTTTTCGGCTAAACCTTAACGTTTCAATCCCCTGAAAAATGTAGATCAGATATACCGCCATTGTGATAATCGCAGTTATTGGGCAAGTGCATTCATCTTCTTGGCACAAAAATACTTTATTAAGAATTCAAGTATCGTCATAACGCCGTTTCTTCGAAAGAATCGACCGAAGAATACTGCACCGATGATATATCTGACCGCCTCAGCATAATGGCAAGAAATAGGATTTACGAAAATAGGCTGCAATAACTTTCCGTAGCATCTTCCATAAATGACGCAAAACCTACATAGGAAGCACTCAAAGATTCTGCAATCAAAAGGCAAGTGCATTTTACCACATTCTGATCATCTTTATCCAAGTACACGCGGAACTCTCTTTTAAGCCAAATGTATGCAACATACTTATCCATGCGTCCAAAAACACACATAAAATTATTTCCGTAATATCCATTTATATTGCAATTTGATTGGCAAGTCGACCGTCATGACTCATACGCCTTAATGCTGCAAAATCATCATAGTAAATAGCTATATTTTCGCCGTGTTCATCTTCTATTTTCACCAACTGATTGATTTGTCCGATCTGCTCTATCAATTCCTCTATTGTATCAGACTCAATCAGAATAACAACCAGGTATTGATAAGCATGGAATACACTCCCAATATGTAGAATATTATCGATTGTAATTCCTTTGAGCTGTTCTACCTCTTTCAATCCGTCAAGCCTTGAAATTGTACCATTTTTCTCATTGCTCCAAATAATATATGATGAACCAATTCTTTTCGGAAGTTTCATAGGTATTCTCGGCAGACTGTTGACTGTATGCTTGATACCAAGTGATATATCGTTCAACCATTTGTATTCATCAAATCCGCAAACTTGCTTCATCGGAATAGAAAACAAATCCCCAGACATCCGATAGCCCATCTCCAGAACATAGAGGTGTCCATCGCTATCGGCCATTAATTCAAACCAGCAAACACCTTCTCGAATGCCAGCTTTTTTTATGAAATCAACGATATGAGGGTGTACCTCCTGTAAATACACAGAAAGCCTGTCAGTTTCTGTAGATGTGATGGAGTAGCAATTGCCTGGATATCCCGGTTGTGATACCATGCAACAAAAGTTTGTCAATACAGGCTCTCCATCTGCAATCGCATAATGCGCAGTATATTCAGTGCCCTCAAGTTTTTTTTCAATAACTACATTTGTACTATTTGATACTGACTTTGCATAAGCACAGGCAGGAACGATATCCTGAAGTTCATTACAATAACTCATTCCTCGATTTGCACTCTGATCAACAGCCTTTACGACAACCGGGAATTCTATCTGATTTAATTCCTCCTCTGTTGGAGGATCACTGACATAATAATCCTTAGCAACAGGGACATTTGTTTCTCTACATAGCTGCTTAAATGCATATTTGTCAATTGTATAACGCCAGTTGGATTTGGTTGCATAAAAAGGCAGACCCAAACGTTTGCTAAGTTCAATGCAAACGCCAATATTGAACGTGCTTATTCCGCAGATAATTGCCTCTACTTTCTCTTGACGGCATAATTGCTCCAATGCCTCTATATTTGAAGTATCCATTTCTATATATTCATCTGCTCCAAGCGAGGAGACCGTCCTGTCGCCAGTTTTAAGACCTACTGCTATTGTGTAAACTTCTCTGCTTTTAGCATCATCAATCAGCTGCTTACTGCCCTTGCAAATTCCAATCATCAATTGCTTTTTCACCGTTGATTTCTCCTTACTATATATCCTATTTTAGACCACAATTTTTTATTGCTATTTCTACTTTTTGTGCATCCATTTATGTAACCTTATATATCTCATGAGATAATATTCTATTTCATCAATTCCATACCTCTAATCTACAGGCTGGGGAATCCGTATCACAACCCGAAACTATCGTATACACCCCTATAGCGTGCTCAACAATATCGCATTCCTGTTTTATACCACCCAGTATCAGAAGCTTCTTTCTGATAAAATCAGTTTTCATTTTAAGTTCTCCATTACATTTTTATCTCATTCTGAGCACTTTTTGCTTGTTTTTGACGTTCAACATCAAAGCTTTCATACATATTAGAACCTTTGCAGATACCTTCTCTAATAATTACTTTCTTCACAGTCAGTAAAATAACAGACAAATCCGTAACAAAAGTAACGTTATTTACATATTCAAGGTCAAATGCAAATTTTTCTTCCCAACTCAAATTGTTTCTTCCATGAACTTGTGCTAATCCAGTAAGACCGGGTCTGATGTCATGACGATGGCGTTCCAGTTCAGTATAATAAGGAAGATATTCTACAGCCAGCGGCCTCGGCCCCACAATCGCCATATCACCTTTCACTATGTTGAACAGCTCCGGCAGCTCGTCGAGGCTCGTCGAGCGCAGGAACCTGCCATAGCGGTTCAGCCTGTCCTTATCGGGCAGCAGGTTGCCGTTTTTGTCTTTGGCATTGGACATCGTTCTGAACTTGAT
>CANPXN010000046.1 GCA_947586185.1 uncultured Clostridia bacterium
TTATCCGGCGGTCAAAAGCAGCGTGTCGGAATTGCACGTTCGATTATGCAGAATCCCAAGCTGATTTTATGCGATGAACCGATTGCATCCCTTGATCCGAAAGCCTCAAAAATCATTATGGATCATCTGAAAAAAATCAATCAGGAACGAAAAATCACATGTATTGTCAATTTGCATCAGGTAGACGTTGCGCTGAAATATTCAGAACGTGTCATAGGTGTATGTGCCGGAAAAATTGTATATGACGGCAGCGCTGAAAAACTGAGCAATGACAAAATTCATGCAATTTACGGCTCTGAGGGAGAAGATCTGATTACAGATGTACAAGGAGAGCAATCATGAACGATCGTACCAAAGATGTTTTCTTTAAAAGAAAAATAACCTATATTCTGGTTTTTGCAGTTTTTATTGCTGTCTATTTGGTATCTGCATTTATCACGGAATATCATATGCAGGAAGGACTTGCTTCTTTTCCGAAGGCGATGGCATGGATCGGCGAAAATCTTTTTCCTGATGAAAAAGCGATACGGCGTTTTCCTAAAATCATAGAAAAACTGACTGAAACTGCACTGCTTTCTGTAGCTGTCACTGTGATCGCTGCTGTTTTTGCATTTTTATTCAGTTTATTCGGCTCTAAGGCGACCGGATTTCATGGAGCGATCAATCGCATTGTCCGCATCTTTGCAGCCTTTTTCAGAAATGTTCCTGATGTTGTTTGGGCTATGCTGCTGATGTTTTCTTTCGGGCAGAATATCCTGACAGGTTTCTTTGCATTATTTTTTACAACGTTCGGACTGCTGACACGTGCTTTTATTGAAACGATTGATGAAGTCAGTGCATCAGGTATAGAAGCGTTAAAAGTGTCCGGCGCTGATTTTGTACAGACGGTATTTCAAGCGATACTGCCATCTGCACTGCCGGGTGTTATCACATGGATTCTATACATGATCGAAACCAACATACGAAACTCAACACTGATCGGAATACTGACTGCGACCGGTATCGGTTATTTGTTTGATATTTATTATAAAAGACTGGATTTCAGTTCAGCAAGTCTTGTGGTGGTATCCATTATTGTGCTGGTCATTGCCATAGAGCTGATCTCTAATCTGATAAGGAAGGTGATTCTTTAATGCAGCAGTCCTCTGCCGTATTGCCGTGTTCAGTAACAATGTGCAATATTAAGCGTCGAAAAAACGGAAAAATCAAAATAGGTGTACAGAGCCGGAGCAGTATTGCTATAAAACTGTTGCTGGCAGCGCTCCTTGGTCTGACAGTATATGCTTTTATTTCATTCGATTATAAGGAAATTGTGTTCAGCGAGGCAGTGGTGGCAACAGCAAGAAATATCAGAACAGTTTTTCTAAAGCCTGCACTTTCTGCCGATACATTTAAAAATGTGCTGTATCAGCTCCTTGTTACCTTCTGCCTTGGTACGCTTGCCACATTGTTTGGTGCGATACCTGCTTTTTTCTGTTCACTGCTTTGTGCAAAGAATCTTGCTCCTGCATGGCTTGCAAATATGGTCAAGTGCTTGATCGCATTGGTACGAGCTGTTCCGACAGTTCTTTGGGTACTGATCTTTGCGGTATCTGCCGGACTGGGAAGTGTTGCCGCTGTTATCGGTCTGACGTTCCACAGCTTCGCCTATCTGACAAAGGTTTATGCAGAAGCCATTGAGGAAATTGATGGCGGCACCATCGAAGCGCTAAGGTCGAGCGGAGCTAATTTCTGGCAGATCATATTTCAGGCAATATTACCTGCATCTGTCAGCCGTATTGTCGCATGGACATTTATGCGATTTGAGATCAATTTTACCAATGCCATTGCTGTTGGCGCAGCAGCGGGTGCAGGAGGTATTGGATTCAATTTGTTTATGGCAGGAAGCTTTTACTTTAACCTACAGGAAATGGGATTCCTTACATACGTGGTGGTCATTGCGGTCATTCTGTTAGAATTTCTTTCCACAAAAGTCAAGGAAAAAGTCAGATGAGAGAGGGGTATTATGAATAAGAAACGACTATTTCAGATTCTGGCAAGAGCCGACCGTGAAGAAGTGATACAGCTGGGAAATAAGATTAAGCAGGAATGTCATTCTGTCACAGTTGTCAAACAGCCGGAAAAGACGCTGACCATGATCAAGATGCGTGAGCCTGTCAAAAACAGCTTATTCTATCTTGGAGAGATCATTGTCACAGAAGCCACGGTTACCATGGACGGTTCGACAGGCGTCGCTGTTACTATGGGAGATGACTTTGATAAAACTCTTTCTATGGCAATGATAGATGCCGCTTGCAATGCCGGTGTATTTCACTATGAAGAACTGCTGATTGCATGGGAATCGGAGCAGCATTTACAGATTGAAAAAGAAAATGCGATGATGCAAAAAACAAAAGTAGATTTTCATTCTATGGATTCGGAGGTTTCCACATGAACAAGCTCTATCAATTCGATGAGGTTTTTGATACACAGAGTGTATTCAGAAAGCTTTTGAAAGCGATGTCCTACCCCGGAGAGCAGGTCAGCGTCACAGAAGAAAAGGAAAAATTATTTGGCAATTATCCTGCCCTGCTGGCAGCGGCAATGACCTTGCTTGACAATGAAGTTACCTTTGCCGCTATGGGAAACAGCGAATTGAGTCATGATATTCGTCTTGTTACTCTCTCTCAGGAAACAGAACCGGATAAAGCGGACTATTTGTTTGTTACGAAGGCAGAACAGCTTTCTGATGCTTTCGCATCTGCTAAATGCGGAACACTTACTGATCCCCATACTTCGGCAACCATTATAATTCGTGACAATGAAGCGCTTTGCAAAGCGCTCTGTCTTTCTGGTCCGGGTATCGACGGAGTGCGTGAATATGCCTGTTCAGAGCTTCTCTGTGAGGCAATCGCTGCCCGAGACAATCAGGTATATGAATATCCCCAGGGGGTCGATATGATTTTTATTTCGGACAGCGGCAGGATCATGGCTGTACCGAGACTTGTGAAACGGAGGGAAACAAATGGCATATGTTGCAGTATCAGGCGGTGAGGAAGCAATTGCTGCCAGTATACAGCTGCTGGATTATTACAGGAGCGGCTCAGAAAAAGAGCTGGATATTGATGCACTTGTACACCAGCTCGGGCTTATGATAGATAAGGTCATGAGTGAATCAGGACTATATGCAAAAGAATATGCGGCATTGGCGCTTAAACAATGTGAAGGTTCTACAGAGGAAGCGGTATTTTTGCTTAGAGCCTATCGCTCTACGTTGAAAAGAAGTCACTATACCAACATTGCAGATACCAAAGCAATGCGTATTATCCGACGTATCTCTGCTGCTTTCAAGGATATTCCCGGCGGTCAGCTTTTGGGAGCATCGTATGATTACACCCATAGACTGATACGATTTGATGAGGAACGCAGCAGCGGCGGCAGACTTCATGAAACATTTAAGAAAATTCTTGCAGATCAGCAGCCGGAAGCAATTCAGTCATATGGGAGAGTTTCAGATATGCTCAAGAAAGAAGGGCTACTGGATACTTATCCCCAGGATGATACTATGCCGTATGATGTAACGGAAAAGCTTTTGGAATTTCCTGCGCCCCGCAGTGCAAGGCTGCAAACAATGACAAGGGCAGATACGGGCTTTCTTTCCGGACTTGCCTATTCCGTGCTTAGAGGATTCGGACAGGTACATCCGACAGTAGGTGAACTGCGCTGCGGCTATCTGGAGCTTACCATTCCATACCCGGATGCAGAGGGTGAGAGTATATATCTTGGAGAGATACTGATAACAGAGGTGGAGACCTTTGCGCAATCCAGTGACGAAGATGGTCTGAAGCTTGCCAGCGGATACGGCGCCGTATTCGGACGGAATGAAAATAAAGCAATTGCGATGGCGGTGATAGACCGTGAAATTGAAAGAGGCGGAGACTATGCAGCACAGGATGAGGAATTTGTTCTGATGCATGGAGACTGCCTTGAAATGAACGGATTTATTTCTCACCTTAAACTGCCGCATTATGTAACATTCCAGTCCAAACTGGATGCCGTTAGAAAAACACGGAGGAACACAAAATGACACAAGCTGATCATTACAATTATGCCTTTCTGGATGAAGGCTCCAAACGGGAGATACGCCGCACCACTCTGAAAGCGATAGCCATTCCCGGGTATCAGGTCCCATTTGGTTCAAGGGAACTGCCTATTGGTAGAGGATGGGGAACCGGCGGTATTCAACTGACACTTTCACTGATCGGACCGGAGGATACTTTAAAGGTCATAGATCAGGGCAGTGATGAGAGTGTGAATGCTGTCAATATCAAGAAATTCATCCGCCTGACAACCAATGCGGACATTACCACAGATACCCACAAGGCAACCTTGATTCAGAGCCGCCACAGGATCCCCGAAATCCCATTAGATGAAAATCAGATATTGATATTTCAGGTACCGATCCCGGAGCCGTTGAGAATTGTGGAACCAAGAGAGGAAGTCACAAAGAAAATGCACGCAGAAAAGGACTATGCACCGATATGGCTCCAGCTTTATGAAAGCCTGATCCGCTATGGAAAGGTGACCATTCCGACAGAGTATCCCTGTACAGTAGAAAACCGCTATATTATGAATCCTAGTCCGATTCCGAAGTTTGACAATCCGAAACTGCATCAGGCAAAATGTCTGTATCTGTTTGGTGCAGGCAGAGAGAAGAAAATCTATGCTGTACCGCCGTATACTGATGTGGTATCCCTTGCATTTGATGATGTTCCCTTTGAACGGGAAAACTTTACCGGAAAATGCTGCCGCCTTTGCGGAAGCACAAATACCTATTTAGATGAAATGTACGATGGGGAGACGGGAGAGCGGTTTTACCAGTGCTCTGATACGTCGTACTGTAAGGAGGTTCGTGCAAATGCCAATCACTGAAAAGCCTGTTCTCCAGGTAAAGCATCTGACAGTACGATACGGAAAAGGATGCCCGTTATGCGGGGAGCATCTGGAAAAGAACCGCTGCACTGTCTGCGGTACAGTATGGGCAGCCAATGATATTTCACTGGAGGTCTATCCGGGCGAGGTACTTGGTATCGTTGGGGAAAGCGGTTCCGGCAAATCCACTATGATGCAGAGCCTGTATTTTGATTTGCAGCCGACCTCCGGTGAAGCATTTCTCAGCGATTATCACGAAGGGACT
Organism: uncultured Clostridia bacterium; assembly: GCA_947586185.1. Classification (GTDB taxonomy): domain Bacteria; phylum Bacillota; class Clostridia; order Oscillospirales; family Ruminococcaceae; genus Porcipelethomonas. The sequence goes on from CANPXN010000046.1 coordinate 5,177, forward strand.
AAAAACATATGGGATGCCAGTGCCGCCGAAAAGAGAACCATCAAAAACTGCATAATGGGAATGGTCTATCAGAATCCGGTCATGGGACTGCGCATGGAGTATTCGGCTGCTTCCAACATTGCAGAAAAGCTCATTGCCGCCGGAAATAGGGAAGCTGGAGCAATGACGGAGCGCGCTAAGGAGCTGCTATCTGCTGTAGAAATTCTGACATCACGAATGGGAGAAGCGCCAAAGCATTTTTCCGGTGGTATGCAGCAGCGTGTACAGATATCGAAGGCGCTCGCCAATAATCCCGCTATACTGCTGCTGGATGAGGTAACAACAGGACTTGATCTTTCTGTGCAGGCAAAGGTACTTGACTTGATAAGAAGAATTAAGGCGGAATACGGAATTTCAATTCTGCTGGTCTCACATGATCATGCAGTTATTCGTATGCTTGCCGATAGGACAATCGTCATGCTGGATGGAAAAATCATTGAAAGCGGTCTGACCGATCAGATTTTGGAAGATCCGCAGCAAGCGTATACACAACAGCTTGTCCATTCTTTGCTGTAACAGGAGGATATAATATGATTGCGATTATCAATGGGCGTATCGTTACGCCGGATGAAGTGCTGGAAAACAAGGTGCTTCTGATAGAAAAAGACCGCATTCTCAGCATCAGCGATACCTATGATGCTGCTGATAAGGTCATTAATGCACATGGAAGATATGTTTTCCCGGGTTTTATAGATGTACATTCGGATAAGATAGAACAGTTTATTTATCCCCGTCCGACAGCCCGATTTCCCTTTGAGCTTGCCTTGAAGGAATGTGAAAAAGAATTGCTTCAGCTTGGTATCACGACAATTTATCATTCGTTTTCGCTCTATAAGGATGAGCTGCTTGGGAAAAGTCCCCTGCGTTCAAAAGAAAGTGTTCTGGAAATGGCGGAGCTGATAGATGGTATACATAAACGCCGTCACCTGATACATCATCGTTTCCATTTGCGTATTGAGATCGACAATACGGAGGCTTTTGAAATTGCAAAGGAAATGATGGAACGAGGACTTGTTCATGAAATTTCCTTTATGGATCACACACCCGGTCAGGGACAGTATCGTGACCTTGAGGTATACCGGGATACAGTCAATAAATATCATGGCATGGAAAATGAAAACAAAACCTTTGAAGAAATTATAGAGTATCATAAGCATAAGGAAACGCTCACCTTTGAGCAGCTCCGCAAGTTAGCGGATATGGCACATGAAAGACGCATCACTGTTGCCTCTCACGATGACGATTCCATGGAAAAGCTTGCTGTCAATCGCCAGCTTGGTGTTGACATCAGTGAATTTCCAATCACAGAGGAAATTGCACAGGCCGCACATTCTATGGGGTTCTACACCATTGCCGGTGCGCCGAATATTGTATTGGGCGGCTCGCATTCCGGCAATATGTCAGCAGCAGATGCGGTTGTGCATGGCTGTGCGGATATTCTTTGCTCGGATTATTTCCCCCAGGCAATTCTGCATAGTCTGTTCATTATGTGTGAACGTTATGGCATGCAGATGCCGGAAATGGTCAGAAAAGTATCACTGAATCCTGCCAGAGCAATGAAGATCGACAAGGATTACGGCTCCATAGAAGCCGGTAAGAAAGCCGATCTTGTTATTGCAGATGTACTTGATGGGTATCCTGTTGTAACCCATGTTCTGGTAGACGGAAAAACCACATCCCGTGTGGAATACAGGAGGCAGACAGTATGAGTATCTTAGAAATACAACACCTCACAAAGAACTTCTTTCTCCACAATGCAAACCGTGAGGTACATTCATGCAAGGATGTCAATTTTTCTCTGGAGGAGGGAGAATTTCTCGGCATAGTAGGACGTTCCGGCGCCGGAAAATCCACGATATTGAAATGTATTCACAGAACCTATCTTCCTACAGAAGGAGAAATGCTGTATCACAGTACCGCATTCGGAAAAATCAGTCTTGTATCAGCCTCCGAGCGTGAAATTCTGTATCTGCGCAGATCGGAGATCGGATATGTTTCACAATTTCTGAATATCATGCCCCGCACAACGGCAAAGGAACATGTGATGAATGCCCTTACAGAAATCGGCTGTGACAAACAAAGAGCCGAACAGCAGGCAAAAGAGATGCTTAGCTATTTCCAATTGCCTGAAAATCTATGGGACCTCTATCCTAATACCTTCTCCGGTGGTGAACGACTCCGACTGAATCTTGCACACACTATGGTAAAACAGCCGAGACTGATGCTGCTGGATGAACCTACAGCCTCACTGGATGACAAGTCCAAACTGCTTGTCCGTGATATGCTGATCAGATTGAAAAACGAAAACACCAGTATCATTGGCATCTTCCACGATCTTAATTTTATGGATGGGCTATGCGATCGGGTATACAATATTTCAGAAGGAGTGATGGAAGGTTGAAAGTGGATATGCATATTCATTCTACAGTATCGGACGGCAGCTTATCCATTCCGGAGCTGATCGAACGTGCAAAGAAAAATGGTCTGGACGCTATAATTATCACAGATCATGACACACTTTCCCATGCCAAACAAATACCGGAGAATCCTGCTGTCAGAACAGAGGCAGGCATTGAGATATCAGCATTTGACTATGAAAAGGATATGCGTGCGCATATCCTGGGATACAATATAAAGCGTCCGGAGTATATTACAAAGGTCGTGCAGCCCACTCTCGAAGCACGCCATGAAAATTCCCTCAAACAGATCAGTATTTTGAATGAGCAAGGATATGGGATTGATGTGAATGATATGCGTAAGGCAGATGGTAAATACATCTATAAGCAGCATATCATGGAATATCTTGTTCGTCATGAACAGGTTCCAAAGCTTTTCGGCGACTTTTATTACAACACATTCAAAAATAATGGTATCTGCCATTTTGATATTCATTACATCTCACCCTTAACAGCATTGCGTGCCATAAAAGAGGCAGGCGGACTTGCCGTTCTTGCACACAGTGGGCAGCAGCAGAATTTCTGTCTGATTCCGGAGCTTGCCGAAAACGGACTTGATGGGCTTGAACTCCATCATCATTCTCATTCGGAACAGGATAGGATAACAATTCGCAGCTATGCAGAAAAGTACTCGCTCTTTCTGACAGGCGGCAGTGATTTCCATGGCGTTTATGAGCCTTTTCAGGTCGATGTCGGTGACTTTACTGCGGATGAGAGTGGGGTCGAAGCAATTTTGAAAGGAGACTGCATATGATCAGAAAAGCAGTTGCCGGTGATGTGGAAAGGGTATATCATCTGATCAATTTACTTGAAGACTGTGAATTTCCCAAAACACAATTTGTTTCTATCTACAACGAAATACTTCAGAATCAGTCACATTGCATTTTTCTGTATGAGATTGAAAACGAGGTTCTGGGAATTGCACATCTGCGAATCGAAAATCAGCTGCATCATTGCGGTAAAGTTGCAGAGATCATGGAATTGATTGTAGGTGACTCCTGTCGTTCAAAGGGTATCGGGACAATGCTTTTCCATGCCATGTGCAGCTATGCAAAAGAACACTGCTGTGCTCTGATAGAGGTGACAAGCAATTGCAGACGGACAAGAGCACATACATTTTATCAGAAAAAGGGAATGCATCGTTCACATTATAAATTTTCCATGCTGCTTTAGCGGAAAGGAAGTCACAGAGTTGTAAAAAGCCTCTCAACAAATAAAAAAATTGGACTATGTCAATAAAGTAGACAAAAAATTTGGAGAAAATCAAATAAAAATCAGTTCAGCTTGCTCTGGAGATAAACTGTTATTGTGAGAATGTGGTATTATGGAATAATAAACCCATTTATGTACTGAAATAACCACAGATTCAAATCCTCCTTAATCTTTTTTTCGATTTTTGTCTACTTTATTGGCATTGGTCCTAATTACGCATACGATGCTGAGAAACATTTAAGACAACACTGCACAGAGATTGTGCCGGAGATGCGCAGTCGATTTTTTCGTAAGATTGTACAAAAGTGACGCAGGCATACTGGCGTATGTC
>CANPXN010000047.1 GCA_947586185.1 uncultured Clostridia bacterium
TGAAAGCCCTTGATTTCAAGCCATTCTGCCGCTCTGACAACAGCATTTCTTTGTATCAATTCTTGGGTTTACATTTCACTATATATCTGATACAGTTCCCAGTCCGGACGCTTTTCCACCTTATCCGTGTAATATTTCGTCTGATTCTCATCTGATTCTTTGTCGTTCCGCTTCCCTTCCAATTTCTCTCATAGTATTCACCTATACTTTCTCTATCGCCGTAAGCAGTTGTGTGTGCCATTTATCATATCGTTCATTGGACAGGCTGACATAATCAGCCGCCATCTCTTTCAGTTCGTCAGAAGTTGGGTAAGAACGCTGCTAAAACGGAAAATGACCGTCAAAAATCCCACTGAAAGAGAACTCTGTGTTTCTCCATCAGTGGGATTGCTGTTTTATTCTATATTATCGTTTTTAGCTCACGAGTATCTCCACAGTTTTATCATCTTCCACTCCACGGAAGAATTTATCCAGCACCTTTTGAAATAATGCCTGCTCCAATGTCGCATATTTGAACAAGGTCATACAGGAACGTACCTTGTATGCATCCGGATAGCCGAAAACTGTCATTGGATATTCAGATAAAAGCATTATACTTTTGTAAACACCGCCGTAACGCGTATAACCCCGTCCATTATCTCTGCAAAGATTTCTCCCTTCATTTTCCGCATAAGCTTTCGGCTGATGTAAAGTCCCAAGCCGCTGCCCGTTATGTTTTCGGCGTTTGCGCCGCGCCAGAAGCTGTCAAAAACGTGGGGCAGATCCGTGTCCGCAAGGGTACAGCCGCTGTTGCGGACGGTTATAAGAATACAACCGTCCTCCTCGGAAAAACTCAGCGCTATACTCCTTCCGTCGCCGTATTTTATGGCATTTTCCATGATGTTCTGTAAGACCTCAACGCTGCGGTCAAAATCGCCGTTCAAAATGCAGTCGGAGTAATCGGATACCCAAAAATCCGTCCCGATAAGGGACAGCTTTTCCGTGTAGTAACCCTTTATTTTTGTCACAAGCTCCGAAAGATAAAACTCCCCCATATTCACATCGAAGCTTAAAAAATCCTCCCTTGATGCGGTGACTATCTGCGAAACATAGCTCTCTATCTCGTCGGCTTTGACGTTAATGCTTTCTGCAATTTCAAACTGTTTTTCATGGCTTTCGTAAAGTCCTTTTGACAGCGCCTTTGCATAAAGCTTTATCGCTGACAGCGGAGTTTTTATGTCGTGGGACAGAGATAACAGCAGCATTTTTTTGTCCCTCTGCAAATCAAGCTCCCGCTTCTTTTGCTGCTCGATGTTTTCGCGGAGCATATCCACTCCCCAGATAAAACGTCCGAAAAAACGGTTTTTTGTTTCCTTTATAGGCGAGGTTAGATTTCCCCTTGACAATTCATAGGGTACATCCGTCAGCTGCTCAAAGGGTGCAAGTATACTGAATTTTATATACAGCATAACGGAAATTATCAGAACTGCCATAACTCCGAGAATAACGTTTACGGTAAGTCGTATTCTGTCGCTGCCGCCGTCGGTTTTGTAATCGAAGCGGTATAGCTTTCCGTTTATTTCTCGGACGGCATAGTCGCTGTCTATATTATAAAAATTTTCGCCGTACCGTTCAATATTAGTTACATATTCGCAGGCCGAAACGTCGGCGTGACCGTCCGTTTCTATTTGGCGAGCAAGACGGTTTATCTCAACACGGTAGGGTCTGCCGCCGGAACTGTCTGCCGATGCAAGTATAATATTCGCAGCGGCAAACAGGATTGTCAGTACCCCAATTACCGCTGCGAAAATTTTGTTAAACGCTTTCATACTTATATCCTAATCCCCACACGGTCAGTATTCTTTTCGGAGCTTTCGGGTCGTCCTCAATTTTTTGACGCAGCCATTTTATGTGTACCGTCAGGGTTTGCTGCTCAGAAAAGCTGTCGCTGCCCCATATCTGTTTGAAAATATATTCCTTGCTCAAAGCCCTGCCCTTGTTTTCCGCAAGCAGTGCAAGCAGGTCAAATTCCTTTGACGTCATTTCAATCGGTACGCCGTTTTTGTAAACCGTTCGGTTGACCTTATTTATGCGTATATCACCATCAGTAATTTCGTCAATGGAATACCGCCGCTTGAAGATGCCGCTTATTTTTGCAAGCATTATGTCAATATCGTATGGTTTTTCGATGTAATCGTCTGCGCCGAGGTCAAGACCGCAGAGCTTGTCCTCCTTGGCGGTTTTCGCACTTACGATAAGTATGGGAACATTGCTTTCCTCCCGAATTTTTTTGCATACTCCAAAGCCATCCATACCGGGGAGCATTATGTCCAGCACAATAAGCCTTGCGCCGTACCTTTCGTACAGCGACAAGGCTTTTTCACCTGTTTCCGCCACAGACACTGTGTAATTCTCTTTTCTAAGAAAATCGCACAGTAGTCCCGACAGCTCCTTGTTGTTCTCAACAATAAGAATATCCATATTACCAACCTAATTCTAAAAGCCAATTATTCAGCGCTCGTTCCCGCTCTCTCATCTGCGAAGCGTTTTCGCACCTATCTAAATTATACTCTCCTTTTATGTTCCCGTCAACTATGTACAGCGCTCTTGTGCATTTTGTGGCGACCTTAACGTCATGGGTTACAAGCATGATCGTAGTACCCTCGCTGTTAAGTTTAGCAAGCTCCTCCATTACCTCATCGGAGGAGGTGCGGTTCAGTGCGCCTGTAGGCTCGTCTGCAAATATCATTTTAGGCTTGTTTATCATGCTTCTGCAAATGCAGGCACGCTGGAGCTGTCCTCCCGAAACCTCGTTTATGTCGTTGTCCGCAATGTCGATAATCCCGAGCTTTCTCATCAGCGCCTGTCCGCGTGAAACTGTTTCCTTGCGGCTCTCGTTGATTTTGTTGGACTGACACGCAGGAAGAATGATGTTATCCAGAACGGTGAGATTTTTCAGCATATACATCTGCTGAAAAATAAAGCCCATTTCGTCAAGTCTTAGGTCAGCAAGCTCCTTTTTGCCCATTTTTGCAATGTCTTTACCGCAGAACCGAACCTCGCCTGCGGTAATGCCGTCCATGCCCGAAACGGCATAGAGGAGCGTGGATTTACCCGAACCTGAGGGTCCCATTACGGCAACCATTTCGCCCTCGGAAACAGTAAAGTTTACGTTTTTTAGAACGTTGTTCTGACGCTTGTTTACGATATATGTTTTGCAGAGGTCTTTTACTTCGAGAATATTCATGATAGTTTCTTCCTTTCACTATTCAATATTTGCCGTATCGGAGGACTTTATTTTTCTTGTGTACAGCGAGGTAAAGAATGCGCCTGCAATGGTCGAGGCAAGAATAATAATTGGGAATATGATGTATATTTCAACAGGGTCTTGCAGATATTCTATACCCATTTCCAGTCCCATCATTCTGAAAATAGGGTCAATGCAAAGCTTTGTAAGGGGCATACCCAGAAGCTCGGCGACAATGACAGCCGCTGTCACAACAATCAAAAATCTTACCGTATGGTGCGCATATATTTTAGAATTTCTCATACCTATCGCTTTCATAAGTGCAATTTCTGCCTTTTCCTTTGCGATAAAGGAACGTTCCATAAGTACGGTGATAAGCGCAGCAAGAATTATGGTAAGCACGGCTGACATTTTCTTCACTGCATCCAGAGCGTCGGCAACGCCTGTAGTCTTTTTTACCCATTCACCCGCTGTTTCAACGTTTGAAAACTTAGGGTAAATTTCCTTGATTTTTTCAATTCTGCGGGATATTTCCTCATCATCGGGGGAGTCGGTAAATTTTATCTGCATACTGTTGTAGCCGCCTGTTATGATATAGTTTATATCATCCTCGGTATAAAGCCTTGCGGCAGTACCTTTATTATTCATGGACTGGTAAAGAGCCGTGACGATATATTCCCTTTCTCCCATTTGGTCGGACATAATTACGGTATCGCCTATATTTGCTTTTAACGTCTTTGCCGTAAGGGTTGTCAATGCGATCTCGCCGCTGTTTTGAGGAGGCGTGCCCTCGGTATATTCGTACATATCCATTGTTGTTCCTGTACCTTGAAAGGTAATTATTTTACTTTCATATTCACCGTGTTTTATTATTGGGTACATCATAAATTCCTGCATACATTCCGCAGGCATTCCGTTTTCTGTAAGCGTCCGCTCAACCTCGTCAAGATATTTTTGCAGCTCTTCCCGTCCGTCCTCGGTCATAAATTTCATTGCGTCATCGCCTGTGTCTGCAAAGATATGGCAGTCCGCAAGATTAAAATATTTCAGTAGCTTTGCGCTTTTCAGAGTGGTCACAGAATTGGAAAGTATTATCAGAAGCGACATGCACAGGATAAATGTAAAGGTAATAATACCGTAGCGTTTGGGACTGCTTACAACGTCATTTGTCGCAAGAAATATTGTTGTGCCAAGTCTTGATCTGCCAAGGCTCATAAGGCTCTTTTTGCGAAAACGCTCTCCTGTCTGACCGTTTCTCACAGCGTCGATAGGGGTCATTTTACCCACTCTGCCTGTACAGCCGAGACAGAACAGAAGTATGACTGCCGCAACTAAAGCTGCGCAGGCAACGTTGATAAAAGCGGTGTTCCGGCTGCTGATTATCATCGACTTTGAGGAAAGGCTCATAAGCATTTCACCAAACGGGTAGCTGAGTATCAGACCAATGCCTGCTCCGATAACGGAAAGAGCGGCGTATTTTGTAAGGTACAGTCCGCGAATTTTTATGTCCCGTATGCCGATAGCTTTCATAACGCCTATCTCTCGGAATTCCTCGGAGAGGGTGAAGGTTATGGTAAATCGCAGTACCACAAAGGATATGATAATAAGTATAAGACTCACCACAAGGATTATGCCCGTCACTATCATATCAAAAACATAGGTGAAATTCAGCAATTCTCTGTCGCCAGCAAAGACAAAGCTGTCGGATATATCCGATATTTGCGACAGGGTCTTGTCAAGGTCGGAGGTGTTTATGTAACAGAGTTTACCGCCGTACATATTTTTTACCGTTTCGTCGGACATATATTCGTCAAAGTCCTCGCCGTTCAGGATAAACCTTGTCATACCCATCATTTCCGAGCCGCAAACAGCATCCTTGAAGCTGCCCGCAAAGGTAAATTCACGACTTATGCCCTCTATTTCGATAGTGATTTTGTCACCGACCTTCAGATCCGCATTTTTCTCCGCAAAATAAGTGGCGTAAACTTTTCCTTTGGGTACGCTTTCAAGAATACTGCCGTCGTCCAAAAAATAGTTCAGCGCCATATCCCTGTCGCTTTGGAGTATCTGGCTGCTGCTGGAAGCGTTAAGCGGTTCGCCGTTTCGTGTAACATTCGATTGGGACATATATCCCATTTCCTCGATACGGAATTCGTCAATAGCCGAGGCATTTTTAAGTGTTTCACAAATGTCCTTGTCGGTGGATTTGTCAGCGCTTGCCGCAAAATAATCCGGCACGTTAGCCATTTCAAAATAGCTGTCCAGCGCAGTGGTCACGCTGATGATGTTGTTCATGCTTGAGGACACGAACGTTGAGGCAAGTATTATAAATACCAGCAGTATCACGTTCATTGCCCGCTTGCGTTTAAGGTCTTTTTTCAGTATTCGCAAGTACATTTCCTATGCTCCTTTCGCTTTTGTAACTTTATTATAGCATGGAAATTATTAAATAATCCTTAAATCTGAAAATTAAATTATGTTCCGATCGAGCTTAAAGCTGTGAAAGAGTTATAATTTCATACCATTTGGGCTCTGTCAATTGACAACAATATATAAAATATCAGGCTGGGTGAAAAAGAATAATTAAACCATTTATTGCTTTACATACTTTTGATATGTGAACGGTTGCAGAATTTACATTTTTATTATATAATATAGGGGTAAATCAAGCGGCTCAGAACATATATCCTGAGTCGCTTTGTATTAAGGAAAGGTTGAATAAAATGAAAAACAAATCTGCACAGTTATTTCTGACATTTCTGAGAATCGGTGCCTTTACCTTTGGCGGAGGCTATGCCATGATCCCACTGATACAGGCGGAGGTATGCGATAAGCAGCAATGGCTTACAGAAAAAGAAATTCTTGAGATCATCACTATTGCAGAATCCACGCCCGGTCCTCTTGCTATCAACGCTGCCACATTTACAGGCTATCGTACCGCTGGTTTACGAGGTGCATTTGCAGCAACATCAGGTGTGCTGCTGCCCTCCTTTCTGATCATCATTCTGATTTACTTTGTTATGGAACAGTTTATGGAATGCAAACTGGTGCAGTATGCCTTTCTCGGCATTCGTATCGGAATCCTTGCACTGATCCTGAAAGCCTTATACAGCATGTTCAGTGTTTGTGAGAAAAATATCTTTTCTTATTGTATTATAGGGCTGTCCTGCTTTCTGATGATGTTTGTCAGGATAAAAGCCATCTGGCTAATCGTGGGATGTGCTGCTGTTGGATTGATCTATACAATGCTGCTTTGTAATAAGGAGGAGAAAAAGTGATCCTGTTACAATTGTTTCTGGTATTCTTCAAAATCGGACTTCTGACATTCGGCGGAGGTTACGCCATGCTCCCGATGATACAAAGCGAAACCGAGCGTTATCATTGGCTCACACCGGAGGAATTGATTGATTTTATTGCCATAAGTGAAAGCACTCCAGGACCATTTGCTGTCAATATCTCCACATTTGTAGGAATGGAAACAGCCGGATTTCCGGGTGCAGCCTGCGGGACTTTGGGTGTTACGATCCCTTCCTTTCTGGTGATACTGTTTGTCGCAAGGCATTATGACCAGTTCCGGAAAAGCAGAATTGTCAATGGCTGTATGGCAGGACTGAAACCAGCGGTTATAGGAATGCTTGCCGCCTCTCTTTTTTCCCTTGTACAGACTGTGCTGGTTCCTGAAACGGGTTTTACATGGAATTCCCCGATATTTTACATTTCTGTACTTATTCTTTTCATTATGGGGATCCTTTCATTTCGGAAAATGCATCCGATCATAATTATTTTTCTGTCAGCATTTATGGGTATCGGTATGGGATATCTGACGGAAATTCTGTAAAAACAATTCACGCTCTTTTGCTCCAGAGGGACTGTATCAGAAATGTTTCTGATGCAGTTTTTTTATTTTTCAAGGTTAGCATAGAATTTACACAAAATTGATTTAAATTTGGTAGCAGAGAAAATTGAATGGTGATAAAATGGAATAGATGTCAGGTACTGACATCAGAAACAATTTGATGAAAAAAAGGAGTATCTATGATGAAACATAAGAGAACATACGCTGGTCTTTTCGCTTTAGCAATGCTTTGCTCTGCTATGACCGGCTGTGCAAATGAGCCAGCAGATTCCTCTACATCTAACGCTAACGCTTCCTCGGCTGCAAGTAAGGCTGATTCCAGTGCACCGGAGAACAAGGAGAAAGCTGATGACGGAAAATATTCCGATACGATCACACTTGTATGGTATCCAAATGAATCAGCGAACGACTATGACAAGGCAAGGGAAGAGGTCGGTAAGCTGGTTGAGAAGGCAACCGGTAAAACCGTAGAGCAGAAGCTTACAACGGACTATGCGATCACCATCGAAGCGTTGTCAAACGGCACAGCACAAATTGGTTGTTGTATGGGTGCAGAGGGCTACATTCAGGCAAAAAATGCAAATGATGCTGTGGATACGCTCTTTGTACAGTCCGGCGAATCAGGAACACTTGACGATGCGTTGTATTACAGCTTTTTTGCCGTAAAAGAGGAAAATGCTGAGAAATATAAAAACGGTGATAGCTACTCAATTGACAATATCAAGGGACAGAAGATCTCATTTGTTTCCAACAGTTCTACTTCCGGTTTCAAGGTTCCGACAAACACGATCATTTCCCACTTTGCTTCGGATAATCTGATGATAGACGACTTGTTGGAGGGTGGCAGCGACGCTTTCTTCTCTGAAGTGCTGTTTGGCGGTTCACATCAGGGCTCTGCATTCAATCTGCTTTCCGGCAAATGTGATGTAGCTGCTTTTTGTGATCTTGAGCTTGCGCCTTATGCTGATCTTTCATCAGGTGATCCTGCTGCTACCGGTTCTGTTTATACCATCAAGGATGATGCAAGCGCACCATTTGATACAGTAACCGGTGATACCTATACTATTATTCAGTCCACTCCTGTTCTGAACGGACCTTTTGCCTATAACGGAGATACGCTTAGTCCGGAGGATGTTCAGGCGATCAAAGATCTGTTTACGTCTGAGGAAGTGAAGAATAATCCGTTGATATTCTATTCTGAGGATTCCGGTGAACAGGGAATTTATGAAAAGAAATCCGATAAAATGGGATTTGTTACGGTAGAGGATTCCTGGTACGATCCAATCCGTAATATGGAATCCTGAGGTGAGGCATATGCCAATTCTTGAATTTAGGAAGGTCAGCAAGGTTTATGGAAATTCAACAAAAGCATTGTCTGACATTTCCTTTTCTGTTAATGAGGGAGAGTTTGTTTCAATTAT
>CANPXN010000048.1 GCA_947586185.1 uncultured Clostridia bacterium
AGGTCGCCTTAAAAGTAAGACTTACAAGAAATGCGGCGTAATTTGAAATCCCCGGTATGTTTCCGGAAATACTTCCTGTATCCGTTGTTGTCGAAATTAGAAGCTTGCCGGATGCAGCGGTTTTTAATGCGCCGTCAGAAGTAAGAAACAGCATGTCTGCGTTTTGAGAATTTCTCACCTTCATTCCAGAAATGCCGTTAAATCCTATTAAGCCTACACGACTACTATTGATGAGATAATCTATAGCGCAGATGATAGTATTTATATTTGCGTTTGATGTAGTTCTGTTGATTTTTAGCGCACCTGCAAATTCATCGTTGTTGATCGTTCCGCCTGACCGTTTCAGATATGTTGAAATTATGAGATTGCCGTCTGAATCCTGTGATGTCTTAGTAGCTGATGTTGCATTGCCTGTAACATTACCGGAAAATGTACCCTTAGTTACACCAGGCAAAGTTAAGCCATCTGTACGTGCTTCAATTCTCGCAAGCTTCTCCTTTTCATCATCGGTGTAATCGTTGGTACTCAGCCCCTTACCGTCTGCCTTGTCAACCTTGTCAAGCAAGGAGCTTTCAAGGCCGCTTACATCGCTTATAAAGTGTTCGTGAACCTTGTTTGCTTTGGAATTAAGCGACATGTTAACCCCGATGAAATTTCCGGCAATTTCCTCCTTATACGAATCCGGACATGGGTTTTGCGGAACATGGGCCAGTACGCTAATATGAACATGGTGTTTATATCATGGTGGGCATCTGCCTTGCTATGCCAGTGCTTATGCTGGTGATGACCACATCTTTGGGTGGCGCTCCCGCAGATTCCGCCGCAGATGTCGCAGCGATGGATACCTTTACGAACACCTGGCAAGCCATCGGGACGGTCAGCAGTGAAACAAACCCCATGGCGATGGGTCTGACGACCATGTGCAACATCAATATGCTGTACTTCTTCATTGCTGTGCTAGTGTGCGTGTTTGTCGCGGACGATTTCAGGAGCGGCTACGCGAAAAACATCTTTACCGTTCGTGCGGGAAAGGCCGACTATGTGATCTCCAAGATCATTACCTGTTTTGTGGGCTGCGGGCTGATGTTTCTCGGCTTCTTCATGGGCGCCGTTCTCGGCGGCGCGATTGCGGGCCTTCCCTTTGACACGGGGATCGCCGGGATTACAGGCGTCATAATGTGTATGCTCGCCAAACTCGGTATGGTGGCCGTTTTTGTGGGGATCGACTTTGCCGCGAGTGCGGCAGCCAAGGGAAAAACATGGATGTCCATTATCGGCTCAATGGTGGCGGCAATGCTGCTTTATATGATGGTGCCGATGGTTACGCCGTTGGATTCCGGCATTTTAAATGTGATCCTGTGCTTTGCGGCCGGTGGGCTGCTCTGTGTCGGTCTTGGCGCTGTGAACTGTCAGGTGTTGAAGCGGACAAGTTTGGTGTAAGAATTTGCTTTTTAATAAAACGCAAACAAAACTTGAAAGTTTTATAAACATTACCGCAGTACAATACAGTCAGCAAGTGAGAAATCACTAAAAAATCTGGAGGTGTGTTTCAATGAAAAAGAAAAACTTTGTAACCCTGATTATGAGCACCGTAGGCGGTATTCTCTTTGCTCTCGGTATGTGCATGGGATTACTCCCGGAATGGGGCGCATTCAAACAGGGTATCGTGATCGGCGTGATTGGTGTGGTGATCCTGCTGACTATGGTATTGATCCGCAGAAAAATGGATGGAAAACCCGCTATCGTTTTTAACGGTAAGGCAATCGGCACAACGCTTCTCGGCATTGTTGGAGCAATTGTCCTCGGTGTGGGTATGTGTATGACGATGATCTGGGATATGCTGGTTCCCGGCATCATCGTGGGCATCGTCGGGATCGTCCTGCTGCTCTGCCTGATCCCCGTAATCAAAGGGCTGAAATAAGGAGGTACATGATCATGAAGAAGTTTATTATTCCCGCAGTTATCACAACCGTTATCGGCGCTGTCACAGCGATCATCGCAGTTGTTCGCCGTAAGACGGTCAGTCGCTACTAAGCCAATAGGAGGATTTAACCATGGCAAAGTCAAAGCTCGTAAAGGCAAATGAGAAGATTGCCGACGCTGTTGTCGGCGGTTACAAGAAGATCGAAGAAGGCGTCGTAGGCGCATATAAGAAGGTGGAGGACGGCTTTGTGGATCAGTTCCTGACCCACGAGGGCGAAACTATGGAGGATGCCAAAAAGCGCCTCCACGAAGAACAGACTCAGCGCGAGGCGGCATCGAAATAGGCTGCGGATAAACGGGCCACTGCTCAGCCCGGCTCGGATGTCGGAAGGGCAAGCATGGAGAGAAGTCTTGAAACCGCCAGAGCCAGCGTGGAGGCCAGCAGAAACGCCGGAAAACATTAAAACCCGATCATGCGCCGTACAGCCTGATACTGTGCGGCGCATTTTTTTCGGATTTTTTCTCGGAAAGGTCAAAACGCAAACAAAACTTTAACATTTGGGTGTTATAATAAAAGAAACAAATTCATGGAGGTTGACTTTATGTTTAAGATATTGGTCGTGGAGGACGACAAAGACTTAAACCGCACTGTCTGTTCCTTTTTGAACGGGAGCGGTTATGAGGCGGTGGGGTGTTTCGGCGCAAACGATGCCTATGATGCCATGTATGGGAACACCTTTGACCTGATTGTTTCCGACATTATGATGCCCGGTATTGATGGTTATGAGTTTGCAAAAACAGTGCGCTCTCTGAACGAGAATATACCGATTCTTTTTATGACGGCAAGGGACGATTTCGCCTCCAAGCAAAAGGGCTACCGGATCGGGATTGACGACTACATGGTAAAGCCCATCGACTTGGACGAGCTTTTCCTGCGGATCGGCGCGCTGCTGCGGCGGGCGAAGATCGCCACCTCCCACAAGCTGGAGATTGGGAAACTGGCACTGGACATGGACGAGCGGACGGCGGTTTATGACGGAGAGGAAATTTCCCTAACGGCGCGGGAATTCAATATCCTCTATAAACTCCTGTCCTATCCGGGCAAGACCTTCACCCGCACCCAGCTCATGGATGAATTTTGGGATGCGGACTCCAACACCGCACCCAGAGCGGTGGATGTATACATGACCAAGCTGCGCGGAAAATTCGAGGGCTGTGACGCATTTGAACTGAAAACCGTCCACGGCCTCGGCTATAAGGCGGTGGTGAAATGAGCGGGGGAAACCGGGTACGGCGGCGGAAACGGATACTTGCTGCCATGCGCCATTATGTCATTTTCTTTTTGCTGATTGCATTTGTCATTACCTGCTGTATGCTCCTGTTCCTGTACTCCATGCAAAGGTCAATGGGGATCAATTACACGGAAAACAGCGTCCGCTATGCGGCAATCTTGACGATGGGAAATGTTCTGCTGCTCAGCCTGCTCTGTACGGTGATTGATGCTGTGCGGCGGCGGTTCATGGTGGAACGCCCGGTACGGCGAATTGTTGTAGGCGCAGATAAACTCATGCGAGGCGACCTCTCCACCCGCATCGAGCCTTTTCACGGAATTGACAGTGAGTCGGGATTTGACATTATCATCGACTACTTTAACCGTATGGCAAAAGAATTGGAGGGCCTTGAAACCCTGCGGACGGATTTTATTGCAAATGTGTCCCATGAACTGAAAACGCCCCTTGCCGTCATACAGAACTACGGAACTATGCTCCAAAGTCCTGACCTGACAGATGTGCAGCGGATGGAATATGCAAAGGCAATCACCGGGCAGTCCCGCCGTCTTGCCAATCTCATCACCAATATTCTGAAGCTGAACCGGCTGGAAAACCAACAAATCTATCCGACGGCAAAGAGATATAATCTTGGCGAGCAGCTTGCCGAGTGTCTTTTGAATTTTGAAAGCACCTGGGAGAAAAAAGAGATCGAGATCGAAACGGACATTGAGGAAGAAGTATTCGTGGAATCGGACGATGAGCTTTTGTCCCTTGTCTGGAACAACCTTTTCTCCAATGCGCTGAAGTTTACGGAGAACGGCGGTACGGTCTCGGTTTCTCTGAAGTCCGAGGGTACTTATGCCGTTGTCAAGGTGTCGGATACCGGCTGCGGCATTTCACCGGAAACCGGCAAGCATATTTTTGAAAAATTTTATCAGGGCGATACTTCCCACGCCACACAGGGCAACGGACTTGGTCTGGCACTTGTAAAGCGTGTCGTGGACATCATTGGCGGAGATATTTCTGTAGAGAGTGAAGTCGGAAAAGGCAGTGCCTTTACCGTAAAAATCAGGAGGGCGGCGGATGGAGAAATTAAAAAGAATCCTTAAAAAGATATTTTGCCTGCCCCCGCTCTGGACAGTTATCGTATCTCTTTTCGGCTATGGATTTGTGATTGCGGTTGCGGTGTTCAAAATTCAGAATCCAATTTTTCAATATGCCTCCTATATCGCCTCCGCCTATGCGCTGATTGTTACGGTCACAGGGCTGGTTTATATCCATACGGCAATAGGCGGTGTCAGAAAGTTCGTTTCCAATCATCCGCTGATGAAAAAGTTTCGATCCACTGCAACTGGGGAAAAATACATGACAGATGTGCGTTTCCGTGCGGGGGTTTCGCTGTATCAGGGCTTTTTCATCAATCTCCTGTATATCGTCATGAAGCTGGTGTCGGGTATCCTGTACCGTTCCACATGGTTTATCGCTCTGGCAGTTTACTACATCCTGCTGGCTGTGATGCGCTTTCTGCTGGTACGGCGGCTGAACGTGCAGGATGAGGTATCGGAGCTGCGCCGTTACCGGCTGTGCGGAGTTATGCTGCTTTTTATGAATCAGGCCCTTGCCGGTATTGTGATTTTCATGGTGCATCAGAATCAGGGCTTTGATTATCCGGGGCTTCTCATATACGCCATGGCTGCTTACGCCTTTTACGCCGTCATTCTCGCAATCGTAAATGTGGTGAAGACCCGCCGGCATAACAGCCCAATCCTTTCGGCGGCAAAGGCGATCAATCTTGTGGCGGCGATGGTGTCTATCCTCTCGTTGGAAACCGCTATGCTTGCACAGTTCGGGGGGAATGATGATCCCATGTTCCGCAAAGCCATGACCGGCGCAACGGGAGGCGGCGTCTGCACCATCGTTATTGGCATGGCAATCTATATGATCTGGCGGGCAAATAAAAATCTGAAAAAGATTGAAATTAACAATTCTCAAACATAATTTGAATGTTTCGCAAACAGTTGATTGCTATAGTTATCACAGAATCCTGAAAGGAGAAAAAGATTATGGAAGAGAAGAAAGAGACATTCACTTATACCTATTCCGCAAAGGAGCAGGAGGAGATTAAAAATATCCGGGAAAAGTATGCTCCGCCAACCAAAGAAGAAACCTCAATGGAGCAGCTTCGCCGTCTGGATGCCAGTGCGACAAAGGGGGCGACCATCGTTTCGCTGATTGTCGGAATCCTTAGCTCCCTGATTCTGGGTATTGGAATGTGCTGCACGATGGTTCCCGGTTGGGAGCAGTATTTTATTCCTGGAATTGTTGTTGGCGTTATCGGCATTATTGGCGTGATTTCCGCCTATCCGATTTATACCCACATGGTCAAGCGGAAGCGGGCGAAGCTGGCACCGGAAATCATGCGGCTGTCGGATGAACTGATGAAGTGACAACCGCTATTCCTCGGTTGCTTTGAAGATTTCATTTGCAAGCTGTACAATGTCAAAGGCGTACTTCTTTTTATCGTTTTCAAGCAATTTTTTGTAAAGCAGATAATTCACGCTGACGCCCAAAAATCCTATGAGCCTTATAATAATTCCTGCAATCAACATGGGGGTATTGTTACCCCCGATTGCTTGCATAGATAGGCATATTCCGGCATGCGGAGGTGCTGTGATGGGGAGACACGCATTGCTGTCCGCCTCCTCCAGCCACCGGTGGCTGAACTGCCCGCCGTCGGCAAGGCTCTGCGAGGGGTATGAGGACAAAAAGAGCGAATACGCACAGGAAGGCACGGATGCGCACAGCCTGTGCGAACACAAGCTGAAGCTGGCTCTCGGCATGGAAATCGCAGACCCGACGGACTCGTTTTCTTTTTACGATGAGGAAATGGAGGAGTACGCCTGCGGGTATGCCGCCTATGTCATGGATAAATTGTTTCAAGCGGGCGGTTTTGCCATGCAGATACTTCAGGAGAAATTTTGTCTACAATTTTACTTACAAGTCCGTCTGAAATTTCAACATCGTAGAGATTTTTTATCTGTTCAGAAATGTCACGCTGACTCATACCACAGGCATAAAGCGCTAGAATTTTTTCCTCCATACCGTCAGCATTTCGATTGTATTTGCCAATTATCTGCGGTTCATATTCACCGTTTCTATCACGGGGAATTTTGACATCAACCTCACCTATCTGAGTTTTTACGGTCTTTTTCGAAATAACCGTTTCTATAATTTCTGGGAGTGTCGGATCCGTCAAAGTTTGATACCCTCTGACTTTTTTCGTAACCTAGCTTTTCCTCAAGCTCTGCTTCCATAACTTGCTGGAGTACATCACTGAATAACTCCTTCATGCTGTTCATAATGTCAGTCGTGCTTGTGAATTTTTGGCTGTTTATAAATTCCTTTAATATTTCTTTTGATGTTTTTTCCATAATAATACTTCCTTTCAGATCCTTTTCCTTGCTCTTAGCTTTGTCTGATTGGAAGTATTTTATTCTTTTTACACAAGATTTTTAGAGGTCTCCATAATCCTAAATTCGAAAACCTTCCTTATGAAACCCTTGCTAATACGGGCTTTTTTATATTTTAGTCCTTAAAGTCCTTTTAGTCCCAAGGGTACTAAGAATATTTTATATAAATAAAGAGCAGGACTTTGAATCCTGCTCTTTAATTATATTTATATATTTGACCTCTATTATCTGCATTTGTAATATCAATTAAAGTAACTGTATTTGATGTAGCAGACATTTCAAAAAGTATTCTGAAATCTCCTATACGCAGTCTATATAACTTATCTTCTCCAATCATTTTCTTTATGTCTCCAAAAGAAGGAAGAGCATATATGGCTTTA
This sequence comes from uncultured Clostridia bacterium, assembly GCA_947586185.1. Taxonomy (GTDB): domain Bacteria; phylum Bacillota; class Clostridia; order Oscillospirales; family Ruminococcaceae; genus Porcipelethomonas. The sequence goes on from CANPXN010000048.1 coordinate 7,045, forward strand.
AAAATCCGCTCTTGTTGTTTTTTATCTTGCTTACTAATAAATTTCATAGCCTTTTTTCGTATGTTATATTCGTAAGTCATTCGGATCAAACCCCAATTCTTTTACATACTCATCAAACGGCATTGATTCTTCATTATCAATTTTGCTGTTTTCAATCATAGCTTTATCCCATTCGTCTGGCTCTTCCTCAGGTATATCATTAAAATGATTTTCGAATAGTGTCACAAAAGCTTCAAGCTGCTTTTCATTAAGTTGATTGAAGATATAGAACGCCTTTTCTTTGGTACTCATTTCTTTTCCTCCTTATCATTTTTCATTGCTTCATAAATAGCACGGTTAATAAAACCGTTTAATGTTTCACCCTGCATATATGCGTATGCCTTTATTTCTTCTTTTCTTCCTTTAGGCTTAACAGTTAATTCTATTCTATCATAGTTATTTTTTACATACTTGTGAACAGCCTTTTGCTGTGCTTTACTTGCCGGAGCCATTTATACACCTTCTTTCTATACCTATATTATATCACATTTTGCTATTCACGTAAATAGATATTATATACATATTTACGTGAATATATTTGTACATAATGCCTATCGATATATTCACGTGAATATGCTATAATATAGCTACAGTCAAGGAATGGAAACGCTCCGGAGCTGAATAAAACAAGGAGGAATACACCATGTCAAAGGACATCAGAAGAAAGGTCATGCAGATAGCTAACAGATTAGTCGGACAAGGCAGAGCCAGAGCAGAGGCAATGCTTACGGCGTGGAAACTGATACGTTACAGAGCATTAAAGACGGGAATCGAACTCCTGTTAAGCAAACGTATATACGCTATTTTAAAGCTATTACGACACTCAGTACGACACTTGTACCTCCAAAAAAGCAAAACGCAAAATAGTTTTTAATGTCAAACTCTGCGATAAAATCCAGTTGATATTAATTTTCATATATGATATAATATAATTGTAGAACAAAGACAAGCAGAAAAAAGAGACAAAAATGAACAGAAGAAAAGAGACTG
>CANPXN010000049.1 GCA_947586185.1 uncultured Clostridia bacterium
CTTTTTTACTGTTCTTCTTTTTCCTTATTATTATCCCCAGCCCTTTTTCTTTTCCTACTGCCATATATCCCAAGGGCCGTACACGCTCCCGAAAAGATCATAACCGGTATAAGCAGCGACAGAATTATAACTGTTCTCTGCTTTTTTCTTTCCGGGTCTGAAAAATCCGCATCATGCTTTCCTGTCTGCATCAAAGGTTTAGCAACGCTGTCCTCCGAGTATACCTCAAAGGCTTTTATCCAGACAAATTCCTCTGCTTTTATTTCAATGGTATGCTCGCCGTCTTTAAGCGCACCCGAATAAAATATCGCCTGATGTCCTCCGCATGCTCCTGCAAAGGTGCTTTCAGCATCCTTTCCGTCTATTTTAACAGCGAAGCCGTCTTCATTATAGGACCTGCCGCCTATAACGGCTATGCCTCTTCCGTTAAAGGTGTAAAAAACCGTATCGCCTTTTTTAAGCTCAGCTGAGCCGGACTGCCTTACAGGCTCAGAGCTGTATTTTATATCCTCACAGCTCTCATCTACTCTTACAACATAAGGTATGCCGTTTTCAGCTGCCTTAACGTCTATTGCCTCAACCGCTATGCCCGAGCCTGAGCTTTCTATCCCCGCTCTGCCCGATATGGTAACGGAGGTGTCGAGGGAAATGCTGCCAAGGTTCGTTCCGTCAAGCTCCGCCCTGATCTCGTTTCCCCTTGCGGTAAGCTTTACCTCATGGCTTTCAAAGGGCTTGAAATCCTCTATTTTTCCGTCCTTACGGCGGTTTTCATAAAAATTATAAATGCTTGCGTTTCTGCATTCAAAGCTCCATTCTCCGTTTGGGTATATCCTGAGCCACACACCGTCCGAATCATAGGAATAGACGTTCCGACATCTCACGCCGATGCCTGCAAAGACCTTATCGTTTTTCTCGGTAAATGAAAGCTTTGCCGTATAGGTATAGTCCTTCCATGTATTGTCCCCCAAAAGGCATATCCCATAATCCTCAGATATGACATTTACCTCACCTTCGTTATCCACATCTTCAATAGTTTCCCCGGAGGTCTGTACAAGCCTTCCGTCTGAAACGCCGAAGCTTCCCCTCATATTCTGAAAATATCTCGGAGCGTTCCCTCTTTTTTTAAGGTAGTTCTCCGGGTATTTTTTATACCTAAAATCGTCCGTATACGGCAGGGCAAGAGAGCCTCTCACCTCAGTATTTCCTGCATTTTTAAGGTCACGCTCCTCATACGGCACATGTCCGGCGGTAGTCGTGATAACCACTTTCTCTCTCGACTTTACCGTAAATTTCAGCGTATTGCCCTCCGGCGACTTAACAGGGGAGAGCGTCTTACCCATGGAAAGGGGAGCTTCTTCGCTGTTTTCCCACATTACTGCGGCAGTATCCATTTTTCCGATATTTTTTAAGGTAAGCTCATAGTCCACGTCCGCTTCCGAGAAATTTGCCGTAAAAAAGGCATAGTCCATTGTGGACTTATCCATACAGGTAATATAGCTTTCGGTGCAGCCGCTGCTCACATAGCTCATGCCCTTTAAAAAGCCGTTTATGAGAGATACCTCCCACATGCTGCTGCTCACCTCGTAATATCCCGACCAAGGCTCTGCGGCATAAATAACTCCGGTATTCGTTATCCATGAATAGCTGCCGTATACAAAGCTGTCAAGCTGATAAAAGGTAGCGCCGTAATCATACTGATTTTTTATAAAGTGTCCTGAAAGACCGCCGGACATTCCGCCCATCCATATTTCCTTGCCGTACTGTTCGGAAAGAGCTCTGACCTCCTGTGCAGAATAAGCTCCGTTCCCTCTTATGTCAACGGCGTCCACTGCCTCCATAAGAGCGCTGCTTGACAGCATCTCCGACGGGATATCGCCGGATTCCTTATCAAGCCTTGCCGTCAGCTTTACATCATCGGGAAGGTCTATTGAAAGGGAAAGAATCTCTCCCGAGCTTGCCCCCGAAGCTCCGGCATAGTCAAACTCTATGCCATAATCCTTCTGTGCCTTGTCGATAACGCCTTTAAAATCCGCGCCCCCATCAAGATAAAGGGCGATTGGCAGCTCCGGATTTATGGAAAGAGCGTCCTTTGCAAACAAAAGCTGACACGGCGCAGGCTCTTTCTCCGCCGAAACGGTTATCTGGGTGAGCTGCGCTCCCTCAGCGCCGAACAAAAGCTCCATGATCTCCCAGTACTGGTCGGGAGTTTCCTCCCTGTAGTCCATTAAAAGAGCCGTATTCTTTTCGGTACTCACCGTTCCAACGCCTCTTATCACCTGATTTTCCGAGGAGGCGTTTCCGTCTCCCAGCACATAATGGGTTTCCTTTTCCTCAGCGCTCACAGGAAGGACAAAGGACGCTCCAATAAGAGCGCAAAGCAGTACTGAAAGTAATTTTTTTATTTTCATTCTTTAATTCCTCATTTCGTTATTTAAGGCTTTTTTCACTTTTGAAAAAGCTTAGCAAAGGTTTATATGTTCATTTCTTTGCTCCTGAGGGGGAAAGCTTTACAAAAGCTTTAGCAAAAGTTTATGTTCATTTCTTTGCTCCTGCAAAGAAACGAACCAAAGAAACAGTCTGCTCAAACGCCGCAGGGGCTTGATACCCGCACCCGGTAGAAACAAATAGAAATCTGAAATTTTGCAGGCAAAATTTACAGACTTTCTATTTGCTTCTACATGGGGGTTACTTTAACGGCTTACGGGACATCTTCTTGATTGCTTGTACTCATTGGCACTCTCCCTTGTAAGATTATCCATAATTTCATACGTTTATTCTCCCACGGTGAGGCAAGGTGGTATTCTATCTATTGCTGTAAGGGGAGGCTTGGTCGGCGTTGCTTTGCTCGCCTTATTCCTTGATAGATTCTCCCAGCTGAGCGGAGCTTTTTGCTTTCTTTTCCTTTCTGCTCCCAGTACCTGCGATGTTTTTGCCGCTTTGCGGCAAAAGAGCATGCGGTGAGAGTTAAAAGTACGACAAAGGGGGTGAGGGGTGTTAGGGAAAGAGAGTGCAGAGGGAAAACCGTTAGGGGAGAGGGGGGAATGTCGTACTTTTGTCGGTTTTGTTCTTCCCCCCTCTCCCATAAAGGTTGTCCCTTTGCATTTACCTTTCCGTTCGCTTTCAGAAAGCGGCGAAAAAAGTTTCCCCTGTGCTTTTCCAAAACACAAAATCAGCAAAAGGGGCTTTCGCCCCTTTAAAGTTCAACATTATTGTAAGTTCTTCCTGAAACAAGCTTTTTCTCAAACTCGTCATGAGGAAGGGGTCTGTCAAAAAGGAAACCCTGAGCCATTTTGCAGTCAATTCTTTTAAGGAACTTCGCCTGCTGAATCGTTTCGACTCCCTCGGTTATCGGCAGCATATCAAGCTCGTTTACCATATTGACAATATTTTTTATAAGCACCGTATTTGCCCTGCTCTCAACGCTTTTTTCATCCAAAAAGGACTTGTCAAGCTTTATCACATTAACATTCAGGTCTTTAAGAAGATTTATGGACGAATATCCCGTTCCGAAGTCGTCAATTGAGGTCATAACGCCGCTGCTGTTCATTTTCTTTACAAAATCCGAAAGCGCCGGATAATTCTCATAGCCTGAGCTTTCAGTAAGCTCCACTTCAATATATTTGCTGTCCACACCGTATTTGTTAAGAACTGCTAAAATATCGTTTGCAAGCTTTTCGTTATGCAGGTGGGTTTTAGAAAAGTTCACCGAGGTCCTCACCGGAGTGATACCCCTGTCAAGCCAGTCCCTTATATCCCTGCATACGCAGTCGAGCATATAGAAATCAAGACGGCATACGCTTCCCTCTCTTTCAAGTACGGGAATGAACTCCATAGGCGGAACGATCTTTCCGGTACGTATCCAGCGCACAAGCGCCTCACAGCCGCAGAGGGAATTATCCACCAAAGAAACCTTTGGCTGATAATACACAACAAACTCATGATTTTTAAGAGCCTGTGAGAAATACAGGGAAACAGACTTTTCCCTGAGGGATTTTTCAAGCATATCGTCACTGAAATAAATACAGTTTCTGCTCCCCGGAACTCTCGTCTGATTATATGCAACGGAGGTACAGTTCATAATATCTCCAATTGTATAATTTTCTCCTATGTTCTCCAGAACACCGATCCTCGCCTCAAGCTCATAGTTACGGCTTTCTCCCTTTGTATAAGCGTCCACCGGTATCCTTTCAACAAATTCTATAAATTTTCTGATCCTGTCCTTTCTGACAATGACCATAAAATTATCGCCACCAATTCTTGCAACAATCTCATCCCTGTCAATAAAGCCGCTGAGAGCTGCCGCATACTTTTTAAGGATAACATCGCCCTGTCTTTCACCCACGGTTTTGTTTATATATTTAAAGTTCTTTATGTTCATATACGCCGCAGCATACTTATTCAGCTTCTTTTCCTTTTCCATCTCAGCGCCGAATCTCATAAGCCCCCGGCTGTTGGAAATACCTGTAAGACTGTCGATCATAGCAGCTTTTTCAGCCATTCCCATAAGCCTTGACCTTACGATAAAAAGGAAGATAATTTCCGAAAGAAAGCTTACCGCCTCACGCTGGGAGGCGTCCCACTGATATCCCTTTTCCGGATAAGCCTTTGAAACCAGCATGCTGTCCTCACTTGTCCGGCAGCTTTCTGTCTGAGGGAAATCCTCAAAGCCTTTACTGCTTAAATATATCTGCTTTGTTCCAAAAGTTTCGGCAGGAGAAAACATTGACGACGAAGAATTAAGGGAAATCTCAAGCTTTCCAATGAAAACTTCTTTTGCAGCAGGCTCAATAGCACAGCTGATAATCTTGATCATCTTGTCAGTATCTAAAACATTTTCCTTAACTGCGCTGAAAAATTTCATAAATTCGTCGCTGCATAAGATATTTCCCATGTAAAGTGTCCTTTCTGTTTTCAGCAGACTTGCTGCAACCCTGTCAAAAAAAGATTTACTCGCCCAAGCCGTCATGCACAAGCTTTTCGACTTTGCTTTTGTATATTATAGCATTATTTTTTGTATATGTAAATAAAAAAATGTAAATTTAATCGAAACAAGTTTTCGTATATTTTCTCTGCTAAAGCAAAATTCCCCGCTTATTAAAACGGGGAATCCTGCGGCTCTGCCGGGGGTATTGGCAAAGCCATATATTAAGGGGTGATTTGGGGGTGGCTTAAAACTTGTTTTATTCTGAGCGAAGAGCCGTTACAGGGTCTTTCTTGGCTGCATATTTAGCCGGAATAAGACCTGCTATAACAGTAAGGAGCATGCTTATAACAATAAGGATCACTGCTCCGGTGACCGGAAGCTTCGCTACGCCTGAAACATCTGCGATCGCCTTGATTATTGCGTTTATTGGTATTGTGAGAATAACAGTTACGATAATACCGATAGCGCCTGCTGCAAAGCCTACGATAATTGTTTCAGCGTTAAATACTCTTGAAATATCGTGCTTTGAAGCGCCGATACTTCTGAGGATACCGATTTCCTTTGTTCTTTCAAGAACGGAAATATATGTTATAATACCTATCATAATGGACGATACCACAAGTGAGATAGCTACAAACGCCATAAGTATATAGCTTATTGCATTTATGATAGAAGAAACCGAGGACATCATAAGACCGATATAGTCAGTATATTCAATTGCCTTATCCTCGTTGCCCTCATCCTCTGCCTTTTTATTATAGTCATCTATAATACCGGTTATACTTTCCTTTGACTCAAAGTCCTTAGGATAAATGCTGATATTCGCCGGCTCGTCAAGGTCGGAAACTCCAAGGAGCGCAAGATTGTTTTCATAGGTCGCATCTGTTGTGACCGAGGATTGCTCAGCCACAGCGCTGTTCATAGCCGCAAGTATCTCCTCTTCGCCCATTCCTGCCTGCTGCATCTGCTGCATAGCCTGAGCCATTGAAGCCTTTCCGTCCTCCGGCAGAGTTTCTATATAAGCGCTTAGCTCATCCATGCTTTTAAATGACGGAGCTTCCACGGAAGCTTCTGCGGAATCAAAGGCAATTCCTGTGAAAATATCCGTATCAGGGTTTTCCTTCTGTTCCTTTACGATCTCGCTTTCATTCACCTTATTTATAAGGTGCTTCATAAGATCGGACTTGTAAGCTACTGCTCCGCTATAAAGAGAGGTTGTCTTTGCATCTTCAGCCGGGCGGATAATGCCCACTACCTTTACTTCTTCAGCATTGTCAACAACATTCTTCATATATGCTTTGTCATTGCTCTTGTCGACCCATACGCCGTTTTCCTTTTCAAAGTAGTCCGTATTTACCACAAGCTTGAATTTAAGTCCCAGTATCTCATCGTATGTATAGCTTGCGGCGTTGCCTTCGCCTTTCTTTTCTTCAGCGGCCTCGCCGGACTGTATCTTCGCCATGACTTCTGAAAGCTCGTCGTTGTCTTTAAGCCCCAATGTATACAGGGAATATTCGTTTATCTCATTGTTCTTATCGACTACCACAACGACTTCGTTGTAGTTTTCCGGCATTTTTCCGGCAACCACGTCATACTGAGAATTTATAAGCTCGCTGTTCCCAAGCATCTCCATCCATATATCAGTAGTACCCATCATCATTGAGGTGGTTGAAGAACCCATGATATTGGAGGCTTCTTCCTTTGAGCTCATCATAGAGCCAAAGCCGAGGGATTCCATAACTCCGCTTGGATTTATCTGAAAAGCTCCCTCAGAGGTATCCGCCTTATATATGTTAAGCTGTGTTGAATAGCCGTACTGAATATCGCTTGTATAGTCCTTTATATTACAGTCGCCGCTTTCAAGATAAGCCTTAAAGGATCTGAGGTCGTTGCTCTTTACCTCCGACATAAGGGTATCCATCATTTGGGTCATTGTTTCATCGGAGTATATCTTTTTATCCTTATGCCTTGTTTTTTCCTTTGCAGCCTCGCCGCTCATATTCATCATGATGGAAGAAAAGTCAATAGCCTTATTCTCAATGGTCAGAGGATAGCTTGAAAGAGTATCCTCCTCCACCTTTGCAATATATGCGTTTGCGCCGCTTGAAAGAGCAAGGATAAGAGCTATACCGATGATACCGATACTTCCTGCAAAGGACGTCATAAAGGTCCTGCCCTTTTTGGTCATAAGGTTATTGAGGGAAAGGGACAGAGCCGTAAGGAATGACATTGAGGTTCTTTCACGCTTCTTATCCTTTTTGCTTTTTTTGCCCTCCGGCTTTTTTATAGGAGCGGCAACGTTTTCGGTATAAGGGTCCGAGTCGTCCACTACCCTGCCGTCAAGGAGCTTGATTATTCTTGTTGAATATTTATTTGCAAGCTCCGGATTGTGAGTTACCATGATAATGAGCCTGTCTTTTGCGATCTCTTTTAAAAGCTCCATTATCTGTACGCTTGTTTCAGAGTCAAGAGCGCCTGTAGGCTCGTCGGCAAGAAGAATATCCGGATTGTTCACAAGAGCCCTTGCAATAGCGACTCTCTGCATCTGTCCGCCGGACATCTGATTCGGCTTTTTATGGAGCTGGTCACCCAGTCCCACCTTTTCAAGAGCCTCTTTGGCACGTTTTCTTCTTTCCGCTTTTGAAACGCCTGAAAGGGTAAGGGCAAGCTCTACATTTGAAAGAACCGTCTGATGAGGGATAAGGTTATAGCTCTGGAATACAAAGCCTATGGTGTGATTGCGGTAGCTGTCCCAGTCTGCATCCTTATACTGCTTTGTAGAAACGCCGTTAATTATAAGATCTCCGCTTGTATACTTGTCAAGACCTCCTATAATATTGAGCATAGTGGTCTTTCCGCATCCCGACTGACCGAGGATCGAGACAAATTCATTTTCCCTGAATCTGAGACTTACGCCTCTTAAAGCCTCGACTCTCGTGTCTCCGGCGGAATATTCTTTAACAATGTCTTTAAGTTCGAGCATGGATTTTATCCTTTCTTTTTCTATGTACTAAATGATACACAGCTTTTATTAATTTAATGTTAACAATCCTAATAGCAAAATCTACAAGGGATTTTCAACATTCATTTGCAAAAGTGTTGAAAACTGCTTTTGCTTTTGAAAAAGCA
>CANPXN010000050.1 GCA_947586185.1 uncultured Clostridia bacterium
GTTGATTCTTCTGTTGATTCTTCTGTTGATTCCTCAGTTGAAGGCTCTGTGCCAGAACCTACCTTAAGGTCAATGCCCTGATAATCTACAAGGAAGAAGTTACCGAGGTATTCCGTATCATAACCTGTGAACTCACAGTAACCGATCTGCTTGTTTATCTTGTTGTCAGCTGAGAAAACCTTTTCTCTTGTTGCAACATCAAGGAAATCGATTGAATATGTACCGTCTTCAATCCCGTCCGGAATTTTTACACGGAATGTTGCAACTTCGTCTGTAGCAGCAGTTGATCTGAAAAGACCAGACTTTTCTACAGGATTATCCTTATTAACAAAAGGCAGGATCTGCATTGCAGCAAAATAATCTCCGTCTGAATATGATTTATTCATTGACTTTGCTGAATACTTTACGCCTGCATCGCCTGAATGAGGTGATGAACAGAATGAGGTACTGTCAAAGTTATTGAATGTTTTGCCGCTTGGCTCAGTGTCTGCATCAGGCCATGAACCAAAATAGTTCGGACTTACAAAGTCAAAGTCCATTACGTTAACTCTCTTGTCACTTGGAACAAGAATAGTCTTGATTCCTCCGAGAACTTCTGCTCTTGACTGAGGATCATAACCGCTACACTTAACAGTAACGTTTACAACGTCACCAGCTTTAAGATTGTCACTCTTATCAGCTTCCATCCACATCTTTATGTCTGACTCAACCTGTGTGTAGCTGCTTGGCAGCAAGTTGCTGTCGTAAGCCGCCGAAGCAGGAGGCAATGCGCCAACAAGCAATGAACCAGACATGAACACTGATGTCAAAGCTGAAAGAAATCTTCTTTTCTTCATCACATTTTTCCTTTCTGTCTGCAGTTTAGCAGACATCATTTAATATTTCCGGTTCTCCCGGATGTTTTTAAGCTGTCCGCTCAAAATAACATTACTTTCCTGGACCCAAAACTACTTTAATGCCTGATACATACTGTAACAGCTTAACTATATCGCCGTTTCCTACAACGCCATCGGTTTCAACATCGGCATTTGCAAGAGCTGTTGAAGACAATGGATATGCCCCTGCATCAGCAAAATTCTTAGCAAGAGCTACCAAGTCCTGCAAATCTACTCTTTCGTCTACATTAACGTCACCGTACAACGTTGCCTTGCCCATACTCGAATTTGATGACTCTGTTGATTCTTCTGAACTACCCTCGCCCAGAATTTCTACATAACCATCGGTTAATGTGTACTCATAGGAAACTGATTCTGTTCCGTTAATGTATCCAATATAGATTGACTTGATTGTTTCTGAGCTTGAGCCTGTTGCTTTTCTGTCAACAGGAACTACTGAGAACGCAGCCTTTGAGCCAGCCTTTGCGTCTTCGTTTACAGTACCTGAAATTGTAAGGAATTCACCCTCGCCCTTCATGTAGTACTTAGAATCGTCGGAGCCAACTCCCCATGAAACACCAATAAGACCATCGTCAAGAATGCTTGCATAGAAAGGATCAAGATCGCCGCTTTCAATATCACTTGCGCCTGTTGCTGCCAGAGTTGATGTCTTTACCTCTGATACTGTAACGAGGCTTGTGTCAAATTTGATTCCGAGGTCAACACCTGCAATACCCGTCTCAGGAATATCGCTCAGATTCAGTGATAATGTAAATGCTTCGCCAGCCTTTGCTGTGGTATTGTTGATTGCGACACCAACCTTACCGTCTGCTGCTGTAGCAACTGAAGCTCCAGCCATTGTTGCTGTAATTGCAGCTACTGCCATAATTCCAGCAATTGATTTTTTAATTCTCATTTTACGCTTTCCTCCTTTTCTTAATTCATAATCGGTATAGCTATCGAACTCTCTGCACATTCTATAGTTATACTTCTTAATGAAGCGTACAGATAGTTCCCCCTCCATGCACTCTTCACATATACTAATTATAATTTATGAATCAGGCAAAGTCAAGAGGCAGAAACGGTTTTTGTATATATTTATAAAATAAATTACTCAAAATTGTTGAATATAATGAATGCTCCGTTGATTTCAGCCGCTGTTTTGCTGATTTTCAACATTTGCACAATATTCAATAAACAATTTAAAGTTTTTTCACAAATATACCAAAACCACTGTGACAAATATATTATAGTCCAATCTTAAATAAAAGTCAATAGAAAAAGCGTTAAAATGTGGGTTTTTTTTGGCACTCTATGTGTTTCTCTTTAACATTGACCATTATACCCTATTCTTCGTGGATTGTAAAGCTATTTTCAGCTTTTAAAATCATCTTTGTTAAGTTTAAATAAAAAATTTATCCGCTGAAGTCCTTGTTTATTTCAGTTTTTTCGTTTTAATCCAGCTTTCGGAATTCCTCAGGAATATTTTCTTCTATTATTTTGTCTATAACATCCATACTGTATGTCTTAGCTGTTCCCGCCGGAGCGTAAGGAAGTCCATGGCTGTCAGCAAGCTCGGACGTGTACATATTGTAGGGATAAAGTCTTAAATTGGTAAAGCTACCATCATCATAGTGGGTAATGACCGGAGTGACCTCTACATCCTCCACCTTGATCTCGCCTGTTACCATGTCCTTTTCAATGTTCAGGCTGGCTATTTCGCCTACGGTATTGAAGTTGTCCGTCTGGGCGGAGATAAAGTTGCCCAGCGAATAAAGCACAAAGCCTCTGCTTCCGTTATCTCTTTCCAGATATTCCATTGTTTCCGCAGTATGGGAATGTGTTCCAACCACCACATCTGCGCCCCAGTCAACAAAATTCTGAGCAAGCTCACGGCATGCGTCGGACACTGTATGAGTATCCTCAAGTCCCCAGTGAACCGAAACCACAACTGCGTCCGCCATTTGCTTTGCTCTTCTTATCTGAGATTCCATAAGCTCTGCTTCATCAGTATACACTATTTTTATCGGAGAATCTGCCGGAAGGGAATATCCGTTTGTATGCTCCGTATACCCCAAGAACGCTATGGTCATTCCGTTTGATTCAATGGTCCTTATATCGTTCATATCCATCTCATCACGGTATGCTCCAAGGACACGCACATTGTCATGCTCAGCCATACGGCTGTCCCAGTAGTCGAGAGTTGCCAAAAGGCCGTCAGTACCCTTGTCAAGAACATGATTGTTGCTCATTGTAAACACATCGAAGCCTAAATCTATCATTTCGTCTCCAAGCTGTGTAGGGGAGTTAAAGTTGAAGTTTGAGCCGCTTATTTCAAATTTATCGTTTGCAATAAGCGTTTCCTGATTGAGAATGCTTATATCCCCCGAGCTAATAATATCCTTTACATTTTCATAGCTATAGGAAAAGTCATAGGTTTCGTCAACGGATTTTGCCTGAGCGGTTCTGTATACGGCGGTCTGTACAAGATTATCCCCTGCCGCAACGAGTCTCACAACAGGATTTTCCAAAGGAGCAGTTTCTTCCTCAGTAGTTTCCTCCTCAGGCTCTCCGCCAACGCTTACGACCTCGCTGCTGTTTTTGGTATCCTGACTTATTTTACTGCCGCAGCACGTTAGAAGCGGTATACACATTAATGCCACTATGGCTATAGATATTCTTTTTTTCATATTCGATTGCCTCCGAAATTTGTCGATTTATATCTAATTTAAGTATATCACATAGCAGCGGCAATTGCAAACCGCAAAGGAAACAAATTAGATTGAATTTTCCCGCCAAATATGTTAATAATAACCTTTGATACTAAATGCAATGCTGTCAAGAAATAAGGCAGCGGAATGGAGATGCCATGAAAATCAGCGATCTGCAAAATGAAAGAGTCACGCCCCGGCTTTCCGCAAGCTTAAAGCGCATACAGGAACTCTCGGGAGGCTCTTCTGACCTGCTTGTAAACAAAATAGAAATATGCGGTATAAAAGCCGCTCTCATATGCTGCGAGGGTATGATATCCACCGCAACCATAACGGAGCTTATACTCCACCCTCTCACCAATATGACTCTTGAAAACCCAAGCCCGGCGGCGCTGTTCGGTAAGATAGAAAACAATATGCTGCTTTCAATCGACAGACCCGTCGCCACAAACTACGGAGATTTCTTCCGGCTTTTAAATTCCGGCTTTGCAATGCTCGCCGCAGACGGAATGGACAGAATTCTTGCCTTCGGGGTACAGGGCTATGATAAAAGAGGAGTGGACGAGCCTTCCGGCGAAAACAATATAACCGGAGCCCACGAGGGCTTTGTGGAGGTCGTGCGTACAAACATGTCCCTTATAAGGCGCAGAATGAAAAATCCTACCCTTGTTCAGAAGCTCTTTGTAATAGGCGACAAAAGCCAGACCGATATATGTATCTCATATCTCAGGGACAGAGTTCCGGAAAATCTTGTGGAAAGAGTCATGGACGCTCTTAAAAAAACCGACCTCGAAACAGTTCTTTCAAAGGGGTATGTCCAGCCCTTTGTTGAAAGCCGCAGAAAACGCATATTTGAATCCGTGGGGTCGACCGAACGACCGGACGTTCTCTGCTCAAAGCTGTTGGAGGGGCGCATATCCCTTCTCATTGACGGAACGCCGTTTGCTCTTTATATCCCTAAGCTTTTCAGCGACAGCTTTCAGACTCTTGACGATTACAGCGCAAAGCCTTACTTTGCAACATTTATAAGGTGGCTCAAATATGCTGCGTTCCTTATAGCGATTCTTCTACCTTCAATATACACGGCAATAGCTATGCACCACCCGGAGCTTTTAAACAACACCCTTCTTATGATCCTTGCGGATTCAGAGAAAAACGCTCCGTTTCCGGTAGCCGCCGAATCTGTGGGAGTGCTCCTGATGTACGAGATCATAAAAGAGGCAGGGCTAAGGCTTCCTAAAGCGGTGGGAGGCGCTGTAAGCATTGTGGCAGGTCTTATTATCGGCGACGCTGCCGTAAATTCCGGACTTATCAGCACCCCCCTCCTTACCGTAGCAGCAGTATCCGTAATAAGCGGCTTTGTGATACCGGATCTTTCCCATTGCATAACCGTACTGAGAATACTTTTCATAATATGCGGCAGCCTATGTGGACTTTACGGAATAAGTCTTTTAGGCGCAGCAGTACTTGCAAACGCCTGTGCGACCTCTGACTACGGCTATCCTTACACATCCCCTATAGCTCCTTTCAAGCTCAGCGCAATGAGGGATGTCGCCTATCGTCAGGGATTCAGGAAGATGCAAAACAACAATTTCACTGTGGAGGAGCTTTATGAATAAGATTAGCTATGGTCAGCTTTTCACCCTGCTCACAGCTCTGAAAGCATTCAGCCTTATCTGCTCTGACAGGCCTGCTGACATTGAACAGATGCTGGGAGCAGCCATATCCGTCATACTTCAGATGGTAGCGGTCATACCAATGCTCATGCTTTATAAAAAGAAGAATTTCAGCCTTAAAAACGAAATGCTGCTTGGAAAACTCGGAAAGCTTCTCTATTCCCTGTTTTTTATCCTGTGGGGAGCAGTTTCTCTTACAGATCTCTGGGGAGTCACCACCTCGGTATACTTTCCGGTGGACAGCAGCTTCAAATGCGCTGTTCTTATAGGTATAGTTTGTCTTTATATATCCTTTCTCGGCATTTCCGCAGCGGCAAGGAGCAGTACCGTCATATTCGGACTTCTGATATTCTCCATAGCTGTACTGATACTTGGAGCATATCCGAAGATAGAGCTATCAAATTTACTGCCGGAAGTCTCAGGCAGAGGCGTCATCTCAGGCGCTGTAGACGACTTCTGCACAAGCGGAGAGCTTCCAGTGCTGTTTATTCTCTTAGAATATACCAAATCAAGCCGTTCAAAAGGAACTTCCCTGTTCTTTATCGGAAAGCTTGTGCTTATAGAGCTTATATCCTTTATTGAAATAACTGTTCTGGGCAGAATAATGGATATTTCAGACTATCCGTTCTTTTCAGCAGGAGCATACTCCCAGCCTTTCAGCGTACAGAGAGCCGACGCTCTTTACATGATACTCTTCACCATGCTCTGTGTTATAAGCATAACGCTGCTGCTGAGTCTTACCTCGGTTCTTGTAAAGGAAATAATACCCGGATTCAAATACAGCGCCGTTCTTTCAATTGTACTGATGCTCAGCGCTTCATGGGCAATGAACCAATATAAAATAAACGCCGGATATATTTACGGAGGTCTTATACTGCTCCTTGCAGTTATTCTTCCAATTATAATGCTGATAAGGAGGACTGTAAATGAAAAAACTTCTCATTCTGATTCCCGCAGCGCTGATCATGCTGACGGGCTGCCGGAGGGAAACTGAAATACGTGACAGGGGCTTTGTTCAGTCCGTAGGCATAGACACAAGCAGTGACAGCGGCAATACCGCTGCGCTTTCCCTTTTTCATACGGAAGAGGATAGAACAGTGCTTTCCGGCGAGGGAAAGACGATATTTTCTGCAATTGAAAATGCCGAGGCATCCCAGAAGCTGAATCTTTTCACAGGTCATATGGAGCTTCTTGTGCTGAGTCAGGGGAGCTTTGCACAGCAGCTTGAAATATTCCTTGACAACAACAGAATATCCCCCTCATGCTCCCTTATATGTGTAAAAGAGGGCGCTGCAAAAATTGTCTCTGAAAACGACAGCCTTAAAGAGCTTCTGGACTCCCAGGACAGAAAAGGATATATTGTCAGAAAGGATTTAAGCAGCGTCCTTGAAGACCTGATGGGAAATGACGGAATGGCTGCCGTTCCTGTAATAAAGGACGGAGAGCTTACCATGGGGATAATCGACGACAAAAAGCTTATAGGAACGCTTAGCCGTGAGGAATCCATGGGGCTGCGCTGGCTTTCCGGAGGAACAGAGGATTTTTATCTGCCCCTTGAAATAAAAGGACAGCCTGTGGACTTCTATATCAGAAAAAGCAGCACTGATATATCCTCGGAAATATCCGGTGGAGAAATACTCATTACCGTGGAAATAAAAATAAACGGCGAGCCGGTCAGCCTGGATCCGAGCAACGAGGAAATAAAAAATGCCGCTGCCGCAAGGATCACGGAAATATGCGGAAAGGCGATCTCCAAAACAGTTACGGCATACGGCGCAGATGTTTTCGGCATTGAAAAAAGCATCCTTATGAAATCCCCCGACGCTTCAAGCCTTGGCTGGGAGGGTATGAAGCAGCATCTTAGCTTTAAATACGTCATTAAAATCGCAGAATTTTAAATATATGTTCATTTATGTTCATTTCTTTGCTCCTGCAAAGAAACGAACCAAAGAAACAGGCTGCTCAAACGCCGCAGTGCTTGATACCCG
>CANPXN010000051.1 GCA_947586185.1 uncultured Clostridia bacterium
GCACACAATGCAAAACCCGAAATCCGATGCTGCCGGATTTCGGGTTTTCTACAGTCTGGCAGCCACTCTCCGTCAAAAGAGAGTGGCTGTGGTTATGAGAGGCTAGTTGAAATTTTATCAAGCGTTGAAAAATATGTTTCGATAGCACATACAATGCGGTGCTGTCCAGCAATTGGAGGCAGCAGAAATGGAATATTGGTAAGAATATTTTTTGTTAGATGTTTTATTGTCACGCCATTACTGATTCGCTTAAGGTAGCCTATACTTTCTAAATAAAGCATAGTATAAACAAAAAATTGAGCGCTACAATCACCATAAAAGCGTACTCTATGCAATGCATTTTGATAAAATATAGAACCTTCTTTTTTCCATACACTACATCTACCGACATCGCCACCCTCGCAAATTAGAAGGTCGCCTTTTTTAACGGAATATCTTTCAATCTCATCTGATTCAAATCTCATTTTCTTTATATCTGATAAGTCCGTATCATTCCATTGAATGTTTACGCTTCGCAAATATGGAAACATTTCACCAGTATTCTTTACTGAGTCCAACGTTTTACCTAATTCGATTTCTGCAATGGCTGATAAAGACACTTCTTCCCAATTCGTCGGCACAGTTTCATAATAAGAGTTATCCTCACCTTTGAAGATGACAGAACCCTTCTTATTACGTTTGATTTTACCTTGCTTGATCAGCTCTTCTTTCTCGGCTCGAATGCGCTCCAATAGCACAGAAGCAGGCTCATCGCTCGGGTCTTGCGGTACAAGCTTGCCGCGTATTGCGAGGTCGAGAATTTTCTTTTTCAAACTAACAATCGTACTGACAATTTCATCTTTTCCTATTGAGATATTATTAACTTGTGAAGATATATTATCAAGCATAAATGCTATCCGACACTGTTCACTATACGGTGGCAAAGGGAATAAAGTTGAAATAATTTTTTCCTTTGATATATTCGGCTGTGCTCCTCCTACACCACGATATATAAACGAATCTCTTTGTGATAGCAAAAAGAAAAATAGATACTTTTGTTCTATATTATCAAATGTAATACAAGCACAGCAGGCTTGATTTGTCGTTGCAGGGAATGTCAATATTCCTAATTTACCTATTGTCGCACCATACATGGCAATCAGAACCGAACCCGCTGGATTAAGCCTGACAGAGGTTTCTTTTAATGCTAAATCACTGATTGATTCTGGAATTTCAGTGATATAATCGTCATTTAAATCACCTGTTTTCAGCCATGGAATGGTTCCGTTATAGTAATCTGGGTTATTTCTATTTGGTGTTGTGCCCGCCCCCCAATTTCCGATTATACCCAGCCTTGTCCATTCCCATCCCTGCGGGATCTCAAACGGTATCTCATCTTCAACGCATTTAACGCTGCCGTCTTGGAACTTCTCATAATGCAAATTATAACAGGTCTTAATGGCGACCCTAACGACGTATTTGCATGCCGGCTATACAAATCGCAGCTCGTTTAGAAACTCCATTCAGCGCACAGTTTTACCGTTCGGATATGATCGTTCAATGAAAAGCGGTAGTGCTTTTGCTCGCGCAATCGTCATTTTCTTACTCACTTTGATTAGGACGAGGAAAATAGAAGGTACGCATAGAAAAAACAGCCATTATAAAAATCAGTGTCCGAAATCAGAATGACGGAGAATGAACAGAAGAAATAAAACTAAGGAGGAGCTATCAAAAGGCTGTTAAATACACTGCCAATCTCAGATTTTAAATGCTTTGAAAATTCTGAAATTGATTTCGATGAGAAAAAACAAATATCGCCGCCCGCCGACCCTATACCCCCACCCGCCTCTCGGCGGATTTTTTTTGCCCCGAAAGTGCCTAAACCTCCCTACAATCAGCAAAATATAAACAACTCGTGTAAAAAATAACATATCAAATGTCAAAATTAACGCCAAATTTAACAAAAAATTAAAATTCCGCACTTTGCATAAACAAATTCCGGTTTTATTGTGATATTTAATATTCGGCACGGTAAAATGCACAATCGAATAGCAAGCAATTTGTTAATTATTTTTTAAATAATTCTTAATAAGAAAAAATACAAAAATTAAATTTCTTTTAACAAAAAATTAACAGCCGTCCCGCGCTCCAAAAAACATACAAAAAGTTGACTTAATTTAATGAAAATGCTACAATAATCACAACATACAGTAATGAAGATCTTTGCAACCCCCAAAATAATTTGGCAGCAGCCTGAGCTTAATAATGAGGTTATATTATGAAAAAGTATTCTTCGGCGACTGAAAGTCAACATACCAATCAAGGCAGCGCAATCATTGATAAAATCCGCAGCAAGGTAAAGCTAAAGACGGCAGTGATTGTGTTTTTAATTGCGCTTCTTGCTCTGGTCACAGCCACATATTCATGGTTCACGCTGAATACGTTCTCGGCGGTAAACAGCCTTGATATGACGATAGGCACGGGCGCTCAGCTCCTCGTATCTATTGAGGACCACGGAACCGACCTTTCAAAATATTCCAAGGAAATAACTAACGAGATGATAGACGAATATCTCGAGCAGTACAATACCGAGTTATCCAAGATGCTGCTCGACCCGCTCACATCACAGGAGGGCGTTCGTCTTTACACTCAGAACCACACCGAGCGCAGACCCAATACCGGCGGCTATCTCGAGTTCCCAATATACTTTATAGCCACAAAGGATATGTTCGTTCACCTCACAAGCGATGAAACCGCGAGGAACAAGGGCGACGGCACCGAGGTTTCCACAACCGACACCGGGGCAAAGGCTGACGTAATAAACTGCCCTCGCGTTTCGTTCCAGAGCGAGGACGAAGATGATAAAATTGTTATATGGGAGCCGAACAAGGCTGCTGCGGTAGCCGGTCAGACCACAATGGATATCCCGAAGCCCATGCAGTACACAGACAACACTCGGCTGTTCCACCTTGAACAAATGAAGCCTAAGAGGGTAACGGTTCGTCTTTGGGTCGAGGGCGAGGATCCCCAGTGTGACGACGACGTTCAGGACGCTAATTTAAAGGTTCAGCTTTGCTTTATGGGTACGGACGAAAACAACGAAGCTGTAACGTGATTTATAGTCTTTTCAAGCATATTTAAAGGGCAAAAAGCCCGCTTATATAAGCGGAAAGGGTAAGACCTTGCGGTCTTACCAAATAACCTCTGTTAAATAAAAATTATTATTTGCTTTCGGGAGGAACCAAAATTGTTTAATAAAAAACCAAAAACAGAAGAACAGTTTACTCCTTCTGATTTATCAAGGCTTGACAAAAAAGAGGACAGACAGGCTAAGAAAGGAAAATCCATTTTCCAAAGATTCTCGGCTCGCAGGAGCGCCAAGGAGCTTTCCCGCACACAGCGCTGGAAACGGCGCGGAGCATGGATACTGTCGGCTCTCGTTGTGGGACTTCTTATAGTATGGATAATTTCCATGATAACCTCGCAGTACGGCGACCTTGTAATAAGCGTCGAGCGCACTGCAAGGGGCAAGGGCATAACGGTGTGCGAAACCAAGGACATAGACAAGGGCGTTACCATATTAAGCGCAGACAAGGTTGCAAACGTGACTAACATTACATACGAATGGCTGCCGCTTAAAGAGCTTGACACAAAGGAAGGCAGCTACAACGGCAAGAATTACCTTGCGTACACGTTCTATGTGCAGAACAACGGAACCGAAAAGGTCGATTATAACGGCGAGCTTCAAATCAAGGGCGTGTCCAAGAGCATGGACGAATCTATTCGCGTTATGGTCTATAAAAACGGCGAGCCGAATATATACGGCAAGCACAAATACAAGAGCGACGAGCCGGAGGAGGACGCGACTGCTTTTGTAAGCGACGATGTTATAATGACGACGTCGACCAAGGATTTTGAACCCGGCGCAATGGAAAAATACACCATCGTGTCATGGGTCGAGGGCAATGATCCTGAATGTATCAACGACATCATGGGCGGCTTCATCAGAATGAATATGCTCTTCAGTATTGCTGACGAAGAAGAGCAGCCGCAGTGATCGCTGTGCATTGGATATATTGAAAAACACTCCTCTGTGTTGGAGGAAAATCAAATTTAAGGGAGGATTTCTCAATGAAAACAAAGAAAAGCTTTAGGAAGAAAGCTCTATTATCTTCCGTGGCAATGCTGCTCGTTGCGGCAGTAGCAGTCGGCTCGGCAACCTTCGCGTGGTTTACTCAGAGTACACATGCATTTGCTAATGGTATTTATCTTAAAACTATGCGCGGAAGTTCACTTCAGGTTTCTAACAAATCTTTTTCATGGGGACCATCGTTTAGTTATGATATTGGCAACGAGGACAATCCACATTTAATGTATCCTGCATCTTCTGCTGATGGTAAATCTTGGTTCCATGCCCATGCGACATCAGAGGACAATTATGCGCCTAATGCGAATGGTATTAAAGCAATAGATACCAACAAATTGAGTACCTATGTATTTAAGGATATGTTGAATGTTAAAAATTCAGGTGATACAGGTGCCGGCACTTATAATAATGTAAAAATAACCTTAGAAAATCCGACAATTGTCAAAGAATATACTCGTATTGCTTTGGTTGAAGTACAATCTCAGTCGGCACCTGATACATTTAAGGGTACATTCGGAAACGATACAATTTTTGCTGCCAATAATAAGGAGTACACCGCTATATCATCAACAACATTAAGCGAGTGCAATACTAAAATTACACCAACAAAAATCGTAGATAAAAGTACTGTTTTAGCGAATGTAGGTACACTTGCACCAGGTGAAGCAAAATATTATATGCTACTCATTTGGTTCGAAGGACAGGATGAAGACTGTAAAGACACGACAATTCCAATGGATGAGTTAGCAGGATTACAATTTAATGTAGATGGTACGTTTGCTGGTGCGGCTGGCTAATATTGTTCTAAAAATATTTGATTAACCCCAATGATTGGAGATTCCGTAAATGCAAAAACTCAAAAAGGTAATAAACATAATAATAGACGTCTTGATAGTTATAATGCTTATCATTTCGGCAATCGTCGCGGCGATGTCGTTAGCGTCAAAAAACGACGGAATCTCCAATCTCTTCGGCTATGCACCCCTCAGCGTTCAGTCTGACTCAATGGTACCGACCTTTGAGCAGGGCGACCTCTTAATCTCAAAGGTTGTGTATTTTGATACACCTATTGAAAAGGGTGACGTTATCACCTTTACGGAAAATATAGGCGGTGTTGAGAGCCTCAACACCCATAGGGTGATAGACATTGACGACAACGACGGCTTTAAAATGTACACAACCCGCGGCGACAACGCCCCCGAGGACAGCGTTGAAATCGTATCTCAGCTTGATGTGCTCGCCGTCTATACCGGCACGAACCTAAAGGGCTTTGGAAACGTATATGACTTTTTGACAAGTCAGCTCGGCTTCTTCCTCGTAATTTTGCTCCCGCTTATCCTCTTCTTTATCTATGAGGTGTTCAGAGTTGTAAGGAACCTCATCGAATACAATAAGGAAAAGGCGATAAGCGAGGCTCTCGAAGCCTCAGGAGCAAAGGACAGCGGACTTTCCGAGGAGGAGCTTAAAATAGCTGTCGAAAAATATCTTGCTCAGCAAAACCGCGAAAAAGAAATCTCCGGCAACCCTGAGCAAGCCGATATGCCGCCGTCAGCCGACCTCGAGCTGGTTGACCCCGGCACAAATTCTGATGACACAGAGGAATAACATAATTTCTCAGGCAATAATACCGCAAGCGCCCACCCCGCGCGGCAACGCTCTTGCAAAAACTTAAAGGGCGCACAGCCCCTTTACAAAAACCGCACCTTACGCGGCAATAGTCTTGCAAAAACTTAAAGGGAGCACACCCTTTTACCAAAAGCATACTTTATGCGGCAATGGGGTTGCAAGGGGCGAAGCCCCTTGCAGATATATCCTATTTAAGCAGC
>CANPXN010000052.1 GCA_947586185.1 uncultured Clostridia bacterium
CTCTCCGACCGCATCGCCAGGGACCTGAAGAAGCGGGGCATGAAGTTCATCGGCAGCGTGACCGTCTACGCCCACCTACAGGCCTGCGGTATCGTCAACGACCATGTGAAGGAGTGCTTTAGGTATCGGGAGCTGGTGGAGGCTTGTTCTACAAGCAGCGAGGAGTAAGAGCATGAAGAAGATTGAATATTACAAGCTGGTTCGGGACCGTATCCCGGAGATCATCGAGGCATCTGGCAAGACATGTGTGACGAAAACGCTTTCTTCAGATGAGTATCTCCGTATGCTCGACGCCAAGCTGGACGAGGAACTGGCGGAATACCACAAGGACCAGAACAGTGAGGAGCTGGCAGACCTCCTGGAGGTGATCCGTGCAGCAGCTGTTGCCCATGGCTGGACGCTGGAAGAATTGGAGCGAGTGCGCGCAGAAAAGGCCGCTGAACGTGGTGGTTTTGAAAAACGAATTTTGTTGAAAGAAGTATACGAGGACTGAACCATGCCTTTAAGAAAATGCCCCGGGTACCTGAATCACGGTACCCGAGGCATCTTCCTATCAAGGCGATGAGTGAGTTCACTTGACTTTTCCGAGGCGCTCTAAACGGGCGGTAATGGCGCCTTGTGTTCGCTTGAAGGCATAGCTTAATTCTTTTAAAGAGCTTCCATCATCGAAGCGGTGGCAAAGCTCCTCGTCATTTTCTTTTGTCCAGGGCTTTCCAGTGTTTTCTGGCAGCTTCTTTGATGGCTTTCCATTGTCGAGCTGGCGTAAAATTGTGTGAAGCGCCCGAATGACGTCCGGATCATTGCAGACGTCATTTTTGGACAAGACCTCGCCCGTCAAAGGGTTCATGCCATCGGCCAGGCCTTCCAAGAGCTGCTTCGCATACTGAACATCCATAGTTTATCCCTCCGATACAGCAGATTGTAAGTTTTGGATCCCCGCCTGAATGCTTCTAAAGACGGCGTTTGGCCTGCGGCTGAACTCGCTGGCAGAGTATTTCAAGCGGCATTTTTTGTCCTGATATACACAAATGTTACCGCCCTCAAAAATGATAAGCGAATCGTTAAACCGGAAACCGATATCTTTTTCCTCATCGTTTATTTCTGTGTTGTTGAGAGCGCGCTTTAGCTCCATATATAGGCGGAACTCTTCATCGGAGCGGAGTTTTAATTCGGGGAACTGTGTGCTGTGTTCTAAGAGGAAGCGATTTGTATACTCAGGTTTTATGATACCAGCTTCTTTTATTGCTATGGGCCTCGCAAGCTCCTTCCACTCTTTGACTTCAAAGCGATAATATGGCTCGTCTGAATCTTTGGGAATTTCCCTGATCTCTTTGCGCTTGACTGGAATGCATCGAACCACTTCGCCGTAATACCGTATGCCTGCGTTGGCTCCAAAAAGTTTTTTAGATTGATAGATGGCGATGGTGTGAATCGGGAGATTGCTTTCTTTCACATGACGAGCAGGGATGTGGTAGAAGTTATTTGCTTTACAAATCGCCAACTGCTGAGTGCTGCTCAGACCGCCAACCAAAACATCCCGCTTGGTCCAATCTACCTTGGCTAGCTTTTCCTCAATGCCAACGGGAAGCGTGGCACGCTCAAATGCGGAATCGGGGGAATCAGAGATGAGCTCATCCAGCATGTTGGATACCAACTCCATGGTCGAGGGCAGGAAAGGTAGTCCGCCAATATTGACTTTGCCAATGCTTTGATAGAACTTGTGCTGTTTATATTCTGCCTCATTGCTATAAGGAAAGAGAACATAGG
Source organism: uncultured Clostridia bacterium (assembly GCA_947586185.1). Lineage (GTDB taxonomy): Bacteria > Bacillota > Clostridia > Oscillospirales > Ruminococcaceae > Porcipelethomonas. The sequence continues at coordinate 1,768 of CANPXN010000052.1, forward strand.
CGCCAAACATGGTTCGCTCAAATGCGGATGCACCATGCTGGTATACAATGGCGTCACGATAGCGGTGCATGGCATTGATATCGCTCACTTCTGGGCCAGGGCGGTGGGAGATGGTATTATAATAGTCCGTTCCTGGAAGGGCGGGATTTATGCGGTATTTTGCATCAAAAACGTACTCGTATTTGATGTTTGCACCGCGCTTTTCAAGCGTGAGAACGTTATCCGGCCGCTGCGTTACGGTGGGGACGTTCACCTCTTTCGGGTTGTAAGAGAGAGTGATCGTCTCTCCGGTCGTAGGATTTCGATATTTCACCCGTGAGCCAGTCCCTTTGACCAAAGAGATATATAAGCCATTACCCTGAACCTGGATAATATCCTGGGAGACGAGCTCATACCGGCCTTTCATCAGACTGTTGAGCTTGGTGAAGCACCAATACTCGTAGAGGAGGGCTAAGTCCTTGATGGAGATCTGGAATACATCGCCAGTTATGGAGAGACCGTGTAAGAGCATCAAATAATACTTATAAAGGTCCCGATAGCCTGGCGCCATGGAGAAGACGAGCGACAGGCCAGATGAACCTTCGTGGGCTTGGACATCTGCCAAAAACGATGCACTACTACGCCGGTGCAAAGCCTTTATCATCTCGTCAATCTGCGCAAGGAGTGCTTTATCCTCTGCTCGCTGCAAGCGCTGGTAGCTGTGCTTAAAACGAGCGAGCTTTTTCTCGGTAGACTGTAGGATATACTTCGTTAGTTGGTTTTCTTTTGTGTTGTATGTTACCTGCTTTTTGATAGCGAGGGCCCGGTCGATGGCGATGCCCGTTGACGTATGACATGCGTGGCCCGGATGCTTTTCTATCCACCGGATACTCTGTGTATCCACGCGCTTTATCTTGTGGCCGGGGAGTACTTCTCGGTATGTTTCAAGGACATGATGAGGCGTGGACAGTATCATATCTGCCGCCTTGAGAAAATCACTAAAGATTTTTCGGATAATGGAGAAGAACTCTACAGGGCTATTTCCGATGTGATCACTTTGCTGATAACCAAGATAGGTTTTCTTAAGAAAATCAAATACGATGTTGTAAATTTCCTCAGTAACATCGGCGACGATGGCCTGGTAATCCTCTTTATAACTGATCTTAGAGGGGAAGACTTCTACTACAATACGAAGGTAGTTTACACCGTCAATTTGGATAACAAAATCAGAAAGGCCAATCTCATTCCCGAAGCTTATTATGCCGGAAAGCATATTGTCACGCCTTCCGATCCGAGAGACTTTATTACGAATATTCAGATTATCATGCCAAAAGGAGACATGACAGCCCTCAGCGGCATCGATGATGATCTCATACCGCTGCTGTTCAAAAAACAAGGGTGGAATGGCATATATCCCGGAATGGACAGCGTTATTGACCGCCAGAACGCCAACGGCAGCCTGTCCTTTCAGAGATAGCTCAAAATCATCGTCACAAAATACTTTGAGGGAGGAGTCGCCCTCTTGGTATTCCACACCCTGAAAATTCGGATGAGCTGCTGGGCCTTTGATGGTTACACTGACTTTATCCGTCTGGATATATACCAGCTCGTCAGAGCCAGTATGAAGTGAATCCATCCTCTTCGTATCTCCTTACCATGAAAGCAATCTTTTCTGCGCTCTTTTTGTACTTGCAATCGGGCCTTTGGGCGGCTTTCATCATTTTAGCACTTACGTCGTTGCTTTCAGTCTGATACCCCTCATAGTCGCCAGCGCAGAGTTTAAACAATTCACAAAGCATATTTTTGACCGAGGTGCTGCTTCCTTGGATGCGGGGAAGAATCTTTTGCATGATCTCATTGTCCATCGCATCTTCTTCTGAAAGAAGCTCAGCCTCTCTGTTGTTCAGGAGGTAGAACACGATTTCATCTCGGACACGATATCCGACCTGGGCGCTGGCAGATTGCAGGATCTGGTTGATATTTTGAAGATCAGCACAGTACTGGCCGACTATATCGGGGTCACCTATGCACTGCTGAAGCAAAAGATATTTCGTCACGAGGAAGTCATTATCGATTACTAGGGGTGCTACTGGTTCCATAGGAACTGTTTGTGGGATGAGGTCAACTTGGGAAAACTCGATGGTGTTTGCGCGGTCAAGTACCTTTCTGCTAAAGGGGAAGGTGGTCTCGTCCATATTTACGGTGCCGATAATATAGAGGTTATCCGGCAGTCTGACCGTTCCATATCTACCGGCAGCTTTCACATCGGTCCCATAATATGTAGAGGGAACAAGTGGATCAGAGACGATCCTGCCATTTTCAAAATCTCTCGTCTCCATGATGGATAGGATGTCACTGAAATAGTACTCGACGCGGGCCAGATTCATCTCATCTAGGCACAAGATGTATGGATGGACGCTATCCAGTTCTGCGCGCTTAATGAAATCGATAATAGCCCCGGGGATAAAATTACCATTGAGATCTACGTGGCCAAAAAGATCAGAAGAATCAGACCAATCTGGGCGCACAGCCACCATCTGGTAACGTCCATTTGCTGTCGTAGCTCCAATGGCTTCCGCAAATAGCTTCACCAACCGCGTCTTGCCGGTGCCACTCGTGCCGGCCAGTATGACAAACGGCTTGGACTTCAGGCTGAGGTAGAAGTTTTCGACCAGCCCATCCTCATAGCTGAAGCCATTGGCCGCGATATAACTTTTGATGACGTTAATGGTCTCTTTAGTTGACAACTCTTCCTCACCTCCTGGAACAGGTACATCAGGGTTCAAATTCTTCGCGTATTCCCGATAGATATCTATCATCTTCGACAGATCTTCGCGGAGCTCTTGCTCGGAAGGGATGGAGCCTTTCTGGTATCCCTTATAGAAAATCGTTCCGCGCTGGTAAAGTTCGGCCAACTCCGTGAGGCCAGAACCAAGGTTTATGGCTTCATCTGTGTTAAAGCCCCTGCTATCAATCGAGGAAACGATTTCGGCAGCCTTCTCACGCATAATCTTAATGGTATCTTTTTTCGAGTGAGAACTACGAATATCTGTGCAACCCTGGTTAAAGGTCAGATAGAGGGTGTTGGTGTCCGCAGAGAGGAGATAGACGATATACACCCCTCTAGTTGCACTGGTTGTAATACTCCGGTCGAAGATGCAGATCCAGGGAACATTTGCCCAGTTTCCCTGCCCAACGCTTCCGGTAACCAAATAGCTTTTGGAATCGATAAGGCCAGTATTGTAGAAAGCCGCCGGTATGTCGTTGCGCACGAATTTTCCAAAAGGATGATTGGAAAAGGCGTCCCGCTTGGCTGCGGCATACCCTGTCATGAACTTCTCGATAACATCGCGCATAGCTATTGCCTCGATTTCCCCGCTCTCAATGCTTGCGTAATAAAGATCTAGCTTCTGGCCAACAAGTTTTAGTATATCGCTGATATCTTCCTTGCCGAGATTTCGCCGGTACTGCGCTGATAAAACAAAGTATTCCTCTCCATTAACGGTGGCCTTTTCGATCAGACCGCGGTTGCTGAGCGCTACAAAGGGGTTGCGCAGTATCAGGTTCAAGATGCTTTCAATGGAACTGCTTTCCGGGTTGGCAACGGCCTTGTCAGCTTGAACGTCAGGAACAAGACCCTGCTGCTTTCGGTCAATGTAAAACTGCCTGAAAGAAGAAGCAAGTTCCTGACAAGGTACTTGGCCAGTATATGGTTGATATTCAAAGAAGCACTTGAGGAAGACTAACTTGTAGGAGCGCTGATAGCCTGCAAGGCTTGTTGGCCCACCAAGCTGCTCGAGGAAGTTTTCTTTTGCTTGGTTCATAGTGATCGTGCCTCTCTCAAATAGTGGAGTATATGTTTATTATACGTTGGCTGTAGCCATATTGCAATTCTGAAAATATATGTCGCTCCGACCGATTTCTACATCAGGCGGGGCACTCCTTTATTTGTCTTTCAGGCGGTTCAAGAATGCAGCGGTCAAAGCGTCGCTCAGTTGCTTGGACGGGACGTGTACCCAGTGCTGGGAGGTGTCGAACTTGGGGAAGTAGTGCCGCCAGCGGTCGTACTCCTCCCGGGTGAT
>CANPXN010000053.1 GCA_947586185.1 uncultured Clostridia bacterium
ATGGAGCTATGCTATAATTAATTAGTATAATCGACGCATGCTGATTAAGCCAGCTTATCAGCGCTTGCTCCGATTTTAATTTTTTGGAGAACTGACTAATGAGAGAAAATACAGTCTGCTTTTCAGGTCACAGGCCGGAAAAGCTTCCCGGCTATGATAATAAAAACAAAGTGGTGCTGCAAATGATTAAAAGCACTTTGTATTTTCAGATATATCAGGCTATAGCCGATGGATATAAGAATTTTATAAGCGGTCTTGCAAGAGGGACCGACCTTTGGGCTGCGGAATATGTTCTGGACCTAAAGCGTCAGAACCCGGACATAAGGCTTATAGGAGCTATCCCTTTTCCGGAGCACAGCAGCAGCTTTAAGGGCGGTGATCTGTGGAGCTATAATAATGTTGTAAGTCAAGCGGACAAGATCGTGTGTACTTCCCAGGAGTACAGCAGGGACTGCTATAAGATACGCAATCAGTATATGGTCGACCGTTCCTCAAGGCTTATCGCTGTTGTGAGCGACTATAAAAGCGGTACGGGTCAGACCATTAACTACGCAAAAAAGCAGAATCTTGACCTTCATATCATAAATGTCAACGAATTTATGGACGCAGCCTCCGGCACTGGCAGCTTTGACGAAATTTTTCTCGATTAAAGCTGAAATTTTTGCTTGACAAATCTCAGTGTCCGCCGGCTGACGGACTTTTCAACGTTTTCCACAGGGTTTTCAACAAATAGAGAGAACGCCCTGAAATACATACGGTATTACCGAAAGGAGAAACATCATGTCAAAGAAAAAATCAGGAAGTATAGCCATACCTTTTCTGCTTACATTCCTTATTTCACTTATTATCATAGGCGGTGCGGCTATGATAATCTATCAAAAGATCGACGCAGAGAGAAACAAACTCAGCGAAATGGAGCCGGTAGGCGCAGCTCTTTCCGACGAGGACAGCCACACTATTATGTTTATGCTCGATTTGAGCGATGTTGTGGAAATGCCTGAGGAAACCGAGCCGGAGGAGGAAGAAACGGAAGAGGAAGAAGACGAAGACGAGGATGAAGACGACGAAACCTATGACTGGGAGGTCGATGAAACTGAGGAGGAAGAGGAGAAAAAGCCTGTTATTCCTCAGCAGTATACCTTTATGATAATGCGCTCAATGCCTTATCATAAGGAGATCCTTTTTGTAGGTCTTCCGAATACCATGGTCCTTGGTCAGGAAAACAAGAAGGCAGAGGCGATCTATAAGGAGGGCGGCATTACGGAGCTTACTTCCGCTGCCGAATACAGCCTTGATATTAACATAGACAGATTTGTAAAAATGGATTCCAAGGCCTTTGGAAGACTTGTTGATATGGTCGGCGGCGCAAGCTATGTTATCCCGGGCGGCGTGGAAGGATTCTCCGACAGCGCAGAGGAACAGTTCTTAGGCTCGGAGGATATGGAAAAGCTCATAAGCTACGGCGGCTATTCAGGGGGCGAAACCCAGAGGATCTCAACTGCTGCCTCAATTATATGCGCAATGATAAATCAGGCCAACGGAGAAAGGCTTGCGGCAAATCTTGATAATATGTATGAAGAGCTTATAGATATGGTTGATTCTGATATTTCAGCTATGGACTACAACGATTCAAAGGAAGCTATACAGTTCATGCTCAAGTACAGCGGAGGCGCCGTTATAGAATCTGAAACGGCTGGAGAGAGCGCTGCGGAAGATAAAAAGTCCGAGGACAAAAAGGATAAAAAGGAGAAAAAGGAAACAAAAAAAGCAAAGGAAGAAAAGGAAACTAAAGCTCCTGCCGCTGATTCGCCGACTAAAACCCTTGCTGTATTCATGACTCCTTACGGCTCACAGAGCGATGAGGAATTTATACTTGACCCGGCTTTTGTAAACGAAATATCAATATACTTTGAAAGACCTCAGGAGAAAAAGGAGCATATTCCGGAGGATGACGCTTCTTCGGAAAGCAAGGCTCCAAAGAAAAAATCCGGAGGGGAAGATGAATAATATTTTCGACTCCCACTGCCATTACAGCGACAGCGCCTTTGACAGCGACAGATACGAGCTTATAGAAAGACTTCACCGTGACGGAGTTTCCGAGTTTATGCTTGCGTCCTCCAATGTCTGCGAGTGTGAGGATAACTTAGAGCTTGCCGGAAGATACGATTATGTGTATACCGCTGTGGGGATCCACCCGGAGGCTGCGGACGAAACAGACCCGGATATCTGCGGAATGCTTGAAAAGTGGGCTGAAAACCCGAAGGTAAAAGCCATAGGTGAAATAGGGCTTGATTATCACTACGAGGGCTATAGCAGGGAAAGGCAGATAAGCCTCTTTAAAAGTCAGCTGGAGCTTGCGCAGAGGCTTGGACTTCCGGTGATAATACATTCAAGGGACGCTTCAAAGGATACTATGGATATTCTGAGGGAATATATGCCAAAGGGCGTTGTTCACTGCTTTTCCGGTTCAGCTGAAACTGCACGGGAGGTCATTTCCATTGGAATGTATGTCGGTTTTACCGGGGTTCTTACTTTTAAAAACGCAAAAAAAGCTCTCAGGGCGCTGGAATGTGTTCCGGCAGAAAGGCTCCTTCTCGAAACCGACTGCCCGTATATGGCGCCGGTGCCTTTCAGAGGAAAGCGCTGTGACAGCTCCATGATCGAATATACGGCTGAAAAGGCTGCACAGATAAAAAATATGGACGTTCAGGAGCTTATAGATATTACAAACTGCAATGCAAAAAAGCTTTTTGGGGTCGTATAAGCGAGGGTGTTTGCATGAAAAAAATGACAAAAATAGCTGTGCTTATATTTACGGCGGCGCTTATAGTCATATATGTTGTTGCAGTCCTGATACACAATGGTATTATATGGCCTAATACCCCCTCCGAGGAGGAGTTTCCGGTGAGAGGCGTTGATGTTTCGGCGTATCAGGGGAAGATCGACTGGGATACTTTAAAATCCCAGGACGTTGATTTTGCATTTATAAAGGCAACTGAGGGCAGCAGCTTTAAGGATAAAAGGTTTGCTGAAAACTTTAAAAACGCCTATGAATCCGGTATCAGGATAGGCGCTTATCACTTTTTCAGCTATGACAGCAGCGGGATAACTCAGGCTGAAAATTATATAGCTACTGTTCCGCTAAAGGAGAATATGCTCCCTCCGGTCCTTGATGTTGAGTTTTATGGGGATAAGTCGGAAAATCTTCCCGACGCAGAAACAACAAGGGAAAATCTGCTGCTTATGATGGATATGCTGAAAGAGCATTATGGTATGCAGCCTGTAATATACGCTACAAGACGCTCCTATGACTTGTATATATCGGGATATTTTAAGGACAGCGACATATGGATAAGAAGTGTCAGCAGTGAGGCATCTCTGTCCGACGGCAGGGACTGGAAGTTCTGGCAGTACTGTCATAAGGGCAGGCTTGACGGCTATGTCGGCGATGAAAAGTTTATAGACCTTAATGTGTTCAACGGAACCGCTCAGGAATTTGCTGAGTATTCCGGATAGACGGGAGGGATTTGCATATGAGGAAAATGTTTAAGAGTGCGGCTGTTCTTGCTGTGGCAGCAGTTATGTGCTGCGGCTGCGGAAAGGATGAAACTGCCGCTGTGAATACGAATAATAACGGAGCTGCCGGACTCGCTGACGCTTCTCCTGCATTGGGCGGAGTTTACAGCACTGTTACCCGGGTTACGACTGTAAATCCGGATGTGGGCACTGATGTGTCCGGCTCGGAGGGGGACAAGGGCATACCTGCCGATAGCGTTTACGGGTATGAAACATATGATTACAGTCAATCCCCTCACGGTGCAAATAATTATCATACCAATAACAATCCGGCGGATAAGAGAACTAATAATCACTATGCAAACGATATAGATTCAACTGTTCCGGTCGAGGTGTACGGAGCTGTGGAGCAGTGGGAGGAGGAATCCTCCGATGATGAAAAAACGGAGAAAAAATCCGATAAAGAGGAAACTGCGAAGAAAAAGTCCGAAAAATCAAAGGAGCAGAAAAAGTCGGACAGTAAAAGCAAGAAGTCCTCAGAAAGCAGTAAGAAAAAAAGCTCTGAAAAGAAAACTAACGAAAGCAGTAAGAAGAAAAGCTCTGAGAAGAAGACTAAGGAAAGCAGCAAAAAGAAAAGCTCAGAGAAGAAGACTAACGAAAGTAGCAAGAAGAAAAGCTCAGAAAAAAAGAATAATTAAGAAAATTCTGCCTGCCGGCAGATTTTTCTGTTTAGAAGGGAGAAAAAATGGCGATTCAGTTATCCGATCACTTCACATATAAAAGACTTTTCAGGTTTTGTATTTCTCCGGTCATCATGATGGTATTTATATCTATATATGGAGTAGTGGACGGATTTTTTGTATCAAATTATGTAGGGAAGATACCTTTTGCAGCGCTTAATTTAGTTATGCCCTTTGTTATGATCTTAGGCGGAGTCGGCTTTATGATAGGCACAGGCGGCAGTGCTCTTGTTGCTAAAACCCTTGGCGAGGGTGACCGCCAGCGGGCTAACCGATATTTCACCATGCTGATCATGCTGACTGCGTTTGCAGGTGTTATTCTTTCTGTGGTCGGGATCGTGCTTATGCGTCCTATAGCGCACCTTCTCGGAGCAACGGATGCTATGATCGAGTACAGCGTACTTTATGGAAGAATAGTTATTGGATTCAACGCTGCATTTATGCTCCAGAATGTGTTTCAGGCCTTTCTTACGACGGCAGAAAAGCCAAAGCTGGGGCTTGCGGCAACTGTTGCGGCAGGAGTTACCAACATCACTCTGGATGCGCTTTTTATAGCAGTTTTCAAATGGGGAATCGCAGGAGCAGCTCTTGCAACAGGTATAAGCGAATGTATAGGCGGAGTTCTGCCGCTGATTTATTTTTTACGTAAAAACAGCAGTCTGCTGAGGCTTACTAAAACGAAGCCGGAGGGCAGAGTTCTGGTAAAAGCATGCGTTAATGGCTCTTCTGAGCTAATGAGCAATATTTCTTCCTCCATTGTGAGTGTTCTCTACAATCATCAGCTGCTTCGCTTTGCGGGAGAAAATGGCGTTGCGGCATACGGGACGATCATGTATATACAGTTTGTTTTTATTGCCGTCTATATCGGATACACCATAGGCACAGCGCCGGTGATTGGATTTCACTACGGTGCGGAAAACCGTGGGGAACTGAAAAGTATATTAAGAAAAAGCGTTACAGTCATGAGCTGTACAGGAGTCGGCATGATGATCATGGCTCAGCTGCTTGCCGTACCGCTGTCAAAGCTTTTTGTGGGCTATGATCCGGAGCTGTTTGATATGACAAAGCATGCGTTTCGGCTGTTTTCATTTTCTTTTATACTGACCGGAATGAATATTTTTACATCATCATTCTTTACGGCTCTCAACAACGGTTTGATTTCCGCAGTTATTTCATTTTTGCGTACCCTCGTTTTTCAGATGCTTTCTGTGCTGATACTGCCTGTGATTTTCGGGCTGGATGGCATTTGGTGGGCAATAACTGCGGCGGAGATTTCTGCGTTTTGCATTTCAAGCATATTCCTGTGGCTAAACAGGAAAAAGTATGGTTACCTTTGAGAGAAATATAAGGCAGCGCTACACGATTTTTGTGTGACGCTGCCTTAAAAAATGTTATTTATGCCGGCTGTGAGCATAGCAAGTTGTTCTGTGTTATATAAAAAAGCACATCTCTGAATACTTTCAAAGATGTGCTTTGGTGACCCGTACGGGAATTGAACCCATGATTCCGCCGTGAAAGGGCGGTGTCTTAACCTCTTGACCAACGGGCCATAT
>CANPXN010000054.1 GCA_947586185.1 uncultured Clostridia bacterium
ATTGTTCTGACGCTGTACAGAAATTATTTCATAGTCCTTGTAAAGCTCACGAATATAATCATCATCGTTATAGGATAAAATAAAGCGTCCTTTTAAACATTTTAAACAGCTCTTTAAACGTTCGTGATCGCTCTCAAGAAACAAAGCGTCATAATATTTTTCAGTTTTGTGATATGGCGGATCGCAGTAAAACAAAGCGTCCTTTCTGTCATATACCTTTATGAGATTTTCAAAGTCCTTGTTTTCAATAACAACTCCTGCGCCTGATTTAAGGCGTTTTTCAACCTGTTCAAGATAATCAGGAGAAATGTTTTTCTTGTTGCAGCCGTATGTTCGTCCATCTGCTCCATAGCTGATCTTAATTTGAATATAGAACATAGCAGCCCTCTGAATGTCTGTGAAGCCCCTCATATTTATCTGAGCCTTTATATCCTCAAACACCTCACGAGCGTTTATATATCCTGAAATTTCACGCTGAAGCTCCTGCCTGTGAAAACGAATACAGCGGAATAAATTAACAAGCTGACTGTTAAAGTCATTGTAAACCTCAAGCGGCGCATGCTTATCTTTAGCAAATAATACGGAGCCTCCGCCTCCGAATACTTCGATATATCTTCCGATATCGTCAGGAAACATTGAAATAATTTTCTTTGCAAGCTGACTTTTACCGCCTATCCATGGAATAAAACTCTTCATTATTTAAAATTACCTCCTTAAATTAAGGAGCAGACAGCGCTGCTCCTTTTGTTATACCTTCTTCAAATTTCTAACATTAACCGCTGCTATAACGGTATCTCCCTTACAGATAACAGCCCTGTTGCCTTTAATCTGTGAAACTTTATATTTGTTTTTAAACACGAATGAAGCCAGTTTTTTACCATCGTATGTACATGCTCCATTTGAGATCATAACGGTATCACCGACTGAAATATCAGGCTTGTCCGATAAATATTTTGATATTTCAGACTTACTTATGCCCCAGTACTTGTAAAAATCCGTCCATTTGCTGTTATATTTCCAGATGCTGTTTGTTCCACGGATTTCGTCACCACGATATTTAGAACCGGCTCTTACGTCTACATGAACAGCCTGATATTTTGCTGAGATATTTGCTACGCCTCCGAACCCAAGTTCATGAGCCACACAGCAAACAATTTTCGCATCGATAATACCGTTTTTATTTCTGCACACAATATCCGCAGCAGTACCCTTAGTATGCTGTCCATAGCCGTTTCCGCCTACTGCTTTATCGTGATTACTGCATCTGTAGCCGCTGTTAACAATAATACTTGTGCATCCAAGTTTTTCATAAAGATTTTCAAGCATTGTAATAAGTCGGCTGTCTATGAGCACTTTATCCGTGTAGAGTTTGTTTCCCGATATGGATGCAAACTCTTTGACCTGAAAATGCTGTGATAAAAATTTGTTGCCGTTGCTTTTAAAGCTGTAAGATTTTACCGACATGTTTATTCCTCCTTTAAATTCATGACTGCGGCTATTCCTGCTGCAACAGTAGCAGCAGCAAGTCCGGTCAAAGCGGTTTTAAGTCCAGATGTGTCATATACTCCTGCACAATAAGCGGTTATATTTGCAGCCATAAACCCGGCTGCTGCCTGAATAAATGTCCGTACAGAACGCTTAACCCATGTTTTCATCCGATTCACCACCTTTCAGCATGGCAAGCTCCTCTCTCAAAGCTTGTGCCTCGGCTTCAAGTCCAGAGAGCTTTTTTATGTCCTCATCAGTTGCCGTTTCAGCTGACACAGCTCTGAGGGGACGAATTGATTCGGAATCAATTTCATCCAAACGCCTGAGTATCTCCTCTGTGCGCTCGGCTGCCATTCTTTGCGCTATCTTGTCACTGTTAAGAATCAAATTTCCACTGGCGTCAAGTATGTAATCCGACAGGTCGATTTCCATGCCACCCGGAATGCCTCCTACTTGTGCTGTCTGTATATTCCTGACTCAGAGCGTCAAGCAAAGCATCATAGGCTGTGGTCTGAACCTTAGTAAGCTCCGGTATCCTATAGCTTGTTTTAGCGGCAGACGAATATTTAAGCCCAAAGCGTTTACATATATCAATAAAAATGTCATGAGCCGTTTTGTTTTCATATGTGAAGGTATCCTTATTGTTTGCAAGATAAATACCATTGTCATATGCGGTTATCGGCATTTTCCTTGAATCGCTGCGCTGCTGAGTCATAATTATGCCACGGAAAAGCTCCTTGTTGTCATAGCTGAAAATGATCTGATTTCCATCTGTTACATTAATGCCTGTGCGTTTTCTTCCGTTTGAATTATCATCCATAAGCGAAATGCTTACAGAACGTGCAGCAGAGCCCTTTCTGCCTTTCCATGTGATACTCTCCGCAAGCTGGGATATGTCATAGGCTTTGTTGCCTTTGTATAGAATCAGTCCTGCTCTCATAGCAAATCCTCCTTACTTTGCAGGAAGCTTCAGTACCTGTCCGATTTTTATTTTATTGGGATCTTTCAGCTTATCCTTGTTAAGATTAAATATCTCCATATACCGGCTGCCGCTGCCGAGGTATTTCTTTGCAATGTTCCAAAGACAATCACCCTTTTTGACTGTATATGTTTTCGGTGTAGATTTACTGTTTACACGGGCGGCAGTTTTATTTACTGATGCCGTTTTCTTAGACGTACCGGAGGCTTTTTTTATCTTTATCTGCTTTACGGAAATTTCACGATACTCCTTAAACTGGATAGAATAGTAAATCGTTCCTGCATCTCCGCCTTTTTCATAGCACTGAAAACTCTCGATCGTTGCAAACATATTTATATGACCGCCGTTTAGAATGAAACGAACAGGGTTGCCTGCATTCAGGAGATTTCTTAGCTTTGCCGCATAAAACCAAGGGGGATGGAGCTTTGCCACATTACTCATGCCAGAGTATTTCTGTGCAGGGAAAAAGCTTGAAAATGATATCACCGCCGCCTGCCTACTGCCCGGGAGAGTAATCTCACCAAGATCAACAATGTTTACAGATTCAGTTTTCATACTGTTCTTCACATCTATTTTTTCAGGAAGTACAGGGATCTGGAGCTTGTTTTTTTCTCCGTCGCTGTTTATCCACATCTGATAGCTACCACTGGCCATATTCACCTTCGCCCTCCTCTAAAATCTCCTGCTCAACAAGCTCCATAAGTACTGGCTTCATATAATTAAAAAGTATGTCTATAACCTGTTCCTTGTCCATGCTGCTCTTGATGCTTACCGAACCGCTGCCGTTAATGTTAAGGTTTATCTCTTTGTACTGCGGCTTATCTTCTAAGCTTTTGTTAATGTATCCCTCTGTATTCGGCTTTACAAATATATGTGGATCAGTCGGCTTAGAATCTATGCTTGCAGCTGTGTCACTGTCGGAATTCAGAATGCTGTCATACATATTCGGCTCAGCATTGCTTAATTCATAGTTATGGAAGTTATTTACCAGCCTTTCAAACTGAGGCAGGATCTTAACATCTGTAATGTTATCCGTGTTTATATCCGTATAGTTATTCAGAATTTTTTCAGTTTCATCCGCTGTATATACAACCTCGCCGCCTCCGAAATTAACAAGCTCAGGACCTTCCTCACCTACAAGGGCAAGACCCGGAGCTGCGTCAAGGGTTCCTGTGGCGTATTTATGATTTACCGAAATAGTCTTGCCTCCGAAAAGTTTTTCATTAGTGTTAAGAACAGACGTAACTTCAGAAGGAAGAGAATACCTTACATTCAAAGCATATAAATCTCCTTCGGGGATGTATTTTACCTCTTGTGTTCCTCCGCTTGTAGGGAGTCGGTGTTTTACCGACCCCTTGCAATGTGCGGATATTGCGTCAGCCGGACGTTTGTAACCTAAAATAATTGCACACTGCGTAGCCGGAAAATATTATTTTCCGTCAATGGTGAGAACACCAAGTTCTCCGAATTCGCTGTTCTGAAATACCTTTAATTCATTCATATTAAATTTTCCTTTCTATTGATTTGTTCTTCCAATTAATGTATGATTATGGTGAAAAGGGGTGAATCATCATCTTCGCTTTTAATGCGAATATATTCCTGCTCTCTGATCGGAGCAGGAATTTTTTTGAGCTTTTTTACTTTAACTTTCATATTTTTGTCCTTTCTATTATTTTTCTATGTGTCTTTAGTTTTAACTCTTTTCCTTTAAAAGGGGTTGTTTTTTTGCATATTTCGACATAATTCCCATTGACACATTTCCTTTTTATGTTATAATTAACATGAGGTTTTTTATGCT
>CANPXN010000055.1 GCA_947586185.1 uncultured Clostridia bacterium
GTAAAATTTCTCGGCAAGGTAGTTACCAACTTTGACGACATAAAGAAAAAAGCTAAGATCGCAGGAACTGCAATAGGTGCCATGTTCATAACTAATAAAATTATCGGGTTTGTCACCGGAATAATGAAGCTTGTGAAGACCTATACAACGCTTAAAGCTGCTATTGAGGCTACAACAACGGCGCAGAAGCTTATGAACCTTACTAATCCGGCTGGGTGGATAGCGATTGCAGCTGGAGTTATAGGCGGACTTGTGATAGCTAATAAGAACGCTAAGGATTCCACAAAAGAGCTTTCTGCTGAGCAGCAGGCTCTTATCGACAAGACAACAGAGATGCGGGAAGCATGTGCCGAACTGGATTCATCATGGCGCAGCAATTCCGAAAGTGTAAGGCTGCAATTTGACGGCTATGAAACTCTTGTCACAAAGCTTGACAGCGTTGTTGATGCAAACGGAAAGGTCAAAAAAGGGCATGAAAATGAAGCTAAATATATAACCGGTAAGCTTTCTGACGCTCTTGGCATGGAAATCAAAATGCGTGACGGCGTTATCGATAAATATAAGGACGTCCGGAAAAATATAGAGTCAACCATGAAGCTCAAAGAGGCAGAGGCTTTTCTTGATGCAAATCAGCAGAATTACTACGATACGCAAAAGCAGAGAGAAGAAGCCTTGAAAAGACAAGCAGCCATGGAGTCGGACCTTATCAGGAAATCCGCTGAGATTTATGCAGCTGAAAGGGGATTGTATGATCTTGAAAATAAACGTCCTTACGCTATGGATGCTTTGGCAAAAAGCGGAATGAATTTAGCCGAAGCACAAGAATATCAGAAAGAAAAAATTGCTACACTTCGTGGGGAACAGGAACTCTTACAAGGTCAATATGACGATTTGGATACAACAATTGCTAATCATAACACAATGATTCAGAATTATGACAGCGTTTCAACCGCTGTAATGCAGAGCAATACGGAAGAGCTTGGCGGCATTCTGACTAAGGCGCATGAGAATTTTGTAACATGGGAAACCGGTACAAGAGAAGTGCTTGAACAACAGGTTCTGGACTATCAGACAGAATACCAGAACATGAAGATCGCCGTTGAGAATGGAAATACGAACATTACTCAGGCTGATCTAAATGCAAAGCAGCAGCTTTATGAAAGTGCAAAGGCGGAGCTTGATAAAAAGGCTGCTATGGAGGAGCAAAAGGCAAAGGAGAGCACCGAAAAAACAGCGCAGGCAATAAGCTCGGGCAAGGGCAAGGTTCAAAGTGCAGCGGCAGATGTTGGCGCAGCGGTCACCGGTCCGGTAGAAGCCGATTTGTCAAGATTACCCGGCATAGCAGGAGCAAAATCCGGGAGCATGGCGGATGCTGTGAGAAATGCAAGAGGGCAAATGGAATCAGCCGGTTATTATGCCACTGAGGGTGCGGCTGTCGGCGCTGAAAGCGGCAGTGGTCTTTTGGCTAATGCGGCAAACAGTCTTGCAGGGCGTTTTGTAAATACGTTCAGGAGAATACTTAGAATACAATCTCCGTCAAGAGTAATGATGAAGCTCGGCGGATATGTTTCTGAGGGGCTTGCTGTCGGCATTGCCAACGGAGCAAAAGATGTCATAGGCTCGGTCAAGGCGCTGGCAAAGGACGCTATTGATACAATGGATCATGAAACCGAGGGCTTTGGCAATAGTATTTTCGGCTCGGTCAATGCCGGGCTGCCACAGTTAAGGCGTGCCATAACGCCGTCCACGGCAATATCGGGCGGCTCGGTGGTAAACAATAATTACAGTACAACAAGTAATTGCGTCTATAATCAGACAAATATTAGTCCTAAACCACTGCGACTCGAGGATACGTATAGACAGACAAGCAGTCTTCTTAGAATGAAAGGGGTGTAAATTGTGTTTGAACTGGCTGTTGAAAACAGCTCCGGTCAGCGCCTTCCGCTTACCGGGAGCGCATATTTTACCGTTGCCGATATTCAGGGGCTGTTTTCATGCCCCGTAACAGTCAACCGGTCACAGGTATACGGCGCTGCCGGTTCGGTATTTAAATCGGCAAAAATCGGGGAGAGAAGTATAACTATCCTGATAAAAATTGAGCATCCGGTGGAAAAGAACAGAAACCGTCTGTATAAATATTTTCGGGGCGGAGAAAGGATAAGGCTGTTTTACAAAAACGGCATGAAGGATGTTTACATTGACGGTTATGTCGAATCCCCGGAATGCAATTTCTTTACAGTATGCGAGCAGGCGCAGTTTTCAATCATCTGTCCGAACCCTTATTTTAAATCCGTTCAGGATATTGAGCTGTCATTTACAAAGGATGCTTCTCTTTTTGAATTTCCATTTGCTATTGCAAATGTGGGAATACCGTTCAGCGAATATCAGATATCTGCCTCTCAGACGGCGTATATTGATTCCGTACCGGCAGGCTGTATAATCACAATTAAGCCGGTAGGCCCATGGGCGATAAGCAAACCGACAATAACAAACGTTACGACCGGTCAGAGCATGACCGTTGATATAAAGCTTGAACCGGGAGAGATACTTACAATAAACTCCGTTGCAGGCGAAAAGGGCATATACAAGACCGGAACGGACGGCACAGTTCAGAGAGCCATAGGCTATATGGCGGAGGGTTCAAGCTGGCTTACCTTAGTGACCGGTGAAAACGTCATAGGTCTTGAGCTGCAAAATGGAGGCTATAAAAATGCCGATGTAAGAATCAAGGCAGTAAACTGCTATGAGGGGGTGTAGCATGGATTTTTATATACTTGACCGGAGCTTTAACAGAATAGCTGTTATTGACAGCTATGAAGCCTACATATGGACAAAGCGGTATTATATGTGTGGAGATTTTGAGCTTCATATCCCTGCGAAAAGCTCCCTGTTTGAAGTGCTTGACCTTGGGTATTATGTTACACGTCCGGGGGATAAAACAGTGATGATAATTGAAAGTCTGAAGCTTGAAACCAATTCGGAGCAGGGTGACTACATAATCGTAAGAGGCCGCAGCTTTGAAAGTATTCTTGAAAGACGGATACTGACTAAGACATTTGTTTACAGCGCAGCGAAAGAGGGTATCTATGCGTGGGAGGTCGTTCATAATCTTATCTATAACAACATAGTTAATCCTGCTGATGAGTGCAGGAAAATAGATATTATCGAACAGAACGATTCCGAAGCTCCCGAGACTGAGGATATGATCTTATCAAGTGATGAGGTTACATTTGAAAACGGGAAAAATATTTTAAACTGTGTAACTCAAGTTTGTCAGCAGTACGAAATTGGTATTAAGGCTCAGTGGAACGGAAAATACGGAGGCGAGGCACGTTTTACGCTGTGCATTTACGGCGGAAAGGATCGCAGCAGGATCACTGCTGACGGTCCGAGGGTTGAGTTTTCTCCGCAGAATGATAACTTCGGGGAGTCCTCCTATATATTAAACGGAGAAAAGGTAAAAAATGCAGTTAAGTTCCGTATAGGCAACGACAGCTATTATTCTCCATTGTGGAAGCCGGAGCA
>CANPXN010000056.1 GCA_947586185.1 uncultured Clostridia bacterium
TCAGCGCAGTATTTGCGGTTTGAGGATACGCCGCTAAGCTCCTTACCGCACATTTTGCAGATGCGGTTAAAGCGGTATATCTCCTGTTCGGTCATATTTATTCCTCCTTTTTATCCGGGTAAACTGAAATGAATGCAATCTTTACACTTTGCCATTGTCAGACCTCCTGTTCCAATCTTCAGCAGCTTCCTTTGCACTCTCGTAGAGTGCTCCTGAATTATGGAGATGCCCCGAAGCAACACATTCTACAAAATATCCTAATGAACTGTTACATATTTTCGCTTTTCCACCACAAATCGGACACGGCTTTAATTTTATCTCAGGCATTGTCATTATTATCATCCTTTTCATAATTAGAACATTCAAAAAGACTTTCAGCAAAATCCAATCCCTTTTGAAGTCCTTCATAGTATTTTTGAATGCCGTGAATTTCACGACTACAACAATTTGCTTTTTGGTGACGATAAGCTTCAATTGCTTTTAACGCTTTGTCAGTATCAATGTTTGTTGCTTTATACACTACAAATCCTACCTTTCAATTCATATCATAATCGCCCAACAAAACAGTTTTTTTACAGTGAGGACATTCAACTTCGCCCCAATCATCACCCCAGTATTCAGGTACATCTAAATCATCCCAATCGAGAGTCACATCGTAATTACAATACGGACATTCAAATGTAATTGAGACTGGTTGCTGGTTTATACAGAACACAGGATAATACTTGAATAACTTCCCAGATTTTTTATTCCATAGGCTGCCTAACACAACAATTGATACACAATCAACAATCTGATTTGATGCAACAATTGTATCTGTCACACTTGCCATTATTTCTTTATGTATGAATGGATAAGTTGCAGAATAGAAAATTGTTGTCAGAAATGAGGCAATTAACATTCCATCAAGTTTTTTCATTTTCCTCACTCCAATTTAAAGCCTGACCACAACACGGGCAATAATCGTATTTCTCACATTCAATTTCATAGCTCGTATGGCAGTTAGGACAATCGTATGTATCGTATATCAGATTGCCGTTATTGTCATAGCCGTCACCGTATATATCCGGTTTCTTCGGTATCTGCTTTTCAAGGGCTTGCTTTGCCATTTCAAGAGCCTTTTTAAGTCCGGGGCTATCTAATACACTGATAAGATCGAGGCACTTTATTGCTTCTTCTGCTGTCATTCCCGCACCTCCTCCACATAACGCCATGACTGCGGCGGACGCTTGATTTCGACAGGAGCATATCCGAATCTGGTTTTCCGCAGCCCTGAAAATTCGCTCAGTTCTTTCGGTTCGTCATAGATTTTCAAGTCGGATATGTGCCAGCCGTACAATCCTACACGATACACACAATTCTCTTTAGGTTCTGCTGACATTTCGTAATCACAAAGCTCTTTTTTAGACAAGCACGAAAATTTTATTATATCTTCATCAGAAATATCTATCCCTTCAACATTTCCTGTTGAATATTGATAAATTCTATTACATATGAACTCGCCTATGACCTTACCGTTACTCTGTTTGCTTATTATACCTATTTCATCATTGCTTCCTGTCCACAGCAATTCAAAACTGTTTTTTGCTTTCGTACAATATATGTACACCTTGAACGGCGGTTCAAGCTTCGGTCTGCTCTTGCGGACTTCGACAGTCTTTTGATTGTTTGCAATTAACTCACACCATAACGGCTTAATTGACATTAATATTGCCGTCATTCCCAATCACCGTCCTTTTTATTTCGATATGCTGTCATTATATTTCAGCTCCCTTCAAAAGCTCCGGGTTGTCGTGAATGTTGCCGATGACTTCATATTCACAATGTTCACGCATTGCAGGACAATCATCGAGATACAGATTTGATGTCCTTAAAAACCTTGTCTGTGACTGATACCAAAATACTTGTCCAATATCATAGTAATCATATAGATATTCATTGTCTATACCTTCGCTATATTGGCGAACTATATCCCCCTCAAAAATCTTCACACTGTTCTTGTCGGTCAAGCCTGTGTACTGCCCGACTGTCGTATAATCCACATAAATACCACTAATGCCGCCCTTATTGGTAATTTCTGCGGGTAATTCAGGGTAACGCTCACAATATAACTTCGTTAAAAGTCCGTAAACCCAATCTCCGTTTTGGTAATTGGTTCTATATTCGTAACCTTCGATTCTGTTGATTGCTTTCCCTCTAAACAAAATCTCACGCATTTTAACCTTTCCTCCTCCTGGTAATACTCCTATAGAGCTGTCTCTTCCACCGCTCCGGATAGTACGGAACAAACTTTTCACACTTCTGCGCGCCTTGTAATTCGCTCCGTCAATGCAGCTTTTGCAGCGTATACAGTTATCACATTTTGTCAGTGTCATTTATCTTCCTCCAGTATAATTTTCAAACTTGTCAACCACCCGGAATATCCGCCGGCAGTTTACCCAACGTTGCAGCCGCCTTATCTGCTTAGGCGCTGTTTCTTTCTGATAAATCATAACATACGGATTATATCCTAAATCACGCAGTGTATAAATCCTATACAAATCTTCTTCAATCGTGCTGTTATAATTTGTCAGTACATACACCGATTTATTTCGATCGGACTTTACAGTTGTATACTGTGAAAATTGCTTGAAATACTCAGTCAAATCCTGTTTTGGGTCGTCCCATGCAAAATGCAGCATTGATGTTTTTACCTGATTAAGCAATCGGATATTATCAGGGTTCGTCAATCTGATGTCAAGTCCCTGTGTAAAATCTACCTTAGCATTACTTTCTGCAAGTTGCCTTAATAATTCTTCATGATTCTTACAAGCCAGAATATTCGGATCAAGCAGCTTGATTTCTTTTTGCCCTCGCCAAAACTCTGATAAATCCGCTACTTGCTTTGAGCATAAACCCTCTTTCTTACCTACAACACAAAATCCGCAATTTCTGGGGCAGCCTCTTGTTAAGAATCCTACTGCATAACTATATTCCGGGTATAAGCTGTAATCAGGATATATATGCTCAATTTCTTTCGGCAATGGTTTATTTCGGGAACTATCAAACACCTCTTTACCGTCTTTTACGCTGATGCAGTAGCCTGAGCCGCCTTTTATTACTTCATCTGCCTGTATAATACTTTCAACGTCAATATCATCAGTAAAACTAAATACCTTTGATGCATAAACCAAATCATAATGATTAATCGGCATATATGTTTCGATTGTATCACCTATAGATTTATGATATGCCGACAGCTTCATGAGTGGCAGACTCGGAAAGTTGTGGCAGTCAGACCATAGTCCAACTTTATTCATATTTTCTCCTACCCACTATACCTCACCGCACATCTCGCATCAGCAGCAGCCTTTTTACTATCAGCCTGAGCCGCCTTATAATCTT
>CANPXN010000057.1 GCA_947586185.1 uncultured Clostridia bacterium
AATAAAGAACGGGGCAGACGCATGCGCACAAGCTGTGCTATGCCTTTAAGGGGAGAAAATTTTGGAGAAGTTTGTTATAAAGGGCGGTCGCCGTCTGCATGGCGAGGTCGAAATAAGCGGAGCTAAAAACGCTGCCGTGGGTATAATCCCTGCGGTCATCCTGTCCGATGAACCGTGCATACTTGAAAACGTTCCTAATATAAGCGATGTTTCCGTAGGTCTTCGCATTCTTTATGAAATGGGCGCAAAGGTCGAAACCATAAACAGAACTACTTTCAGGATAGACGCAAGCGGAATTACAAACTACGTCGTTCCATACGAAAGCGCAAGACAGATGAGAGCATCCTATTACTTTTTAGGAGCGCTGCTGGGAAAGAGCCATAAGGCAAGAGTTTCCATGCCGGGAGGATGTCCTTTGGGAGACAGACCTATCGACCAGCATCTTAAAGCATTTTCAGCGCTGGGAGCTAAATGCAACATAGACCATGGTATGGTTGACGTATGCGCTGACGAGCTAAGAGGCTCACAGATCTATCTTGACGTTGTTTCAGTAGGTGCAACAATGAACGCTATGCTTGCCGCTGTTAAGGCAAAGGGACTGAGCATCATTGAAAACGCTGCTAAGGAACCGCATATCGTTGACCTTGCAAACTTCCTGAACTCCATGGGCGCAGACATTATGGGCGCAGGTACTGACGTTATCAAGATAAGAGGCGTTAATTATTTAAGAGGAACTACCTATTCAGTTATACCTGACCAGATCGAAGCCGGCACATTTATGGTTGCCGCCGCTGCAACAGGAGGAGATGTGCTCGTTAAAAACGTTATCCCGAAGCATCTGGAATCAATTACAAACAAGCTTGAAAAGATAGGCGTAAACATTGAAGAATTTGACGACAGTATCCGTGTATGGGTTGACGGACCTCTTGTAAAAACAAATATAAAAACCCAGCCGCATCCGGGTTTCCCAACCGATATGCAGCCTCAGATGGCTACGCTTCTTACCCTTGCAGAGGGAACAAGCATAATCACAGAGGGCGTATGGGAGCAGCGTTTCAGATATGTTGACGAGCTGAGAAGAATGGGCGCAGACATATCCGTTGACGGAAAGGTTGCCGTTATAGAGGGCACTGGAAGGCTCCAGGGAGCGCCGGTAAAGGCATGCGACCTTCGTGCGGGAGCAGCCCTTATTATTGCAGGACTTGCTGCATCAGGAGTTACTGAGATCGAAGATATACATCATATCGAGCGTGGATATGACTGTATGGAAAAAAAGCTCCAGGGTCTTGGCGCAGATATTGTGAAAAAGACAATTCCGGGAGCATCGGTTAAAAAAGCAATATAACTTATCGGGGTATTACGTACCCCGATTTTTTAAGGAGTCTTATATGGCAAGAATCTATCCCCTTTTCAGTTCAAGCAAGGGTAACGCCTCCTTTATCGGCTCTCCGGAGGGGGGCATACTTATTGACGCAGGAGTTTCCTATAAAAAACTAAGCGCAGCTATGGAGCTTTGCGGTATAAGCATCAGCGCTGTGCAGGGAGTATTCATAACCCACAGCCACAGCGACCATATAAAGGGACTGAAAATGCTCACTAAAAAAACCGGCATTCCGGTATTCGGTCAGAGAGCCACCCTTGAGGAGCTGCTCTGCAAGGAATGCATCGACAGCAGTTCAGAGGTCTTTGAAATAAATAACACCGCAGAGGCTGCCGGCATGGAAATAACTTGCTTCGACACTCCTCACGATACTGCGGCAAGCTGCGGCTACAGGATAACCTGTCGGGACGGCAGAACCTGTGCAGTATGCACAGACCTCGGCTGTATTACTCCTGAGGTCGAGAAAAATATAACAGGCTGCGACCTTGTGCTGTTGGAGGCTAACTATGATGAGGACATGCTTAAAAACGGTCCCTATCCCTACTATCTGAAAAAACGCATAGGCTCCGGACACGGACATCTTTCAAATATATCAAGTGCAGATCAGGCTCGTAAGCTTATTGAAAGCGGTACAACAAGGATCGTTCTCGGACATTTGAGTCAGGAAAATAACACTCCCCTTACGGCGGAAAACACTGTGCTCAGAAGCCTTGTCAGCTTTAAAAGAGACAGGGATTACATATTATCAGTAGCGCCGGTGGAAACCTCCGGAGAAACGGTGGTGTTCTGATGCTGAGCGTTAAGATCATAGCTGTGGGAAAATTAAAGGAAAAATATCTTCGTGACGCATGCGCAGAATATATAAAGCGGCTTTCAAGATATTGTACACTGCAAATAATTGAGTTGAGCGAATACAGACTGCCGGACAATCCATCGGAAAAGGAGATACAAAAGGCTCTTTCAGAAGAGG
The DNA here is from genome assembly GCA_947586185.1 of uncultured Clostridia bacterium. Lineage (GTDB taxonomy): Bacteria > Bacillota > Clostridia > Oscillospirales > Ruminococcaceae > Porcipelethomonas. The sequence goes on from CANPXN010000057.1 coordinate 2,352, forward strand.
GAAAAGATATTCTCAAAAGGTGCAGCGGAATGATCATTGCAATGTGCATCGAGGGGAAGCAGCTTTCAAGCGTTAAGCTATCGGAAAAAATCACTTCGGCTGCGGCTCAGGGTACAGGCTGTATCACCTTTGTAATAGGCAGCTCCTGCGGACTTGCCGAGGAGGTAAAAAGCGCTGCGGCGCTGAGACTTTCTATGTCGGAAATGACCTTTCCCCACCAGCTTGCAAGAGTTATGCTCCTTGAGCAGATCTACAGAAGCTTCCAGATCGCCTCTGGAGGAAAGTATCATAAATAAGGAATGTCCGGTAAATGCCGGATTTTTTCCACGAAAATCAATTTTTAAAAATTTGGTGTATTCTATCCCCATATCTTTGCTAAGAAAAAAGTTTTTTTGTTTCCCTCCAATTCTATTTTCGTCCCTTAAAGGGGCGGAAATAGAATTGAATCGGGATTCTAAAGGGACTTTGTCCCTTTAGCAGGGGGTACGGGGGACAGAGTCCACCGCATAATGTTTGAAAAATTGATTTTCGTGGATTTTTTCTTTTACAGCTTGCATTAAACGCATAAATTTGTTATAATAAAATTTAAGGAGGTTGATCTATTGATAGGATTTTATAATTACACTGTAATACTGACATATATGAGTCTTATTTCGTCTGTTGCAGGCATTTACATAGCATTTAATGGAAAGAATATCGGTTATGCGGTTATCGCTCTTATGCTTTCGGGACTTTGCGATATGTTTGACGGAAAGGTCGCTCGTACAAGAAAGCGTACTGAGGCGGAAAAGAACTTCGGCATACAGATAGATTCGCTGTGCGATCTTATATGCTTTGGACTTCTTCCGGCAGTAATAGGCTATGCGATAGGCATGAATAAATGGTATCATATCATGATACTTATGGTTTTTAC
>CANPXN010000058.1 GCA_947586185.1 uncultured Clostridia bacterium
TCTACCAGCACATCATTCCGGGACTGGGGAATATACCCCTGGACAAGCTGCGGCAGAGCGATTTGCAGCAATTCTATGCCCAACTCAAAAAATCCGGGCGCAAGTCGAGGACGGACATCTACGGGCCCGGCCTTTCCGACCGCATGGTGCGCTCCTGCCACACCACCTGCCACACGGCGCTGGAGAAGGCCGTGACGGAGGGGCTGATCCCGGTCAACCCCTCCGTGGGGTGCAAGCTGCCGCCAAAGAAGTCCGCTGAAATGCAGGTGCTGACCCACGAGGAGATGCAGCGGTTCCTGATCCAAGCGAAGGAGGACGGCTTCTTCGAGCTGGCGCTTCTGGAGCTGTCAACGGGGATGAGGCGGGGAGAGATTTGCGCCCTCAAATGGAGCGACCTCAATTTTAAGACCGGGGCGTTGCACATCGAGCGGCAAGCCATCCACATTGACGGCGCGCTTCAAATCTCCAAGCCCAAGACAAAAAGCTCCGACAGGACGGTGATCCTGCCCCCGGCGGTGGAGAACGTCCTTAAAACCCTCCGAGAGCGGACAAATTCCGAGTGGATGTTCCCCTCCACCCGCCGCCCCGGCCCCATCGACCCGCAGAGCGTCTACCGCAAAATGAAAAAGGCCCTTGACCGGGCCGGGTGCAAGAATATTCGGTTCAACGATCTCCGTCATACTTTCGCCACAACGGCGCTGGAGCACGGCATGGACGTCAAGACCCTGTCCGCCATCATCGGTCACGTCAGCTCCGCCACCACCATCGACATCTACAGCCATATCACCGACACCATGCGCCAGAACGCCGCCAATCTTATCGATAAGGGCATCACTCACAGCGACACCCCCTCAATCGCCGAACCGCCAAAACCAGCCCCCGTCCCCAAAACCCACGCCCCCAAATTCACCTCCTACACCGGCAAAATCCGCAAATCCGGCACCGGCGGCATCTACCAAATCAACGACCACCTCTACGAAGGCCGATACACGCCGACTAACGCTCAAGGAAAACGAGAGGTTCATACCGTCTACGCCAAGACCCGTGAGGAAGTGGAGCCGATGCTGGAGAGGATGATCGGGGAGGTGAGGGAGAAAATCAGGCTGGAGAGGGAGAGCAAAAAGTACACAGCCTAATCTAAAAAAGGCGCAGTCGATAGTGCGGCGTCTTTTTTGAATAGATTTTATCATGTAAGCATTCCTTAAGACAAACAATTAATATAGCCGATAGAAGCAAAATGCGATAACTTAATTATCAAAATGATACAAATTACGTTTCGGCTTTCTTATGAAACTAATTTAGACCTTTTGAAATGTCTATATAATCATCTGAATCAATGTCACTTATACAATCTTTGAACATAAAAATAGTTTGAATTCCAATGCCTTATCAAGGGAAATTTCAGAAATATTTTATGCGCCTTCCCGTTAATTATAAAAATCGGCGGGGCTTACGCCCCGCCGATTTTTGGTCGGAGTGAAATTAAAGGATTTGGCGAAACCCAGTAAAATCAATGGTTTGCAAGCAGCAAGCAAGGTGTTTTATCTATTGTTATTTGTTCTTTGCCAAAAAAGCAGTGATGGGGTTGTCTACTGGATCGGTTGCATCTAATAGCTGACGTGCTTGCGCAGAAACAGCTGCTTTATAGCTTTCAATTTGCGGGACAAATGAATATATACTACTGTCGTCGATTTTTATTGTTCTAAAACTGTGAATGTCAAAGGGTATAGAATCACAGCTTCTGATAAGATGAATGATTGGCTTTCCCAAGGAATGGCGAAGGGAAAGTTCATAGAAAACATTTGGATTATGGAAAGACAAATCAGCAACGACCAGTTTTGATTTTACCAAATGCTCAATAATTTGCGACGTAATCATTCCAGCCGTGTTAATTGTATCTGAACGCACAATTTTAAATCCCAACTCACTTAAAGCTGGGTCTACAATGCTTCCCATAAAGAGGTCTGCGTGCATACGTTGCTCAGAACCCTCTGCTCCTATCGGTGTAATGTAAAAACAAGTTCTGTCCCATTCGTCACAAGAAGTATTGCCGCCAACTTCGGTACTTACTGCTTCAATGCCTTGAGGTAGCGGTTTTACGACTGTCTGTTTCAATTGAACTGGAGATTCTGGCGCAATATCTTCAAGCAAATGCTCAATAGAAATTATGCGCTCGGTGCCGGACATTACCTTAATTAAACCAATATGTTTTGCATTTACTAAGAACAGATCAACACAGCGTTGCTGATTGTCTGTGTCAAGGCCTTGTTCACTTAAAAAATCCATCAACACCTGTCTGGACGGGACTTTCATTTCTTTGTATTGTTCGTATAAACTCAAAAGATACTCATTGCTTTTGATGGCGAGCGCAAAGTTTGCTTCCGCTTTTTCGTACGAGGTCGACTCAGGATTTGTAGCGCGATATCCACATGCAGTTAATTCAATATATTCGGATTGAGTGGAGCCATCAATAAGACCATATTTATTCGATGCAGTAACAAGTGTCCTACTTGTCCCGCTTTCAGGCGATTTTCCAATCTGATCAAAAAGGGTAAGTCTTCTTATCTTTTGCCCGGAGGCATACGCCCAAATAGCATTGGCAAATGCTAAACATTCCTCATATGTTAGTGCTGGGAATAATCGTGTCACCCTTTTTCGTTTTCCGGGCTCAGCTTTTTTGGCAGGAACATCATCAGCGCTCCTACTGGTTGAAACAATAGGCTCATCTTGAGACACGTTATTCTCGGGTGCAGTCAAAATGTCGGACATAATTATCCCCCTCTCAAAAGTTTATGTATATTATAACATATAGCTACGTTATTTTCAATAAGAAATCACGCGGCTATATGTTGCGCATATGTTTATCATGGAAACGCGAAAAGGCGTAGCATTAAGCTACGCCCCTGCACAGATCGCTGTATGATCGTTTTCCATAAAAAGAAATGCGGAGTATCATGAAAAGACTTTCAGATCCTTTAATAATACTCCGCTGGTCCGGGTGACAGGATTTGAACCTGCGAAATCTCTTGCTCCCAAAGCAAGCGCGATACCAAGCTTCGCCACACCCGGATCGGGTTTTGCGCCTTCGCGGCGCGGCATGGGCATATTATACTCCCGTTTAGCTTTTTTGGCAAGTGCCGGGGTTGGAATTTTTGCGGGTGTGTGTT
>CANPXN010000059.1 GCA_947586185.1 uncultured Clostridia bacterium
TGAGTGGAAAGAGAGTGCAGAGGGAAAACCTACAGGAGGGAGGGGGAAATCCGCATTTTTGTTGGTTTTTCTCTTTCTCCCTCCCTCCTATAGGTTGTCCCTTTGCATTTACCTATAAGGTTTGGCTTCGCTTTCCCAAAAGCGAAAAAAGTTTTCTGGTCGCTTTCAGAAAGCGGCAAAAAAAGTTTGCCAAGCTTTCTCAAAGCGCAAAGAATAGGTCATAATTTTACTATAAAAGCCATAAAAACGGTATATTTAACCTCAATAAAGTGGTATTATAATACTGCCAGAGAGTATTTGTAAAGGAAAGCGCAGAATAACGAAAGCTTGATTCTCTGCCTTGCTTTAGTTTTCTGCGCTTTTCTATCAGGTAATGTATTATGTCAGGAGGTTTTTTCTGTGAAAGAGTTTAAGGGTTACAGCAAAGGCATAAATCTCGGCGGATGGCTGTCGCAGTGCTGTCATACAAAGGAGCATTATAAAAGCTTTATAAATGAAAGTGATATAGTTAGGATCGCAAATTGGGGATTTGATCATGTAAGGCTTCCCATTGACTCAGAGCTTGTTATGGATCAGGATGGGAGCTTTATTGAGGACGGGTTTTCATATATTGACTCATGTATAAGCTGGTGCAAGAAAAATAACATAAATATGATACTTGATCTGCACAAAACAAACGGATATTCATTTGACGAAAGCTGCAACAGCTTTTTTGAGCATCCAAAGCTTCAGGAGCAGTTTGTATGCCTTTGGGACAGGCTTTCAAAGGAATACGGAAAGCTTTATGACATGCTCTCGTTTGAGCTTCTCAATGAGGTTGTGGATAAATCCTGCGCTGAGTCATGGAATAAGATCGCAGCAAGAGCAATTGCTGCCATAAGAAAAAACGCTCCTCTCACGAAAATTATTATAGGAGGAGTTCAGAACAACAGCGTTTTATGGGTGGATAAGCTGGATGCTCCTTATGATGAAAATATAGTATATACCTTCCACCTTTATGAGCCGCTTATCTTTACTCATCAGGGAGCATACTGGATCGACAGCATGCCGGAGGATTACAGGATCGGTTATCCGGAATCAAGAGAGGCATATGAACAGGGTACACGTAACTGCCTGTCCGATGAACAGGGAGAATTTCTCCACAATATAAGCAGTTCCGTTATAGACAAGGACTTTTTTAGAAAGGCGATCGCAGGAGCTATCAGCTATGCTGAAAAAAACGGAGTTCCTCTTTACTGCGGAGAAATGGGAGTTATTGACCGCGCCCCAGGAGCTTCGGCTGTCAGGTGGTTTGAGGATGTCTCCGAGGTTTTATCTGAAAGCCATATCGGATATGCTATTTGGAATTACAAAGGCAAGGACTTCGGCATTAGCGACGAACACTATAAGGAATTTTTGCCGGATATCATAAAGGCTGCCTGCCGTATTTAAAAAGCATTAAGGCAATACCTCACAAAAATTGTGCGGTGTTGCCTTAAAAGGTTTGACAACTTCCTTGTTTACATGTATAATAAAATTAATAATTAATCAAGGAGAAACCAAAATGCTTGAACAATTAAAAAAATCCGTACTTGAAGCAAATTTAATGCTCCCGGAATACGGCCTTGTAACCTTTACATGGGGCAACGTTTCCGGTATCGACAGAGAATCCGGCCTTGTGGTAATAAAACCGTCAGGAGTGGAGTACTCCGAAATGACCGCCGACGATATGGTAGTGGTGGACTTAAACGGAAAGGTGGTTGAGGGAAGTCTTAACCCGTCCTCGGACACGCCTACCCATGTGGAGCTTTATAAAGCCTTCCCTGAGATCGGCGGAATAGTCCACACACACTCACGCTGGGCAACAATCTTTGCACAGGCGGGACTTGACATACCAGCCCTTGGAACGACCCATGCCGACTACTTCTACGGCGGTATTCCATGCACAAGAAAAATGACTGACTCCGAAATAAAAGGAGAATATGAAAAGGAAACCGGAACGGTTATTATCGAACGCTTTGAAGGGCTTGACCCAAGCGATATTCCGGCAGTACTGGTTCACAGCCACGGTCCGTTCACCTGGGGCAAAAGTCCTTTAGAGGCAGTCCACAGCTCGGTAGTGCTGGAGGAATGTGCTATGATGGCATGGCATACCATGCAGCTGAATCCGGAGATGAAAAGCATACAGCAGACTCTTCTGGACAAGCACTTTTTAAGAAAACACGGCAAGAACGCATATTACGGACAGAAAAATAAGGAGTAACTATGAAAAAGAATAAGCTTACTATCACATACAGAATACTCGTCATTCTGACCTTTTTGCTTGGAGTCATGATGATCATTATGTTTGCGGGAGTTGCCTCCAATATCGACGACTTTGATATAGAGGCAGAGACTGCTCTTAAACGTGTCGGCAGCTTCGGGTATGTTCAGCTTGCATACTACATCATGTCAATAGTATGCTTTGTGGGAAGTATCGTGGTAATAAAATCCACAAAAATCGTTTCATCGGTTTTCCGTACTATCTTTATGGGCATTACAGCTCTTATAAACGTTATGTCAATGAAGATCGCGCTGACCTTTGCAAAATGCAGAAACGCTTTTGACGCTTCCGAAGAGCTGAAAGAAGAGCTGAGCGACAGCATTGACAGCTTTTCCGAAAGCGATCTTGTATTCACCGTACTTACATTTTTCTTTGTAGCCGC
>CANPXN010000060.1 GCA_947586185.1 uncultured Clostridia bacterium
AAACATTGATAAAATCCGCCTCCTGTTCCTTGTCCTTTTGATATGGGCGGTTTACAGCTATACATATACGGCAATTGCTCACACCCGACTGCGTTGTTTTAAGCTCCGGGTCAGCTGTCAGACGTCCTGTTATTATAGCAAGATTATGTACGTTCAACTTTTATCCCTCCATAATATCAGCAAAATTTTCTTCCAAAGGCTGCGGCTCTGCTGTCTGAGAAGCCGGAATTGTTTCAGCCGCCAGATTTACAGGCTCATCGACATTCAGCTCCTCAGCGCTGTACATGCCTTCAAAATTATCCGGAAAAGCCTCTCTCAAGGCCTGCATTTTGGCAACCTTGCGTATCATTGTCGCAGGCTTTGACGCCCACTGCGAATTAGCTGTACCGTCCTTTTTGCGTCCTATATATTCGTCAAGGGATACCGCTGACTTAACTGGTTTTTCATATCCCTCAACATACACCTCCGCCCAGCCGCCTACAAGCTGTTCATCAGGAAGAACCACAGTACCTGTACGGTTTTCAAGGCCCTTTTCAGAGCTGTAAACTATAACCCCGGCGTCAAAGCCCTTGTACCTGTCGCATCTTGCAGCTCTCTTCTCAAAAGCCGCTTTACCGGTAACAATAGTTGCCGGCTGACTGCCATATTTAATAAGGTATGCTTCCCGAAGAAACGGATTAAGCCCCTGGTATTTACACAGGTTTATGAACATTACAATTTCCTGCGTGGTAACATTTGAGGCGTCTCCGGAAACAAGGTAATTTTTTACCGTTTCCATAGAAAGAGTAACATCATCTCCTCCTGCCTTGAATGTGATCGAATGGTCTGGGCTTTTCTTTTTTACTAAACTGTTATTTACTGCCATTTTAAAAACCTCCGTTATTTTACTACACTATATTTAATATCATTATCTCTCATAAAATCTCTGAGAGCTATTATTTTTTCCCTTGTTGCTTCAACTGTGAATGTGCCTTTTATAATATGCTGGGAATCCGCCGCAGAAATAGAAGGCTTTGCCTCAGTCTCAGTTTTTTCCGTATGTACAGGCTCAGACCTTTCAAGAATTTTTTTCTGCATCTCATCCTGTCTTTTGAGCTGAGCTGCATACACAAGAGCCTTACTCAGACTATAATCCTTACAGTATTCATTCAATACAGCCGCCTTATATGGCTTGTCCGCATATTCATTGTTTATGGTTTCAAGCTCCTGCCTTATTCGTTCAAGAGTATTACCGATTTCATTTTTAAGAGCGTCAGCTTTAAGCGTTACATTTCCCCATTTGGGATTTATGATCTTATCAAGAGTCACTACATCTGCAAGCTCTTTGACATTCTCATCATAATAAGCCTTAAGCTCATCATATTTCTGCTGTTTTTTCGCATCTTCAAAAGTCTTTATCTGTGTATCAATAGCCATAGAAGGAGCTTTTATAAGGGCTACAAGCTCCTTGCATTTTGCCTCAAAATCGTTGTATGGGGCAAGACATATTGCCTTAACCTCCTTACGCCTATCTTCAACTGCTGCGGCAAGCTTGTTTAACTTTGCCTTCTCAGATTTTGCAGCCCTGATACCGTCCTCAGTCACAACAAGATTCCGGTAGTAAGAGAGCTTTTCTTCAAGCTCCGCTTTGATCTCGGAAAAATTGAAGTCAATACTTTCCGGGAAAACGCTTAAATCCGTTTTTACTAAAAAATCCACTATGTCCTCCTTAAATATCCGGCAGAATCAGCGCCGGTTCTTTTTCTTCTTTCAGGCTGTTCCAGAAACAAATTTCCGCATTCAGAAGACTTTCCATATCCTCTGAAACCTCGCTTTTCTCAATAAAATAGTGCCTGATTTGGGTTTTATGCTGTCCATATTTTAAATGCGCTCTGAGTACAACAAAATCCCAGCCTGTGGCAAGAAGCTGATGCAGGACTTGAATATAATAGCTGACCGGAACTCTGTTGTCCCATTCCTCCCACTGCCCTGAATGCTGAATAGTGGTTGTTTTTATTTCAAGTACACCCATTCTGCCAGTTTTTCTTTCATAAAGCTCTCCATCGAGAGTTGCGAAAACGAATGGGTATTTATCATTTGCATACATTCTAAATTCATGGTATTCAACATCATATTCAGGATAGTCCAGCTTAAACAGTTCTCTTATGGGAGCTTCTGCTTTCTTCCCATAAATGACAGCCGGCTTATCTGAAATATCTGCCGGCTCAGACCTCCCGGTTTTTTCACGCCAAAGGCATACATTACTTTTATATTTGTTAAGCCCCAAAACGCATGCCGCATCACTTCCGCCGATACCGTTCTTTCGAGATAATAACCATTCTTTATGGGTTTTTGGGTCTGCAAGTATCATGATATTTTATCCTCATCTGTTTTGTGTTCCCCCTCAGCGATAAGCTCATAATTCCGATTGTTCAGCAGAAAATACAGCACGTCCATATCGTCTGCACTGATATCTCTGCCTATGCAGGCTATTACAGCACGTACCGCACGTTCATAGCATTCTGACTTTTTCATGTTTCTGACTCCTCCTTTTCTGTTTTATACCTATAAATAAGCTCCGT